>CAZAEI010000010.1:0-7788 GCA_964484305.1 uncultured archaeon
TAACATCTAATTTACTTGATGGATTTGTTGTCCCGATGCCGACGTTGCTATCAACATAGAGATTCTCTAATCGAACTGTCAAATCTTGTGTTTCAGCTTGATAGTCTGTAATGAAAGTTCTATAATCAGAGCCATCATAACCCATCCATCCTTCTGAACCATCAAAATACATAACACCATCTTGAGCTAAAATATCATCATTTTCTTTATTTACAAATTCGATGTATCCTACATCAAGAACAGCCCTATCATCATCTGTGTTTACTGCGCTATCTAAGTCAATGCTTCCAACAGCAGTTATTAAATTATCTCCCATATTCAAATTTCCGCTCATCGTATCCCCGCTTTCATTCACCCAAATATCTGTTGATGCTGGCATGTAATAACTCCCTTCTTGTCCATCTAACAAGTCAGCATCCAAGCCCGAGCCTGAGCCGTCGTCTGAACTAGCCCAATTTATATCTACTATTGCATGATTATCCATATCAAGAGCATCACTAAAATGTATATCATCATCCTCGTCAGATAAATATCCATCTGAACTAATAACTAAACCATCTCCTTCTGCTCCAATAATAGCATTTCCTATAACCTCAAGCGTTGCATCTGGAGAAGTCGTCCCGATGCCGACGTTGCCGTCTAACAATACGCAATTACCCGAAGGGTCGCAGGCAAGCGGACTATGTTCTGTAGGAATTGTTCCTCTTTGAACTTGAACATTATCTATGTACATGTAATCGTCATTCTCTGCACCTTGAGCATAAAAGTATAAATATCCAGCACCTGAAACAGCTTGCGCCTTAAAAGGAAGAACTATCTTCTGCCAGCTATCTAAAGTAGTAACAGTATAAGACTGATAATATGTTCCTCCAGTAAAAAAATTACTTCCCCCATCCCGATAACTCCAATATACTGACGTTAATCCTCCAGCAGTAGGCAGGTAAACCCAAGCAGATGCTACAAAATCATCTTCTTCATCGTCTTGCAAAGCAGTACCATAATTCACTCCAAACTGAAACTGCTCAGCAGCACTATCAGAGTATGCTTTTAGAGAGTAACTTCCACTGAATGCTTGTTCATTACTTGAACTAAGAGAAAGCCCAGACCTTGGAGACCATCCAGTTGTGCCTGATTCAAAAGTAGATGCGGCATTAGTCATCAAATTCATTCCACCCCCTTCAAGATACCCCCCACCTGGAGCTACAGAAGTGCTCTTACTTGTATATATCTTTCCGTTAGTATGTATATCTCCGTTAATGTCTAATTTCGCTCCCGGACTCGTCGTCCCGATGCCAACCCTGTCATTAGTTGAATCAACATGAAGAATGTTTGTGTCAACAGTGAGATTATGAGCTCCTAAATCAACATTCTTTGTTGCTCCTGTGTAAGGCACATAATCTCCTGTAACTGTGACATTGACTGCCTGAAGCTGTGAATAAGCAACAGCATCCTGAGCTGATGTTCCATTTGCCAAGTTGGTTATCTTATTAGAATCCATATTAAGAGTTCCGTTGATTATTGCAGAGCCATTTACATGAAGTTTTTGCTGTGGGCTCGTTGTCCCGATGCCGACGTTGCCGCTCATATACATTTTACCCTCAAAATAACCTGCAAATGCATTAGTATTACCGCCACTAGTTGTTGCATAGATAGCTCTCGCACTATCTGCATTATCCGCCCTAACAGATGCACTTATCCCAGCTGCAGCGTATTGATTGCTAGGAGTAGCTAATAAAGTAGTGGAAGTTGCATACCAGTATGAACCAGTACCTCCATTATCAACCGTCAACTTCGCCCCAGGGCTCGTCGTCCCGATGCCGACGTTGCCGCCTGATTGTAAAGTCATTACATGCGAATTATTAGTCCAAAATGTTATGCTCGCATCCTGATAATTATCTAATACAATATCCGAATTTCCACTACTTCCATAACCTAAATATCCTAAATCAGTGTTATATCCTCTAAATCCTAAGTAAGGATTCGCATTATCAACAGAAGTTGCACCACCATCTTCTAATCTTAAGATTTCAGCTCCTGCACTTGCATTAATATGAAGAGGTTTTGAAGGACTCGTCGTGCCGATGCCGACGTTGCCGTTAAATGAAACATCACTATTTGGTTTCAATCCCATTACCCAGTCAGTAGCAGTACCTGGACTTTTATAAAAGACAAGACTTCCTGCGCCTGTGCCAAATGTATCAGTCCTAAAACTTTCTCGCCAATAACTAATACCACCAACATTCACATCATCGCTTGTATCTAATCCAAAATCTCCTACTGCCCCGCTGGCGGTACTTGGACCACCAACTATTATCTGTCTCCTATTGGTATCATCAGAAACTAACAAATTCCCACCGTTTACTTCCAACTTCGCTCCCGGCTCCGTTGTCCCGATGCCGACGTTGCCAGTGGTGCCGTTCACGACAAGGGAGTCTGTATCAACCGTCATGCCGCCCACGAGCTTGACAGGGCTGCCCCCCGAGATGTTTCCCTCTACTGTGAGGTCACCTGAGACATTGACGTCATCGGGGTAGCCGCTCTTGGTATAGATGTAGCCTGTGTTATTGGTCCAGGGGGAGACCGAGGAGGAGCCTGCGGGGCAGTTGGTGCCGTCCTCAAGGCATACCGGCTGGCCCCCCACGGTTGCTGATGTGTCTATCGTGGCCGAGTCAATGTAGAGGTCTGAGTAGTAGTTTGATGCGTTGCCCAGGGAATAGGTCTTGTTCGTTTTTGGGATGAGGTCCTGGGACTCCAGGGTCCCGGACATGGTGCAGCCCGTGAGGGCGCAGTAGAGGCTGGTCAGGGGGCTTCCGCCCTCATAGATGTTCTTGGCATAGAGATTGAGCCAGTTAAGGGATGTGTTTCCAAGGGAGAAGAGCTCATTGAACATGGGGATTATGGAGCCGTTGATGTCCTGGCCGTGCGCTGTATAGGTCTCGCCTGAGAAGGTGAGGCTGCCGTCTGTGAAGATGTTGCCCTGGTCGTCCACTGTGAGGCCGCCGTCAGCGTCCTCGAATCCGCCGCCCACGGTGAGCTGGCCGGAGACATTGACGTCATCGGGGTAGCCGCTCTTGGTATAGATGTAGCCTGTGTTATTGGTCCAGGGGGAGACCGAGGAGGAGCCTGCGGGGCAGTTGGTGCCGTCCTCAAGGCATACCGGCTGGCCCCCCACGGTTGCTGATGTGTCTATCGTGGCCGAGTCAATGTAGAGGTCTGAGTAGTAGTTTGATGCGTTGCCCAGGGAATAGGTCTTGTTCGTTTTTGGGATGAGGTCCTGGGACTCCAGGGTCCCGGACATGGTGCAGCCCGTGAGGGCGCAGTAGAGGCTGGTCAGGGGGTTGCCACTCTCGTAAAGGAAGTCAAAGATGCCGTAGGAGGATGTTATGTTCTCAGAAACGTTCAGGGAGCCTGTTATATTGAGGTCCCCGGATATCTCGTCGCCCTGGTTGGATACGTAGACATCCTGGATCTGGGTGGTATCGAGGCAGTCCGTGCAGGTGAGGTTCTCGGCCATTATGGCCCTGAAGGTGTGGGGAGCGGAGGTGATATTGACCCTGGGTGTCATCTCCCCGCTTGAGTTGACCTCAATGCCCAGGTAGTAGTTCTTGTCAAAGTCCAGAGTGAGGGACTGGGTGAGACCGAGAACCGCATCATAGACCCCGTCACCGGTCTGAAGCTCCTGGCTCTCTGCCCAGAGGGCTGTCCCTCCGGAGGGCTGGTTGTAGAGCCTGAATGTGAGGTTGAAGTCACCGGTAAGGGCGGCCCCGGTGGTGGAGTTGGTGAGCTTTCCCTGGACATTCAGGGCCTGGGGTATCTGGGTTGCCTGCACAGCAAGGGGCGTAAAGAAAAGGGCAAGAAAGAGCAGAACAAACACCGCAGCTCCTTTCTTGTTGAGGGCTGAGGCGGCCTTTCCAAGGCCCCTGAAGCTCTCCCTGAAGGCAGAAGCGAACCTCGGATTCAAGATATAATATTTGAATTTGCCCTCTTTCCTTGCATTAAGGATTCCTGACTCTCTGAGATTGTCAAGGTTCTTGCTCAGTGTGGACTCGGGTATGTCCAGCTGCTCATGAAGGCCCTTGACGCTGAACTCCTCCTTATGGTTCGATAGAAAAATAAGTACAAGTTGCTTTGTCTTCGTTCCTATTATTGGTATTATCTCCGATGCCATCTAGACACGCCGCCAAGTATGTCTGAGTGGTTCAGTTCCATTTTTCGAATCGTTTTTTCGATTCGTTTTAACGTTTCGTTTTAACGTTTCGAATAAACGTTTCGTTTTAACGTTTTATTTTTTGGAAGCAACTCCTTTAAATACTTTTGTATTCCAGAAAATATATTTTTCGGTATATGTTTCTTCAGGGCTTTTCATTTTTCGATATATAGCAAGCCAATTTTTTATTAATTAACTGTAATATGCAGTATAATTGGTGGTTATAGGAAATATATAATGAAGTGTCGATAAAGGGGGTCTCAGATGTCGACAGAAATCTGGAGGTGTTTGGTTTCAGGGCTCGACAGCATTTTTTGAGGGATTCTGTTTTAGCCAGGCCTGGACTGCTCTACCCTGCCTATTCTCCTTCCCAGCCTGATGTACATGAAGCCTAGGAAGAGTGCCAGTGTAGCTATGAGTATGTAGAGCCAGCTCCCGCCAAGGCCCGGAACCCCTGCCCCTTCACCTGTCACCTCAAAAACCCTGGTGGATATGGCCTCCCTTCCTGTATAGGTGACAAAGGCCTCGAATGTATAGCGGCCTGGTTTTATGTCCCTTGGAAGGTCGAGTGAAAGCTCCTTTTCCTTCTTCTCAACCACGGCAAATGTGTCAGTGGCCTCGGTGATAAGCTCCCCGTCCATGGTCCTGGCTGAATAGCTTGCAGCCACATCCACCTTTGCCTTGGGTCCGCCGACATTCAGGAGCTTCAGAAGTGCCATGAGCGTATCCCCTGGGCTGAGGAGCTTTGTAATCAGCTCGAGCTCGACATCGAAAAGCGGCACGCTCAGCTCAGCGTGCATCTCGGTCTTTATGTGCTTCTTGTAGGTTGGGTCGTAGCCGGCGATGATGGTCGGGAGTATCCAGGAGCCGCCTCCCAAGATGGTCACGTTGTATTCTATCCTGATTGTATCGTTGTTGTAGAGGTTGCAGTCCCAGTTACTGCAGGAATAGCTGAAGTTGTAGTGGTAGACATCAACGTTCTCTCCTCCGGGAAGGATGTGGTCCAGGGGGTTGTCAAGGTCGATGTAGTAGTCCGAGCCGTTGACCAGCTGGACCCAGGCCCCCTTGCTGGAGTTGTAGAGTGTCACGTTCAGGTCAGTGATGTTCGCGCCGTCAGGGAGGTAGTCTGCTATGTAGATGCCAGAGGTCGGACCTCCCATGGAGGTGAATATTATCTCCACGCTCAGGTTCTGGGGGTTGGAGAGGTCTGGTATGGATATGGTCTTGTAGCCCCTCAGAACCACCTGGAAGGCGGTGATGTTCTCGAGGAGCCAGTCCGACTTCTCCTGGCTTGTGTTGTCTGTCACAGTGGCATTGGTATAGACAAGGCGGTAGCTTGCGGCCTCCATCTGGGATGATGTCATGGTATAGACAAGGAGTATGGAGTCGTTCTCCTGGAGGTAGCCCCCTGCATCGGTCTGGGAGATGTTGGTTATGTTGACCATCAGAAGTGTGGGAAGGCTCCCTGACTGGTCAAGGATATCAATGCTGACAGTGGCGTTGGTTGTTATGTCTGTCTGCTCCCACTCGGAGTAGTCAAAGAAGTAGACCGTTACCTGGGAGGCCTGGGGTGGGGTGAAGTCCCAGGGTATCTGGTCGGTGATGTTTATCTGGTAGACATCGTTTACTGTGCGGTTGACCTTGACCGTGGTGTTGACATCAACGGTCTCGTTCTCGCCTGCCATGAGGGGGTCTGGCCAGAAGAGCCTGGTGAGCTTTATCTGCATGGTGGTTACTGTGAAATATATAGTACTGTTGTAACCGAGGTCGCCGTTGGTGTCGTTGCAGTAGACCAGGAGGTGGAAGAGGCCGTCGCCGCCCGTGTCTATCACGTCGTCCCAGTCGGTTCCCGAGCCCGTCATGGTGTGGTTGGTTCCCTGGTCCAGGTTCCACCAGCAGGAAAAGGCGTCCCTGGAGACCGTTATGTTGAGGTTAAGGTGCTGGCTGGAATAGCTCTGGTTGAGGGGGTGGTCAACATATATGTTTATGGAGGGGATTTGTATGCTGAGGTTCCATTTGTCTGACTGGTTGGATGTATCCTGGACATTGTCAGTGCATTCCACCCACCATTCATAGTATCCGTTTGCCAGGCTCTGGCTTGTCAGTGTTGTCGAGGTTCCGTTCTCGGTTGATGAGTTGTAGGCATTCAGGACGGGCGTGCCCGTGCCTATATCCGTCCTGTTGGTCCAGAGGGAGCAGTTGTAGTCTGTAACGATGTTGCCAGAGACATTGAAGGTGAAGTCCGGGGTCCTGTCTGTGGTGTTAATCGAGTTGTTTGCAGGGCTCTCTAGATATATATAGAATGGTTTGGGTCCCGCAAGAAGGTACATCAACCCCAGCTTCATCTTGGTTTCTCCGGATTCTGTTATGCCGTAACCGAACTGGTCAATGGCGGAAAGCCCACTGATATCCGAGGCCGAGGCATTTCCGCCGCCCCTTGTTATTGTCGTGAAATTCGAGGTGTAGTCATCCTCACCAACCGATATGGATGAGGAGAAAGGAACTAGTGTGAAAAACGCAAGCCAGGACAGAACCAAGACTCCTGCAACGCCAGAATTCATATTTTATTATATGATGTGATATGATAAAAGCTTGAAACCCGGCTGAAGGGCTGGCAGTCAGGCACCCCGTCCTGAGACAGTTATTGTGGCATTTATGTTGTTCATTATATTGGAAACTGATGATGGTATGGTTATGTCCCTTACATTCGAGCCGGCCTTGGTGTTGGTTATTATGTTGAAGTCAGAATCCTTGTCAAGCGCTATGCCCCTCTCAAAGCCGCTCACGTCGCAGTTCTTTATTATAACATAGGTGGAGTTCTCCAGGGATATCCCGCTGCCACTGCCGTTTCCGGTTATTGGGTTGTTCATGCAGTCGAGGATTATATTCATGGAATCCCTGAACTCGAGACAGTCTCCGCTGCACTCCAGGGCCCCCTCAAGCGTTATTATGCCCCCCGAGGCCATGGATGATATCTTCTCGTTGCAGTCCTCTGTTGAGTTGCATTTATGCATGCCAAAGCCCCTGGCCCACATATCCAGGAGCTCGGCTGAAAGGAGCTGGATGCTCTTGTTTAGGCCTATACATTCAAAAAATGTCAGGTTTGCTTCCAGGAGCCCGGTTATGTTTTCAGGGGCTGTTATATTTGTCAGGTTTTCAGAAGGCGGGGTTTCTGTGATGTTTTCAGGGGCTGTTACGTTCTCTGGTTCCTGGGGAACCCTGATGGAATATTCTATGCTGTCAATTCTCATAACTGTCCCGGGCTCTATCTCGAAGACAAGCAGGTAGCTTTCTTCTGAGAAGCCCTCCAGGGAGCATGTGTCAATACACTGACCCTCAAAGGCCATCTCAACCGGCTCTGTTACAGGAGGCACCTCTTCTGTTATGTTCTCCTCTCCTGCAGGCCCTGTCACGTTAGCCCCTGTCACGTTATCAGGCAGCAGGGTCTCATTCGCCTGCTCTGTTACGTTTGATTCAGGGACTGTGACATTAGCTGGCTCCTCGTAGCCTGTCATGTTCTCTTCAGTTGCATTCAGCGGCCCTGTGACATTCTCAGGGGTCTGGGCCGGTTCTGTTTCATT
>CAZAEI010000010.1:7888-37815 GCA_964484305.1 uncultured archaeon
CGGTTCTGTTTCATTTGCCGCGCTCTCTTCTGGCTGAGTTTCCGCAGTCCCGGCTGGAATTGTTTCCTCAGGTGTCCCGCCTTCCTCGGCCTCATCAGGAGCGGGCTCCCCTCCTGAAGGGCCTGCCTCCTCTGGGGCTTCCTGGGAATAATCGGTTTCTGTTGTTTCGCTTCCCTGCGGCAGTTCGCCAGATACAGGCTCGCCGGAATCCCCTCCTGATTCGTTCATATCCAGGCCGGCCAGTATGCCTGTTACAGGGGAGCCTGCAGAAGCTGCTGAGAGGTGTTCGCTGTCTAGAATAAGGTGTCTTTCATCCCCACTCTGCAGGTAGACGCGCGCGCTTCCGTTGCCCCTGACGAAGCCTGATATCATTACATACTCGAGCTCTCCGGGGGTTTCAGGACTCCATGAGAAGCTCTCTGTGCCGCTGTCTGCCAGCACCCCGATACTGTCTGTGTAGGAATAATCCCTGTAAACAAGGTATCCTGTCATTGAGGCTGCCAGAAGCATAGCAGCCAGGATAAGTGGCAACAGTATCAGGTACCTTCTGTAGGGGTGCTCCATAGTATATTATTGAATCTTGTAAATAAATCTGTGAAGGGGAATGAGAATATAAAAAACTGTAACCGAATTGGGTGCTGTGCCTCAGAGCCTTAAAGAGGACTCAGCCCTGCTGCAGGCATGCTATGTCTATCAGGTTCCTTGTGACATTGTCGAAACGAACAGGAACCGGATCGCAGTTTCCTGTCTCAACCACAAGCTGCCTTATTGCTGCTGCCACACCGTCACCGTAGCCAGCTGTATATGAATCACTCACAGTCTCTGTCATGTATCCGCTGTAGGCATTGAGTCCTATCTGTCCTGCCAGAAGCAAAACAGCCAACAACAGGATAACTGAGAGAACCTTGTAATTAATTGGTATTTTCATGGTGGATATTTGTATTATGCATTTAAATATTATTTCTCTGACTCCTCACCTGTCCGCCTGTCACACACCAAGGAATCTTTTAGTTTACCTTCCAATACATGAACTATGGAAAATAAATATGTGGGGGGAATCAGCGCCAACGTGCTCCTGCTCGGCATTGTCAGCTTTCTTAATGATTTAAGCAGCGAGATGATAATGCCGATACTGCCGATGTTTATTGCCTCCCTGGGCGGAACCGGCCTCATTATCGGACTAATTGGCGGGCTGAGGGAGAGCATATCAAGCCTGCTGAAGGTTGTCTGCGGGTACTGGTCTGACAAAACAGGAAAGAGAAAGGTATTCGTCTCCTCTGGCTATCTGACCTCGGCTGCCTTCAGGCTGCTGCTCTCCTTCTCAAGGGCATGGCAGCACATACTTGTTTTTTCCTCTCTTGAAAGGGTGGGAAAGGGCCTGAGGACAGCCCCCAGGGACGCAATCATAGCGGATTCCATGCCAAGGGAGAGGGGTAGGGGGTTTGGAGTGCACAGGACCCTCGACACCTCTGGGGCAATCCTGGGTTCAGTGGTTGTCTTCATTCTGTTCTGGTTCCTGGGATTCGGTTTCAATTCAATAATATTCGTTGCCGCGATTCTAGCATTCCTTTCCCTTATTCCGTTGCGCTCCGTGAAGGAGGGAAAAAGAAAACCTCAGGACGTAGCCTTCAGGATAGGCCTTAAAACCCTTCCTGGACACCTCAGGCTGTTCATCATAATCTCCAGTGTGTTTGCGCTGGGAAACTTCAGTTACATGTTTTTCATTCTCAGGACACAGGGATTGTTCACAGGCAGTCTCTCGATAGGCGTGCCCATTCTTCTGTACGTCCTGTTCAATGTCTTCTATGCCATATTCGCCATTCCCTTTGGCAGCCTTTCTGACAGAATAGGAAGAAAAAAGGTCATAATATCCGGCTATCTTCTGTTTTCTCTGACATCGCTTGGTTTCGCACTCTTCAATTCACTGACAGCGTTTATAGTCTTGTTCATCCTCTACGGAATGGTCTATGCAATGATTGACGGGAACCAGAGGGCCTTTGTGTCTGACCTGTCGTCAAGAGAATTGAGGGCAACTGCCCTCGGAACCTTCCACACTGCAACAGGCCTGGTGGCCCTGCCTGCCAGCCTGATAGCCGGTTTGCTGTGGCAAGTCACCCCTGATATAGCCTTTATTTACGGCAGCGCGGCCAGCCTCATCTCGGTTGCCTTGTTTGTTGTCTTCAGAAACCGCTTCAGGGATTGAGGATGAACTCCATTATGTTGGTTTGTTTATTCGTACCTCAACGCCTCCACCGGGTCTATCATGGCAGCCTTCCTGGCCGGGTAGAGGCCGCCCGCAATCCCGAGGAACAGGGCGAAGCCCAGGCCGGTGAGGGCCAGGTTGGGGGTGACCGTGGCCGTTATCGCACCGCCCCCAATAACATTGCCGATTATCAGGGCGCCCAGCAGGCCGATGCCGCCCAGGCCGTCAATTTGGAAAAGAAAACTATTTAAATATGTTATTCAAATAATTGAATAATTATTCAGAAATCTGAATGCCTATGATCCAAAAGAATGTGCACGGGATTATGAATTTTCTTGTAAGGAACAGGGGAAGGTTCAATATAAATGAGATTGCAAGACATACGAACATAAGCGTCGGGGGGACATATAATGCTCTTAAAAATCTGAAAGAGAAGGGCGTACTAAAGAAGGATGTGCTCGGGAATGCTGTTTTCTATTATATAAATCTGGAAAATGATGAGGCCCAGAAGCTCTCTGAACTTGTGCTGATTGAGAACAGGGAAAAAACCTTAAAATCAATACCATTGGCTGATATATATGCAAATGAGATAATCAAGTGGAAGGGATTTGCAAAAACATGCATCATCTTTGGTTCCATACTAAAAACCGAGAAGCCAAGAGATATCGATGTCCTTTTTGTTGCTGAGAAAGAAAAAATAAAAGAGCTAAGAAGGCTCTGCCTGGCTCTTTCCAGAAGGAGGAACAAAACAATAAGCCCACTCTTCATGACATCAAGGGATTTCAAGAAAAACGTAAAAGGGGGAGATGAGGTTATTGCTGATATAATAAAGACTGGTATAATCCTTTGGGGAGAGTCGGTTATTTTTAGGGTGATGAAGAATGAACAGGGTTGAGAAGAAATTCAGATGGTGCCTGAAGAAGGGTGAACAGGGAGGAAAGCATAGAGGACTAAGGAAGATAACACCCAATAAAGAGGAGTCGAACGAATATATAAAAAAGGCTCTTCATAACCTGGATGCAATGGTCGATTTCTCAGAAAGGTATTCAGACTGGTCCATATCTGCTGCATTCTATGCGATGTATCACTCGTTGCTTGCGGTTTTATACAAGCTTGGCTATGAAAGCAGAAACCAGGAATGCACCATAAACGCAGTTGAATATTTCATTGACAAAGGTATTCTGGATATTGACAAATCCCTCATTGAAATGGTAAGGTCAGCCAAAGAGATTGGATTGTGGGATGCCAAAACCCTGAGGGAAGATTTCCAGTACGGGACTGAGACAGAAGCTGAAGAAACCGTATTAAAGGATTTGATGGATAACGCAAAGGAATTCGTTGAAAGGATTCAGGTTGCCCTCAAAGGTATAGGCTAAGAGAATAAGATGTAATGACATAAGTGTTCCCCAAACAGATAAAGAGGGTTTCTATTCGTACCTCAAAGCCTCCACCGGGTCTATCATGGCAGCCTTCCTGGCCGGGTAGAGGCCGCCCGCAATCCCGAGGAACAGGGCGAAGCCCAGGCCGGTGAGGGCCAGGTTGGGGGTGACCGTGGCCGTTATCGCACCGCCCCCGATAACATTGCTGATTATCAGGGCGCCCAGCATGCCCAGGCCAATGCCGCCCAGGCCGCCTATGAAGCTTATCATGGCAGATTCGGTAAGAATCTGCTGGAGGACCATTCGGTTGGTTGCCCCTATTGCCTTCATGACGCCTATCTCCCTGCGCCTTTCCATGACAGCCATTATCATGGTGTTCATTACTCCAAGGCCGCCCACGAAGGCAGCTATGGCGCCGATGCCGAAGGTGAATATCCTTATCTGGTCAACGATTGTGGAGGCCATCCTGGCCATCTCTGTGGTAGTCAGGGCATCGAACTTGTCGCTGGCGTCCTCGATGTCCTCTGCAACCCTCTCGGTGTCCTTGACGTCATAGGGGATCACATAGATTACCTGGAAGGTGTTCTCGCCCGTGACTGCCTGGAGGTCCTCGAGTGGGACTGTCACACCCATATCAATGTCCTGAATATTGGTCTGCTCAGTGACGCCGACAATCTCGAAGTCGGTTTCCTTTATGGTGAAGTAGTCCCCTGGCTCAAGGTTGTATGTATCGGCCACGCTCTTGCCTATAACAGCCACGAAGTTCTCGCCCTCCTCAAGGTTCCTCCCGTTCTCGAACTCGATATTCTCCCCGATGAAGTAATCTGCCTTGGAGGGCTCTATTCCCATACCCTGCCAGGTAAAGCTCATTGACATATCAAAACCTTCAATATAGGCCAGGATTGGGACAACCTCCTTGACTCCGCTTAGCCCATTTATGGTTTCCACGTCCTCATCATCGAGCTCTCCCATCATACCGAACATCCCTGCGTCCTTCTCCATGACCGTTATCTTGCCTGCGGTGAGCTCGAGGCCGCTCTGTACGGCAGCATCCAGGCCCTCGGCTATGGATCCCAGAGCCACGATTGCGCCGATGCCTATGAGGATTCCCAGGGTTGTCAGGATTGTCCTGGTCCTCTGACGCATTATGTTCTTGAAGGCAATGTCGAACATGGAACCCCCATTATATTATTGGCAGAATTAAATAAAGGGTTTCAGAACATGCTGCCAAGCCTCTCGCAGAAAGGGCCTTATTCCCTGATAAGGCGCCTACAGCGTTTAACTCCCTGTTCCCTGCTTGTCAGACCCACAAAATTGTTTGAAACAAGGCTTTAAGAAGTAATTCTTCTAATCATGTCATCAGCACACGTATCCCAGAACTCAGATATCTCCTTCGCTTCCTCCACCGATATCATGTATCCTCTGTAGTTTGCGTTGTTCCTTGTCCTGCGGAATCTGTGAAGTTTGTTCAGCTTTACTCTTTCTTTTATATCCATCTCAGTGAGTATCTCCATGCTGACATCGTGGCTCAATGGCTCGAACCCAAGAGACCACAGCCTGGCATCTCCTATCTGCCTTATGCTTTCATAGAGTTCTCTGAAAACTATCGTGGCTGTCTGGTCGGTTATGGAAATCTTTCTTATTGTTTCTGCATTTTCCCTTGCGGATTTTATGATGGATTTTATCCTGGGCGAATCCGGATTCCTTGGCTTAAGTCTGCCTTCTCTGACAAGATAATCCAACCTAGATTTGTCCATTACTTGCCGACCTCCAGAAAGCCATACAATACAATTCCATTCGCTATATTATTGAAGAGGTTCAGGTCTATTTTCTTTCTGTTGAATATATGCACCTGCACGTTCCTTTCAATGCCATTCTCAAACTCCCTAATTTCCTTTGAGAACTCATGTTCCTTTTTCTGGTCTGCCAGCCTTGACAGGGACGTTGTCTTTAATTCTGCATCATCAAAAACCTCGATTGCAATGTCTATGTCAGAGCCCTTCCGGTCTTCCCCCCACCTGAAGCTGCCGAAGAGAACAACTGCCTTCGGGTTGAACTTGTCTACAATGAAATCAGTTATTGGTGAAGTGATTATTTCTGTGAGGTTGTTAATCATTTTCCAGTTCTTAAAGACAGGGCTTTCAATATTTGCCTTCACCCGCCAGATTTTTTTACCCAGCTCATCAATAAAAATGAAGCCTCCCTCTTCCATTTCTTTGAGTATGGTACTAGTCATGCTCTTGGACACTCTCGCGAGTTCTGCAATCTCAGAGAGAGTGAACTCTCTGTATGGGTCTGTATAGAAGACCGAGGCTATTTTTTCTTCACTGGTTTCTTTATCGAACAGTTGTTCTTTTTTAGAACTATTTGGTCTTTTCATTGTACAATTGTTCGATTTCTATACTAATAAAGCTTTCGATGCCTATCAGGCTGTTCTAAACAAAAAATATCAACACTTTAATATGCGGTAGCGGTTTTTTCGTACACGTTTTAGCACGTTTACCTGTGCTAAAATGTGTTACTCATTGATAAAGCGTCTGGCGGGTTTAACTTCCTGTTTCCTGTAATTCAGGCCCTGATAATTGTTAAAATTAAGGCTTTTAAGCGTTAACCATTAGAGGGGTATTAGAGACCGCTATCATGCAAGGCATGGCCGACCTGCTCGGATACCAAAACCCCGAAAATCATTAGAGGGGTATTAGAAAACACATATGCCCTATACAGAGTATGTCTCGATTAAGCCCGAATTTCCCCTTGACATGAAATAGACGTTCATTTTCCCTTTCTCTGGAGCAAACAGGACTTGGGGTCCAATTTCCCATGTTATCTTAACATCATCTGGAGCAGGTCCCCTGAAGTTATCTGCATAATGGATGTCTGGACTATCTCTATGATGATGGAAGTATGCAAACAACCTTTTTCCTGGGCCTGAGAACAGGCTGTCATCAGCAAAGACATGCTCAGAGTCATGCCCATAGACATCTGCAAACAACCTTGTCAGATAGGACTCGAGAGGCTTGGTCATTATCCCATCTGGCAGCCTTTCGTTATCATCAACAATATGGCCAAATCTTCTCTCAACTTCCTCTTCGGGCATAACAGCATATGCTTTTTGTATTTCGGCCTTGATTCGCTCCTTTGAAAGACTATACAAACTGTTGATGGCCTGAGGCTTGCCTCTCCTAAATCCCTTTATCATTCTCTTCAGTTCCTTTCCTGCTTTGTTTGGCTTGAACTGAACATCAAATACAGGCTCTGTGTAAAATATTAAACCACCCCTTTCTTCCCTGCTTCCCTGCAGCTCGTGGTAGATACCAGGAGCCTTATCATGCATCCAGGAAGCGAATTCGTTGACTTTGCCTTCAGAAAACTCTGATGATGCCTGGATTTTCCTGTACTTTCGGAGCCTGTCGCCAATATTCTTTGAATGTAGTTTCAATGCCCTATAACCATTCCTCAATATCTGCTTTTCAGTGTCAGGAATTCTAAGGTCACCAATCCTCGATTCACAGCCTTCTACCTCTCTCAAATAATCGCTTTCGACTTTATCCCAGTCTTCTCCTATCTGGTTTAGTAATGACAAAGAGAACGTATCTGGATTCTGTGAATATTTTATACAGTGTTCCTGTGCAACAGGAAACTCATTCGGCATTCTCGGTTCTATCTGGCTTCTAACATGAGCAAGCCTGTTTAAGGCCATTCCAAACTTCGCCATGTTCTCCCCGATTTCTCTCTCGTTCATACTATCGGCCCCGTGCAATCATTCGCTATATGAAATTCTCTGTATTTGGTTGCAGCCTTCTCATCATAATCCCCTGCATAACTGTGACTGAATTCATCAACCCTCGCTTTTTCCACAAGGTCTGGATGATGAGAATATCTCTTCTTGAATCCCTCAAAACATATCTCTGGTGATTCGTCATCAACTTCATGAACCCGAGCTCCATAGTCATCGCATATATTGCTTCTAATCATGGAGCGTTTTGTTAACACTACTTTCTTTTTACCGTTCTCTGATAACCATGTCCCATAATAGTCAGATACGTGATTCTTCCTTCTTTTTGATTCGAATTTCCCATAACCCCATTCTCTGGCCTCTTGGATGCACCTTGCCATTGATAATACCTGGCCTTCCTTGTCTGAGAAAGGACCCTCTTTTGGGTAGTTCTCACCATGGAAGATGTTGTAATCACATCCAAAACAAGCCCGTGCCTTCTCACTATCATAGCTTGAGCAATCCCCCTCAATGCCAATGTTGCATGCGAACTCATCTATATACGAGATGTTGTCCCCAAGTATGCCTCCTCTTTCTTCTAACAAATCTGAAGCTGTCTTGAGCAAATCAATATCATGGTTCCACCAGAAGTATCCATTTGACTTCCTGCTCCTCGCCATAAAGGGCAAATCCTTATGTGATTCCTTCAATGAATCCACATCCTCTGCAATCTGCTGATAATCTCTTATTATATCATGAGGCATCCTGACTTTTCCCTTGTACCTCCAGACCATGTTCCTGACCCTTCTCCATGAGTCTGCCTCAAGTAGCTCAGCAACGTTCTGTAGGTTCTCTTTGGAAATGCTCCCCAGGGCATGCCTCCTTATCTCTGGCAAGAAATATCCAGGGGTTTTTGCATCCTGCATCTGCTTAGCAATCATTGCAAAAGGGTTGAGCAGAAAATCATCCTGAATCATACTTTCATCTACAGAATCAGGACTAACCAAACTAATGCTGGTTGCAGGTATCAGGGATTTTTCGCCACTCATAGGCATAATTTGGGAAAGTAGTAATATAAATGTTTCTACTGTTTAGTGATAACTACTCATACCTGAGGGCCTCCACAGGATCTATCATGGCCGCCTTCCTGGCCGGGTAGAGGCCCCCCACAACCCCTAGGAACAGGGCGAAACCCAGGCCGGTCAGGGCAAGGCCCGGTGTGACGGTGGCTGTTATCTGGCCTCCTCCTATCACGCTGCTCAGGATAACTGCTCCGATAAGCCCGAGCAGCACACCTCCCGCGCCACCGAGTAGGCTTATCATGGCTGACTCGGTGAGAATCTGCTGGAGTACCATCCTGTTAGTCGCCCCTATCGCCTTCATGACCCCGATTTCCCTTCTACGCTCCATGACAGCCATTATCATGGTGTTCATGACCCCCAGGCCTCCCACCAGGGCGGCTATTGCCCCGATGCCGAAGGTGAAGATTCTTATCTGGTTCACTATGGCAGAAGCCTGCCTCGCCATCTCCTGGGATGTGAGTGCATTGAACTTGTCTGACGCATCCTCGATGTCCTCTGCGACCCTCTCTGTGTCCCTTACGTCATCCGGTATGACATACATCATCTGGAACTCATCAGAACCTATTATATCCTGCAAATCATCAAAGGGGACCGCCACGGAGGTGTCTATGTCGGATATGCCCGTTTCCTCGGTTACGCCGACTACCTCGAACTCCTCGTCTTTTATCTCCCAGGTGTCGCCAAGGTGTGCGTCATACATGTCCGAGATTGTCTTACCTATTATCACGACTCCGGACTCCCCCTCATCAAAGGCCCTGCCCTCCTCGTATTCCGTGTTCTCGCCGATAAGGTATTCAAGCTTGTCAGGAGGCACACCAACCGCCACCCATTCCGGCCCCTGGAATATCTGTATGTTCTCAGCATGCCAGTTCATGGGTACGACCTCCTTGACCCCGCTGAGCCCCTCAATTAGCTCGACGTCCTCTAGGGTCAGTTCGCCCCCCATTCCAAAGATGCCGGATTCGGCATCCATGACCGTTATCTTGCCTGCGGTGAGCTCAAGGCCGCTCTGTACGGCAGCATCCAGGCCCTCTGCTATTGAGCCCAGGGCAACAATGGCCCCGATTCCAATGAGGATTCCAAGGGTTGTCAGGATTGTCCTGGTCCTCTGACGCATTATGTTCTTGAAGGCAATGTCGAACATGGAGAATCACATCAGAATAATATGGGCTGTTTTATTATTAAAATATCAGAAATCCTTTCTTACCTCTGATAAAGCGTCTCCGGGGTTTAATAAACATTCCCTGTTAAAAGAACAGGCTAAAAAAAGAATTCAACCAGTTCTGAAATAATTTCCATAGTCCACCAGAAACACAAATATCATTAACGCATATATTGGATTCACACTCAAAATTATTGTTGCATCCATGGCCCTCTTCCTTGAATTCATTCATTCTTTTATCTAATCCGCAATAGTTGTCTTCTGTTCGAGTTCCAATCGGCAGACAATTACCACTGTTATCCATGCATCCGTTACAAGCTGCTGCATCTGATTCTTCAGATTCCAAATAGCTCTCAATAGCTTCAACCAACAAAACTGGATTTGCTTTGTTGACATCTATCTTACCATCAATTCCTAAGACAGTTTCTTCTGTTTTCTGTTCAATGTACTGGTCAATTTTATCTAAAGTTTCATCACTAATATTATCTAAGTCAATAATCCCTCCTTCTACAATATTTCCCTCTTCATCAAACTGTTCATAAATTATTATATTCTCACTAACCGCGATTTTTAATTCTCCTGCAGTAAGATTTTCCAAGGATTCCAACAGGTTTATCAGATGCTGCTCATTGATATAGTTCCAGGGTGCATTAGCAACCCTCATCTTGCTTGCTAGCGAAGACCTGAACCAATTGCTTACTGTGCAGCCCTGTATACACTCTGTATCATCTATACAATCTCTCCCAATATTTACATCAGCAGAAGAAGACGGGATACAATGGCTCTTGAAATAAGGATCCAAATAGTATGACCAAACACAAAGATTATTCATCCAGAAATTACCTGAGGAATTTAAACACCTCTCTCTTTCATTAACAGATGTACATAGACTTACAATATTTACACAACCTGTCTTATTAAATACCCCATTATCTCCAAGCCACTCGCATGGCAGATTTTGCTCTTCACTTTTAATGTAACAAGTATTGCTGTCGTTTGCATCACTGCAAACAGCACTTTCCAATTCTTCAACATGAATGGGTTCACCTGAACACCACTTCGGGCAGCCGGTTGTTTCATTTGCTATATCGCAGTTTGGACCATTTGGATAATTGTTACTAAGAGGGTTACTAGAATAATAATGAACAATATATTCATCATAAAGACCTCCAAAAGAATGACCAAATTCATGCAATAGTGTGTCTCTGTTGAAAGTGATGCTTCTGTGAAACATATCATACAATACCAACCAACCAGCACCAAGACCTGCGTAAGAGCGTTTACTTTCATAAGTCTTTATTAAAAATAAAGATTGTTCATTTTCATAAGAAGGGCAAAAATCTCTCAATGCGCCAGTAGGGAGTGCGCCAATAAAGCCTACACCAAGAGAAACAATTGTCTTGTTTACGAACCATAAATTGAACTTATCTTGATAATCTCTGAAGGGGGTTTCTGAAAGTAATCCTCTGTCATCCCATGTACCAGTTCCATCAATATTAATTAATTCAATAACCCTTTCTTTTAGTTCCTGTTCATCAGCATAATCATAACCCATAAAAATAACATTGATTCTGTTGATTGCATTTTCATCATTGTGGCCAGGAATAACTTCTAAACATATTCTTTCATAGTCAGGCAGACAGCTGCCGTCGAGTTGGCAGATATATCCACCATCGCAACCACAAAAACTGCAATTGTTTATAAGTGTGCCATTATTACAATATCTAGGCTTTTTTGTGTCACATTCTCCCTGCTTTATCCAACCCTCATCACCCCTACATTGAGATGTAATAATCTCACATTCGCAGAAGTCTGTATTACATTCATAAGGATAGCCAGAACCTGAAATGCAATCATCATCTGTCTCACAGGGTGCATTGCATCTCTCCTTGTCACAGACCTGATGGTCCACATAAGCGCATACACCATTATTGCATATATTGGGGGCGGTCTTGTATCCGCTGCAGCCCTCAAAGCAGTCATCATCTGTTCTGCATGGCTTTATACAGTGACAGGAACTGGAGTCGCAAACAATCCCTGAAGGACAATCATCATCGTTCTCGCAGAAAGCATTACATCTCTTATCGCAGAACGGGGATTCAAAAGAGGTTTCGCATACACCATTTACGCAGGTTTTATGTAAGGACTTAAGGCCGATGCACTCCAGGCAGTCATCATCTGATTGACAGGCGCACACGCCTGTTTCAATATATGGTGGGTCAAACAGACAATAGTTGTATTCACACTGTGAATTTTTGAAACAAGATTGACCTATGCCTCTTTTTTCATCATCAGCATGTACAACTAGTGCAAACAAAAATATAGTGATAATTCCAACAATTAAAACACTTTTTTTCATATACTATCAACACCTTTGTTATTTAACTTTGATTCTTTATATTCATATCCAAACAGGACTTTTAAGCAAGAAGACAAGCATATGGAGTTAATGGAGATGTTGATTGGAATGTTTAAGTAGGTTCAATGTTAAGTTTATAACCGCATATAGAGCTACCTAACTATCGATATTTTTACTCACCGATAAAGTGTCTGGCGGGTTTAACTCCCTGTTTCCTGCTTCTCAGGCCCTGAAAATACTTGGAAATAAGGTTTCTAAGCGTTAGCCATTAGAGGGGTATTAGAGACCACTATCTTGCGAGCTATGGTTGACTCCAAGGAGGGCTCGAATGGCTGAAATCATTAGAGGGGTATTAGGAACCAGACTCAAATCTCTGCCAAACTGAATCCCTCAGAACGTGGGATTCTCCGACTTCGAAAGCAAATCCTGAAATCAAAGAAAATATATCAGGCAAACAAGGAAGAAATCCTTGGCTACGACACTGTCAACTCAAACAAGGGCCTCAGCATCAAGACCAACCTTGATACCTTGGAGCCCTCAAGGTATTTGGTGAATGCCTGGAGGCACTTTTACCATAGGATGTGCACCTTGCGAAATTTGCAGTGATCTGGCTGCCAATATTCTGGTTTTTTCATATTTTGAATATGCGTTCTTGCTGAGCATTATTCCATCTAACCCATATAATAAGAAGACCTGCATTCAAAGAATCCATGCAGGTCAAAAAATGAATGTTAGTTTAGCTATTCCCTACTTGAAACATCTATTTCTTCTTTGTTGCCTTCTTCTTTTTTTCCAAAAAATCACCTGAAATTATTTTATTATAACCCCCTATTTAAGCCTATTCCAGAATCTCTTCAAAATGATTCACGAATCAGAGGCTTCAGGGTGTCAATTACCCCAGTCTATTTTGTCATCATCTTCCGGCTCGTCGTCGCCTCCAGAATCATCGTCATCGTCTTCCCAGTCTCGCTGCAAACCTGACATGTCATCACCCAGTCGAACTCATTTATCCCCCAATTCTGTTCAGCATTTTCTCATCAGCAAGGCATCGCCTGCAAAGATAACCATGACCGCAGATGTATATCCGGTTAAAATGCTCACAGCTGTCACAGATATCGAAGATCTCTTCTGCCCCCGCAACATCAACGCCGTTATCTCTTTTCATGCTCACACCTCTGAGCATAAGATAAATGCATTAAGCTGTATAAATTGCTATTCCAGAATTTATTCACAATCCAAATTATGTGTATTCTCGAATTCTGAAGGGATTATGAAATACGAATTTATTTAGGTCTGTTATATGTATTTGAGTATTTCAGCATCAGCAGGTAAGAGAAAGAGACCAAGCTACGATCATGAGAAATAATGGTTTGGCAATTCTATTTTCTCGTTATGTAAACCAGCGATGCCAAACCAAGGGCCTGCAGGAGATTCAGAATGCTGTTCTGCACAGACAATTCATCGACTATATCAACCCCCGAAAGCAGCCGGAAGGAGATTGCGAACAGGTTCTGCAGGAAAAGCAGCACTGAAAAGAACAGCAGACCTGTTGTAACGCTTGATTTTATCTTACTGAAGCTCTTCCAGTAGAAGAATATTAGATATGCAAGGAGCACCAGATTAATAACACGAATTCCTATTGCCAGGTGAATGATATCAAGCGCCATACATACTCCTTTTGCACGCTTCTATTTATTGTTATTTCCAAGTTTGTTCACAATATCGTCAAACTCCGCGATTTGGGATTCAAAGAACTCCGTCAGGAAATACATCTCACCATACCTCTTTTCCTCGCAGGTTATGAACTGGTTGTCCACAAGGACCTTGATGTGATGGAGTATGGTCCTGTAGTCAACCCCGAGCTCCTTGCAGAGCTGGTGGGCATTAAAGGGCCTTTTCCTTAAAAGGACTACCATCATTATTCTTTTCTGCCCCCCCTTGGTAGCTGCAAAAATGTGCCACATGAGGTGCCTGAAATGCTGGGGAGTTATCATGGTATTTTGATGATTTCTCTATTTAAATCCCTGGATTCTGGCGAATCTGTGTAGAGATTCTGAAATATCCTTATTAAGATGGAAATAATCTAATGTCAGGAGGAGGTGGGGTCAATGACCAGGTGCATAAACATGCCTTTGGTCGGGATGATTCCCTCTATCGTCTGCATCCGTATGGATGACCAAAACGTAAACCAATAAAGGATCCAGGTTGGGGGAGGAAACACGACCAAGGAACGAAATCCTTTGAAAGGCTCTCTGACGCATGGTATACTCCGGTCCCTCCATGCAGTCTCTAATGAGCAATTGTTCGGTTGATTTCCGTTCCCCCTTCATTGGAATTATTTTAGCTGATATCATATATAAGCTTATGAGAATCGGAAAGAGATGATTTATTTGTCTCGGGAAGAACAATATGTGCTTTATATTTTTCTCTTAGCGGGCTCATACTGATTGAACCCTTTTTTATACTGAAAACAATTGTAATACGAAGATTATGTCAAGATTCATCAAGAAGATATCGAAGAAGGCAGGACTTTCACCAGGAACGCTTATCCACATAGGCAAGAAAACGATGGAGAATGCACGAATCAGGATTATCGATTACAATGACAAGAAACTGAATGAGAAGGACCTCAAGAAGGTTGAGGAAAGCTTCCCCTTTAAAGACAAGCCCACTGTTACCTGGCTTAATATTGACGGTCTCCACGATACAGGTGTTATCGAAAGGGTAGGGAAACACTTCAAGGTTCATCCCCTTGTCCTTGAGGATATCGTAAATACTGGTCAAAGGCCCAAGATGGAGGATTTTGATGATTATGTTTTTTTTGTCCTGAAAATGCTCTATTTCGAGGAGGACACCGATGAGATAAGGACCGAGCAGGTAAGCTTCATAATCGGGCCGAGATTTGTGATATCCTTCCAGGAAAGGGTAGGTGACATCTTCGAGCCTGTCAGGGAAAGGATAAGAAAAGCAAAAGGTCGCATAAGGTCATCAGGCAGCGCCTACCTCGCATATGCTCTCGTTGACGCAATCGTTGACAATTATTTTGTTGTTCTGGAAAAGATAAGCGATAGGATAGAGGAACTGGAACAGGAGCTCTTGACAAACCCCACTTCAGAAACCCTTGCAAAGATACACTCGATGAAGAGGGAACTCATTCTTCTCCGCAAGTCGGTCTGGCCATTGAGGGAGGCCATAAGCGGGCTTACGAGAGGCGAATCAAAGCTCATAGGCGACAAGACAGTTGTCTATCTCAGGGATGTATATGACCATACTATCCAGGTCATTGACACAATAGAAAGCCTGAGGGATACTGTTTCGAGCATGCTGGACACCTATCTATCCAGCATCTCGAACCGCATGAACGAGGTCATGAAGGTTCTCACCATAATAGCAACGGTTTTCATACCGCTGACATTCATAGCAGGAATATACGGCATGAACTTTGATTTCATGCCTGAACTGAGATGGATATATGGCTATTTCGCTGTCTGGGGAGTGATGATTTTTATAACCATTATAATGGCTTTCTATTTCAGGAGAAAGGGATGGATATAGGGATTATGCCCTTTTCTTCCTTCTATCAGAAAGGGTAACATGTAGGAAGGGTATAGTAATTTTCTGCTTGTCGGATTCCTTCTTGATTCTTTCGATAAGGTCAGCATTTATCTCTGTAAGGAACATGTCATTATCCTTCGCAAATTTCGGGTCATACCAGAAAAGTATCTTGATGTTAATACTGCTGTTTGAGAACTCATCAAGTATTATCTTATATGTCGGTTTCTCAAGGATTTCTTCCTTCTTCTGCAAGTCTTTCATTGATGTCTCGATGGCTTTCTTGGCTCCCTTGAGCTCGAACGAGAAGACAGCCTTGTTGCTGTCCCGTATGCTCTTGAACACGCTGAAGAGCAACGTGTCCTCTCCGAACCTTTCGCTCCACATCTTCATGTCCTTATTATGCGAACCTGTCACAAAACGAAGCAGCCCATGTTCTCGCACGGGTGCTCGCACTTGCGATTCGCACAAAGGAACCGCTATCCAAGAAGAAGTTAAACCTGAGAGACGCAACGTCCCTACTCATACCTCAGGGCCTCCACCGGGTCTATCATGGAGGCCTTCCTGGCCGGGTAGAGGCCCCCCGCAATCCCGAGTAAGAGGGCGAAGCCCAGGCCGGTCAGGGCCAGACTCGGAGTGACTGTGGCCGTTATCGCGCCGCCCCCAACAACATCGCTGATTATCAGGGCGCCCAGCATGCCCAGGCCTATGCCGCCCAGGCCCCCCAGGAAGCTTATAATGGCTGATTCGGTGAGAATCTGCTGGAGGACCCTCCTGTTGGTCGCGCCTATTGCCTTCATGACGCCTATTTCCCGGCGCCTCTCCATGACAGCCATTATCATGGTGTTCATGACACCCAGGCCCCCCACTAGGGCGGCGATTGCCCCGATGCCGAATGTGAAGAGCCTTATCTGGTCCACTATGTCAGAGGCCATCCTGGCCATCTCTGTTGTTGTGAGGGCATCGAACCTGTCGCTGGCATCCTCTATGTCCTCTGCCACCCTCTCGGTATCCTTTACATCATCCGGGATTACATAGATTGCCTGGAATGTCTCCTCGCCCGTGACTGTCTGTAGGTCCTCCAGAGGGACTGTCACCCCCATGTCAATATCCTGGATGTTGGTAAGCTCGGTGACGCCGACAATCTCGAAGTCGGTTTCCTTTATGGTGAAATAGTCGCCTGGCTCAAGGTTGAATGCATCGGCCACGCTCTTGCCAATCACCGCAACGAAGTTCTCGCCCTCCTCAAGGTTCCTCCCGTTCTCGAATTCGATGTTCTCGCCGATGAAGTAATCGACCTTGGAGGGTTCGATTCCCATAGCCTGCCATGAAAAGCTCATTGACATGTCAAAACCTTCAATATAGGCCAGAATCGGGACAACCTCCTTGACCCCGCTGAGCCCCTCTATAATCTCCACGTCCTCATCATCGAGCTCGCCCATCATGCCAAAGAAACCCGCATCCTTCTCCATGACTGTTATCTTTCCCGCGGCAAGCTCGAGCCCGCTCTGGACTGCAGAGTCAAGGCCCTCGGCTATGGAACCCAGGGCCACAATGGCTCCAATCCCTATGAGGATTCCGAGGGTTGTCAGAATTGTCCTGGTCCTCTGCCTCATGATGTTCTTGAAGGCTAGGTCGAACATAGAAACCAACGCATCTATAAAATAATGGTATTCAGACTATTATATTAGATGACTATGAATAAGGAAAAATCTAAGCCGGTGGGGGAATTCCAGTGGTGGGCCCTGAAGCTCACCCTGGTCTGCATAGCTGTGTTCGCCCTCTCCCAGGCGCTCCCTGACTTCTTCTACGGGAACCTCGCTTTGGTAAGCAGCCAGGTCCTCCAGAGGCCCTGGACCATACTCACGCACATGTTCATGCACGCGGACTTCTCCCATCTTTATTTCAACATGTTCGCCCTAGCGGTGTTCGGCTCGATATTCGAGAAGAAGGCTGGCTCCAGGAACTTCCTTATAGTTTTCTTCCTGGGCGGCCTGGCCTCCAGTTTTGCTGATATAATATTCTATTCCTCAACCCTTGGGGCATCGGGAGCGATATTCGCGGTGCTGGGCTGCCTTGCAGTGTTCAGGCCCAGGACCGTAGTCTGGGCCATGGGGGTTCCCATGTACGTCATCATCGCCTTCCTCATATGGGTTGCCATTGACCTGGCCGGGCTCTACAGCCCGGACAACATAGCGCACGCATCCCACCTCGCCGGCATGGCCTATGGAGGGGCCTATGGCCTCTGGCTGAGGAGGCTCCACCCGGAACCGAAAAGGGTTAAGGAGCCTGATGATGACCTGCCAACAGAGAAAGAGCTCGAGAGGTGGGAAGAAATGTACATGAAGCAATAGTTTTTCTGGAAGTAGACCGGAGTTCTTGTGCCCCGTAGGGGTATCGGAAGACACCTCATTTTGGCTCCAGCCTTTTCTTGAAAAAGGCTGGCTACATGACCCATTCCCTGACTTCCCTGCCGGCCTTGATTTTCTTCATGACGCCGGAGAGGTCGTCCATGGTGATGTCGCGGCCGCCGATTCCGGCTATGAAATTTGAGACAGCCGGGCTGTCCCTTGTGCCGTAGAGTGCGGCCTTCACCTCGTCAAAGAGGCTTCCGTTCGCTCCCAGGGAGATGTCCTTCTCCAGAACCCCAACAGACTCGAGGCCCGAGCAGGCCCTCCTCAGGTCATCCTCGGGGAATGGCCTAAGGCCCCTTACCTTGATTATGCCGATGCCCTCTTTCTCGGCCACTGCCCTTGCCGTGCCGGTAACAGAGCCTATGGTTATCAGGGCATGCTTCCTGCCCTTCATGCCAATTTCCTCTATCAGGCCGTTCCCATAGGACCTGCCAAAGGCCCTGGCAAACTCGCTGTTGACTTTCTTGATGGTATTCCTGCTGGCCAGGACTGCATCCTGGAGTTGCTTCCTGAACTGTATGTAGTACTGGGGAGTCCCCAGGGTTCCCATGGTGACTGGCTTGTCGGGATTCAGGGCGTATTCAGGCTTGTATTTGGGAACGAAATCGCTGACCTGCTTCTTGGTCAGGTATTCCACTGGTTCATACATATGGGAGAGCATGAATCCGTCCATGCACATCATTACAGGGAGGGTGGTCTCCTGGGCTATCCTGAAGGCCTGGACCTGGGTGTCATGGGCCTCCTGGCCGTCCTCCACATAGAGCTGAATCCAGCCCGTGTCCCTCTGGGAAAAGGAGTCCTGCTGGTCGTTCCATATACTCAGCGGAGCTGAAAGGGAGCGGTTGACCACGGTCATGACTATGGGCAGCCTCATGGAGGATGCTACAAAGAGCATCTCGTGCATCAGGGCAAGCCCCTGGCTCGATGTAGCGGTATAGGCCCTGAGGCCCGTGGCCTGAGCGCCTATGCAGGCTGACATCGCGGACTGCTCTGACTCGACATTGATTTTCTCTGCACTGACCTCGCCGTCTGCTATCATCTGGGATAGGCCCTCACTCACGTGGGTCTGCGGCGTGATTGGATAGATTGCCATGACATCCGGCTCGCAGAGCTTTACTGCTTCCGAAACTGCATGTGATACCTCGACGACGTTTTTACCCATTTACCTCACCATCTGACTATGTTCATTCATTGCAACCGTAGGTTGCAATTTTTGCAAACCCTGTTTGCAATTCTGTGCAGTTCAGCATTTAATCATTAACCCTGTGTTATTTTCTCTCCCTCTCTGATTCTATGGCCTTTTGCGGGCACTCGCCCAGGCATATCAGACAGCCCTTGCAGAAGTCATAGTTGATGACTGCCCTCTTTTTGCCCTTGACCGTCCTGACCTCTATGCAGGCCTCCGGGCAGTACTGGACGCATATCCCGCAGCCTATACACCTATCAGTGACAAGCGGTTTGAAGGTCCTCCAGGAGCCTGTCCTGTTCTGCTTTGAGGAGCCTGGCCTGTCAGCCACTGCTCCGGGATTGAGCTTATCTGTCATATCCTTCAACCTCCGTCCCTTCAGAACGGCACGTTCTCCTTCACCATCCGACTTTGTTCATCCATTGCAAGTCAGCATGTAATCATTAACCTTGCGTTACGCCTTGGTTTCCCTGTAGGCCTTATCTACCAGCTCCTTGTTCTTCACAGCCAGCTTGTCAGGGAAGTTCCTGTCTATTGCATCGAGTATACCCTTCAGGGAGACCAGGCCGGTGGCCTTGGCGAACACACCGAGTATTGCGGTGTTCACGATGTCCCTTCCCAGGACCTCAAGGGCAAGGGTGGTCGCATCATAATGATAGGTCTTGTTCCTGAACTCACCCTGACCTGCCTTGCTGTTTATGACAATCACTGTCTCGGGCTTTATTCCCTCTGTTATCTCAGGGAGCTCGCAGAGCGTGGGGTCCATTATTATTACATAATCAGGGCTGTATATCTGGGAGCGTATGGTTATGGGCTTGTCTGAAATCCTGACAAAGGCCCTGACCGGGGCACCCCTCCTCTCCACCCCAAAGGCCGGGAAGCCCTGGGAGTATTTGTCATCATGGCCTGCGGCCATGGCAAGAAGAGATGCGGCTGTTACAGCACCCTGGCCGCCCCTTCCGTGTATGCGAATCTCTATCATAAACTTCACCATCAGGCACTTTGCGCCCGCATGTATCACTTCGCCTTGCGATTTGTTACAGAGCCGTCTTGTTTCAAACTGTGAATGACGGCATGTAATCATTAACCTTGCATCAATTTACCTTATCTTTTGATGTCCAAAGTTATAAATGACTGTCCGGGATTATGGCGAAAGTCGAACATCTAGAATTTATAACCCAGCTTCTCGAATACCCCCTTCATCTTCAGGCTGTCGCGCCATGTTATGGGGGATTCAGATATTATTGTAGCATCAAGTCCTCTCTCCAGGATTCCCCTGGCCAGAGGCTCAAAGGGCGGCCTGCTGTCCAGGACCAAGTGGTTGAGCTCTCCCTTCAGGCCGTAGTTGATGTTGGAGAAGTGGCAATGGATATGCTTACATTCTGACTTCTGGATTTTATCCAGGACCTGGCCGTAGTCGATATTCCCGCGGTTTCGCGCGTAGATGTGCGCATAATCCACACAGAATGAGCAGCCCGTCTCCCTGGCGAGCTTGAGGGTTTCGTCAAGGGTTCCCCACTGGGAGACCCTTCCCGTGGTCTCCGGGGCGAGCCTGACATTCCAGCCCTTCTTGTCAAGGACAGACTGCATGTCATTTACAGCATCCCGCACAATCTCATATGTCTTCTCAGGCGAGAGCTTGCCGTAGTATGCAGGATGGAAGACCACATGAGTGGCCCCCAGATGATGGCCCCTCTCACAGGAGTCGAGGATTCGCTTGACGCTGGCCCTTCTCTTCTCCATCTCTGCAGAGGAAAGGTTTATATAGTAGGGCGCGTGTAAACTGAGAGAGATGTTCAAATCCCTGGCCACCTTGCCGCACTGCTTTGCAAGTTCGTTCTTCATCTTTACCCCGCGCACGAACTCTACCTCCATGCACTGTAAGCCCTGCTCCTTGACGAACTTTATGCCTTCAAGGGTTCCGTAACCAGATGAACCCGCAGGCCCGAGCATTATCCTCACCATACCTCCTCCTCTATGGCCTTGATTGTTTTAAGGGAGTTCTTGAGATCCTTCCTGCCTGAGAATATCTCCAGCGTTATGGTCTTGTCGTAGCGAATCCTCCTGAGGAGCCTCATCACCCTGAAATAGTCTATCGCGCCCTGGCCTATCCCGATGTGGTCATCCTGTTCGCCCTGATTATCACTGAAATGGATGTGTTCGAGCCTGTCCCTGAAGGCCCTGATATACCTGGATACCGCAGCCATCCCTCCCTCGACAAAGGCGTGGCCGGTGTCGACATGCGCCCCAAGGCCGGGGACCCTGCCCAGTATGCAGGAGAATTCTCTGAAACGCATGCAGTCCGGTTCAGGCATGTTTTCCATCATGATTTTTATTCCCCTGCCGCGGCCATAGCGGACAAGCTCCCTGAGGCTTCTGACCATGTTCTTGATGGCCCTGCTCTTGTATGGCTCACCCCTGTACATTCCGTGCAGGATTGGGGCATGGATGTTGAGCTTGCTGCAGCCCAGGGGTGAGGCAGCATCAACAGATTTCTTTCCGACCTCAACCCAGGCCCGCCTGACCCCCTCGTAGTCAGACCACAGGTCGAACCAGTACGCGGTGTGCGCAATCGGCTGCCCAAGCGGCTTCAGGGCCTCCAGGATGGCCCGGCGCTCTCTTTTGATGATGTCCGGGTGACCCTCGGGAATCTCAATCCCGAGCTCGACGTAATCAAATCCCATCCGGTGGGCTGTTCTAATCTCAGAAAGTATGTCCCTGGCGGGGCTGGTAAGCATGCCGTATTTGGGCCTGTCCATAGAATAGAATTGTCAGGCTCTGTTAAATGCTTTGCTCTGAAGAATCAAATCAGGAAGCCCATCTTCAGGAGAATCTCTATAACTATTATGGCCACGCAGGCCGCTACTATGTGCTCTGGCTTGAACTTTATCCTCTCCTTGGACTCGTCGAAGTATCTGACAAGCCCGGCCGTGCTCTGGGGCATCTGGATTTTGTTTTTCTTTCCCATACTATAAGATTTGTGAGGTGTATTTAAATCCGTTACATCACGAAAAGGAAGAGATAGAGGCCGAGTAATGCATGGCTTGTAACAGGCCCTGCCAGGTTTCTCTTTATGTGGAAGGAGTATCCCCACGCGAGGCCTGCGGAAAAGGTAAGGGCTGCCAGGAGGGCATCGGGCATGTGAATCAAGCCGAAGATAATGGATGATATTAATATGGCAATCCAGGGCCTCATCATCCCCTCGAGCCTGGTCTGCAGGAATCCCCTGATTATTATCTCCTGAACAGGAACCGAAAGAATGATGTAGTATAATACATAGGCAATGCTGAATTCCTGGAGGCCCCAGGATTTGGTCAGGATGCCCAGTGAGGTAATAACAAGGATTCCGGATGCCGTAATAATCACGGAGTGCCTGAGTGATTCCCTTATGTATTCCCTGGTAATCCCGTAAGCAGATAGCCGGTTCATGAGACCCTATTGAATGCAAGCAATAAAAGCTGTGGAGAATTTTAGGTGTGTGTGCCGGGAGTAGCCCACTTTCTGTCGCCCCGCACTCCTCAAGGAGGTATAGGGACCATAGCATCTGTCTAATGCGCTTAAAGCTTGCACCCCTGCATTGCCAGGCCTTTTCACCTGGCCCCTGCTTCGGAACTCGGGCTCATACCAGCCGTCGCCAGCAGGTCCTTGCCTTCAGTGTTTCACAGGGGCAGTTTCTTTCTGCTCCTGACACGGGCTTCTCAGCCCCCGCCTCCCGGCGGTGCAGTGCCCTTCTCATCAATGCTCAAGTTTCCGGAAGTTGGTCGTAGCAAAGCGGAGACCAACTCCTTTTGGCTTAAGCCTTTTCTGAAAAAGGCTTAGGTGAGTGGAGCTTCCTCACGGCCCTTTTACGGGAGCTGACGCTTCCTCAAAAGCGCCGGCGGAAAACCCGAAAGGGCAGCGAAGCTATGTACCCGGCTCACACAATTAGCAGTTGAAAAGGGGGGTTTATAAAGCTTTACTCAGGCGTGAATCAGGCCCTTGCCTTCCTCTTTTCCTTCTTTATCTCGTCCTTGAGCCTGGCAAGCCTGATGAGGAAACCGCATCCGGAGCACTTTAAAGAAAAGGGCCTCTTCCACTCCCTCTCACCCTGCTCGGTGTGGCCGCACTCAGGGCACTTGTACCTGACCTTGGCCATGTCAGAGCTGTTTGGGACCATCACGGCTATGCTGCCCTTCTCCTCACCCGCCTTATTCAGCAGGGTCCTGTTGGTTATGTACCGATAGTTTCCCATGGTATCACATTATCCGGCTGGTCTATATAAGTTTTATGAGATATTAATTTGTCACTTAAGAATAGCTACATTAACTGGTATATAAAGTTTTCGCTGGCAGGAATCTAGCGGTTGCTCTTCTTGAGCCTTATTCTCATAAAGTCCTCGGCCACCCTTGTCCTATTGAATATCTTCAGGGCCTCGTCCCTGAGGGGCTTGATTTCTGTGTAGCGCCTCGAGAAATGGGTGAGTATGAGTTCGCCCACCCCACACTTCTTGGCCAGCCTTGCAGCGGCCTTGACGTCGCCGTGCATGCGGTCCGCTCTCTCCTCAAGGAAGGTGGCGTCGTGTATCGCGAGGTCCACACCCTGGCAGAGCTTCTCCAGGTTCTTGCAGGGCTCTGTATCCCCTGTGTAGGCCACGCGGATGCCTGGCTTGATGTAGCCCACCTGCTTCAGGGTCACGAGCTTCCCTCCGACCCTGACCTTGCCGTCCCTCTTGAGTTTTCCTACAAGGGGGCCCTGGTGGAGCCCGAACTTCCCGGCCTTCTGGATGTCGACGTTCCAGACATCGTGCTCGTGGAAGGCATAGCCCACAGAGGGCACGGTGTGCTCGACCGGGATTGAGAGTATGGTGAACCTCTTGGACTCGTAAACAGGCATGAGCTCGCTTCCCTCAAAGGGGACGTTGTGGGGAACCACCCTGAACCTCGGTCCCCAGTAGTCGAGGTCGAGGAGGTCTCCCACAAACCGCTCGGCCTCAGGGCCGTATATGTGCAGGGCCTTCTTTCGGCCCTCCATGTTCATGGTCTGCATGAGGCCTATGAGGCCTGCCCAGTGGTCCGCATGCCAGTGGGTTATGAATATCCTGTTGATTTTCATGAAGCTGGTCCTGGCTGCCATGAGCTGTCTCTGGGTCCCCTCCCCGCAGTCCCAGAGGAAGGCATCGTCCTCGTACTGGAGCCATATCGAGGCGGGGTTCCTTCTCTTGCTCGGTATTCCCGAGCCTGTTCCAAGGAAGACTATCTCAAGCATATCCCTCACAATCTGACCCTGTTCATTCATTGCAGGTCAGCATGTACTGCAATATAGAATTGGGGTTCAGAGGTTAAATAGAGAATCAGAAATCAGTTCAGCCTGATGCGCCTTCGGAGTGAAAGGGAGAGTGTCCGGTCTCCCAGCATCCTGAGAACATCCCTGATGCAGGGATTGCTTGAATCCGTGTTTATGGAGAGGTTCTCGGTATAGGAACCGTTCAGCTCCCTTTCAAGGTCTGTGAGTTTTCTTATGCCCATATTCTCGCTCCGACTCGAATGTGCCTGCGCACAGATAACAACTAATAAAGTGTTTGATTTGGGCATTTAAATACTTTTCCCTCGGCTTTGCGAGTGAAAAAATAGCCAAATTCCTTAAGACGGGTCGCTAGATAACGATTTTTGTCATCTCTCCCCACTCCAGCTTCTCGATGTGGTGGGCCTCCCTGAGGTCCCTTTCGATTGGTCTGAACCTGCCGGGAAGCATGGCATAGGTTATGGGGGACCTGAGTGATAAGCCCTTGCCCTTCTTTCTCTTCCAGAGCTTCCTGTTCAGGGACATGAGATCCCTTGTGGTGAATCCATGCTTCTTTCCCCTGAATCTGAGCTGCTTGGGGAAGGCCTCCCTTTCAATGGCCCTGCCCCTCAGCTCCTTGTATATCCTGTGGGTTGAGAAGCACGCTATCGGCGAGAGTAGTAGCAGGACTGTATCGAGCACGTGGTTCAGGGTGTACAGGGCAGCGTTCTGCTCGGCCCCTGTGAAGGCCCCTGTCTGGTTGTAGGCCCTGTTCTTGACGAGCTCGAGGTAGTGGCTGGCAAAGGTCTCCCAGAGGAAGTTCTTTATCCTGACAGCGGGCTTGTGGAAGTCAAAGACCTCGTAGCGCTTCCTTGTGAAATCAATCAGCTCATTGGCCTCCTGGAGTATCCACCTGTCAGTGGGCTGGAGGGTTTTTCTGCCCCTGGGAGCGGGGAAGCCAGAGACGAACCTGGCCACGTTCCAGAGCTTGGTGAGGAACTTGCCCGAGCTCTCTATGCGCTCGAACGAGCACCTCAGATCAGAGGTGGTTATGTCCCCCTCAAGGGCGCACCAGAGCCTGAAGGGCTCTGCGCCGAACTTCTCTACGACCTCATGGGGGTCTATCACATTCCCGAGGCTCTTGGACATCTTCTTGCCGGACTCGTCCAGGATGTGGTAGTGAATCCAGATGTTCTCGAATATCGGCTTTCCGGTGAGCTGGTAGCACCTCAGGAGGGTGTAGTAGAGCCAGGTCCTGACTATCTCCTTGCCCTGGGGCCGCAGGGAGCAGGGGTGGTTCTTCCTGAAGAATGCCCCGCTTAGGTCATATCCCAGGATTGCCACGGGCGATATCGATGAATCAAACCAGGTGTCAAAGACCCTATCCTCTCCCTGGAAGTCGCTGCCACCGCATTTCGGGCAGGCCCTGACAGGGGGCTTCTCCCTCCAGGGCCGATAATACCCTCCCTTGGGCGGAACAATGGTCTCGCCGCAGGCCCTGCAATACCACAGTGGAATCTCTGTCGCATAGTACCTCCTCCTGGAGACTGCCCAGTCCATGCTCAGGCCGTTCATCCAGTCCTTGAGAATCTGCCTCGACTTCGGGGCAAAGAAACTGGTCTTCTGGACGACATCCCTCCTGAGTGGCGTCAGCCAGTCGAGCTGCTCGAGGTAGTATTCAGAGAGCTCGATGAACTCAAGGGGATCCTTGCTCCTCTCGCATATGGGGGTCCTGTGCATGATATTCTCGGTCTTCTCCACAAGGCCTGCCTTCTCGAGCCGGGACTTCATCTCCCTCCGGGCTGCCTCCACACCCATGCCCCTGAGGAAGCCTGCCTTGCTGTTCATCCTTCCGTCCCTGCCTATGGCTATGACGGGTTTGAGCTTCATGTCCCTGTAGAAGATGATGTCAGAGTAATCCCCGAAGGAGCACATCATGACGAGGCCTGTCCCCTTGTCAATCTTGGCCATGGGGTGCGCCATTATGGGGACCTCCCTGCCATAGAGGGGTATGACAGCATGCCTTCCCTCGAGGTGCTTGTATCTCTCGTCCTGGGGGTTGTATATCACCATGCTGCAGGAGCAGAGGAGCTCCGGCCTCGTGGTGCCTATCACAACCTTCTCCCCGGTTTCCCTCACACCCCATTTAACATGAACGAATTCTGTGGGTATGTTCCTGTATTCAATCTCTGCATCAGCTATGGTGGTCTGGCAGGAGGGGCAGTAGTTGCTCACCCTCTTGTCCTTTTTCACAAGGCCCCGGTTCCAGAGCTCTATGAATGTGGCCTGGGTCATGGCCCTGTAGTCATCAGAGTCTGTGAGGTATATCTCTCCCGGCCCTGTGCCGACATCCCAGGAGTTGTAGGAGTGGCCGAGCTTATAGAAGGCATCCAGGCTCTCGGCGCTGGACTCCTCAAGAATCTTCTTGCATGCCTCTATGAACTTCTCCCTGGGTGTTTCTGATATGGATATCCCGAACCGCTTCTCTGCAGCCATCTCGATGGGAAGGCCGTTCCTGTCAAGCCCCAGGGGGAAGAGAACGTTGTGGCCGGTCATTCTCTTGAACCTGGCAATGAAATCCATGATTGTATAGGTTGCTGCGTGGCCCATGTGGATTGGGGCGTTTACATAGGGCGGCGGTGTGTCTATGGAGAAGACCCTGCCCGGGGCCCTGGGGCTGAACCGGAATGACTTACCCTTCTTCCAGGCCCTCCTTATGGGCTCCTCAAAGGAGGGCTCCCATCTCTTTCCGGAAAGCCCTTCCTTTGCCTGCTTCCCCGCCACCTTCCTGGTTCCCTTTTTCGTCTTTTTCATGATAATGCAACGCCTCGGTTTTCTATATACTTAGGGCAGGGACCAATAAATACTTCACAACCCGCAAAGGGGGGATAATCTGCGCTTCTGAAAAAGAGGGGATTTCTATCCAGGTACCCGGTGTTCACCCATATTCTCCACCACTCTGCTATTATTGCTAGATAAGGCTTAAATAACTGGTTCATCTACTGGCAGGCTCTGTGCAACCAGTGGAGTGAATCCAATATTATTGTTGTGGGGGACACACCTAGGGATATTAAGGCAGGAAAAGTGACTGGAGTAAAGACCATTGGTGTTGCTTCAGGTCACAGCTCGAGGGGGGAATTGGAAAAGGCATGGGCTGATTTTGTATTGGATGGTCTGAAGGATACCCGATGGGTTCTGGAATTGGTTATGGGCTAGTACTCCTTTCCTATATAGACTACGTGCCTGGCGGACTTTCCGCAGACCACGCACTTTCCTGTGGCCTTCTCCTTCTTGTCAGCGCGCTCGCCCCTCAACTCGGCGTGGAACTCGTCCTTGACCCTCTCAGCACAGGGAACGCCCTCTATTTCCAGGGAACAGAATCCGCATCTTACAAGGCCCCCCCTTGCAAGGGCCTTCCCCAGTTCATCAAGGGTCCTGGCCTCCCTTCTGTTTTCCCTGAAGAAGGCATCTGCCTGCCCCCTGAGGTTCTGGCTTAGGAGTTCTCCCTCCTTAAGCATGGTCTTGAGCAGACCCTTGATAGAGACTGACTTCTTATCTCCAGTATCGCGCCTCACCAGAGTGACTGATTTTGCCCTGGTTTCCTTGGGGCCTATCTCCAGGCGGATTGGAACCCCCTTCATCTCCCAGTGGTTGAACTTCCAGCCCGGAGTGTAGTCAGAGCCGTCAACCTCAACCCTGAGGCCTGCCTCGAAGAGGGTCTCCCTGACCGATTCACAGAAGGCCCTGACCGCCTTCTCGCCCATGGGGCTTATCGGGATTATAACGACCTGGAGCGGGGCTATCCTGAATGGGAACCTCAGGCCCCTGTCATCGCCGTGCAGTGCTATCACAGAGGCCATCATCCTTGAAATGGCAGGGCCGTAGCAGGTCTGCCAGGCATGTTTCTCCTTACCCGACTTGTCTGTGAACCTGATATCAAAGGGTTTTGAGAAGTTCTGGCCTAGCAAGTGGGTTGAGGGCTGCTGTATTATCTTCCTGTCGGGCATGAGGCTGTCCGAAGCAAAGGTATAGACAGCGCCCGGGAACTTGTCCCAGCTGGGTCTCTTGATGGGTATGAAGGGGATGCCGAACTCCTGGTGCATCACCCTCTCGGTTATATCCATGTCCTCTTTGACCTGGGCCTCGGCCTCCCTGAGTGTGGCAAACACATCGTGGCCCTCAATCCAGTGGAACTCCCTGCTCCTTATGAAGGGCCTGGTGGACTTGGTCTCGTACCTCCAGACCTGGCAACGCTGGTAGAGCTTTAGGGGAAGGTCCCGCCAGGACCTTATCCACTTTGAATACATGTTGTACATGGCTGTCTCAGAGGTCGGCCTAAGGGCCAGCCTCTCTGTGAGCCTCTCGCCTGAGCCTGTCTCGGTTATCCAGAAGACCTCCGGAGCAAAGCCCTCCACGTGCTCGGCCTCGAGCTTGAAGTTCTTCTCGGGTATGACAGCAGGAAACCAGACTGGTTTGTGGCCTCTCCTCTGCATCTCCCTCTCATACAGGGCGTACATGGCCTCCATGGCCAGGACCGACCACTCCCTGAAGACTATGAACCCCTTGACGTTGTAGCGGATGTCCGCAAGCCCGGCCTTGGCAATGACCTCAGAGAACCACTCGGAGAACCTGGCCTTTGGTGTGGTCATTCCCACAAACTCCTCCCTGGATTCCTGGGTTCCCTTCCTAGAAGACATGAGCATGCACCCTGTCACGGTTATATCAATCTTGAAAAGCATGTTTAAATATAATTTGATTCCTCATGCTTAAAGAATAGTGTCAATATCATAAGGTCTTAGTTATATAGACATTAAATAGAAGGCATTTTGACTTTGATTCAAGATTCTCTTCTTTGATATCATATTCCTTTGATATAGCATCTTTTTTTATACTGCTAAAAATCTCATTTGCTTTCTTAATATTTGATCCGCCTGCATGCAAGGCAATATATATTTCATTTCTATTTATAGCAGCCAGAATTTGCATAGTGATTAATTTTGGGTCTGAGTTTGGGTGGATGAAAAAAATGTTTTCTGAATGCTCAACAAAATCCATAATCTCAGATTCAAAATTCTTTTTAATCTCTTCGGTCTTATCTCCATGCGCAGCATTAAGATATTCTATAAAATTATCTATATATCCCTGAAGATACAAATTGCAGAATTTTCTTCCCGTCTTTCCATAATGGTTACCTATATCACTTCTAATTCTATTAGCTTCTGTATCTCTGCCTTTATCAAATAGGGCCTTTGCATATAATGACATCTCAAACAGGTTCCTTGTTGATGACTTAGCATATTTCAGATATTCTTCTAATTTCTTATCAGTTATTTTAGTCCCTGAATATTCCAGAACTCTTGGATAAAATCCGTATTTGAAGAAGCTTATATCTTTCTTTGTTTCTTTTTCTGGGGTTTTTAACCCGCTTAGAAGTTTTTTCTTAGTAGCAGGGGTTATCTTACTTAAATCACCTAAATAGAGATCTCCTTTAACATTTATTATAACATTGTTCCTATCCTCTCCCAAGAAAAGTTGCTGAAATTCTGAGTTTTTTGCTATTTCTTTTACTTTACCCCTGAGTTTTATTAACCCGCCTAATGTCTTTAATGCTTCAAT
>CAZAEI010000011.1:0-3199 GCA_964484305.1 uncultured archaeon
TATGTGTACATCGTTGAATAAGATGGTCAGTTTATGCTGCATTCGGAGATACTATATACAGAATGATTTCCCAGAAAAGGGAGGGACGCCGAGGGGTTCATGTAAGCCTCTTTTTAAGAAAGAGGCTTAAGCCAGAAAGGAGGCTATCCACTGCTTCGCAGGGAGTTCCCTTTGGAAACCTCCGCTAACGCTCCGTTACGCCTTCCGGTAGCTGCCGACTTCTGCAAGCCGATACCCTACGGGGCACAAGTAAGCAACATGCAAACTCTACCAGACAAATTCATGAATATAGATGCCGCTTACACAAAAGCCGATAGGCAAAACATGCAAATGTTTGCTAAAGAAGATTTTCCATACCTTTTAACTCATCTGTAATTCCACCCAGATCGTTTCCAAGGTCCGAGAGCGTGTTGGCTGCCTGTTCGGGATTAGTTACCCTTTCTGTTGTAAAAGGCAATCCACCATAACCACCGTAAATGAGGAATCCTATAACACCTACCAGAACAACCACTACCAGAACAAGCGCATAAACCTTCCTGGAACTTCCTATCACGGGTTTTGCTCTTCTCATCTCATCGTAAAGGCCCGCCATTCAAATCCCTCCTCAAGGTCAGGAAACCATTTTGTCAAGTATGCTGCTTATGTACATCCTGAGATCGTATATATCCCTTTTCACCTCGCTTCTTATTCCCTCCAGGTTATCAAGGTTCGCCCTTATCTTCGCAATTATATCATCAATCATATCCTTCGCAGTGGCGAACATCTCTGCCACGTCACTGAATTTATTTGCCCTCTCATCATCGCCAACAGAATCGTAGTATTCAGACAAGGCCCTGGCCTGCCTCTCAAGCTTGTCCATTCTGATCCTTATACCCTCTAGTTTCATCACCATCTCCAGGAAGTCACCCCTGTCCACCTCCCCAATGCAGCATTTCTCAGACTTAGTTTTGCAGGCAAACCCTACCTCCTCGAATCCCTCCCTGCATAGATCCTCGAAGTGAATGCAATATCCGCCTTTCTCTTCGCATTCTGTTCCCGTGGCCTTGATATCGCTTGGATACTTGTCCAGATAAGCCTTCAAGAGCTCTTCTGGATATGGAGGCACACACCTGTAATGCGTTTCGCATACTCCACCTATGCATGTTGGTGTGAATTCCTCTTTGATTTCATCTCCCTTGCATATACATTCAGGATGCATAGAGTCCATGCCGCAGTAAATCGACGCCGGTGTTTCAACGACAGGCATTCCAGTTATAACCATACCAGTCAAGAAACCGGGCTCTTTAACATACTCTCTTTCTTCTATGGCAACAGCTTCCTCGGTGATGCTTTGTTTAACCGGAACTTCAACAGGAATGGATTTAACGTCACCTGTGAATGTAACCGGCATGTGTTCCATAACCCCGATAAGGAATGTCTTGTATGTCCATATGTACACCTTCTGGCCGTAATCCTCGAAAACATAAACATAGTATTCATCTACCCCTTTCTCCCTCGGTGTATACTGTTGGAAGGCTGCGCTCAAGTATTTCTCCAAATCATCCCTGGTTTCAAAATCAACCACCACGGCCGCATATTGTCTGTCATCTTTCTCATAGGATGCCATGTATCCCATAACGCCCTCAGGGCCCGGGCTCACCTGGGAGTCCTTGTATACGTAACCATCTATGTCTTTCAGTATGAGGTATTTTTCCAGCAGGGAGTAATCATAAACCATGAAGGAAGTGGGATTGATTACCCACTCTGTTCCTTCAGAAACTAACTTTACGCTGTAGAGACCGACTGCGTCTGTCCCTCTAAACGTACCAGTGTATTTACATACAGTGTAAGTTTTGCAGGGCGGGCAGTAATGGCCTGGAACGCACTCAGGACACGCACCAGTAGTTGTGCAGACAGCATTCAGGGTGACCACTTCAGAAGTTCCATAGGGATTATTAACAGATACCTTAATCTCCTTTATTCCTGCCTCCAGGTCACCCATTCCAAAGGTGTTTGTGTATATCTCAACCTGCTCATTAAGATTATAGGTGTGTTTGTCAGTGGAAAGATACAAATACTTGTAGGCCGGAACGCACCTGTAATATACGCACGTCCCGCTCGTGCCGCATTCATTCCATACCCTGAAGCTGTTCACCCCACACTTTTCGTAATCGTTGCAGCGCCCTTCACAGAAATCCTTTGCATATCTCTCCCATGTTTCCGTGCTCTTGCATGATGTGCTCCCGCCCTCATATGACTCTGCACCATCATAACATTGCCAGTAGGCATTGCGGTATCCTTTCTCTGATATTTCTCCTATCCCTTCGTAATCCGTTCCTTCTTGAAACCCTTTCGAGCATGGTAGTTCAAACCTCTCCTTTCTATAACCCTCCGGGCATATGCAGTCAGAATCTGAGGATTGAGAGCCGCAGTAATTCGGTTCTTTGCAGTCTCTAGGGCAGTTCTTCTCGTTTTCAGGTATGGGGCAACCTTCGGCTTCACAGCTACCTCTATCACAAATCCCATCCCCACAGTTAGGAGTGCAATCATCCGGGCATTTAACATGGCAGTATGTCGTGCACCCACACACCTCTTCCACAGCGATGGCGTCTACTGTTTCTAATGTGGCCTGCTGAGTGGTTGTCATAGCTTGTGTGACAGCCCCTGTGACTGAGGCCTCGATTTCCTTAATCATTGGGGGCTCTTCAATGGGGCAAGGTGTACACACAGTCTCGCATACCAATTCCTTTTCATCCTCATCACAGAAACCATCGCCACATTTTGTTGATATTCTAATGTAGATTGTCTCCTTATCCGAGATGTAAGGGCATCTTTCCTCGCTTACAGAGACCATGAATGTCCATCTCCCATCATATTCCGGATCCGACTGTATGGTTGAGGTTGATTTATAAATTCCAGTGGAATCGGTATAAAGGGTTGAACTCACACCCTGCTCTTCATTGTAAATATTGAACACCTGATTTGGCATCAGGTTCCCATAACTATCATAAATCTTTACAGTAACCTCAAGGTAGTCGCCTGGATAATACTCATACTTATTGAAGTACAGATCGATCCTCTCAGGGCACTCCGGCCTTTCACAATCCCGCGGGCATGTCTCCCAGGTTTCACCGGTTTCGCATATACCATTACCGCAGACATTTCCTTCTGGAACACACCTTCCTATTACATGGCAGTTTTCATCACAGCCTTCAAAGAT
>CAZAEI010000011.1:3299-36274 GCA_964484305.1 uncultured archaeon
CATTGCACTACACACATTATCAATGCAGCATGAGTTTCCTACTTGTTCGCATTCTTCTGGAACACACCTTCCTATTACATGGCAGTTTTCATCACAGCCTTCAAAGATTAATTTCTCCCCGTTTAGGCATGCCATTGCACTACACACATTATCAATGCAGCATGAGTTTCCTACTTGTTCGCATTCTGTTTCACTGCACCTTTCCCATTCTATCAAAGAGTCGTCACATGAACTATACCAGCCTTCTGAGAGTGTTCCAACAGCCTTACATTCAGAAAAACAACTGTTACAGTTAGCATATTTTATTAAATCATTATATTTATACCAACCTTCGCTTTTGGTTCCTATAGCACTACAATAAGGTTCTTTTCCTTTTATGCAGGCCCCGTCCTCGCAGCCGTTCGGACATTCAACGGTTTTGCTCTGAATCCCCGAAGAATTCGCATCACCGCTGCAGTAATACTCGATTATCTGGTCCTTGCAACCAACACAATCTAGGTGGATGCATTTGTCAACTTCACAGTGGATTTCAGTTGAGCCCCCTCCAATGCAGGTAGTGCCTTTAACATAATAATCCTTCCCACCGTCAGAATCAACACATCCTGTTTCACTGCACCTTTCCCATTCTATCAAAGAGTCGTCACATGAACTATACCAGCCTTCTGAGAGTGTTCCAACAGCCTTACATTCAGAAAAACAACTGTTACAGTTAGCATATTTTATTAAATCATTATATTTATACCAACCTTCGCTTTTGGTTCCTATAGCACTACAATAAGGTTCTTTTCCTTTTATGCAAGCTCCATCTTCACAGAAGTTCGGACAAACGTACGTCTCGTCCTTGATTTCATTATCATCGCAGTAGTACTCAACCACAGCCCCACAGGAAAGCTCACAATCCGTACCAGGCAAGCATGTACCTGTACAGTATGTACAACTATCGTCAACAGGAACACTGCAGACTGCCACATATTTCTCATCATAACTAGAACACACAGAAACGCTTCCCTTAACATAATAATCCTTCCCGCCATCAGTATCGGTGCAGTTCTGGTAGCCCTGTGAAATCACGCTTCCAAAAGCAGATATAGAGACAAGAATCAGCACGGACAACAGGATTGCAGACTTGGACTTCCAATTTATCCTTCTCATTATATATACATTATATCCCTTCATATAAAAAGCTTGTATGGGGGTATTAACTCAGTTTCGATTCTTTTCGGTCCTGACCGAATCTCTCTGCTCAGGCATCTACTCTAGATTTCAGCCAGCTCCCTTACCCACTCGGGCTTGGTTATGCCCTTCTCTGTGACCAGGCTGTGCACGTATTCGGCTGGCGTGACATCAAAGGCCGGGTTTATCACCACGGCCTTGGGAATGGCCCTCGGGCTTATGACCTCAGAGGGATCCCTGTGCTCTATGGGCTCGGGCTGCCCCAGAATGGTCTGGGCATCGAACTTATAGGTCCCCCCGGCCACCACCACCGGTATCCCGAACTTGTTGGCCGTTATGGCAATGGGAAAGGTTCCCACCTTGTTCACAATCGAGCCGTCAGCCAGTATGGCATCGCATCCAACCAGGACCTTGGTTATGTCCCTCATTATATAACCCACTGCGGCATCTATGCAGTACGTGACCTTTATCCCTGATTTGATGAGCTTCTTGGCTGTTATGATTCCCTGGTACCTGGGCCTGGTCTCAGTCACATAGACCTCGAAATGCTTGCCCTGCTTCCTGGCTGCCCTCAGTATTGCTATGACGTGCTCCGAGTGGCAGTGCGTGAGAATCTTCTCACCGTCCTTTATCTGATTGGAGCCTATGTCAGCTATCTTGTTTATCATGCTCTTGAGTTCCTTGATGTAGTTCCTGCACACCTGAACAGTGTAGTGCTTTATGGTGTCAAATTCCTCATACATCTGCACCCTCAAAAGGACAGACTTGATGGCGTTCCTCAGGGCAGGCTCTGTCGGCCTCGAGTGTGCCAGCTTCTCATTCAGATTATGAAGCTCGGCAATGAAGACCGTCCTTGACTTGGCCTTGCTCTTCCTGGCCGTTATTTCAATGCACCTGACTCCAGAACCAGCAATCTTTGTGGCCCCCTGTATCTTCAGGGCCTTTATCTCAGATATAATCCTCCTGGCCTCGGGTTGTATTGATACCATACAATTATAATTAGCTCAAGCCACTATATAAATTCCGCCCAGGTCCTATATCCTCAGCCTTTCAAGCCTTCCCTTTGACGTGGCCCTGGCCTCCACAACCCTCCTTGTCCTGCCCTTTTTGACCTCAACCCTTACCAGCCCCCTTCCCGGTGCATCAGAATACCTCACAGTTAGCCCGGCCGCTGCCTCCACAACCCCCTTTCTCAGCCTCCCCCTCGAAAGAATGACCGTGAGCGGCCCGGGATGACCAACCACCTCAATCATTGCCAACCCCATCTTCTTTGCCAACCCCAGCAGGATTCCGTTATCCTCCTCATTCCTTCCCACAACAATCCTGGACCCTTCAAACCCAAAGTGCCTGCCATACCTCAGAAGCTCTCCTTCACCCCAGGTTATGCCTCTCCCCTCCCTGAGGAACCCCCTCAGCCTCCTGGCATACTCCGGGTCTGTGAGCAGGCATCCCCCTGAAGGGGCGGGATACTCCCTTATCCCATACCTCCTGGCCAGCTCCATCTGGGGCCTCCTAGTCCTCCCCCTCATGGACAGCATGGCCTCCCCCCTGAGCAGTCTCCTGGACTCTGCCCTGGTTTCAGGCAGCAACCTGGCCGAGAGCGGCCTCACCACCCCCCCTGCCAGCCCCGCCTCCCTCTCCACTAGCATCAGGGCCTGCCTGGTCTGGCTGAACGGCCGCTCACCCACAACCTCCCCAGTGGCTAGGAAGTCCAGGCCCAGCCTCTTCCTGAGCCTCTCGGCCCTCCTCAGCATGTAAACCTTGCAATCTATGCAGGGATTCATCTGCGAGCCATATCCATGGCTTGGCTTAACAAGCATCCTGAAATAGGCTCTGTCCACCGGGACATCATGGAGCCGTATCCCCAGCTTCCTTGCACTCCTTCCGGCCCACCCACTCGAATAGAACGGGCATGTGAAGTGAACAGCCTCCACCCAGATTCCCTGCTCCTCCAGGAGCCTCACGGCCAGTATGGAGTCCAGGCCCCCTGAAAAGAGCACAAGCGCTTTGGCCTTTTTACGATTTTTTTGAACCACAACATCACCTTTATAACAATATATAACGAAAAGACATCTTAATATATTATATGAAGAAGATCACAGCCTCAATCATGCTGATATCCTTCTTTCTTTTCACCTTCAACCATCTCTCACCCATTCAGGCCCAGACCACATGGACCTGCGCTTCCTGCTCAGACTGCTCCAGCTACCTCCAGAACGGCACCCTCTCCTCAGGGGACACGCTCCGCCTCACAGCAGACCTCCCCTCCCCCGGGGCCCACTGCATCAACCTTTCAGGCAAGGACAATATCACCCTGGACTGCAACGGCTTCACCATCTACGGCGACGATTCCGGCTCATACTACGGCATCTATTCCAAAGCCACGGACGGCTTCGATAACTCCATAATCAGGGACTGCACCAACATCAGCTACTTCCAATATGGAATATATCTCCGCTACTCGGATAACACCACAATCCGGAACACCTCCACATTCCTCAACACGTTCGGCACAGCCTACGCCATCTACCTCATGGATTCCACAAACTCCAGGATAGAGGAAATAAACTCCTCCCAGAACGACTACGGCCTCAGCCTCTCCAACTCCGACAACAACACCCTCACCAACATCACCGCCTCAGGCAACCAATTATACGGCCTCTCCCTCTCCAACTCCAACAACAACACCCTCACCAACATCACGGCCTCAGACAACTACTACGGCCTCAGCCTCTCCAATTTCCACAACAACACCCTCACCAACATCACGGCCTCAGGCAACAGTCAATACGGCCTCTCCCTTTCCAACTCCAACAACAACACCCTCATCAACATCACGGCCAACTCAAACACCAATTATGGTATTTATATTATTACTTCAGAACAAAATAAGCTCCGCAATTGCTCCATGCAGAACAATAAATATGATTTCTATGTTTCCTCTTCATCTATCGCAGACTACAAACAGGACATTGACACATCGAATAAGGTCAAATCAGGAAAATCCATATATTATTGGGTTAACAGTGCTCAGGGAGAAATAAATTCCAGTTCAAATGCAGGAATTGTCTACCTGATCAACTCGACAAACATAACAATAACAGGAGTAAATGTTTCTGATAGAAATTATAATGGAATTTTTCTCTATTATACGAACAACACGAACATCATCGATTCAATATCTAATAACAACGTAAGAGGAGTCTACATGATGTATTCGATGAATAATACTCTGAACAACATAACCACCTATAATAACTCACTATATGGTTTTAATCTCCGTTCCTCTGACAATAATACCCTCACCAATATTAACGCCTCAGAGAATGAAGATTTTGGCATTTACCTGTACTACTCAAATAGCAGCATACTGTCCAATGTAACCGCCAACACAAACAAGCAAAACTCCGGTCTCCTCATCCAGGTCTCTGACAACAATAATCTCACCAACATCAATGCCCTGGAAAATGATGATTATGGAATCCGCCTCTACTTTGCCGACAACAACACACTCACCAACATAACAGCAAACTCCAATCAACTTTACGGAATCGTAATAGAGTGGAACTCCGATTACAACAGCATTACAGGGTCTCGAATTGAAAACAATGTCAATGGTGGTTTATGGCTTGATCAAGACGGCGGAAACGACCCAGAATACAACCTCATCTGGAATAATTACTTCAACAGCTCGGGAACATACGGCAACATCATGATAGATCTCGGTATCGCGAATGCGAACTACTTCAATGTCTCGAAAGACTGCTTAGAGCCCAATATCATGGGTGGCCCCTGCATAGGAGGTAACTACTGGACAAATTCATCAGAAACCGAACATTCAGACCTATGCTCTGACACAGACGGCGACGGCATCTGCGACTCTGACTACGAGCTTGATGAATCCCAGTACACCTGGGACTTTGATTATGAACCACTAACCTATACTATCCCCACCATCCTGCTGGAATCCCCCGAGGACGATAACACCACTTCCGATTCCACCCCAGACTTCATATTCAACGTTTCGGGCTGGGTATCCCAGACCTACAACTGCACACTCTACCTTGACAACGGCACCCTGATAACAGGGGAAAACAACGACTCCACAGAGAACGACACATCAACTGTGCTGAACCCCCTTTGCGACCTGGTTAATGATGACTACGACTGGTGGGTCAACTGCACTGACAACACCCGGGGAAGGGAGAACCAGAGCGAGGTGAGGAACATCTCCATACAAGTGGATGAAACACCACCGGTCCTTGACTTCGTCCCGCCGACACCCAGCAATAACACCTATACCCAGAACGAGAACTGGGTCTACTTCAATGTCTCTGCCAGCGAGCCAATAAGCACTTGCCTGCTGGACAACGGGACAGCAAACCTGAGCATGACCTTGGGTGGTGATAGTACCTGGTGCTGGTACAACCTGACCAGTCAGCCCAACGGGACCGGGGTCTACAGATGGGTGTGGGCGAATGACACTGCAGGGAACTGGAACAGGACAGGGGATTTAAATGTGACGATTAACCTCACCTCGGATGCGACACCGCCAGTCATATTCATCTACTCCCCGGCAAACACAACCTACAGCACCAGCACCATCCAGCTCAATGTTTCAGCCAGCGAGCCAACAGACACCTGGTGGTACCAGCTCAACTCGAACGGAACCAATGAGACCTTCACTCCAAACTCAACAATCTACACCACCCTCGAAGGTCTGAACAACATCACGGTCTGGACAAACGACACAACTGGCAACGAGAACTCGTCCACGGTTTACTTCACCCCGGATACAACACCACCAGGCATAACAGTGGACTCCCCGCTCAACCAGTCCTATACCAACCATTCCGTAGACATAAACGTCACAACCAACGAACCCACAGACACCTGCCTCTACAATCTTGACGGAGGAACAAACTACACCCTCAGCAACGACTCCCTGACAAACTGGTTCACCGTGAACCAGACCGGACTGACCAACCAGACCACCTACAATCTTATGGTCTACTGCAACGATGCCCCGGGCAACCTGGCACTCAACAACACAGTATGGTTCACCTATGAGGAATGGTCAGACCTGACACCACCGGCCCTGGTTTTTGTTCCCCCAACACCATGGAACAACACAAGACAGAAAGGTAACTTCCACACAATAAACCTTTCAGTAACAGATTCAATCAGCAACATAGACACATGCCTGCTGGACAATGGGACCCAGAACATCACCATGAGCAAGTCCCAGGAGGGCCCTGATGTATATTGTTATTATGCCCTGGCAACAGCGGACGGCCAGGACTACAACATCACTGTGTGGGCCAATGACTCCCAGGGCAATCTCAACATTTCAGCACAGCTCAATTTCAGGGAGAACAGCAACCCCTCGATAACAGGCATTGACATCACTCCGGTCTCGCCGAAAACGACAAATAGCCTCACATGCACAGCATCTGGTTGGTCAGACAGCGAGGGCGATTCCCAGGGATACTACTTTGACTGGTACAGGAACGGTATTATGAAGCTCAGCCACTATGCATCATCTGACACGAACACATTGCTCGCTTCCAACACGTCATCAGGGGAGGTATGGAACTGCACAGTCACCCCATATGATGGGTATGAAAACGGGACATACATCACCAACCAGACGGGCATAGAGAACACCCCGCCAGACATGGAAAAGAAAGAGCTCTACCCGGCATCACCCAACACCACTGATACCCTGGAGCTTAATGTAACCTGTTCTGATGATGATGCCGGAGACAGCCTTGCGGTTTACTGGAATGTATGGCAGAACGACACCCTGATGCAATCTCTTGCGGGCTATTCCAATCTGTCAAACGGGATAGAGAGCCTGGTCTATTCAATTCTGGAAGGAAACACCACCAAGCATGAGGAGTGGTGGGCAGAGGTCTGGTGCGATGACCAGAGCGCGAATACATCACACGCGAACACTACAAAGAGGTACATACAGAACACGCTGCCTGTCCTGGATAATGTATCATCAAACCCGGACACGCTCAATGGCGGGGACCCGATAAACATAACACCAGCCGGCCACGGTGACGACGACCAGGACAACCTCACCCTGTACTGCTGCGTTGATGATTCAGGTGCATGCACACCAAGCATGGCCAACCAGAACTGTACAGGAGGCAGCTTTGAAAACCAGTCACATGACAACTATTCCTCGATGTACTGCAGCTTCGATGTGCCTTCACAGGAAGGTCTCATGTATGTGAGGTGCAGAACCCGTGACGGGGAGGGATATTCAGCAGCAGCCTCAGACAATTTCACTGTGGATGACGCCCCACCGGATATCTACAATATAAGCCTGGGTAATATGACAAACAGCAACGCCACCATGTTGTGGGAAACCAATGAGAGCGCGACCTCTGTTGTTTATCACGGAATTAACGAGAGTGACCTGAATCTCACAGCCTCTAATTCGAGCCTTGTGCTCAACCACTCCCTGCTGCTCACCAGCCTTACAGGAAACACCACATACTACTACAACATCTCCTCTTGTGACGGGGCCGGCAACTGCAACACCACTGGAACATACAACTTCACCACACCACTGTGCGGGGACTGGGACGAGGACGGCTACAACTCCTCTGAATGCGGCGGAACCGACTGCAACGACGGCAACCCTGACATACACCCCGGGGCCACGGACATATGCGGCAACGGCATAGACGAGAACTGTGACGGCTATGATGCTGTCTGTCCCAAGAAGGATGAGGATGACGGAGGTGGTGGAAGCGGCGCACCAGGCGTATGGGTAGCTGCCCCTGAACCCAGCTTTGTGTTGGACAGGGATTTGATAAGGGTCCAGCTAAGGCAGGGAGATACAAGAGACGCATCATTCAGCGTGACAAATGACGGGGATGTTGAACTTGAGATGTCTGTAGAGGTCGTCTCGATGGGTGATTACATAATACTTAGAGACACACCGTTTGGACTGGAGGTTAATGAAACCAGAGAAGTCGGCATGCATTTACTCGCAACAGAGGATATGGTGCCCGGGATTTACACAGGGAGAATAAATGTTACCGGCGGGGATGAGACAGAATCAGTCAGTGTGGTCATGGAGGTGCAGTCAAGGGAGGCCCTGTTTGATGTGTCCATGGGGATTCCCGAAGCCTTTAAGTACATATATCCTGGCACTGAGATACCGCTGCAGATAAGGATATTCAACCTCGGCGAGACAGGCAGGATTGATGCCGAGACCACATACACGATATCAGACATGGATGGCAACGTGATTGTCAATGAGACAGAGACCTTTGCAATAGAGACCCAGGCATCCCTAATTAAGAACCTCTACATGCCCCGAGATGCCAGTCCAGGGAGATACATCGTAGGCATCACGATAAAATATGAAAACTGCACTGCAGCGTCCAGCGCAGAATTCAGCATAACAGAATACGCGGAAATAGACATTACATATATCATTGAGGTGACGGGAGCAGTTATCCTGTCAGCGTTCGTTCTCATTATGCTACGCAGGATAAAGGCAAGGAGGTCTGGAAAGAAGAAAATCATGTTGCTTGGATGGGAACAGCGCGGTAAACTGGAAACCCTGGAGGGGTCATTGATGGAAAATGATTACAAGAAGAGAACAGAAGCCATACAGGAGAAGGCTGATGAGAAAAGGAAGCGCAGGATTAAGGAACAGGAGAAGGAGAGAGAAAGGGCCCTCAAAAGGGTGAAGGAGATGATAAAAAGCACCAATAAGATGATTGACAGCGGGAAAGGTGAGGAAGCGATAAAGATGTACAGTGAGCTGCAGTCAATATACCATTCGATTAGTAAGTATAATGATGAGGATGACACTGAAAAGCTCTTCAAGGAAGTGAAGAGAATCGGAATCAAAATCGAGTTATTGAAATTCAGGACCGGGCCCAGAATAAGGTTTAAATAGAATATATATATTTATTCTGCGCAGGGGGGAATTCGCCAGGATATAACGGTGTTATCTTGAACTGAGCCAAAAAACTACTGGTTTTAACCGGCACTTGCCTGCCTTCCTCTATATATTCGAGGCAGGAGGGGGCAGTACTAGATGGATGCGAAGTCCGAGAGATGTGCGTTCATCGCTCGTGCTGAAGTACAAGACACGGGCTTTGGTCAATGGTCGCATAGGAGCATTTGATATTCCTGGCATTATACTTTTACCCCACCCGGATACAAACCAATCTCGGAAAATATAACAGTGTTATACCGACACGGAGCGGCCACCATACCCAAACAGAACGTGTTCAGCATCCTCCACCCCGATTCCCTGCTCCTCCAGGAGCCTCACGGCCAGTATGGAGTCCAGGCCCCCTGAAAAGAGCACAAGCGCTTTGGCCTTACCTGCTTTCCCGGCCACATAATCACCCGCAAAGCCAATTCTATAACAATATATAACGCAAAACCAACTAATAATATATTATATGAGGAAAGCCACACTGATACTTATATTAATCTCGGCATTCGCCATATTATCCGTCGGCTTCTCGGATGCATGGGCACAGGACACCAGCGCCCCAGATATATCATTCATACCCCCTTCAGCATCAAACGGGACAGAAGCAGAGAACAAGACCTACATATTATGGAACATATCATTCAGTGATGACATAGCTGCCTGCAAGATAGAGATAAACGGGACCAACCAGACAGGCACGATAGTCAACGCGACCACAGACAGCTACTGCTACTACAGCGAGACAGGCCTTTCAGGCAATGTGACCAGGTGCTCAATTGCCCACGCAACAGACGATTCGGGCAACTGGAATACAACCCTTTTCATGGTCTGCAGAAACACCAACGAACAACAGGCATCCATCCCTGATACAACAGAACCGGGCCTTGATTTCGTCCCGCCAACCCCCAACAACAACACCTACACCCAGAACCGGTCCTGGGTCTATCTCAACATATCAGCAAGCGAGCAGCTTTCAGCCTGTCTCCTTGACAACGGAGCAGCCAACATAACAATGACAGTCAACTATGATTACTGCTATCACAACCTGACAGGCCAGGCCAACGGCACAGAGGTTTATGTGTGGGTGTGGGCAAACGACACCACAGGCAACCTGAACCGTTCAGCAGAGCTCAATGTCACTATTAACCTAAATGAGGGACCTGACACCACCTTCCCCGCAATAGATAATTATGAGATAACCCCCCTTCTTGTCCCCTACGGCCAGCCCGTCCGGATAGGTGTGAACGCCTCTGATGACGAGGCCATCGACGGGGTCTGGGCCAACGTAACCGACCCCAGCGGCGAGCACCACCATCTGGGGCTTGCCAACAACGATATCGTGAGCTGGGACACCAATGTGATTGGGGTGTACAGCATAACCATATTCGCCAACGACACGGCCTCCAACACAGTCAACGTAACCGACAGCTTCTATGTGAACGACCTGGTCGGGGTGAACATAACAGTTCTCGATGCTAACAATGACGGAGTATCCACTGACCTCGAGATATATGTTGCAGGCACCGACCATAGGGTCTTCTGGGACCACGAGTCTGACGGCGAATTTGACGCCAGCCTTGTGGAGCACGATTATGACATGCTCTTCCAGGCCTTTGACGACCAGCTTAAGCTCCTTTTCAGGGGGGTTCCCCTGGTCTCGGGTTTCGATGGCAGCCTGAGCCTCGACTCACCCGGCAATGCAGACGGCTTCGAGTACATATTCGCAGTGGAGACAGACTACGGCATGGACGATGCCGTAATCACTATAGACTATGGGGGCATGGACTTCGAGAACGAGAGCAATGTGAATGCCTACCTCTGCAGTGACTGGGATTTCTATGACCAGAAATGCCACATAATCTGGAACATGGTAGACCCCGTCACGAGAGACAAGGACAACAACCTCATGGAGTTTACTGTCAACAGCTTCTCAGCCTTTGCACTGGGGGAGGACTCCTGGTGTGGCGACGGGCAGTGCGGCCCCCGGGAGACCGCAAGCAGCTGCCCTGATGACTGCCAGTGCGACGAAGGCGATACCAGGTCCTGCGGAGAGGCCCATCAGGGAATATGCGCGGTGGGAAGCGAGACCTGCCACAGCAATGTCTGGTTCGGCTGCCCCCAGCCCACTGATGAGGCCTGCAACTGGGACGACGATGACTGCAACGGCAAGATAGACGACGTGGACGGGGGCGCATCAGTAGCAGCAACCAGGTGCCAGTGCTATGACGGCGGAACACCGCAGGCAGAGGCCTGCAACGGAATCGATGACAACTGCGACGGCTTTATCGACAACGGTGCTAACTGCTGCACTAACGGGCAGGAAAGGAATTGCGGCCCCTCCACAGAGGAGGGTGAATGCAAGTTTGGCACATCGATATGCTCTGGCGGCGTCTTTGGCGCATGTTTCGGCGCGGCCTACCCCGATGATGAGATATGCGGCAACGGCCTTGACGACGACTGTGACGGTGAGACAGACGAGACCTGTGTTATCCCGCCATGCAGCGAGGGCCAGATAAACCAGAGCTGCCTATGCGAGGGCTCGGCCAGGGACTCAGGCTACTGCTGCTCCGGCCTCTATTCCGAGGAGGAGTGCGTGGAAAACCCTTGGTGGATTCTCATAGTAGCAGGCGTGGCCATTCTTGTGGTCCTGATACTCCTCATCCTCTACTTCAAATCAATGGGCAGGGAGTTCACCTGGGAGGAGCTCTCAAGGAGATACAGCGGCCCCCCACCATAGCGGCCGGCATCATTCTGAACCCCGTAGGCTAACAAGGGTCTATATCAGCTATTCAATCAGAAATAGGGAATCCCTGTCAGCACTGCGCTTGGGAGTCGCTACCCCCGCCAGAATCTAACTGAGTAGAGCACTCTTCAGGCTGCGTGTTGAACGCTGAACATACCACCTGCTTAATTGATTCGGAGTCCCTTGCAATATATCTGACCACACATTCAATGTTCCCATCTGGACACCTATCCGAACTGCTTACTATTATTGCCCCGTTTATCACAAATGTCGGAGAACCTGTTACCCCCAATGACCTTGCGTACTGGTAGTACTGTGCTATTAAATCTTCACCTTCATCATCCACACAAGATAGGACTGCAGAGGAATCTATTCCCAACGAATCCATTAAGCGAGCTGATTCATTTTTGTCGCAATCAACATCCCTTGAACATGCAGGATAAATCTCTTCCACAAAACCCTTTGCATACTCCCAGTATTTGTCTTTATCGATTTTTTGGATGCATGCTTGAATCTTGTTCTGCTGTGTCTCATAATCTCCATGACCAGCATAGTATAGGATTGTATTGAATTCTGCTTTATCGGCAAAGAGTGAAGCTACATCTGCTAAAGGCCCTAGAGCTAAAACGCCATAAGGGCAGTAAGACCATATAAACAAATCCACCACGGGCCTGTCGCTCTTCGGAATCTCACCGCCTCCCTGCTGGCTTTCCTGGGTCTGCTGTGCCTCAAGCTCGGCAATTTCCTTCTTGAAGTTCTCTATATTGACGCCGCTGAAAATGACGTTCTTCCCATCTGTGGTTGACTGTATAGGGATTTCAGTACCCTGAATGCTGGTTACTATAGTGATGAGGCCGTTCTCCTCTTCAGCGGAGACGAATGATACCCCCTCCTCTGGTATATTGAAATACTCCTTGTAATCATTCATGAATGAAACTACACCCTCCCCCACGCTTTCCGGGGAGGTTGTCACCCCGCTCCCGATAACCTGTGCAGTCATGGACGGGTTTACAAACCATGACATAAGGAATCCGACAATAAAGAAGGCCCCTGCAACAGCTGCAACCTGCTTCTTGTCCTTTATGAAGCCGAAGGCGTCGTACTCTTCCCCCGTCTGCTCCTTCTCCTCAACCTTCTTCTCCGCACCCCTATCCAGGGAGTCCTTGTCTATGGATTCAACTTCCCTCAGTTTTCTTGGCCTTTTTCGTGACATGATATCAGAACCGTTACCTTTTAATTAATGACCCCTATTTAAATTGCTTTCGTCTTTGTCCGCCCTTGACCGAAACTGTTATCTTGAACTGAGCCAAAAAACCATCGGTTTAACCGATACTTGCCTGCCTTCCTCTATACAATCAAGGCGGGAAGGGAAGTAATCACATCCACCAATGCACTGCTGCCGCAGGCAGTCTTGTGCTTTAGCACGAGAGATGCAGCACAACTATTGCAGCAGGCTGCAAGACAACCTGCGGTTGCAAACGTGTACGGAAAACATTCAGATTCTACCAGCGCATCGGCCAATGCCTATAAAATCTTACGGACTCTGCTTCTTCCTGAAGAACCCCTCCAGGCTGGCCTGGGCCTTCTCCCCTGTGAGGTCCTCCTCCGTGTACCCGAGGCCTGACAGGACCCTCAGGGCCGCTGGTATAACCTGGTTCTTTACATAATATTCAGGGTCATAGTCCCTGGCATCCTCAAGGGGCTCTGCCCTGCTGGATATCGAGCCCTCGCCCCTGGTGATTATAAGCGAGATGCTCGTCCCGGGCCTGATGACCCTTCCCCTCTCCTGGGCCTTCCTGGCCGCGACCACGTGGGGGCCAATCTGCTCGTACTGGTTGAGCGGCCTGGTTATCTGGGAATATATGACAAGCTCGTCCATCTCGACCCTGCCCTTCTCGATTCTCTCTATGTTCCTCTTTACCAGCTTCACTGCCTTTTCAGGGGAGCGCTCCTTGAGTATCGCCCTGAGCACACCCTCCTGGGTGTCCTTGGCTATGGGCGACCAGTCCCTCCGGACCTTCTCAAACCCCCTTATGGTCATCTTGCCGGACTCATCCAGAAGGGCATATCTCTTCTTGGCAGCCACCCCTGTCTTGGCAAGAACAAACATCCCCACGGAATAGATGCCCTCCAGTTCGAGCTCCATGACCCCCGGAAGGCCTTTATTTGCCCTGTCCAGGAACTCCCTGGCTGACTTCTTTGTCTTTACCCTGAGGAACATGGAATCCGTGTCCCCATATATGACCGGATACTTCAGCCTCTCTGCCATGGAGATTACCTTCCTTATATAGAACCTCCCCCAGGCCGTGATGCTCTGGGCGCACACCCTGGAGTACCACCTTGAGCCCGCATAGGCATAATAACCGTACGAGGCATTGGCCAGTATCTTCAGGGCGTTCTGCCTGTTGTCCAGTATCCTGTGCAGGACGGTCCCTGGCTTTGCCTTCCTCATCCTCCTCTTTATCTTCTGCCTCTGCTCCACCAGTTCCTCGAGCACAGCGGGTATGAATCCCCTGTGCTTCCTGCAGAAGTAGTGCTCCCCCTCAGGGACCCTGCTAACACCCTTCGTGCATTTCTCTCCACCGCAGCACATACAGTCAAGGGTCTCTGGGGAGACGTTGTGCGTTATGGTTATGGACGGGTACAGCGACGCAAAGTCGTAAAGCGCGATGCCCTCATGGATGCCCTCCACAGGCGGATGCACATACCCCCCTGTGAATGCCGGATAGAGCCTCCTCTTCTTGACCTCCTCGTACTTGGGCCTGTTGGGAGAGAGCTCCCCTATCCCATGAGCCCTCCTCATCAGCAGCCACTCCACGAGCTGGGAATAGCTCATCCTGGCCACATCAAACAGGGGCTGCCCCGTCACCCTGCAGAGCTCATATATCTGCGGCAGGACAGCGTTGCCGAGCATCAGTGCCAGCCTAGAGTCCTGGAGGCAGTAATCAGCAAGCCTTCCCATATCCCTTCCGTCCCTCCAGACCTCTTCTATCTCCCTCCACTTCACCCTCTCCTTTCCCCTGCCCAGTATCTCCCTGGCCACGCTGTCCAGGGTGAGCACCTCTGTGGAGAGATAGGACTGCATGATATTGTCCACAAAATCAAAGAGGTCTATGTGCACCCTCCCGGCGATATCGGCTGCGCTCACCCTCATCCTCCTCTTGAACTCCACATCGCTCCTGTCCCTGGACAGGTCCAGCCTGACCTTGAGCGCCTCGGCCCTGGCATCCAGCTTTGTGAAGTCAAACCTGTCTGTATTGTAACCCAGGATGATGTCAGGGTCCCTCTCTCTAACCAGCTTCACAAACCTCTCAATCATGGCCTTCTCGTCCTTGAGGACCTCCATTCCCCTCTTTCTCCTTCCCTTATAGGTCAGGACCCTGGAGAAGCCCCTGCTCTCCGCCACAGAAATCATGATTATGTTCTCCCCACCCCCGACATCCGAGGTCTCGATATCAAAGGCCAGAACCCTGAGCCCCGGCAGCCTCTCCTCCTCAAGGGGCCTTATGCTCTCGGCCTCCAGTGCCCTGTCAACCCTGTACCCTGTCTTCACGGCCCTTCCCGTGGCCTCTATCCAGCCCATGGGGACGAGCCCCAGGTCAATCAGGTACCTCCTGTAGAATGAGACCGCATACTCGTACTCCTCCCTGACGTCCTTCCACTCCTTGACAAGCTCCCTGAACATGGGGACATCCCTCGGGCTTCGGACACCCACCCTTAAGACCCTCTTGGGAAGGCCCAGGAACCTCTTCTCTGTGAGCTCGACACTCACCGGCCGCCTGCGGTCCTCCTCAAGCTCCAGGCCCCTTATCCTCTCGGCCAGCCCCTCAAGTTGCTCCAGGGACAGTTCCTCCCTGGGCTCCACATAGAAATAGGGCTCAAAACCCCTGTCCAGGACCACGATGCTCCTGCCGTCCTGGGTCTTCCCCCATATCCTGATGACAGGCCTCTCCCCTCCCCCCACACCCCCTTCGGGAGACGGGATACCTTCCTTGCTCTGTTCACCCTCCAGAATGTAGTCCACACCCAGAACACAGAGCTTAACCGCCGGCATGCCTTCCCACACCTTAACTATTATATCAGGGTTTTCACGCAAAATCCGTCCTGACTCATATTGTTAATGACAGCGTGCACCACCTATTAAGGATTGGATTTTTGGTTTATAAGGGTTTTCAGGGTTTATGCGGTTTATACCAAACCATTTGCAATGTTTTAAGTATCCGGACCAGGAAATATAATCATGAAGAAGCTTCTATTCGCTGTCCTGATAGCGGGAATGGTTCTCATTAGCGGCTGTACCCAGCAGGACTGGCAGACCCAGGAGTCCAGGCTCAACACAGATGCAGTCGACCTTTCCGGCTTTGAGCCAGAGAAACCCAGCCTCACCAAACACTATACAATGGAATCCCTTGACATCACACTCAAGGTTCCCCAGTACACCCTCCCCCTCCACACAGGACAGATATACAATTTCGGTGACTTCTCCTCAAAACTCCCCATTTCCCCCGGGGCCCTGGAGCTCCTTGGCCAGAATGGCTTTGTCGTCATCCAGAACCCCTTCAACCCAGCGGAGGAATACATAACCGTCCCCTACAATACCCTGAAGCAGATGGAAATCCCGGTTTTCATAACCTCTGACTCCCTTCTCCATCTCTACCACATCCAGTTTGACGAGACACTCAGGCAGATTGAGGAAAGGGAGTTCTACGACAAGATATGGGAAATCAGCAATGAATTGCTGGGTGACTCTGTAGAGAAATACCATGCATCTACAGGGGAATTGAATGAGGCCGCAAAGAGGAACGCAGCCTATTTTGCAGTAGGCCTGGAACTTCTAAGACCAAAACCGGACCAAGTCCAGGGGGAATGCGCCGAGAACGACTGGCAGTGCCTGACCTCCCAGACAGATGAATATTTCACCCCGGAAGAGAAAGCCAGGTACACCTTCACAATCCCGGCTTTCGCAAGCGATATCGTCAACGAGGAGTTTGCCCTGATAGAAGCACACGAGGGATTCTCAGAATCCCCACTATTTGTTTACAGCGAGGACTACTCACAGTACGTCCCGCGGGGCCACTACACAAGGTCAGAAAAGCTCAAGAACTACTTCAGGGCCATGATGTGGTACGGAAGAATAAGCATGCTTCTCAAGGGTTGTTCAGACTGTATAATTTCAGAGGAAGATGCACGCCTGCAGACCATGGGCGCCAGCCTTATTGCTTCCAGGTTTGCCGAGAGCCCGGATCTGAAAGACAAATGGGACAGGATTTACACTGTAACGGCCTTCTATGTAGGCCTCTCTGACGACCTGGGCCCCTATGAATATATAGAGGCCCTGGATGCAGTCTTCGGCAGCCCCTTCGACCCGAACGATTTGACAGAGGAGACCATCGGGGAACTCAAGGCAAAGCTGGCAGAATACAGGTCCCCCAAGATATACGGAGGAACAGGGGCCTGTGAAATAGAGCCACCCTTCAATCCAGAGCAGGCAGACCAATGCCTTGAGGACACAAAGGGATTCCGCCTCATGGGCCAGAGGTTCATCCCCGACTCCTATATGTTCCAGAACCTTGTCTTCCCATATATAGGCCCTTACCTGGGAAGTGGAGAACCCTTCACCATGGAGGTGACCCAGGCTGGTCCGGCAAGGGCTTTCCCCAGAGGCCTGGATGTGATGGCCCTTCTTGGCTCAGGAAGGGCAAGGGAAATCCTGGACGAGCTTGATGATTCCAACTACGTCAATTACACCATTCGCTTTAATGAACTCAAGGAGGAGTTCGATGCTTTCACCGATGCTGACTGGAACAGGAACCTCTACTGGTCGTGGCTGTATGCGCTCAAGCCGCTCCTGAAGGATTTCGGAGAGGGCTACCCCACCTTTATGCAGGTCCAGGCCTGGCAAGAAAAGGAGCTCACCACTGCCCTGGCCTCCTGGGCCGAGCTCCGCCACGACACCATACTCTATGCCAAACAGAGCTACACCCCCGAGGCAACGTCTATGCCGCCCCTGGAGAAGCCCGTGGTCGGCTATGTTGAGCCGGTCCCCGAATTCTATAACCGGCTCCTTGCCCTGACCACGATGACAACAGAGGGCCTGGATTCCATGGAGGTCCTGGACGACACCTCCAGGTACAGGCTCCAGAACCTCGAGGAAATCCTTGAAAGGCTGGTCGAGATTTCCACCCAGGAGCTTGAGGACCAGGAACTCTCCCAGGAGGACTACGGTTTCATCAAGGACTTCGGTGAGCAGCTCAACGGTGTGATTGCAGAGGTGGAGGACAGGGCCAAGAAGACCACTATCGTTGCTGACGTTCACACAGACGGCAACACCAGGCAGGTCCTCGAGGAGGGCGTCGGCTATGTCGACATGATGGTCGTGGCCTACATGGTCCCTGACGGCCGAATCCTCCTGGGAGCCGGCCCGGTGATGACCTACTACGAGTTCAAGCAGCCCATGAGCGACAGGCTCACCGACGAGGCCTGGCGGGACATGCTCCAGGACGACCCCCCAGAGAAGCCAGAGTGGATAACCAATTTCTCAGTATAGACACCTACGGTTTCGCCCTGAACCCCTTTTCAAGAAAAAAGCGAAAGGGCAAATTCCGGTGCTGAAAGCACCGGCTGTCACCCACGGAAAAGGAGTCGTGTCTCGTAGACGCGGGACATCTCTGCAAAGGACTTGTTGGAGATACGGACTTTGCTCCACTTGCTTCCATACTAACCGGCCTATGGCTTCATCCACTCTATCTCATAGTATTCATAGTCCGACCCGGGCAGTATGACCTTCTTTAGCACATAATAGGTTATGGCGGTCTCCCTGTCCGATATGGACAGAATCAGCTCCAGGCCCATGGACTCGGCCTTCCTGAGCAGGCTGGCCAGCTCGACCCCGCCTATGTGCTCGTCCTCTGCCACAGCAGCCAGGAGATACCTCGGCCTGTCCTCGGGGGTCTCCCTCACCCAGTCCTTTCCGGATTTCTTTCTTCTCCATGCAATGAACTCTGCAGGATAGTCAATGTAATCCTTCTCCTTCATCTCGGGTATGGACAGCAGGAAGGTCTTCTTCACACCGTGGGCCACCCTCACTGCCCTGGCCCACTCAGAAATCAGAAGCTTCTGCTCCTTTGGGAAGACATGTATGACATGCTTGGAGTGAATCCACTCCTTGCTCTCCTGCTTGGGTGAGGCCCCTGGGAAATATATCCTGAAGTGCGTTCCGAACTTGAACCCCGTCTTTATCACAAAGGCCTTGAGCCTCCAGTCCTCATACACATCATAGAGCGGTTTCGCGTACTCCCTCTCCTTTATGACCTGCTTCAGAATCTGGCCGTGCTTCAGCTCCTTCCCGCTCTCAAGGTCCCTTACCTTAAGACCAAAATGCTTTGCCAGGAATACAGTCTCCAGGGAATTCAGCTTGAGCAGGCCTCCCCTGTCCTGCTTGTATATCCCCCACTGACCGAACCAGTACTCATTGAACAGCATCCTCCCCTCGGTTTCATCCTCCATGACCGAGAAGAGGTTCCTGCTATACCACACAGTCTCTGCCCTGAGCCTGACCTTCGCTATCTTCTTGGCCGGGTACTTCCTGCTTATCCTGGGCCTCTTCCTCACGTTGCCCTTGTCAAGGTACTCAATCCTCTTCAGGATAAGGCCCCTGTCCCTCCAGTCTCTGTAGGCATTGTACATGACGAACAGCCTGGGATTCTCCCCTGCATATATCGCTGCAACATCATTAAAGCCAAGCTCCCCCTTCTTTGAGATACAGGTACCCCTGAGAAAATTGAGGGCATAGAGGGCCTCCTCGACTTCAAGAAACAACTTCCCCTTCTTATTGGTTCCGAAATGGTTTCGGTGGAGTTTCTCAAAGGAGGCAGGCTCCTCGACCCAGATTCCCTTTCTGGGGCCGTATTTGAGCTCCATCATGCCGAACTGCCTTCTGCTCCTGATATTAGGTTTCGCTGCTATTTATAAAGCTTCCCAGATCAGCTTACGAGAGCTTCGTTGCCCTGCCTTCCTCAATATAAGCAAGGCAGGAAGGGAAGTACCCACTTCTGCAAGCTGATACCCCTCCGGGGCACAGGTAAGCAACATACAAACCTTACCATTTTATTAACCCCCATGCTTTACTTTATTCATGGTGCACATGAGGACCAGGATAATGAAGTACGCCCTCCAGAACGCCATATTCTACAGCGGAAAGGCCAACCCCAAATCAGTCCTTGGCAGGGTCCTGGGCAGCGAGCCCGACCTGCGGGCCAATCCCGGCCAGGTCAGAATCGAGGTCGAGAAGGCCGTGGCCGATGTGAACAGGCTCACCCCCGAAATCCAGGAGGCCCGCCTCAGGGAGCTCGCCCCCGAGATGCTCGTCAGGGAGGAAAAGAAACAGGAGGAACTCTCCCCGCTCCCCAATGCCGAATCAGGCAGGGTCGTGACCCGCTTCGCCCCCTCTCCCACCGGCCCCCTGAACATAGCCCACCTCTTGAGGGCGGCCATGCTCAACTACCTCTATGCCCAGAAGTACCAGGGCAGGTTCATCCTCCGCCTCGAGGACACAGACCCGGGCAAAATCGAGAAGGGTTTTTACAAGGCCATCCAGAACGACCTCGAGGTTGCCGGGATAAAATGGGACAAACTTGTTATAGAGTCCGACCACCTCGCGCTCTACTACAGGCATGCCCGGGAGCTCCTTTCCCAGGGCAACGCCTATATGTGCACCTGCCCGCCCGAGGCCTTCAAGGAACTCAAGCTCAAGAAGAGGAACTGCCCCTGCAGGGACAAGAGTCCCAGGGACAGCCTCGCCGACTTCCACAATGTCCTCAGGGGCCTCTACCACGAGGGCCAGATAGTCATGCGTCTCAAGACCAGTATGAAGGACCCCAACCCCGCCCTGAGGGACCCTCCCCTCATGCGGGTCAACAAAACCAGGCACCCACTCAAGGGCCGCAAGTTCAATGTCTGGCCCCTCTACAACTACGCCTGCGCGGTGGAGGATCACGAACTCGGCGTGACCCATGTCTTCAGGGGTAAGGAGCACGAGCACAACACCGAGGTCCAGAGCCGAATCTGCCAGGCCTTTGGCTGGTCAAAGCCCACCACCGTCAACTTCGGCATGATATACCTCCCAGGCGAGAAGCTCCACACCCGCGACATCAAGGAGTGGATTGCAAAAGGCAGGGTAACAGGATGGAACGACCCCCGCCTCCATACTGTCCAGGCCCTTATAAGGAGGGGCTTCCAGCCCGAGGCCTTCCGCCTCTATGCCATCCAGGTGGGCCTGACCAAATCTGACATCAGGCTGAACTGGGATAACCTCGAGAGCTTCAACCGCTCCATAATCGACCCGGAGGCCAACCGCTACATGGTGGTCCTTGACCCCGTAAAGCTCACCCTGAGGGGCGGTCCTGACAAAGCCAAGGTCATGGCCGGCCTCCATCCCGACTACCCCAAGCGGGGCAAGAGGGCCATGCCCCTTGACAAGAAGGCAGTCTACCTCTCCCGGGAGGACTGGAAGAGATTCCAGGGCAAGACCGTGCGCCTCAAGAACCTCTTCAATGTCCGCCTCCGGGACCGGACAGCAATCTACACCGGCGACGAGCTCCTCCAGGCAATGCCCAAGCTTCAGTGGGTATCCAGGCCCAATGTGGAGGTCAGGCTCCTCATGCCCGACCGCAAGCTCGCGGCCCTCGGTGAGCAGGCCCTGCGGACCCTGAAGAGGGGCCAGCTCCTCCAGATGGAGCGCCTCGGCTACGGCAGGATAGACAAAAAAGCAAAAGAAATATCAATCATATGGACTCACAGGTAGCCCGTGGTACCTAATCTTTTGAATCGTCGTCAAAGACATCGTCGTCTTCATCTTCCTGTATCATGCAAAAGAGTTCCATTTAACCCCTCCTCACCTAGAACGGCTAAAAGATTTGATAAGATTATTAGAGAGACTGAGCTTTAAATACAAGAGCAGGTTCATGGCATCAGCCAATATCAGCAGATTCCAATCAGATCATTCTATCTCAGAAATAACTCTAGAAGTTTCCCTATCATCACGAAAAGCTTCTAGTGATTCTCTTATGTACATGAGTTTCATACCGAGACTCGGGAAATCTATACCGAGATAGTTATCGGTACATCCGCATGTCCTTTGTCTTTGCTGTCTTACATAGCTTCTCAAAGAGACTGGGTCAAGGTCATCCCGGTCAAACCTTCCAGCAGCAATTGCTACTTCCATGGCAGATCGACAGTGTATCTTATCCCACTCTACAGACACAGCAGAGACAGAAATATAAAGCTTCCCACGATTGTTGTATCTTTAAACCTTCCAGTCCTACAGCACCATGAAGCCCCCAGTGATAATTGCTATTGTGCCGGCGGTCTTCAAGAGAACGTTCCTCTTGCCGATGTCTTCCTTGATGATGTGCGGATAGAATATGCTCAGGAACAGGCTCATCAGAAGCACAAAGAGGACCTGAACAGAGGTCAATGCATTGACCAGGGTCGCGAACCCTATGGAAGTCGCGAGGATGAGGAATATATTGCCCAGTTGGGTAATCACTCCCTCATTGAACGAGATCATGCCCACTGCCTTGTATCCCTTTTCCCTGATATTCGCCTTGAGCTTGTCGAACTGGAGGACTATGAGCGGAAGTATGCTGAGGAATGTGCCAATCTTCGTTATCGAGAATATGGTCAGGTAATCGGCAAACTCAAGGAGATACTTGATTATCACGAGATTGGCCGAGAACACAATGGCTGCCATGATTATATAGAAGAAGGCCTTGTCAAAACTCACCTTAAGGGACCCCTTGATGGTAACGAGGATTGCACCAAAAACCAGAAGCATCACTCCTGCATACTGCATTGTCGTGAAGAGTTCGCCCAGGAAGAGAAACCCGAAAATCATGACAAAGATGGGAGTAGTGAAGAGCAGGGGGGCGAGTCTCGATATCTCTTCGATCTGGGTGGCCTTGTAATAGAAAAAGACAGCGACTATATACAGGGCCCCGTTAAACAGACCTAACAACATGAGGATTACCGATAGCTCTGAAAACCCGATGAAGAAGTAAATCAGGACGCTCAATACGAAGCCGACAATGCCGAGAATCATCAGTGGAACTACCGGGTGCTTCACAAGCTTGGTCAGCACATATTTATCGATGATGTTGCTCATGGCCCAGAACAAAGCCGCCAACAACGCAAATACTGCCCACTCCATTTAAGTATAGTATTCCCTTCATTGCTTATAAATCAATGGCCCAGACAGGACGTGTCTAACCATTCACCCAGATAACCAGACAACAAGCATTGCTCCCTGACCTGGTCAGCGTCCCCACATGATGATACAGAACCCCTGCACAGCTCCCCATGTGCGTGGTCACCTGGCATTACCAGGCACGCCCGTTCTCCTGGTGAAGTTTATATTTAACCAATATGTAGAATTAAACCATGGAAAAGGTTGTTCTTCACTACAGCTCCAGAGAGGGGGAGCTTTACGCCGATGGCTTAAACTCCACCCTGGATCAGAGGAATTGTGAATCAATCGAACAGAAGGAGCTTGAGAACATCATTGGTCCCGTGGCAAAACCAATCATGTACAGCGCTGCCAAAATCCTGACCAGCACCTCCATGGCCAGCTACTTCAGAAGGCTCCTTGACAACAAGACCGGGCCAGAGGATATGCTAAAGGATATCATGTCCTTTCTCCAGAGAAGGGGAATAGGCATCTTCGAATGCGTAAATCACGACCTAAAGAACGGAACCTTCACCATAAGGGTGAGATACTCCTTTAACGCAATGGCCTATTCAGAATCCAAGAAGCCAATATGTTACACGCTTTCAGGGATACTTGCAGGCATACTCGAGCCAATCGTCAGGCTCAGCCTTGACTGCGAGGAGACTTCATGCTCGGCCATGGGTCACGAATACTGCGAGTTCAAGCTCAAGCCATCAAAAAGGAACACCTTCCCCAAGAAATACTTCGACGTCAAACCACCCGAGGAAATCAAGGGCCTTAGCCCCCTTGAGGTGGATTACGATAATGAGAGGGGGCTCTTTGTATTCGAAGGCAGCAACTCCTTCCTGAACTTCAGGGCCCACGACTCCCTCTACCAAAGGGAGTTCGAGAAAACAATAGGCCCCGCTGCAAGGGGGATAATCTACTCTGTTGCGGGGAAATACTCTGCGACATCCTCAATGGGCAAGGCAAGGAGGCTCATCATCCAGCTCATAGGGAGCATATCCATGGAAAGCCTGGCAAACGAATTCGCAAAGAGGATACCGATGAGGGGATACGGGGTTCTGGAAAACCTGAAAATCGACGGCAAGAACAAGGAAATAACCTTTGACATAAGGAATTCCTACAATACGATCGCCTATGGAAAGACCAAGGAGCCCATATGCTACTGCCTCTCGGGCGTTATTGCAGGGGCCACCTCCCTGCTCTTCAATAAGGACTCCGAGTGCATCGAACTCAAGTGCAGGGCGATGGGAGACAAGGTCTGTACATTCAAGAGCTTTGCCAGAAAGGAAGAGGAAGACCTGAACAAGGTTCTCATCGAGCTCGACCGGATACCTGGAATACAGAGGTCAATGGTCGTGTCCAACGAGGGCATGATAAGGGCATCTACGCTGTCCGATGAGGCCGAACCGAACAAGATTGCATCACGGGTCGGAATCCTCATTGGGTCCGCCCAAAAGGTTTCAGAGGAGTTCAAACTCGGGAAATTCAAGTGCGTGAACATGTTCTCGTCAGGGGGTTTTATCATGTCCGTCAGGATTAACTCCAGGTTCTCCCTCTCGGTCCTGGTGCACCAGGGTGCCAACAAGGGGATGGTCGATTTCGCTCTTGACAAGGCAAGGAAACGCATAGCAATGGTTCTGTAGCCCTGAAGACCGCAATCAAGAGATGAGAGCCAGCAGCAATACGGTTGAGATGGGAGAAATACCAGGCGGGATAAATCTATCCAAAAAAGTTACTTAATCAATCCAAAGTCGCCGTTTATCATAACGGGCTGCATAATCCTGACCTCATGTGCCCACCTCGCCTCAGATGGACTTGGTGTGGGGTGTAAAAGAAATGTCCTCTTTCCCAGATAGTACGCAAGGCCCATCTCAATCAGTTCCGATGTCCCGACATACCCGTTCACGCCGTTCTTGGGGTGGTTCAGGGCCAGTATCGCATCGCTCCTTGCTATGTCATCCATGCTTGCCTTCAGGATGTCATTCTTAATGCAGTGCTCATAATTCGCACCAAGGTCATCAATCAGTGCTCATCGTCCAGATGGGCATCGACATCGCACGGGACCGTCACTGAATGCCCCAGGGCTTCCAGCTTCTCCTTGGCATCGACCATTTCCCTGGAGAAGGTCATGCTCCCGCATATCATTATCCTCATATGACTATTCCTCATCCTTATCTTCCTCTCCGGTGATGCCCTTCCTGGCCTTTATCTGCATTATGACCTTATGCTCGAGCTCCTTGGGCAGCGGCTCATAAACAACATCAATCAGCCAGTAGAAACCGGTTCCGCCTGTGGCTGACTTCAGGTCAGAATTGAACCCGAACATCTCTGCCACGGGAAGCTTGGACTTTATCTGCGTGGTTCCCCTCTCCTCCTTCATCTCCAGGACCTGGCCCCTCCTCCCATTGATTTCCTTGCTTGCCCCTCCCATGTGCTCACTGGGGACATCTATCCTGATTATCTGCTTTGGTTCAAGAATATACGGCTTTGCCGCCACCATGGCATCCCTGATCGCCCTCCGTACAGCGGGTATGACCTGCGCAGGCCCCCTGTGAATGGCATCCTCATGGAGCTTTGCATCCACGAGCTTTACCTTCACCCCTGAGACAGGCTCCCTGGCCAGGGGCCCCTCATCCATGGCCTCCTGGAATGCCTGCTTGACCATCTCCATTATCTCAAGGATTGCCCCCACACCCACACTGGTGTCCAGGAGCAGATCCTTGTTGTGTATCATCTTGATCTTCTTGACCTCGTCCCTGTTCATCCCCAGTTCCACGAGCTGGTCTATCAGCTCCTGGTCCTTCTTCTTGACCTCCTGGTCCCTGATCTTCCCCTCAACCATGGCCTTAAGGACAGAATCCTCCAGCTTCTCTGCCACCACATAGAACCGGTTGTGCTTGTTCGGGGACTTCCCCTCCACGGGCTGCGGACTGAACTCCCTGATGCCCTCCTTATAAATAACAATGGGCGGCGATATATCAACCTCTATGCCCTCATCCTTGAGCTTGTTCTCCACCTTTGCATTGATATGGAGCTCTCCCAGACCCGAGACCAGATACTGTCCTGTATCCTCATTAATCTTGACCCTCAGGGTGGGGTCCTCCCTCGATGTCTTCTTGAGGAACTCAATGAGCTTGGCCAGCTGCTTCGGCGACTTGGGCTCAATTGCCTTGGTCACCACGGGCTCGAACATGTGCTGGATGGCCTCGAAACCCTCTATCGGGTATTCAGGATTGCACACGGTCTCTCCAGAGCCGGCATCCTTTATGCCCACTATCCCAACTATATTCCCGGCCACGACCTCATCCACGGCAATCCTGGTCTGGCCCTTGTATATCGAAACCTGCTGGACCTTCTCGCTCTTCTGCGCCCCGACAAGCAGCAGGTCCTGCCCCCTCACAACCTTGCCCGAGAATATCCTTACCGTGGCGACATAGCCAGCGTGCGGGTCAGGCACAACCTTGGTAACCACAGCAGCGAGCCTGCCCTCTGGGTCGCACGCCACCATGGCCTTGCCAACCTCTGACTCCCTGTCCCCCGGCCACACCCTCGGAATCCTGTACGGCTGCGCCTTCAGGGGATTCGGAAGATGCTCTATCACCATGTCCAGAACAACCTGGTGCAGGGGCGCCTTCTTTGCAAGCTCCTTCTCCTGACCCTGCTCGGTCATGTCTGTTATGGTCTTGAAGGTTATCCCGGACTTCTCCATCCTCGGGACCGATATCGCCCAGTTCCTTACAGCAGAGCCGAACGCAACAGAGCCATCATTGACATTCACCATCCACTCGTCCCTGTACTGCTCCTCAGAGAACTTCCTTATGAGCGCATTGACCTCCTCGATGAGATTCTTGAACCTCTCGGCCATCTGCTCGGGTGTGAGCTTGAGTTCCTTGATAAGCCTGTCAACCTTATTGATGAACAGCACGGGCCTGACCCTCTCCTTGAGGGCCTGCCTTATCACGGTCTCGGTCTGCGGCATGCACCCCTCCACGGCATCTGCCACCACCACAACACCGTCCACGGCCCTCATGGCCCTTGTGACATCACCCCCGAAGTCCACGTGCCCGGGCGTGTCTATAAGATTGATAAGGTACTCCTTCCCCTTCCACTCATGCACCATGCTGACATTGGCTGAGTAGATGGTTATTCCCCTCTCCTGTTCCTGCTTGTCAAAATCCGTGAAAAGCTGCTGGCCCGCCAGCCCCTCTGACATCATCCCGGCCCCGGCCACAAGGTTATCCGTTAAAGTGGTGTTGTGGATTATCATTCCCTCTGCAACAAAGTTATGGTTGTCTTCAACTGTAAAATCGTATACAACATCTTCATGTCCATGAGAGATTTCCTTTACCTCAATAAATGCCAGGTTCCCAGAAGCAATCCTTGCAAGTCTTTCAACAATCCTCTGTGATTTAATATCCTTTAACATATCTTGTAATGTTCCTAATGTAGGTGTTGCATGCCTTAGATAGTTCCTTAAGTGGTTTCCATAACATGAAGCAATTCCCTTCAGTTCCAAAACACTATCCTTACTTAACGGCACAAGGTCCAACACATAACTGCCAACAATTCCCTTCTCCAGCTCTCCAGCCTTCATGGCCTTTTCCTCAAGGCCAAAACCAACATACTTATTGAAATTGGCTACAGAATTGCCTGATATGTAAAGCGATATGTTTTGGAGATTGGAAATACAACCAAACCTTAAGAGCAGCTGCTGGATTCCCTGTAGCATCTTATTACTGACGCTGGTGATTGATATAGCACCGCGTGACTTCTCAACTGTCCCATCACAGTCAAAGTAGCCTGAAATGAACCTTGCAACAAGCCTGTTTTCTGACAGCATAAGCAGCCTTGAGGCCTTAATGTTGTGTGACTTTGCCTTTCTAGGATAGCTGAAAACAGAATTCAGAACCTCTAGCATGGTCTTGTTGGTGCAGTATTCCTTTACCTTTCCGGGATATTTTCTTTCCGCACATACAATGCCCATATCCTTGCAGATGGCCTTGAATGCCCTCCCAAGAGACTCTTTACCAACCACGAATTTGTTTCCTGTTCCATCCCCTGCCATTAATCCTGCGAGATAATAAAAACTCTCTAGGTTCCTGGGGAATTTCATTCTACCGCAGTTCTTGCCCCTTCTCCTGTCTCCTGCCCTGTAGGATATCCATTCAATATTATTAATCATCTGATCATATGAGAGTCCTATTTGAAGGCAAAGTTCAATATAATCCTTTAGAATAATGCTTCCCCTGTATGCTGCATGATAGACTCCATCACCTGATATAGTAGAACATATAGCCGTTCTAGTTCTCTCTCTACCTTTCTTGGTAATAAAATCCCTTAACTCTCTCGTATTTTTTGGGTTCACAAAAAATGGCTTCTTTGAGAGCTCTAAAAGAATAAGCTTTCTCACATTCTGGATGCTCTTTACATCCAATCCTCTTGGACAAACTATTCTGTCTCCTGTCTGGATGTTCTCAGCCAGCTTCTCTTCAAATTCCATGCCATTGAAGATTATGAATTTGTGCTCTGGTGTGGTCTTAACATCGTATCCGTTCCTTAACTTCACCTTGACCATCCTACCTCCATTCAGTTTCCATGCGTATTTCACAGGCTTTCTCTCCACAACACCTCTCTCTTTGTTGAGTGAGAAGACGTCTATATTCTCACTGGAAATGTCATAAACAATTTCGTTCTCTGTCTTCTTGACAATTATCCCCCCTTTCTCTGCATTATCAAAAAAATTATTGGCTTCCAGAAACTGCCCGTCAGCCAGGTAAATCCTTGAGTCACCGCTTATACACTTCCCGTGATCAATATGTGCCACTATCCCTATGTTCCTTATATACTCGGGCTTTCTCATCAGATCCTTGGCCAGTGCCGTAAGGTCTTTTGCCATTTACATCACCATCTGCCGCTTCGCGACAGCATACACCTCTTCACCCTATTTTTATACCATTCCTTGATTCAAAACCCGTTGCCTCTGGCAACGGCATATACCCTTTACCTGCTTGGTTATATTTGCGCTGTTCGCAGGGTTCGTTCCTCTGGAGCGGCATTCACTCCCATGCAAACCATGTGTTGTTTCATCTATGCACTGAAAAGCTGCTTAAGGTTATGCTCCTCTGTATTTATAAATATTATTCAGGAATCAAGAGCTTGTGCTTTACATCCTACTTCCCCTCGGGCATCCCGGTGACCTGAATCCTCAGTACCTCAAAGAACCTGACAGGGTATATCTTGGCCCCTGACTTCTTTATGTTCCTCTGAAGGTTCGAGCTGATAACAGCCCTCACAAAGTCCTCTATCCCCAACCTGGCAGCATTCTCTCCCATGGACTTTTCTATGTGAGCCCTGGCCTTCTTCTTTATTGCTGTCTCTGTATTGCGGTTTAGAATGGCAACCGAATTTATGTGAAGCTTCCAGTCGTCCTTGGTCTTTACATCCATTATACTCTCTATCTTCTGCGTCCTCTTCCTTACCATCCTCATTACATGCTCCTTGAGGGTGACATATCCATTGAACCGGGTGTAAGCGCAATTGTTGTCTATCCTGTCTATGGCCAGCACAACCCTGTAGAAGTCCCTTCCATGCTGCCCTGTGAGCTCTGGCAGGCCAACCTCTATGTTCCTGCCGACGATGCCCTTGGGATTCGTGGCAGGGGTCTCACCAATGACCTTCTCACCGAACATCCTAGGAGAAAAGATAACGAACCAGTCCTTGCCTTTCCATCTTTTGGCTCCCTGGGCTGCCTCCGGCCTCTCCCTTGGCCTCTCTTCCTTGGTCTTTTCCTTCTCTTCCCTCGCCTTCTCCTTCAGCTCCAGTTCCTTTAGCCTCTGCTTTCCCATTTACATCACATGCTTGATTATATTTTTCATTTACACCAACCCCGTTCCCTTCGGGAACGGCATGCACCGTCTCGCCTTGCACTCTGTTACGGGTCTGTCGCTCCGCGACAGCATGCACTGCAACGCCTTCTAGATTCTCACTCTCTACTTCTCTGTTCTCAACATTATCATTTGGTATACCGGGAAGCGCCTTCTCTATCTTTTGGTCACTCCCCTTTATATTACCGGTCGGTGCCCTGCCGGATGCGATTAGAAGTTTCTCCACAGTATTTATAAACCTTTCCTCGCTGCCCCCCGGTATGGTGGCCCCTCCTGCTCCTGCATGGCCCCCGCCCTGGCCACCCAGCTCCCCTGCGGCCCCGGCCATGACATCCTTCATGTTCAGTCCCTGCTTCACAAGCAAATCACCAACCCTTCCCGATACCTTTACCTGCCCGTCCCCTGTCCTGGCCATGGCAAAGACAGGCCTGTGGCAGTCCCCCCCGGGGACCAGGCAGGACTTCTCCACAACCGATGCCACATTGGATACAATGTGCTCTGAAATTCTCTCCCCTGCCATTATATAGGCTGCATTCTCCGTTACCCTGACAAGCTCCGGGTGCTTCCTGACAAGGTCCACGGCCTTTCCTATCTCCCTCCTGTAGGCTGTCATGTTCCTGCCAATATCATGCACATAGCCCTCATCATTCAGGCATATGCCGACACCCATCCAGGCACTCCCGCTCTTTCCGCAGGCGTTCAGCACAGTGGCGAACTCATTCGCATCCCTAAACCCGCCAGGCTTGTCCAGCAGTTCATAAACATCCCCGAATATCCACTCCGGATTATCCTCACCATTCCTTATCCTCTCCTTGATTATCCCGGTGGCCAGCCTCCTTGTCTCCTCCTCTGAGAGGCTTGCAAGGTTCCTCCACTCACCCGCGGGACCCTTCAGCTCGATTCCCAGCTCCCGGAGGAACTGGACACTCCCGGATTCCGAGCCGCTGACCTCGGGTATGTATGGCTCCATGGAATACTGCAGGGCCTTGTGTATCGGCCTTCCGTACCTTCCCCACAGCCTCAGGCCCTTACAGAGCCTTATCTTCCCGGTCGCCTCGGCATCCTTCAGTATCTCCTTGTTTATCCCGAGGAGCCCCCAGTGGGGCCCTATCGAGCCTATCTGGGAGTCCCCGATTGCCCCTATGATGGCCAGCTCGCTCAGGTCCTTGTTGACAGGGCTCAGGGCCCTTGCCATGAGGTAGCTGACCCCGGAGCCCGAGATGTCATCCTCTATCCCATTAAGGATGGGGTTGACATGGAACACCGCTCCTTCCGCCTCTCCATTGGATACGGACCCGTCACTCCGTGACGGCATGTGCTCCCTCCCTCTGGTTATCTCCCCCTGAACCTGGTGGTGGTCCAGTATGATTATCTTCCTCCCCTCATCGAGCAGGTGCCTGTCAATCTCATCCAGGAAACCCGAGCCCAGGTCTGTAAACACGACCAGCAGATTGTCCTCCCCTGCCATTCCCGCCACATAATCCTCGCTCAGCTGCTGCACAAAAGACAGCCTGAACTCCTTTCCTTCCCTCTCAAGGGCCTTCACCACAATGGCCGCGCTGGCTATACCATCCGCGTCATAGTGCGACACCACCCTTATGATGCCCGGAAAGCTCTTCACAACCCCTGCTGCCTTCACCGCTCCCCTCACGAGGTTCTCAAGCTGCTCAACCATCTCCATATCCTTCGCCTTCCATTCTGTTACGGGTCCGTCCTTCGGACGGCATGTGTTCCTTATCACTCTGACTTTGTTGCTCCCATTCAAGTCAGCATGTGCTCCTTCACTATCCAGTTAACTGGTAAGTATATTGTCCCCCAAATCTAATAAAACCACCCCCTTCTACTCTAACGGAAATCCACTTTCAGGACAAAGCCCGCCACATGCGGCCATAACGGAATAAAGGAAAACGGAAATGCCCTATCCACAGCCCTATATACCCCGTGGCCCAACCCTCAACATGGACCCCCAGGCCTGCCTCTCCCGGATGGAGCAGGAGATGAAACTCCGGAACCTCAGCAGGAAAACAACCAAATCCTACCTCTTCCATGTAAACCGATTCCTCGGGTTCACCCGGAAACCCCCTGCCTCAATAACAGGGGATGACGTAAGGAAATACATATCCTACTTCTTCAGGGATGACGGGAGCAACTACTCTTCTGTGCGACAATGCCTGAGCTCACTCAATTTCCTCTTCAACATCGTTTTCCACAAAGACGTGCTCCTCAATATACCCTACCCCAAGAAGGAGCGAAGGCTCCCCACAGTCCTCACCAGGGAGGAGGTCTCCCTCCTATTCTCCTCAACAACAAACCCGAAGCACCGCCTCCTCCTCAAGCTAATCTACTCCTGCGGCCTCCGCGTCTCCGAGGCAGCCACGCTCAAGACAACCGACCTTGACCTCGACAACCGGACCCTTCACATCCGCTGCGGCAAGGGAAAACGCGACCGCATTGTCCCGATACCGGAGTCCCTTTGCAAGGAGATAAGGGAATTTATCTTACCAAGCAACCAAAATCCATACCTATTTGTGTCCCGTCCAGGAAGGGAAGGACACCTCACAACAATGTCAGTTAATATGATTGTTAAGAAGGCCACGAGAAAGGCGGCCATCAAGAAATCTGTGCGTCCTCACACACTCCGCCACTCCTTTGCCACCCACCTTCTTGAGCAAGGAACAGACATCCGCTATATCCAGGAATTCCTTGGCCACAAACGCATAACCACAACCGAACTCTATACCCAGGTAAGCAGGGTTTCATTAAAGGGCATCAGCAACCCATTAGATAAACTCCCGGAAACAAAAGAGCACAAACCAAACTAGCCAATCTAACCAACTTTATATAATACTTGTTATCTTCAATCGGGGGCCGGTTCATATACTTACCGAACAAATTCGTAAGCTTTTTATTAACTGTATGTGTTTAGCTAACCCATATACTCCACCACCGATATCCTGAAATCTCAGT
>CAZAEI010000012.1:0-29229 GCA_964484305.1 uncultured archaeon
TATGAACCTACTTCCTCAAATAATTTTCCAAAAAGTTACGTCGTTTACTATAAAAGACAAAGAAAGACACAAAAACCAACCCGGTGGCCACAGAGAACAGCAGGACGCCTAAGGAAGCCAGGCTCAGCAACATTTTTTAATTTTTAATAAATATATTGTATATATTTATTTACTTTATAGGGTGTGCTGGCTGGTTTCACATATACTGTTCCCCGTTCTCTGGGCTCCGGGCTGATTCCTGTCAACTCGAATTGATTTGAACTCTGTATGATTTTATTGAAGCATGACGCAAGGTGATGATTCTGATTCTAATCAGAAGCCTTTTAGGCTTTGGCCGGCTGCCTCCACGGGAACCTATCCTGTGTAGTAGAAGTTGCCCGATTCCCTCTGCTCACTGTCCTTCTGGGAGCCTGGCTTGTTGGCCCTGGGCCTCCCTGTCTGGGGGTCCCTTCTGTAGGTGATTCCGAGGGCCCTGAGGAAGCTGTTCATGCCCTCGGCCAGCGGGCAGGGGGCATCTGCGTGGCCCTTCATGCCCCTCTGGCCGGAAAAGACCATCACGCGGTCCGAAATCACGTCAAGGAACTGCAGGTCGTGGTCCACTACAAAGCAGGGGGTTTCCCTGCCCTCGGCATGCTCCCTTATCAGCCTGGCCACCCTCAATCTCTGCTCGACATCGAGGAAGGCCGAGGGTTCGTCCAAGAGGAGGAGCTCGTGTTCCCTTATGAGCGCAGCGGCCACGAAGCAGGACTGGAGCTCCCCACCGGAGAGGTTTCTGAGCTGCCTCTCCATGAGCTTCTCCAAACCAAGGAACCGTATAAGCCTCTTGTTCTCGGTAGTGGAGGTCTTGCCTGCCCTAGAGAGGTATTCCTGCACGCTCATGGCCTCCTCACCCTTCCCTAGGATGAGTCTCTGGGGCTTGTAGGAGAGCTTGACCTCCCCCGGCGGGCTTCCCTTATCCGGCTTGAGCAGGCCCGCAAGCATCCTGATGAATGTGGTCTTGCCTATGCTGTTTGGCCCGAGGATTCCTATAACCTCGCCCCTGTAGAGGTTTCCCGGCTCTGTCTTGAGGGAGAAACCGGGGAAGGCCTTCACAAATCCCTGGAAGGAGAGGAAGAGCTTGTCCTTTTCCGGGGACTTGGCCCTCTGGGAGAATGTTATTGGCTCCGGTCTGAATCTCACGTTGTCCTCCTTAATGTAGCCCTCGAGGTAGGTGTTTATCCCCAGCCTCACGCCATAGGGTTTTGAGACTATGCCAAAGGCCCCGGGCCTTCCGTAGAGGATGTGGGTGTAGTCTGCCAGGTAGTCTGCCACAGCCAGGTCGTGCTCTATGACCATGACAACCGCCCTTGCGCAGAGCCTCCTTATCTCCCTGGCAGCAACCAGCCTCTGCTGGGCATCCAGGTAGCTCGAGGGCTCGTCAAAGAAATAGAAATCACAGTCCCTGAGCAGGGTGGCCGCTATGGCAAGGAGCTGGAGCTCCCCCCCGGACAGCTCTGAGACCCTCTTGCCGAGCATCTCGCCCATGCTGAGGTTCTTTGCGACCTCATCCATAGCGCCCCTCTCATCTGCCTTGGCAAGGAGGTCCCTGACCCTCCCGGACCACTGTTTTGGTATGAGGTCCACGTGCTGGGGCTTGTAGGCCGAACTTATCCCTGACGACCTCCGGTCGTCTTGTGTGCTTTCAGCCTTTCCGGAGAGCTGCTCCATGTAGCCCTGGAGCTCTGTCCCCCTGAAGCGCTCAATAATATCCTGCCAGGGAACCTCCCCGGACAGGCCTGTGTTGGGCCTGAGGCTGCCCGAGAGTATGTTGAGAACCGTGGACTTCCCTGTCCCGTTCGGTCCTATCATACCGACCACGGCCTGGTGCCTGGGAACAGGTAGCCTGTAGAGGGCGAACATGTTCCTGCCATACCTGTGGATGGGACCCTCCCGGAGCTCCTCGGGGAGGTTCACCACCGTGATGGCCTGGCGCTGGCAGCGCTTTACGCAGATGCCGCATCCTATGCAGAGCGATTCGTCTATAAGGGGCATGGAGTCCTCTGGGGATATGGTTATGCACTCCTGGCCTGTTCGGTTGACAGGACAGGCCTTCATGCAGGCATACCTGGTTATCTTGGGGTTGCAGAGTTCCCTGTCAATTACTGCTATCCTCTTAGAAGCTGGCACTGAATCACCTAGGCTATCACTTCCGTGTAACGGTTTATGGTTTATATGGAATATTTATAAATCACCGGGTCCATATCTTATCATGGTCAACTTCGGTGACGCCTTCAGGAAAGGCCTGAAATTCTGCATAGAGCCGAAGAGGTGGCTGCCGCTTCTGATACTCGATACCGCTGCCCTTGCTGTGGTTGTGGTGACACTGCTTAGCGGGATGAGCGGTGTTATGGACAGCCTTCTTGATGCCCAGAACAATCCCCTTGCCATGGTTTCCCTTTCGGGATACTTTATAGGCTTCATGCTGCTTGGGACTGCCTGGTACATCCTGAGGATGTGGATAATGGGCTCCATCATACACCAGTCATTCAGGCCCAGAGAGCTTAAAGGGGGATACATGCTTTCCCTGAGCAGGCTTCATAAGGTCATTGTCACTGCCTTAATCGTGGCGGTTATATCCGGCCTGGCAGGCGCAGTTCCCTATGTGGGGTGGATATTCAGCCTGGTAATAACCTGGGCGTTCTTCTTCATCTTTCAGGGCATCATAATCGACAACCTGGGGATAGTCAGCACGCTCAAGAATTCCTGGGGCATATTCAGGAAGAGTCCCTTTGACGTCTTTATTGCATGGCTTCTCATAGCCGTGATATCAGCCCTTATACTGGGCCTGTTCGCTCTGCCCATCATGGGCATGTTCTTTGGCATGCTCTTCAGCTCAATTATGACATCAGGGAGCATGGGGCCCGGCTTTGCCGCCCTTCTCACGGTTTACCTCCAGAACAACCTGGCCACGGTGGTTGCGCTCGGCTTCATAGCCCTGGTGGGCCTCGAGCTATCCCAGGTCTTTGCAATCAAGGCCCAGACCGAATTCTACCTCCAGCTGAGAAAGACGTTCCCGAGCATACTGAAGATGTTCAAGGACAGGATCGGAAGGTTTTTTTAAATACTCTCCCAAAGATTCCTTATGCTTGCAGGTCTTGTTGGAGCGCCCAACTCCGGGAAGAGCACCTTCTTCAGGGCAGCCACCCTCAGCAGCGCGGAGATTGCCAATTATCCCTTCACCACGATAAAGCCCAACCAGGGGGTGGGCTACCTGACCACAGAATGCCCCTGCAAAAGGCTGGGGGTGAAATGCGACCCCCAGAACTCCATGTGCGAGTCAGGAACGAGGATGGTTCCTGTCAAGCTCCTTGACGTGGCCGGCCTGGTACCGGATGCCCACAAGGGCAGGGGTATGGGTAACCAGTTCCTCAATGACCTGACACAGGCCTCTGGCCTAATACATGTCCTGGACGCTTCAGGTAAGACCAATTCAGAGGGGAAGCCCGATTCATGGGACCCCAGGAAGACAGTGGAGATGCTCGAGTACGAGATTGACGAGTGGCTCAGGGACATCATAGAGAAGTCATACCGGAAGTGCGAGAAGATAGCAGAGGCCACCAAGGCCCCCCTGGAAAGGCTCATGGCCCAGCAGCTGTCGGGCCTGGGAATAGGAGAGGATAGCATAAAATCCGCCATGAAGGAGCACGGTCCTGATGAGCATGGGTTCGCCACCGCCCTGAGGAAGATATCCAAGCCCATAATCATCGCGGCAAACAAGGCAGACCTCCCAGAGGCCGGGGAGAACCTCAAGGCCCTGAAGGGGCCTGACACCATACCCTGCTCTGCAGAGTCAGAGCTGGCCCTGAGGGAGGCCGGGAGGCACGGCCTGATAAGCTACCTCCCGGGGTCAGGGGGCTTTGAAATCAGGGGCGAGGCTACAGAGAAGCAGAAGCAGGGCCTTGAATTCATCAGGAAGAACGTCCTCGAGAGGCACGGCTCCACAGGGGTCCAGGCCTGCCTGAACAGGCTGGTCTTCGGGAAGCTGGGGATGATAGTGGTCTATCCGGTGGCCAATATAAACAAGCTCTCTGACAATCAGGGAAGGGTCCTGCCTGACGCCCACCTAGTGCCCAGGGGGACGACCCTCAAGGAGCTTGCGGCCAGGGTCCACACCACCATGGCAGAGGCCTTCATAGGCGGCCTCGACCTGAACAAGAAGAAGATTGGGGCCGACCACGAGCTCCGTGACGGGGACGTGGTGGAGATTCTGTTCAAGGGATAGCCATGGACCCACTTATCATAACCCTGCTCGCTGCCGTGAATTTCGTGCTCGTGTTTTTTAGCGTAGTTACAGGCGGATCCAATCTCGTGATGACGCCCCTGCTGATATCCCTAGGGGTCCCGGCGCCGTCTGCCGTTGCTGTGACACGGGTGGGAAACCTCGGCGGGTCATCAGTCGGCCTCTTCAAGTTTAACAGGGGAGGGATGGTTCTATGGGGGCTTGGTCTGCCTCTGGTTCTCGTATCCCTTATTGGTGCATATGCTGGCTCGAATCTGGTGCTGAGCATCAATGAGATTTTCCTGCAGAGGCTTATAGGATTGGTTATCCTGGGTATCTTTATCATCATGATTATCAACCGGAGATTTGGCCTCGAGAAAAGGAGGATGTCAACCAGAATGCCATCAAGAGTCATTGGTTATTTCCTGTATTTCCTTGCTGTGCTCACAAGCTCAATCGTGGGGGGAGGAGCAGGGATACTCACATCCTACATACTCATCTTCTTCTTCGGCCTCACGTTCCTCCAGTCATCCGGCACCAGGAAGATAAGTGCCCTGGCAGGAACCCTGGTGGCGTCGGTGGTGTTCATCCTAGCCGGGGTGGTCCCTTATGAGATAGCAGTTCCCCTAGTCATCTCAGGTGCCCTCGGCGGCTGGGCAGGCTCGCACTATGCCATCAGGAAGGGTGAAGAATGGGCAAGGACTTTATTCTTTATCGTGATACTGGCGCTTGGCCTGAAGCTGCTGGTCTTCTAGAAAGCATTTAACTCTTCAAGGCCGTTAATGAAACATGGATAGGCCGAGGGTTGGCATGGGTGTCATCGTCCTCAGGGACGGGAGGGTCCTTCTGGGAAGGAGAAAGTCCTCCCATGGTGCTGGAACATGGCATATGCCCGGGGGTCACCTTGAATTCGGAGAGGGCCTGGAGGGTTGCGCCAGGAGGGAGGTCCTGGAGGAAACAGACCTGCGTATCAAGAACCCTCGTTTCGCTGCTGTAACCAATGACATATTTGGGGAGGGAAAACACTACATAACGCTCTTCATGCTCTCTGAGTGGGGGTCAGGGGAACCAAGGGCCATGGAACCGGAGAAAGCAGAGTCCTGGAACTGGTTCAGCTGGGACAATCTCCCTGAGCCCCTATTCCTGCCCATGCAGAATCTCCTGAAGCAGGGGTTCAGGCCCTGATACATGCATTTTTTAATCCCCGGGATAAATTCTAAACATGCTCTATCTGATTGGTCTCGGCATCTGGGACGAAGGGGACATCTCACTGAGGGGAATCGAATCCTGTAGGAAGGCTGACAGGCTCTATGCCGAGCTCTATACCTCGGTATGGGGGGGTGACCTCAGGAAGCTGGAGAAGCTCATCAGGAAGAAGATAAGGGTCATCGGGAGGCGCGACCTGGAAGAGTGGTCAGCGAGGCTTGTCAGGGAGGCCAAGAGAAGGAATGTTGTAGTCCTCGTGCCAGGGGACCCGCTCTCTGCGACCACACACTCGGGCCTGATTGACGAGGCCAGGAAGGAAGGGGTAAGGGTGGAGGTCGTCCACTCCTCATCGGTCTTCACAGCCGTTGCCGAGACAGGCCTGAACCTCTACAACTTCGGCAAGACCGTGACTGTTGTGGCGCCCGCCGGGAAATACAGGCCTGAATCGTTCTACAGCACCATCGTGGAGAACCGTGCCAGGGGCATGCATACCCTGCTCCTCCTTGACATCAGGATGTCAGTACAGGAGGGCCTTGGTGTCCTTATGGACATCGAAAGGAGGAAGAATCAGAGGGTCCTGAGGCCGAGGGGCAGGATTGTCGTGGCCTCCTCCATGGGCTCCCCCAAAAGGGTTATAAGGTACGGCACCGTCACCGAGCTTTCGGGGGAGGATTTCCCCCCGCCGGCCGTGATAATCATCCCGGGCAGGCTCAATTTCTTTGAGAAGGAGTTCCTCGAGAAGCTTTAGATTTTTATATGACATGAATTGTGAGAACCTTTGGGCTATACCAGCGGTTTTCGCTTTCTGGCATACATTCTGAAGATACCGGAGTTACGCCACCCTTGTCATAACAGGCAACAATATTGAAGAGGTAACCAGCTTCTTCTGAATTTGGGGGTGTTTTTATAATTGTCCGATGAACAATAAAAATGTCTAAGCTTTACCCTTCTCATTGGCATGCGCCTTCGTCCACATGACCTTCTTTCCAGAGCGGCCCATGCGCCAGTTCTTCTGGCACTTGGAGTTGCAGAAGCGGAAGATTTTTCCATCTGCCTTGACGAATACCTTTCCCCGGCCCTCGGGAATGTTCTCCGCGCAGAATGAGCACTTGGCCATGCAAACACCTTAATTGTTTTTTTATTTCATATTCTTTCGTTAACGTTTCCTTGTGCCCCGTAGGGGTATTGCAGATGCGGTAGCTCTCGTAAGAAAGGTTACCTGCTCTGGAACCTTGCGACGCTGTCCATGGCTGTCTCCTTAAGGACAATCACGTCCCCCTTTCTCACAGGCCCAATCGCGTTCCTCGTCAGTATCTTGCCCTTGTCAGGGCCTTCGAGAACCCTGCACCTGATTCTGCTAACTCCCTTGACTCCGACCCTTCCCATCACCTGGACAACCTCTGTTGCTACCATATCATGTCACCTATTTCATCATGCTGTCTTGTAATCCTGCACATTCTGGCTTTGTTCATTCATTACAGTGGCAATCATGCAGTTCTTATTGTTTCTATTGTTTCTTGAGTTCCTCCAGCTTGCCCACTATGTCAGCTATGAGCTTCTTGGCGTCGCCCTCCTCCACTATTGCTATGCTGGATGTGGGGACCTCGATGCCGGAGGCCTTCCCGAGGTCGAGCTTTGAAGGAACGTATGCAAAGGGAACCTTCTTCTCATCACAGATGACTGGTATGTGCATCAGAATCTCCTGGGGCTGCACGTCCTCTGCCATGACAATCAGCTTGCTTATGCCCCTCTCTATTGCCTTTGTTGTCTCGTTCACTCCCTTTATTATCTTTCCCGTGGTCTTGGCCACAGTGACGGCCTCGTAGACCTTCTCGGAAAGCTCCTTGGGTGTCTGGAAGCTTACAAATCCTGCCATTCTCATCCCCTCCCTTTCTTGGACAACCTGGCTGCCCGTCCCTGCGGGATTGTGCCCGGCGTCCCTTGCATTCATTGGGTTGAACTATATACAAATACCAGGGTGTATATTTAAAGCTTTCCCGGGGCTTTCCCTGGCTATTTCTCCAAAAGCCTGACCCTCTCTTTGTAGAAATCGGCGGCCCCTTTCAGGGCCCTCCTTCCCTCCGGGGTGACAGTGTAGACCCTCTGGCGACCCGAGGGCTTCTTCTTCACAAGCCCTCCCCTGTTCAGGAGATACAGGACCTTGTAGGCCGTGACGGTCCCTGGCCTGAAACCGAACCTGTCCTGAATCTGCTTCCTCAGGGCATAGGCATGCATGGGTTTCTCTGTAAGAAGCTTGAGTATGTATATCCAGAGGCATTCCCTGGTGTTCAGCATCTTGAGTCTGTTAAGGGGCATGCTTTATTTTACGTGTGTATAAGTATTTAAATCAGTGAAGACAATATTTTACAGTTGTAAATCATATTCGGGTTTTGCCATGTCCAGGGACATCAGGGTTGCGATTGCAGGTGTAGGGAACTGCTGCTCCTCGCTCATTCAGGGGATATTCTACTACAAGGATGTCAGGGACAACAACGAGACCGTCCCTGGCCTGATGCACAACGTGCTGGGCGGCTATGCCCTTTCCAATATCAAGCCCGTAGCTGCATTTGACATAGACACCAGGAAGGTCGGGAGGGATTTGTCAGAGGCCATATTCGCCAAGCCCAACTGCACCAAGACCTTTCAGAAGGATGTGCCTGAGATGGGGGTCGAGGTCCGGATGGCCCCTGTGCTTGACGGGGTGGCAGCGCACATGTATGATTTTCCAGAGGACAGGGGATTCAGGCCGGCCAAGGAGAGCCCCGTAGACATCAAGAAGGCCCTGGAGGATTCCGGGGCCGAGGTCCTGGTGAACTACCTTCCAGTGGGCTCTGAAGACGCTGTGAAGCACTACGCAAGGGCCTGCCTGGACGCGGGGGTGGCCATGGTGAACTGCATGCCTTTCTTCATTGCATCTGACCCCGCATGGGAGAAGCGTTTCAGGGATAAGAAAATCCCCATAGTCGGTGACGATGTCAAATCGCAGGTAGGGGCCACCATAACCCACAGGGTTCTGACCAAGCTGTTCTCTGACAGGGGAGTGAAGATAGACAGGACATACCAGCTGAACACAGGGGGCAACACGGATTTCCTTAACATGCTTGAGAGGGCCAGGCTCAAGAGCAAGAAGGTCAGCAAGACCGAGGCTGTCCAGTCTCAGCTACCCGTTCCCCTGCATCCCGACAACATACACATCGGGCCGAGCGACTATGTACCCTGGCAGAACGACAACAAGGTATGCTTCATAAGGATAGAGGGAAGGAAGTTCGGGAACGTCCCCGTAGAGCTCGAGGCCAGGCTCTCTGTGGAGGACTCGCCCAACTCCGCTGGCGTGGCCATCGATGCGATAAGGTGCGCCAGGCTCGGGTTGGACAGGGAAGTCAGCGGCGAGCTCACCTCGATTTCAGCCTACACAATGAAGCACCCTGCCCACCAGTATCCTGACACAGTAGCAAGACAGATGATAGAGGAGTTCATCAAGGGCGAGAGGGAGAGGTAGTCCCTGTTTCCTGGAAGGAGAATAACCGCCCTGTTTTTATATCCCGGGAGACAATCTCTTAACATGTACCCGGCCTTTGGCAAGAGCAACATCTACTTCAGGGTAAGAAGGATTCTGAGGGGACTTTTCCGCGGGCTTATCGGGGGGGTAAGGTCCTTCAGGCTCCCGAGGCTCACCATGGGCAAGGTCTGGCTCAGGCTCAGCTACTTTGAGGAGAGGCTCTCCAGGCTCGGTGACGACGACCAGGAGATATTCATAACCAATTTCTACCACAGCGTGAGGCAGGTCAACTACATGACCCTGCTCACAGTCATCGTAATCATCGCGACCTACCTCACCACATTCCAGTTCAGGATGATAGGGTTCTGGGAAGGCCTCGCTGTCGAGGCCATTCTCGTGTTCACGCTATTCTACATAGTCTGGTACTACAGGCTCGGGATGGAGGACCTTCTTGACTATCTCCTGAAGACAGAGACCACGCCTGATTATGCATTCAGGCCGAGGCTGGCCCCCGCGGGTTATAAACCTAAACCGTTATCCCTGAAGAAGGCTAAGAAGAGGCCCGGGGGAGCGGCTAGGAAAGGATAGCCCTTATCAGCATGGTCGCATAGCTCCCGCTCTGGAGGGAGAATTTGACCAGGCATTTCTTCTTTCCGGGATTGAGCTCGTCATCCCTGAGGGGGCCTATGTCCAGGCCCCTGGGCTCGGCCATCATATCCCTGATATCACCCCTCAGGTCGAACTCCTGGAACTGCTTCACACAGAAGTCCTCCGGGGAGATTCCCTCACTCTTCATGATTTCCCGGGTGGTCCTGCCCAATCCCCGGGGGATTTCTGAATCATAACCTAGCAAGGGAATCCGGATATTCTTTACGGGTTTCTCGGGCAGGATAAGCTCCCCGAGTGGCCATGATATGCTTCTGTGGGGGAATCCCTCCAGGCAGGAGCAGGCGGTCCGGTTCCAGAGCCATGACTGGTAGGCGTGCGCATAGAGCCTCAGAACCCTCTTGGGGAGGCCCCTCAGGGCACCGACATAATCCCGCGGTGATTTACTGAGCCACTCCCTTGTCTCGGGAACGAGGCTGCAGGCCTTCCCGAAATCCTTCAGGATGAGGGATTTCCCGACGAGGTGGTTGTTGAGGTTCATGCCAAATCTCTGCTCGTCAAAGTAGTTCGGGACCTGGCTGAGGGCCCGCGGCCTGGAATCCCCGGAGAGGTTCCTTACCGTTATCTCGAACTCGTTCCCGGAGGAGGTTCCCAGGTTCAGCCTCTCCCTTCCCTGGCCCAGGTATTCAAGCGTGATATCCCCGCCCTGGAGCCCGAGCCCCCTCCTGGGACCATGGAGGATTGATATATACTGCTCTGTCAGGGCCTGCTTGTCCTTGTTGCCCGAGAAGTTTATGAACCTTGGCCTCTTCCTGAAGGCCCTGGCCACCTGGCCGACAGCGGCCTGGGTGGTCCATACCCGCTTGTTCAGGCGGTAGTAGGCATAGCGGCCTGGTTCAATCTTTAGGTCTAGCCTCTCCCTGACCACGAAGTCCTCGGGGGTCTGCTTTATCCTGTAGTCCATGTGTGAATATTACAGGGAAGGGTTTAAGTGTGTTTCAGGGACTCTCAAGGAAAGACGGTGATTTTTGGTAAAAGACAGGTATTTTTCAACGAAAGACAGGTATTTTAGCAGGAATAAGCGATAGATTTAAATACGCAAGACAAATATTATACAGTTCAAGGGAATATCAGTACTGCCCGACATTATCTGATATAAACAGGTCGGGTTTTGAAGCTAAGGGGTGTTTTCCATGGCAAAGCCGAGGGATGAGCGTCCAAAATACACGTCTGATGAAGAGGAAGATGATGTCTACAGGACCGAGAGACCTGATATTGGGGTGAGGGAGCCCCATATCGTGTCCGAGAAGGAGTTCCTGGTCAAGGAGGTCAAGGTCCCATCAAAGCAGGCCATACCGAGGCCTGAGGAGGATATAGAGAGCATAAAGAGGATTACCCCGGAGCTTATAGGGGGCCTCTTTGAAAGGGTCAAGTTCCTTGATGAGAGGATAGCAGAGGACAAGGCAGCCATGGAGGAGAGAAAGAGCCTTCATGAAGACATGATTAAGGACATCGATGAGGACATAGCAGAGAAGAAGACCATAGAATCCAGGCTCACGGACATAGACGAGAAGAGGAACTTCAAACTGGACATAAGCCTGCTCAGGAGGGACAAGAGGAACGAGCTGGTCAGGTTCTGGAAGGACATGCTCGAGCTCAGGACCGAGCTCAAGGAGCTTACAGAGAGGCATGAGGTCGAGAGCAGGGTGATGAATATATTCAGGACCCTGGATGTCGATGAATCCAAAAGGGCCAAGGAGGCCGGGAAATGATTCGAACCAATGAGAAGATGCTCGCTGATGAGATAAAGAAGCTCATTCCTGTCCTGGGCAGGGAGAACGCAGCTGCCCTGAGCAGGGCCTACCTCCTGGGGGATGAGGAGGTCAGGGACAGAATATTCGAGGTTGTTGACGCTGCCAAGGCTGCTGTCTTCTCAAGCGAGGACATGGCAAGGACCGTGCTTATCGAGCCCCCTGACAGGGACGTGTTTTCCCGCGGGGATTTCAGGGTCGGGACAATCCTCTACGGGAAGAAGAAGCTCTATCCCATGCGGATGAAGAAGGAGAGCCTTCTCATGCACATGGGGATATTCGGCTCATCCGGCTACGGCAAGACCAACCTGGCCTACGATATGATAAGGGAGCTCTCTGACAAGGGTGTGCCCGTCCTCATCTTTGACTTCTCCAAGAGGAACTACAAGGACCTGCTCTCAACACCACTGAGGGACAGGATACAGATATTCACCATAGGCAGGAATGTCGCTCCATTCAGGTTCAATCCACTGAAGCCCCCTCCGGGGGTCCTGATGTCCCAGTGGATAAAGGAGTTCGCCCAGATATTCGACCACGCCTACTGGCTCCTGGGGGGAGGAAGGCACGTCATACTCAAGGCCCTGGACAGCATAGTATCAGAGAACGAGAAGCCCGTGCTCAGTGACATAAAGAGCTGGCTCTCTGACTACGGCCAGGAGAGGCTCGCGTCCAGGGAGAGGAACTGGCTCGCGACAGCCGACCGGCCGCTGGAAAGCCTGTGCTTCAAGGAGCTGGGTGAGGTATTTAACTGTGAGCAGGGAATCCTTCCGAGCGACTTCTTCAAGAGGGGAAGGATAACCATACTGGAGCTCGATAGCCTGGACACCAATGACAAGACATTCTTCATAGAGATAATCCTCCAGTGGATAAGGGACTGGCTGATAGAGAGCGGGAACAAGGAGAGGCTGATGGGTGCGATAATCCTTGAGGAGGCGCACCACGTTCTCAACAGGGAGAAGGCCAGGAGACTGGGGACCGAGACCGTGATGGACCTGATATTCAGGGAGGTCAGGGAGCTCGGCATAGGCATGATTTACATAGACCAGCACCCCTCACTTGTTTCATACCCTGCCCTGGGAAACACCTCCACCCATATCTATATGAACCTGGGCCTGGACACCAAGCAGAGCTCTGACGTCCTGGACGCCAGCAACATGCTAGGGCTCAATTATGACGAGCAGGGATACTACCTCAGAAGGCTCCCCATAGGCAGCGGCTTCATGCTCTGCAGGGGCTCCGAGTTCACCGAGCCGTTCCTCATCAACTTTTCCAAGTTCGACATGGAGAAGGGCTCTGTCCCGGACAGTGAGATAGCGGAGTTCATGAAGGACAGAATCCCCCGGGATTTAACCGGAAAGCCGGGTCCGGAAATGGCAGAGCCCGACCTCAGGGAGGACGAGGAACTCGAGGGTGAGATAAGCCAGGACGGCTGGAAGATTATGAAGATGCTTGGGGATGCCAGGGGAAGCTTTGCCTCCCAGATATACAAGGAGCTGAGAATGTCAGGAAACGCCTTCAAGAACAAGGCCGAGCTGCTCCGGGATGTGGGGGTGGTTGAGATGAGAACCGGCAAGATAAGGAAGAGCAAGCTCAACTATTACTATCTTTCTGAGCTGGGCCAGAAGCTCTACAATGCCAGGTTCGGGGAGGATGTAACAACCTCGCCTGTCAGGGACACGGAGATGGTCGAGACCTTCAGGCTTGGCGGCTGGAAGGCCTCCCTCAAGGAGGGAATCCTGAACATAGAGAAGAACAGGAAGGGCCTGAACATAGTAATCCAGAAGAGCAATGACAGGGAGGAGATATCCCGGAAGCTCAGGAGGTACAGCTACTTCATATGCGCCACAGAGGCCATTGAGAACACGGTAATCCAGGAGGCCGCCAGGACAGGGAAGGCCATCCTCTTCATAGCCACGGACAAGGGGTTCGAGGAGGAGGGTAAGTTCGAGAAGGTCCAGTTCGAGAAATAGTCTCCAGAGCCCCTTTTTGGTGGTTCCTTCCGGCAGAAAGCTTATATAGTTATCCAACCTAATTATTAACAGGCCACAAGGCTGTCATGCTCACTCAAGATACATTAAGGCCAACCAGACGGTAATTCCACCCTCCACCCAAGGATGAGAATTGTTCAGTCCATCGAAATAGGGATTGCAGGCTTTTCAATCCATTAACCTTAAGTGGGACCGGGTGTGCCCCTTTCTGTCTCGGGTTTTCTCTTCTACCCGCTGATGTACTGCTACTCCGGGGCACGCCTTCACATATAGCTATATTAACCATTTAGGTTTCCGTTAACCTTAACCATCTTTCCAGGAGAGGTACTAAGGAGAGATGCGGGCAGAGATCAACTGTCCAAGGCAGGTGCTGGTAAGTTGACCATTAATGCTGACATTGGAGGTGCGAAATGCACATTTTAAATTGGATGGCCACAGTAGCCAACGAGACCAAGGCTAATAAGGTGGGGACAGACCTAGGAGCAGACAACCATCATCGGGCCTACTTCCGATAAAGCCATATGGCATCGAGGTTGTCTCAGTATCGGGGCCGCTTCAGGGTTTTATTACTGGGCGGCCCCACGTTTTTACATTAATTTGTAAGTTCCAGTTCGAGTAATATCGGCTGTTTATGAACCGTTGTGAAACAGTTCCCACCAGGGGCCCAGCCAGATATCCTTAAAGTTAACAGGGCCCCTGGACAAAATCCAACAAAGAAAGGAGGTGACCCAAAGCTATTTGGCTATTGGGCGGCCCATTTTCGGCAGCAGAGATAATTACCCAAGGCAGGGATTGATAGTTAAACTGTTTAACGCCATAACATATCGGAGTTGCCATGAAACTTAAAATGCCTTTATACCGGCTGCTTCAGGATTTATTTTTGGAGTAGCATTCTTGGAGTAGCCCACCATCCAAAGAGGAAGACCGTTATAAGAATGCCTTTCTATAGGTGTTGCCTATTTTGGATGCTCATTATCGTGCTCCATGGTTATCACATTGGATGTCACATTATGTGCTTCCTATAGAGCCAATAAGAGGGAGGATAATTACTGTACCCTGCTGCGGGCCTCCCTCTTCCCCTAAAACTATTCATTTATGGATAAAGTAAGGAGGAAGAAATGAGATTTAAAGGGTCTAATTCGTTCTGTAAGAGATTTAACGGCAGCCTGCCCAAGGGGTGCCTTGGAAAGAGGGGCAAAAAACCATCGGGTGGTGATAGAGACAACTCTGATGTGATGAACAAAAAAATAGAAGCACAACCCAGTGAAGGTTTCCCGACGGTGGACTCTCGGAAAGGAGGAGGTCATGTGCGAGAATGGTGAGCTTGTATAATCGGTGGAAAATGGAAGACGTATTTTAAGGTGCAATGTGTGCAATTTTATTGACAATAGCGGCAAGCACGACAAAAGATTGGTTGGAAAAAGACTGTGTCCGGGGCCGGAAAATAAGTCTAAGCCTCCTCCAGTTAATTCTAGATAAACCCTTGGAAGAACATAATGTTGCAGAGGAAAGGGAAATTGCTGCAGGTTTTCCTTTTCCTTTGTGTTGTCAACTTAACGGTACCTACTCACGTTTGGTAAGCGGTAACATGCAACGATATTAAGAAAAAGGGATTGACAATTATCAGCAATTTCCTGATTTTTGAATTAATGGTCATTTCATAATCGATAGCAAGAAGCTATTCACGATATTCAAAAAAATTGGACTTGATTTCAATGATTTAAACGAAATATTGAAATCGATATCAAGCAACAACTTACCTAGGGTGAGTAAGTACACTTAACGGGCTACAACCAGCGTGTAACTACTCACCTATATCATGTTCTTCTGAACAACTGACATTCCCTCAGCAAAGAAATCCCTACTCTGCTTGTCCCACGTATTCATGACACTCATGATCACTTCGTGATTATGTATCCCCCTACCCCTGGTATTCCGGGTTCTGTTTTTGTTCGCATGTTGGAAAGAAAGCCCTGATATCAAGATGGACATACATATGCTTGCCATTCATGTTACCTCAGCAGGATGTTCCTCCCGTGCCTGCGGCTGTACATGAAGTCGTCCTCGGTCTCCTCCCTGGAGCGCTTCTTGAATTCTGTGAACTCGGCCAGCTTTGAGCTCAGTTCGTCTGCCAGGTAGACAGCCATGGCCTCCGGGAACATGGGCTGCTTGGGGGAGCCGAACTCCATGTTCCCGTGGTGGCTGAGCATTATGTGAAGGAGCTTCTCCCTTATTCCCTCAGGGGTCTTCAGTTCGTCCATGAGCCTTGAGACATGGCCGTATCCCAGGGCTATGTGCCCTATGAGCTGGCCCTTCAGGGTCCCCTTTATCCTGGTCGTGGTCTCTATCTCCTCGAGCTTGCCTATGTCATGGAGCAGGGCCCCCGCGATGAGTGTGTCCATGTCCATGCTTGGAAACAGCCTCCCGCTCAGGTCGCAGTACTTCATGACCTCCAGTGTGTGCTCCAGAAGGCCGCCCCTCCAGTTGTGGTGTATCTCTATTGCCCCCGGATGCTCCCTGAACCTTTCAAGGAAGGATGTATCAAGGAACACCCTCTCCAGGAGGTGGCGCATCTCGTCATTCCTTACCCTGCCTATGTAGCCCTTCATCTCTGTGACCATTTCATCGAGGTCCCTCCTTGCGGGCCCTATGAACTCCCCGGGCTGGAACTCCCCCTCCTTCAGGGCCCTGATGGTATCGGGGGGGTTGGTGGAAATCTGGAGGCTCTCCTGGAAGCGCTCGACCCTTCCCTGTATCATGACGACAGAGTCAGCCTTCACGGATTCGTACAGGCCCTTCACGACATCCTGGTTCTCATCACCCCAGTACCTGTAGGAAATCGTCCGGCCGCTCGCATCCGAGAGGAGCAGGCTGAATGTGTAGCCCTTGGCATAGGGCTTCATGCCCTTCTTAATCTTAACGACAAAGATGTCCTCGACCCTCTCGCCCTCACTGAGGTCGCATATTGGCGTCTTCTTGGCGTACATGATAGGGGCTTGGAGTGAAGGTATAAATATCTGAATGACAAGGTTACCCTATCATTGTGGTGGTTTCTTGAGAGGTAAAACCCTGGCCCTGGCCGGAATCCTTATGGTTGCCATATCACTCTTCGGCTTTACGTTAGAGACAGGGAATGCGGTCCTGGACACGATAAGGATGCTTCTTGGCCCGGAGCCAGGCGGCGAGACCATAAGGATAGCCTCCTGGAACATCAGGGACTTTGGAAGGGCCAAGGCCGCGGACGAGGGGAGGATGGGAATCATTGCAGAGGTCCTCAGGGGCTATGACATCATAGCCGTCCAGGAGATAAGCAACCTCAGGGAGCAGGGCGATGAGGGCTGCCCCAGGAATGAGGACGCCTGCCCCGGGAACCCGTCATGCGGCCTTGTAAGGGAAGCCCTTGAGCGCCACCTGAACGAGAGTGGCCTGAACTACAGCCTTGTCTTCAGCCCCCAGGTCAGGGACGAGCGCTATCTCTATATCTACAACCCGGGAAGGGTCACCCTGGAGGAATACTCCCTTGTTGAGGACCCCGGTGATAACGGGCCCGTATGCTCAAACAGCCCCGAGAGCACAGGTCTGATGGTGAGGCAGCCCTTCAGGGCCAGGTTCAGGGCCGGGGATTTCGACTTCGTTCTCCTGAACGTTCACACAAGCCCGGGGATAAACCTCGATGAGCTTGAGGGCCTGGAATACTTCTACAGGCAGGAAAGGGATGAGCCCGACGTGATAGTCCTGGGCGACCTGAATGCTGACTGCAGCTACCTGAAGCCGGATGATGACATAGGCCTGAGGAACCCGGAATACATCTGGCCCTTCGGGGACGATGTGGATACCACCGTCTCAGGCACCGACTGTGCCTATGACAGGTTCATATTCACATCCCCCACGAGCGAGGACTTCACAGGAAGGCTTGGCATAGTCAGGGGCATGCCCCCCACTGTGAGCGACCACTACCTCATATGGGCCGAGTTCTACACGGGGAGGGACAGCGACTAGCCTGTCAGGAATCCCCTTGAGACTTACACCATTTATTAACTTCAATGCAGTCATAATCACGAACAGAAACTTCATCTGGAGGGACGTCATCAGCCCAAAAATCACTTGTTGCTCTGTAATATATTGTGCCTCCTTCAACATTTATTAGATTTATAGCAAGTGCATCATAGCCTTGAAGGGAGAGATTAAGCGGGTCTTCACCCCCCTTTTTTGGCACCAGATAATGCGTAAGTTTTGGCATGTTCTCCTTACATCTAGATTAATGATGCCAAATTTTATAAAATTGGTGTGAACCCTTCCTGGGATTTTTAAATCAGCATGAGATAGGATAAACATGGCAAAAAACAAGGGAAAGTAATTGGCCGGCACGGCCTTTGTCGGGTTCTTCTTCCTGGGTCTGGTTCTCGGAGCCGTATTCGGCAGATGGGATGTAGGACCCCTGGCAGGTTTCGCCATGGGATTCATGGCCGCATTGGCGGTAGGGATGAAGTATTGAACCTGGAAATGGCTTTAAGTCAGCCAGAATAAATAATCTTGGGAATTTCCAAGAATCCTGTGGCGCGGCCTTAATCCCGGGCACTCATGACTGCTCGTACTCTTCACTCTTCTTTATGGGGGCCTGGGCCATCTCCCTGGCCCTCTGGCCTGCCATCCTCAGGGCGGTCTCTTCGTCTACACTCTCAAGGTCTTCTATGGCCTTGAGTATGTCCTGGGACTCCTTGTCCATGGGGATGTCCTCCTTGGCAAATACCCTTGATAGCTTCTCCTTCACACTGTCCATCTTGCCCTCTTCCATGGCCTCCCTAACGTCGGTGTCAAAGAGGACCTGGTTGAGCCTCTCCACATCAGAGTTCAGTATCTTCTCTACAACCTCGCTGTGCTCCTCTGCCTTGTGATGCTCCTTCATGGCCTCGAGCAGGAGAAGGAGTTGTAGGTGCTTGAGATGATCCTCTGCTTCCTGCTGCTTTGCGTTGCTCTCAAGCCTCAGGGCCTTTATCTTGGAGACATTGAGGAGCTTCAGGGTGTTTGGCTGGCCCTTGCTCTCGAGCATGAGCGTCCTTATCTTGTCCTGGACGGCCTTTATCTCATCGGATATCCTCTCTATCCCCTTCTCGGCCCTTACCCTCTCCTCGTATATCTCGTTGCTATTGAGGTGGGTAAAAAGGTCCTTGCCAAAGGTCTTGTGAAGAAAATTCTTTAAATCCATGCTCTTCTCTTGGATTCTAAACTTATAAGCATTTATAGCGCAACAGGAAAACACTGTTTTTTTGGAGCACAGTGAAGGGGCCAGTGATTTATTAGGCCCGTTAATTAATTATATACCAATGGCCGAGGTTGACCAACACAACAATAGCCGGAGGGGGTTTCTGCTATCCCTGGATGCGATAATAGCCATAGGCCTGATACTCACCCTTGTGACGTTCCTGGGCGGCCTTTCCCTGACCTACCATTCCCCTGAGCTCAGGTACCACAGGCTCTATCAGATGGGGAAGGACACACTCATACTCCTGAAGAACGCCCGCATGGAGCAGCTCCAGGACTTCGATGTCATACTGTATTATCAGGGCATCGGCGTCCTTGGCCCGGGGGACTTGGACAAGAGCCTCTTGGACATACTGGGCTCCTTCTGGGCAACCGACAACACCACCATGCAGGATTATGCGTCAAACATAACGGGCCAGATTCTGAACAGCACCCTTCCTGTAAGCTGCAACTACATGGTTGTGCTGGGAGACGACACGATTTACCAGAGGGGCCCCGGCGAGGGGAGCTACCTGGCCAGGCTCTCCACCATCGTCTCGGGAATCCTGAGGGGGGAGCCTGTGGAGGGCTATGTGGCAAGGGCCTGGGCCACTCACTTCAGGAAGAACACCACAAGGGTCATCACATGGGAGCCTGAGGGGGCGGCGAGGTGGGGTGGCGACCTGGAGATATGGAAGACCTTCCAGATGAACTACACCAGCATTTACAATGCCACGTTCTATGTCTCGATACACCATACCGATCTCATGAGCCTCACCATAAACGGCCATGAGATAAGCGGCGAGATAGACTGGCTCCACACCGACAGCGGCGGGACGGGAACCGCAGCCTTCGGGATAGCTGATGTGACAGGCCACATCCAGAATGGCAACAACACAGCCTACCTCCTCATGGACAACGACGTCTACAATGCCCACATACACCCGGGAATGAGGCTTGAGCTCACCTACCAGACCGAGGAGATGAAGGAGGTCTCGGAGACGGTCAGGGAGAGGTACTACCTGGACCACATAGTCAGCCACAAGAATTCGGGATGGTGGGGCAGGAGCGGGGCCTGGCAGATGACATCATTCTACATACCAGTAAATGCAACAATATTAAACGTGACCTACCACATAAGGGCCGAGGACATAGAGGACACGTCTTCAACAGACTGCAGGATATGGTTCAATGACAGTCTCTTTGACAGCTTCAATCCCCCTCCAAGTGAGACAGTGGACAGAACCTACAACTTCACAGGCATGGCCTCAGAGGGCTCGAACTGGGTGCTTTCCCAGTTCAACTACTACATATTCTGGGGGGACACCTTTGTGGGAAGGGACGACACAATAATATACTCAGACCCCGTGAACGATCCGGAGGGTTCCTCCTACCTTGAGGTTGAATACAGGCTTCCCGGGAGGAAGCTCTACTACGGCTATATAGATGTCGGGATTAGCGAGAACGCTGGTGGGGGCGTCGAGAACCCCAAGCAGTTCACGGTGGGCTTCGAGGACAACACCCTGATAACGACCTTCCTCCATGTGGCCCAGCTGTTCTCGAGCCTTATCAGGGTGGATGTCTGGCCCGAGGGCCAGCCCTCCCAGAGGGTGTTCACATCCCCCGTAGAGAGGGCCATCCCTGCCACCATCTACATAGACAAGAGCTACTTCGATACCTCAACCCCGAACTACATAAAGATAGACGAGTTCGGCTGCTCCGGATGCGACCTCCTCCCGGAGACCTCCCTGGATTACCAGATATGGCTCCCCTCCAGCGTGGGCTACGGCCTTGTTAATGAGACCTCAGAGGGGGCCGAGGAGGATGTGGTGGAGCGGCTCAACCAGGTTCTGGGCAAGTACGCCGTGGCCACGAGCATAGAGACCGAGGTAAACTCGGTATCCGGCGTCCCGACCATGTGGGGGCCTGTGGAGATGGAGGTAAGGGTATGGAACTAAGCCCTTACAGGAGCTGCCGCTTCCTCAACACACTGTCGCTTCGTGACAGGCGATCTTGTGCCACAGCACGAGATATGTGGCACATCTGCTCTGACGCAAAGCGTCAGGCAGTGCCTGCCGAAGGCAGAGCACTCTTGTGGCAAAGCCGCAAGATTACCTTCGGTAACAGGCTTAAACCAAATATCCAAAACGGAGGCAATGATATGGAACTAGCCAGAGAGGTTAGCAGATTTAACAGGGAAACAAGGAAGGCCAGGCAGATGAAGAGGGCCCAGGTCTATTCCCTCATAGCCATACTGCTATCCATACCCGTCATGCTCTTCATTGCCTACTATGTCACAGAGTCCCAGAACATAAGGTACGGTTCCCTTGAAAGGGTCCTGGCAGACCAGCTCCATGAGGTGGAGAAGGGCATAGAGAATGACTTCGGGCAGGCCATGTCCATATCAGGAAAGAGGGCCTTCCTGTCAGCCACAAACCACGTGATAACAGAGGGTGAGCCCCTGGACAACGCAACCCAGAGGATGGAGGAGCTCATGGCCTACGGGACACTCTATGGTGAACCTGTCTTTGTCATGGATAATAACACCATCCAGGACTGGATAGACAAGATAGAGGCCCTTGAGCTCGGGTTCAATGTAGACCTGAGCTACAGGAACCCGGTCTTGGCCAACTTGGACGGCCTCGATACAAGGCTTACGACAACCCTTGACATCAACGTCTCGGACTACTCTGACATAGGAAGGATAAGCAGGAGCCTGACCAAGGAGGCCATGATACCACTTACGGGAATCGAGGACCCGATATTCCCTGTAAACACCATGGGGTTCGTGAGCCGCTCCATTGTCCCGTATCCCTACCCGTACCACGCAATAAGGATGGCCTCGGGCTCCGGCTACGGAAGCTGCTCAGGCGAGTTCACCCTCGACCCTGATGACCCTGACAAGGCAGAGAAGATACTGGTCATCCACGACGCCACGGCTGTGGCGGGATTTGCCGGCGTGGTGGGGGAGACCTCCGGAATCCCTGCCGTTACCTGCCACCTTGTCGGGGCCGCTGGGGCAGTGGGCTCCGTGAACAGGACAGTCCAGTGGTCAGGCTATGCTGACATATACATAGACAACGAGTCGGGCGGGGTCTGGTCGCTCCCCGTTTATGAGGCCATAGAGCATGGCTACTACTCTCCATTTCCCACGGGGGGAGGCCCCTCCATAATGGAGCGCCTAGAGGGGAACCTGACAGGAACGGATATGGGAATGGAAACCTTTGTGAACCTTGTGGCCCTCCAGGAGAGGCAGCTGGATGTCAAGCCAGACCAGGTCTCGATAGCCTACCTGTACTTCTCTGATGAGACCATAAATGGCCAGGCTGTTAGGGGCCTCCAGGACTGGTTCAGGTTCGATGCCGCCAACGCGGCCAGATACAACCTTACGGAGCTGATGTGATGCCAAGCAAGACAACCCTGCTGGGGATAATCACCATGGCCTTCATAATATTCATGGCCATGGACATGCTTGGAACCTGGAGGTACGCGGTGGTCCTTGACGAGCCCGGCATAAGGGACCTCGTAACAGAGCGCTATCCAGGGGCAGACCCCGGCATGGAGTACATGGAGGAGTGCGTGGTGTGCGACTCGTCAGGAGTCTGCCGTGTCCACTGGAGGCCCTGCTGGAACATAAGCTTCCTTGTGGAGGGCGAGGAAGGGCCAGAGGAGGTCGGCATGATGGTGGACGAGGGCGGTGAAATCCTGGAGGAGAGTGCCGGGCCATGCCTTGAGTGGTGGTGCGAGGCAACTCCCTGCCGCTACACCTATACAGAGCAGGCAGGCGATTCCTCCTTCGAGTACATAAACGAGGACTGCCAGCCCTCGGAGATTGCATGCGACCCTGACTACGGGCGGTGCCGGGAGTGCTGGACATCAGATGACTGCCTGGGAATGGTGGCCGAGACCAATTTCAGCCTTGTCACCTATACCTTTGATGTCCTGGGAACAGGAGAGCACGGCATTATAGACAGCCAGAGTCTTCTCTGCAACATAAGCTTTGAGGGGGATATCCTCTTCTCCAACAGCACCGACATCGAGACCTGCCAGCTGATAGTCTCGAGCTTCGCAAGGTGTGTGGGCGGGGCCTGCGACTTCGTACCCGAACTGGCCCTGATACCGATATAGAGGTTCTTTACTTAACAGAAAATCATTCTTTGTCTCCTGAGTGATGTTTGTCCTTAAATTCTATATAATCATCCTTTTCGATCCTTCTCATTTCTAGCCCTTCCTTTCCATACCACTGCAGGCTGCCTAAATCTTCAAACAGACAAATAACAGATATTAATTCTTCCCTATCAAACAACCCAAAGCAAGTCTCCATGATCTATGGAGGTAAGAAAGTCTTTTAAACATTTCACCAATCTCAGGTGGGCTGATATGCTCCCGCCCGAAACCTTTATAAGCTTTATATGAAATATAATTCATATGAAGAACAAATCATATAATAACTTCTTCATGAATTTCGCAAGCAACTCTAAGTTCGGCATAATCATGGCCCTGAGGGAGGGGCCGCTCAGCGTGAGTGAGATTGCCAGGAGGATTGATGAGGAGCAGAGCGCGGTATCCCACAACCTGGCCAACCTGAGCGGGTGCCACATCCTGAAAGTCAGGCGGAAGGGCAAGCAGAGGGTGTATTCCCTCAACAGGGGCACGGTGATTCCGATGCTGGAGACAGTCGAAAAGCATGTCAAGAGATACTGTCCAGAGGGGTGCGGCAAACAGGGGTGCGATAAATGAGGTGCTTTAGATGAAGACTGAGAGGATATACCTTGACAACGCGGCAACGACAAGGGTAGACCCCGAGGCAATCAAGGCCATGTCTCCCTACCTTGGCGAGAGATTCGGGAACACAAGCTCCCTTCATCATTTTGGCCGGGATGCCGACAGGGCCTTGTCCAAGGCAAGGGAGAGCATAGCCAAGAAGGTTAAGGCCAGGAACCACAGGCTGGTCTTCACCTCCGGCGGGACCGAGTCAAACAACCTCGCCCTCAAGGGCGTGGCCTTTGCGAACAGGAAGAGGGGAAAACACATAATCACAAGCTCTATAGAGCATGAGTGCGTGCTCAATTCCTGCAGATGGCTTGAGAGGCAGGGCTTCGAGGTCACCTACCTCCCTGTGGACAGGGAGGGCTTTGTCGACCTGAACGACCTGGAGGGGGCCATAAGGAAGGACACAGTCCTGGTCTCGATAATCCATGCGAACAATGAAATCGGGACCCTGCAGCCCCTGGCAGAAATCGGGAGGATATGCTCGGAGCACAGCGTATATTTCCACACAGACGCCTGCCAGAGCTTCACCAAGACCGACATAGGCCTGGAGAAGCAGTATATAGATCTCCTTACCGTAAACTCGCACAAGATATATGGGCCCAAGGGCGTGGGCGGGCTCTTTATCAGAAGGGGTGTTGAGATAGAGCCGCTCATGCATGGCGGGGGCCATGAGTTCGGCCTGAGGAGCGGGACAGTGAACGTCCCCGGTATCGTGGGCTTTGCCAGGGCCGCGGAAATCATAAGGGAGAGCCACATCAAACACATGACCAGGCTCAGGGACATGCTCATTGAGGGTGCCTTGGGGATTGATGATTCCTGGCTGAACGGCCCGAGAAGTGAAAGACTCTGTAACCTTGCCAACTTCTCCTTCAGGCACATAGAGGGGGAGTCCCTTCTTGTGCACCTTGACCTGAAGGGCATTGCAGCCTCGACAGGCTCCGCATGCGCCTCCAAATCCCTGGAGCCAAGCCATGTCCTGACGGCAATCGGCCTGAAGCCTGAGGAGGCCCAGGGCAGCATCAGAATGAGCCTCGGCAGGGACAACACCAGGGAGGAAATGGAATACACCCTGAATGCCCTGAGGGAATCCGTCGAGACCCTGAGGAAGATAAGCCCCTTTAAGGGCCGGAGCGTTTAATGTGGGAATGGCATGTACAGCAAGCAGGTAATGGAGCATTTCAGGCACCCGCGGAACATGGGCCAGATTAAGGATGCAGACGGAATCGGCCAGGTGGGGAATCCGGTTTGCGGGGACGTCATGCAGATGTTCATCAAGGTCAGGGAGGGGAGGATAGCTGATATCAGATTCCAGACGTTCGGGTGCGTGGCCGCCATTGCCACATCTTCGATGACAACCGAACTGGCAAGGGGCAAGCCCCTCGAGGAGGCCCTGAAGATAGGGAGAGACGATGTTGCAAGGGCCCTCAAGGGTCTTCCTCCAATCAAGATGCACTGCTCGAACCTGGCATCAGGGGCCCTGCACGCGGCAATAAAGGATTATTACAAGAAGAAGGGCAGGGCTGCCTGACGCTGAAATAAAGGATGAGAACGGTGTGAAAAGAATTGAATGAAGACATGGCAATGATAACAAAGAACACGACCCTGTCAGAGGTTCTGAAGCATCCAGGGGCAGACAGGATACTCGAGAGATACAAGATACCCTGCCTGCACTGCCCCATGGCCATCTATGAGACGGAAAGACTCAGGATGGGTGACATTACAAAGACCTACGGAATCGACCTCATGGGCCTTCTCCAGGAGCTCAACAGGGCAGCAGGCAGGAGAGGTATGGGGAAAGCCAAGAAATAGTGGCGGGTGATAAAATGGTGATATTCTGCATCCCGTGCCTGGCTCTGATCGCCTATTTTGCAGTAGCAGGCATATTCTTCCCGAGATACAGGCTCTACCTGAAAGACGCCTGGATATGCTTCACGGACAAGCTCAGGAGGAGGCGCTGTTCTATCTCCTTTGATAACAGGATGAGGGTTGACCTGAGCGCATGGCTGGCAGGAAGGGGGATGGTCAGGATGGGAAGGTTCCTGTACAGCGAGAGGAATTTCAACACAATGCTCACTGTTCTGGTTATAGTCTCCAGCATAGTCTCAGTCTACCTCTCCATCTTACTCATTCAGTTCTGGTTCAGCCCACCCTGCACAGAAGCGACATGCTCTGTCTGATTACCCGGATTAACCAGTTCCTAGTATGGGCTCCGGGCTTTATATTCTGGCAGAGAAAATAATATATCAGGTGTTTCATTGGCAAAGACCAGGAAAGTGGCAAAGCCCGCCAGCAAGAAGCCCGGGACCGGTGTATATGAGATTCCGGGGCAGGTAAGCCTTGAGAGGTCCCCGTTCAGACTGAGGGGAAGGATGAAATACATCTCAACAGACATTGACAGGTTCTACAGTCATATTATTGAGAACAAGAGCGTCAAGCTCTCTGCTGCAGCCAGGAACTTCGGTGTCAAAAAGGAGCTTGTCGAGGAGTGGGGAAGCATACTGGAGGACCACCACATGATAGAGATGCACTATCCGGTGGTCGGGGAGCCCACGTTCAGGATTCCTGTACCAAAGAGTGTGGAAGCCAAGAAAGCCAAAAAAGAGAAAAAGCCCAAAAAAAGGGGCAAACCCCTCCACCTCAAGCTTACAAGGAAGAGGCTCCTCATCATGGCAGAAATCATAGTCCTCGGGGAGATTCTGATATACATATTCCTTGTGAACCCCCACCTGCGGGAAAACTTCATACCCACACTTGACTATCAGCTGGCCAACCTTCCTGCCAACATCATGAACCTCCCCGGCTACCTCTCGGGCCTGGACATGTCCATCAATCCCATCTATTTCGTGATAGGCATACTCATAGCCATATTCTGGATGGCCGCTGCCCTCATGAACAGGAAAAAGAAGAGTGCCGGGAAGGCCAAATAACACACAAAAGCCATTTAAAAGTATAACATGACTATAAAACGATTGTTATAGGTGAACCTATGGAAAACTACAGCAGAATAGGAGACTTCGTCATCAAGACCCCAAACAACCTCAACAGAGAGTTTTATGAAGGTGTCTTGCTGGACGAATCTGGTAGTATGAGAGAGCCGCTCCTCTGTATGCGTGTTGCATGCATCCAGGACAGGATTTTCTTTAGGGGAATAACAGAGGGAGAATACTATCGTCTTGCAGGGGAATTGTATAATTTTGGGGCAGAACATGGTGTGCCTGCTGAAGAGATACTCCTTACAGATAGCCCGGAATGGTATGGCAGGCCCATGTCAGATGATGCTCCCAATCCTGACAAGATGCACAAATGGATAGGGGTGGAATCCGCTGAAGAACGAAGGGAGTTTTATGTTGAAGATGCCTTCCCCGACCCTGTCAAGTTTTTATTCGAGGGCAAAAAAAGGGAATGTATAGTTACCCGACTGTTAAGAAGGGCAAAATATGGGGATAGAAAGTCGCAGCCTTCGAGTCAGATCAAAGGAACTTTCTTTGAAGATGATGCAGAAGCATTCATCCGTGACCATTTCTATTCAGAGGTTACCCAGGACGAGAAAGGCAAAAAAAAGTTTCATATAAACGGTACTCTAAGCCTGGCCTCGGATGAAAGTCACAGAACTACCGTCAATTTCACTGGAAGTTATGAAAAGGCTCTTGAATTATTCAGGGATGTATTTATGGACAGGGCAAGGTATAATCTAGACAAATAATAGCTTTAAATTGTTTAGCTTTAATTTTTCCCTATAGCAGTAACAAATCTTAATCCCGGGTGTTTTTCTATGGCCGGCAAGGAAAAATCAGAGAGGGTTCTTGTCCTCAGCGTGGACAGGGACAATGACATTGGGGAGAAGGCAGGCATAAAGGGGCCTGTCATCGGCAGGGATGCCGTTCTCAGGGCAGCCTCCAGCCTGGGCCTTGCAGACCCCACGGATTCTGACTCAAATGCCATGTTCGAGGCGGTGAGGCTCCACGACAGCATGAAGAAGACCTGCCACACAGAGGTGGCGGTGCTCTCAGGCGACAAAAGCGTGGGTGTCGAGTCTGACATGAAGATATCAAGGCAGCTGGATTCTGTCATAAGAAAGACCCGCCCCGATTCAGTCCTTCTTGTGAGTGACGGGAGCGAGGACGAGCACATCCTTCCCATAATCCAGTCAAGGGTTCCGATACTCTCTGTCAACAGGGTGATAGTCCGCCAGGCCGAGCAGCTCGAGTCAGGATACTACAAGATAAAGGACTTCATAGAGGAGTCCCTGGAGAACCCGAAGTATGCAAGGCTGATATTCGGTCTCCCGGCCATAGCCCTGATACTCTATGCCCTCTTCGGATGGGAGGGATGGCGCTTCGTGCTGGGGATATTCGGGGTCTACCTCTTCCTAAAGGGATTCAAGCTCGACAACTACATCCTGGCCGCCCTGGACGAGCTCAAGACCTCCCTCACCACGCGCAGGTTCGCCTTCTTCAGCTATGTTGTGGGGCTGGTTATAACCGCGCTTGCCTCCTATAGGGGATATGAGGCAGCCCTTGGGTGGATAAACACAGGCATCCTGGAGACCGCCTCGGCCTTCATAGCCGCATCGGTATACTTCTTCTTCCTTGCAGGGGCCTTTGCCTGGATAGGCAGGAGCATATCTGTCGGGGAGCGCTCGGTCAAGGGAATAGTGGGCGTGATAGTATTCGGTTTTGCTGTCTCACTCGTGGTATACAATGCCGCACAGCTTATCATACAACCGGAACTCTCACTCGCGAACTTCCTGGAATCCATAGGCCTTGGATTCATCCTCATATTCGTGGCCATCATCCTCGAGTGGAAGAAGTAGAACCATTTTACTACTATACCTATCTCGCCAACTAACCAATAGGCAGTTACCTGCGACGAATATTACTTGTTCCAAAAAGCGTTCACGGAAAAAAACTCTCACCCCTGGACAAATATTTTCTTAAAACCAATGGTATGCGAGCCTGTTTTCTCTCACCTGCCTTTTCCCATTCCCTGTCCCCATGGGGCGGCTTTTTGGCCATAATTCTCACTTCTGACGGGGATTTAATAGATACTACAGTATATATTTATTATAATATACTAATAATTATATATTATTTATAGTATCTATATAAAAAGATATAACATATAGTATATTTAGCGAAATAACAATCCAAAGACATACATCTGAATGCTACCTAACATTTATATATTATTAATACAATTTATAAGCAAGATTATATAAGGCTGATGCACATGTCACTGCCGGAAACCCCCAAAAACAACATACTGGAGGAGCTTTTCCTAAGGGAGAAGCCCGCCAGAATCCTGCTCGGGATGAAGACATCCAAGGACACGCCTGTCTATGCGACCATCCTCTCCAAGGAGGCTGACTGCACCTATTCCCATACCATAAAGATACTCAACGTGTTCATGAAGCTCGGCATTGTGAAATTCGAGAAGAAGGGCCGGATAAAGACAGTGACCCTCACAGACGACGGCTGGGACATCGCCCACAACCTCGAGGCCATGATAAAGAAGTTCAGCCAGATAGAGGCCTCTGAGAAAGAGGAGCCCCCCAGGAACCATAAGAACAGGAAAACCACCAAAAAGTGAGGGTTAATTTTCGTAAAAACGGACATGAAGCTACTTTTCAAAAAGCGCCTTGGCCATCAAGCTGAGCCCTACCAACAAGACTATCAGAAAAAAGAGGAGAGTGGGAATTATAAAAGCCTGAACACCTACTAATGGCGAGGCGGCTGCTCCATACATTGCCCAGTCCTTCAGCATCAAGCTTAATACTACCAAAACACCTCCGAGGACAAAAAGCTTCTGCTTATCCATGATGAAATATCCACTTTCTGCTTAAAAAGC
>CAZAEI010000012.1:29329-32490 GCA_964484305.1 uncultured archaeon
CTTTCTGCTTAAAAAGCCTTCCAGAACCTAGCCTAAACACCTCCAAAGTATTCTGAAAAGCATGTTTTCCGTGCCTGGTGGCCCTCATTGTGCCGTTTTGAGGCTAAATGTCCGGAAATACATCTTTCCGGACATATTTATTAAGCAGGACAGATAATTATTTTCATGGAAAAAAGGAAATCCGAGCTGCTCCAGGCCCTGATATTTCTGGTGATTTTCCTGGGCAACCTTTTCCTGGCCACCAGGTATTATTCAAGGGATGACTGGGTTGGAATGAGCATTTTTGCTGTTGTGGTTGTTGCCTCCGGGATAGCCGCCCTGGGCCACTTTCTTGAGTGGAGAAAGGCGAAATAATGGCCAGGAAGCTCCCGAGGTTCCTAACAGCCCAGGAGATTGCGGAGATGTTCAGGGTATCCGAGCTGTCCCCTAGGGACAACATGCTGCTTAAATGCATGTATTACTTGGGCCTCAGAAACTCCGAGGTCAGGACGCTCCATATAGATGATATAGACACCATAAACAGCACTGTGAAGGTGGTCCAGGGAAAGGGCAAGAAGGACCGCTACGTGCCGATTCCTGCCGGTTTTTCAGAGGAGATGAAGGCCTATATCAAGGGAAGGCAGGGCTACATGTTCGAGGGCCGCGGCAGTGAGGGGACCCTCTCTGACAGGCACATCAGAAGGATTGTGAAAACGCATGCAAGGGTCGCTAATGTCAGGAAATTTGAGGAGATCCACCCCCACACCCTGAGGCACAGCTATGCCACCCACCTCCAGAACAATGGCGTTCCCCTGAACGTAATCCAGGGCATGCTCGGCCACGAGAGGATAGAGACCACGACCATCTATACGCACATGGGTATAGACAAGGCCAGGGAATTCATAGACCATGCCTTTATAAAACCGCTGCCAAGGGCGCCCAAAGACGACAATTTCTGAGGAATGTCCGGTTTTGCGGAAATTTAACCCTCACCCCATATTTATTAACCCTCAAAACAAAGGATTTAACATGGACCCAAAACTTATCCGGGACTATGTCCACAGGAAGAAAAAGACGGTCTGGGGGACCTTTGTGCTGCTTATCCTGCTCGCCGTGGAGTTCTACTACCTCAACTGCTACAGCATCTATATATCAGGGTTCTGCGAGCTCACCCTTGTCTTTATAATCCTTGCGATTGTAGTGGCCAACATAGGCATCTACTATGGCGGGGAGGGTAAGAAAACCAGCACCAAGCAGACCAGTCCAAAGGAGAAGGAAGATAAGGGATAACAAATATATATTTAAAAATAGGTTATATAAAATATATATTTAAATTAATGTTAAATAATATATATAATATATAATATATTTTAAACAATAATAGTTTTAATATATACACTGGAGTATGTATTATATTTCTGAAAGTGAGGATTCCCTGAAATTTGACCCCGGGGAATTTTGTCCCATAGGGACAATTCAAAGGGGAAAGTGAGTGCCGAAGAAGAGGGTGAGACCTGTGATAGTGAGAGAGACCCATGCCAGGAGTGTGCTCGTGAGGAGCAGGATTCCTGGAGTGAGCTTTGCAATCAATCCCTATACAGGTTGCGGCCACGGGTGTGCCTATTGCTATGCGGTCTTCATGCAGAAGTACCGCCCCAGAAGTGAGGCCTGGGGGGAGTACGTGGATGTCAAGGTCAATGCACCCCAGGTCCTGGAGAGGGACATAAGGAGGCTAAAGCCTGCTGAAAGGGAGACTGTCATGCTCTCAAGCGTCTGCGATCCCTACCAGCCGGCGGAGGCAGAATACAGGCTTACAAGGAAGATACTTGCCATACTCCTTGAGCATGGGTTTCCTGTGAGCATACTCACGAAATCCAGCCTAGTTACCCGGGATATAGACATCCTGAAGGCCTTTCGCAAAATCGAGGTCGGCCTGACGATTACAGGCCTTTCCGAGCCTGACCGGAGGCTTCTGGAGCCCCGTGCAAGCCCGCACAGGGATAGGATATCCGCCCTCAGAAAGCTCAAGAAGGCTGGGATACCCACATATGCCTTTATTGGGCCTATTTTGCCCGGCCTGACAGACCTAGAGAGGGTATTTCAGGATATAGAAACCCTGGTGGACTATGCCTTTGTGGACAGGCTGAATCTCATGAGGGGTACCTGGGACAGGTTCGGGCCCTTCATGGCTAGGCATTATCCTAACATGCTGCCGGTTTACAGGGAAATCCGCCGCGGGGACAAGGGTATATGGGACGGCATCATAAAGAGGGTGGCCAAGGTGGCGGGGAAGCATAGAGTAAGAACCAGGTGGTGCTACACCTAACAGAGGGGCAGCATGCCGACAGCCTTTAATTTTTATCTGTTTTGATATATTGCATTGGCATTAATTTGGGCAAAGTGAACCGATTGGATAGCTTTGCCGTTGAATCTGTGTTATCTTCCCGAAACAATAGTATAGAAGGTCGAGTACCGCAGCTAACCGATTGTATAGGCGAGGAACGGAGAAGTTTTTGTTGGAGCGCCGTTATATTTATGAAAACCATACTATTATTGGTAGCATGAAGCAATCAAGCAAGGCTCTCAGATGGATTGTTAATATTTTCAGAAAAAACGGAATTCCTTTTCAAGTTGTGGGTGGACTTGCAGCTAAAGCATATGGCGCAACAAGAAAGTTGCATGATATAGATATCTACGTACCAGATAAACACATGAACACGATAATAAACCAAACAAAAGAATTTATTATTTGGGGACCCAAGCGCATCAAGATAAAAAACTGGGATTTGGAATTTATAAAAATAAGATATGCAGGACAGTTGATAGAAATTGGTCCACCAGAAAAAACCAAAATATATAATAACGAAAAAAGGAGATGGTTTAAAGAAAAAATTGATTTCTCCAAATCCGAAATTAGAGAAGTAATGGGAATTAAAATCCCCGTGATGCCAAAAAATCAACTAATCTCCAGAAAACAAAAATTGGCACGTAATGTAGATAAAATAGATTTGAAACAAATGCTTCAGAGGCGCTCCAACAAAAATTGAAGATAACGGACGGGATTCAACGAAGTTTTCTTTCACCGTTACTATGCCAGAAATTATAAGCATGGTTAACTGTAAGAAAATTTGGGGAACTATCTCCGATTAAACCGGTTCCCGTTGAATCTATGTTAGCAGACC
>CAZAEI010000013.1:0-31667 GCA_964484305.1 uncultured archaeon
ATGGCTGGAGACGTTTATGCCTGATTTTTCCAAATAGTTTTGTCGTCAACTATAATGCAATTCCATGCTAAGCAAGCCTAAAGGTTCCACCGGAGCCCGTTCCCATGATGTAAGGTACCGCAGATTAAAAGCCGTACCATGCACGCAAACAAAGGAGCCGGGATTTGCTTAGCCGTGTTTAGATATATACCCAAGAAAACAGAGACTTCTGTTGTCTCTGGAGGTCTCGCAAACAAATTCTAGAAAAGGAGGTTCTATAATGAAAAACTAAAACTATTTCTCATTATCCTTGATGTATATAGTGGCAAGCCTGTTCTTTACCAGTGCAGTCTTTTCCCTGTTCAAGTTTCCCTACGATGTAATACTCACATTAATACTGGCTGGAATATTCTATCCATTCTTCTTTGCTGATTATCCCGAGGGAGTATGCTGCAACATCTGTGGTAAGCAGCTTTTCCTTCCTTGGGGAGCGGACCATCTTTGGTGTGCCCTGAGGTACCACCCGCTCCAGTCAGCGTTGGGACGGGGCTATATCATCCTTTATGCTCTCGGGAAAATCTTCTTTGTCAAGGGAGCCGAGAATTTCCTTAAAATTGAGGAGGCACTCAGGGCAAGGATAAGAGAGCAGGCAATCCAAAAAGGTCTAAGAGAATCATGAAAGGAGGTGAAACTAAACCAAAAAACAAAAAATAAGAAAGGGGGTTATGAACAAAAAAATCATATGAGATGAGGTGATTATGTGGCTAGGACATATCCAGGGTTGGTAGTTGTCCAGGCAATCATCCCCTATGGAAAGCATGGCCCCTATGTGGTGTCTACTTCTGAAAACATAGAGGGTTCAGTCACTTTTTCTGTAGACAAACCAGTCTGGCAAGAAGAAAGGTGGCCAGAACGAGGGGAACATGTCTGGGTGGATGATTTAACAATGAAGCGTGCCGGGTGGCGCGCACATCGGGCTCGATTCTATAGGCCTGATGAGCATTGAGCAAAACAAAATGGTTTTACTAAAAGAGAGGAAACCAAAATGAAAACAATCCTAACAATCCTTATAGACTTTTTTCTAATTAGCGTACTGACTTTTAGTCTTGTTTCATGCGCAGCCAGACCGCCATTACCTGAATCGAACATGGGGATTTACACCCCCTCGGCTTCCCAAGCTGATGTATATCGGAAGGAAGCAAAAAGGATGATGAATGACGGGGACTGGCGGGGTGCCCGGCTGAAGCTTATAAAAGCCCTTGACGCGAAAAAGGAGCTGGGAGATGATAAGGATGGTTTTATGCCAGACCTCGAGGAGGCCGCAGAAAAAAGCGGCACCTGTGAGTTCGCTAATACGTCCAATATCCTGGCCTTTCCTCAGGTTTACAGGGTCAACGGGAAGATTATTAAAATAATGGGGATGCAATGGTACATCTTGGTGCCTCTGGGTGACAATTATTTTGGTCTTTGCCTTCCTGAAGGCACGCTCCTGGCGAAATCCCTCAAGCCCTTCACAATAAAGGGCAAAAAAGCGGGGATATTCCGGGTGCTGGTAATGCTGAGATATCCTGCCTCAAAGCCTGAGGCACCTCTTCCCAAAAGGGAGACTAAGCCTGCTCCCCAGATTCAGGAGCACAAGGTGGTAATCGAGGTAGTCACCCCGCCACCACCAAAACCGGAGCCGAAGAAGGAAGTTTGTATCGAGGAGGAACCTGTTAAGGCCAAAGAGCCGACCCTCGATGAACTGGAGAAGGCCTGGCAGAAACATCTTCGGAAATCCAGAGATTGCAATAGTTAAACAAATTCTATAACCCTGCGCTTTAAGGCAGGGGAAGAGGAAAGGAGAAACTTAAAATGAATAGAAAATGGAGAATGTTGATAGTGATTCCTGTTATATTTGTCGTCATTATTGTCCTTGGCTCTTGTAGCAAATCACAAGAGGCGGATAAACAAAAGGTCACTGCTAAAACAGAGAAACCAGCTGTCAAAAAGGCAGTGATTGCTCCCATTCCTTGGGAAGGGATTTTGACAGTCAATGTATGTTTAAAGGTGGAGGCAAAGGACCCTCGATGCAGCAATTGGAAATGGGAAGAAAGCTACACGTTTATAACTTGTTCGGAAGACCCAGATGCGAAACTTGAAGACGAAGGGGCAACGTTTCATTACATCAAGGTCACCATGGGCCGCAGTCACAGTGACATAAGGAAGGACTTTATCGAGTTTAATCAGATGGCGGAGAACCTCGCCCCTGGAGTACAAGTACGAATTGAAGCAAACGCAAGAACTACAAGAAGGGGCTTGGAGCCAGGCATGAGGTTGCCCAAGAAATGCCCATCTCCAGTGTATACCGAGAAATCAGGAAACATGACCATGATAGTGGTCCCTCATACAAGGTTGTCAATTATAGAAATCAAGGAAATCACGGCAAAAAAGGCGGCAACAAGGTAAAACGGAGCTAACCCTTGTGTGAAAAACACAAGGGTTAGTTTCCATACTGTCAATTTAACGGTGCTCAGTGCATCTGGTAAGCGATATCATGCGACAATATCATAATTTTTTATCCTTAAGAATAAGGAAACGGTCTAGGTTTCCGACATTAAGCAGGTTATCTAACATTATATATTTCATCAATTGTCAGTGGACTCCCTTTGGATATCCACAAATCATACAATCTTTTACATTCATTTTCTGTTAACTCTTCACCGCCTTGAGTGTTTTTGCGTGGGCAACATATCTTGATTGAAAGCCCGCTTACAGATTCACATTTGTTAACCCCTGTATAACCATCTTCATCAATATCGATTTCTATTCTTGTGCTGCACTCACCAGACTGGCATCCCCCCATACCAATATCACACCCACCTTGGTCATATCCAATCCCTACTAGTTCCCCTGAAATCTTTTTCTGGCAGAAATCCGCATCCCCTGGTTTTGTCTGGGGATTCACCCCGTTTCCTCCAACCCCGTACACGCACGCATTATTGAGGCAATACTGGCCATCCAGACAGTCCTCTGACTTGCAGTTCTCTGTGCAGCCTGTGGTGTCGGGGCAGCAGAACCCGCCGAACTGTATCTGGGTGTCCTTATACTTCCACCTTGAGAAGGTGTAGTTGGCATGCGCGGTCACCACATAGGTCTTGCTCGGAGCCCCACCCATGGCATTCTTGTTCAGGGGCTCGAAATAGCAATAGAAGGTCTGCCCTCCCCCCGTGCCGGGCTTCCACGTAACCGTTCCCTTGCTCTTTTCAACAACCCCCTTGGGCGTGCATTCGCCCTTAATCTCCCAGTCCGTGGAATACCTGAGCTGGACGCTCTCAACCTTGTCTATCTGTCCGCCGCTCTCGAACGCGCTGTCCAGCATCATGCTTATGTGGAACTGCTGGTTCTCCAGTATGGGGTTCTTGAGCCCTGCCGTGCCTATGGGGAACTTGACAGGGGCGCTGCTGTACTGGGACTCCACGAACGCAAATCCCTGGTCCAGCTGGCCTGCCTGGGCCAGCCTCCCCCACTCGGCCGTGCTTATGAACTCCACCTCTACCCTGGAATCTGACTGGTAGTCGTACTTGATTCTGGCGGTGATAGGTATGAACCTCTTCCTCAGGCTCAGCTCAACGATGTCAATGCATTCTATTCTAGAGGACTGGAACGTGGCCTGCCAGACCATGAGCCTGTCGAGTTCCTTGCCACCCTTTGCCTGGGCATCCGAGATGTCGACCCCATATAACTGGAAGCATTCCTTCTTGTCATCAGTCAGATAGTTGCAGGCCATGCCTTTCTTAAATCCGAGCTTATCGATGTCCATGAACATGGTCTTCCTGCCGTATACATCATACGGGTTATAGGTCCATTGTAAGCTGCGCGTGCGGGAGGTTCCCTCTGTCGCGAATTTATCCCCGCCCGCTGCCATAAGGCTTATGCTCACATTCTCGGCCTTGAAGGCCCCCTTGTTCTCCATTATGGCTGTCACCACAAAGGGCTGCTCGGGGAATATATTGGTTATGGTGAACTCGTTTATGTCCACTCCAAAGGAGCCGGTCTGCCCCAAGGGATTCTGTGCATACGTCCCGTTCATGAGCTGCGTGGCATAGCCTACGGGGTTCGTGAGCAGCATGAATCCCTGCCCAAAAGTATTGCCCAGCGAGCCCATGATATCGGCCATGGGCTCTGTGATGGAGGTGAACGTGTTATGGATGCTCGGCCACCACTGCCCCAGCAGGCCCGAGCCAACGGCCTGAGAGCCGGGCCCTATGCCATAGATGACCAGTGCGGCGCCGAGCATTATGGCCCCGGTCACTGGCCTCTCCTTGGCGGGCGAGAAGAACCCCGCCACGCCGCATACAATCCAGAAGTATATGAACGTGTACTGGAGGGTTCCGGTAAGCCCCCAGCCCGCTGCCGGGGAGATTCCCGCGAAGTCCAGGGAGCCCGAGCCTATGAGGACGAGAATCATGACTATCCCGAATATGAACTTCTCAGCCATCTCGTAATACGCCGTTGCCCCCGAGAGGCCTCTTGAAAGAACCTGGCCAATATTCTTATTACTCTCATTCGGCAGCGGGGGCACGGCAAAGAAGGCAAAGGCTATCCCTGCCAGTACAAGCGAGTCGAATATATCATTGAATATCCACGGTATGAGAATTATGCCCAGGAAGAACCTGAGCAGCGACTCTATGAACTCCGGCGAATTCTCGTACTCCACCTTGAGGAGGAAATAGCCAATAATCGCAGTAGCTATATATAGCGTATTGAACACGTCGCCCAGCCCCTGGAAGCCGAATGCAAAGAAGGCTATTGCAGTAACCTTACCGAGGCTTCTGAAGAATGCCGCAGTGTTCTGCTTGCTCCTGGTTTCAGGATGAAAAAGAAGAACTGAACTTAAGCCTATCTTCTGTCCCTTCTTTGGCTTTATGTTCCGCGGGTCTGGCGCAATCAGGTAAAGGGCAACGCCAAGGAAGCCGACAAAGAAAAGCCAGCTCCCCGTCGTCCCTGTTATGATTGCACCAATCAGGACTGCTGCGAGGAGGTATACCACGTTCTTGAGTTGGGTAGAATAATGATGACTCTCAATGCTTCTAAACTTCTTACCGACCCTTCTTATGCCACCCACACCCGTCTGTTTTTTAAGATAGCTGTTGAGCTCGTTCTCCCTTCTCTGGAACTCATCCTTTTCTATGTCACCCTTCTCATAGGCGGCACGGAGGTTAGCCATCTCCTGGTTGTACCATTCCATGAATGCATAGTATCTCTCACGGCTTTTTTTCCGCCCTTTCTTGCTAAGCTTTCTTCTGAAGAATCTGTCGCGTTCGCCAAGCTCGGAACCAACGATTACTTCTGAATCCTTGCTTGCATCAAAGAGTCCCTTTGTTGTACGGGATACCTTTCCTCTCGCTTTTATACTATCCTTTGCTAATTTCAAGAATTCCTGCTCTTCGGCCATTTCAGCGTCTTTCTTCTTCTCTTCTTCCCCTCTCTTTTCAAGAACCTTATCGTACAATTCTTGGGTCAGGCTCCCTCTCTTAATAAACTCTTCCTTTGCCTGGTCCGTGTATTTTTTCTTTAGAACCAGTCTCTCCTCTCTAGAAAGGGTATGGAATCTCCTATCGACAAAACCCTCAATCCTGTCCACCCTATTCTCAAATTTAGTCATCTTCTCGTGATAATCGATCCTCTTCTTCAGAACTAATTTAACAGCATCATATATAGCGGCCCGAAGTGTACTCATATCAGTAGCTCGGAGATCTCTGGCAGCGTAAGAACGGAGATATATCATGATATTATCAGTTATTTGATTAGAATGGGAGTCAATATTATCCTTAAGATCAATAGTGACTGAAGCCTCGTCATGTTCGTGGCTATCGAGAAGATCCTTTATGAGTTTAGACGTATGTTTTTCTATCTGACTCTCTACTATACTATCAATAGCCAATCCAACCCACCTATATAATAATTAACAGTAACCGTATAAATTAGTGAATTAACCTTTCTTTACAGGAGTCTGCCGACTTCCTCAAGAAACATTAATGAAAGAAACGCACAATTCATATTTGGCTTAAAGCCCCTTTGGCTGGGCTTATTACCTCTCCAACCCTATTATGGCCTCAGAAATCTCGAAGCTCCCGGTCCCGGAGAAGACCACATGGTTCTCCCCGGCCTCCACGACATTGGCCGTGAAATAGGCAGAGTTCCACCCGATTCTCGGGACCGGCGTGTTCAGCCGGTGGCCGTTCATGGTTATCTCCACACCGCCTGACTTTGCTATGCTGTCAATCATGTAATCGACCTTGCCCCTGAAGATGCCCTGGGCCAGGAAATTATAGTTCTCCTCTGTGATATTGAACATGTGGCCTGCGGTGGACTGGTCCCCTGTGATGTATATCCTCAGGGCAGCGTCCCTGAGCGTATAGGTCCCGCTCTCGTCTATGAATGTCAGTATGTTCTGGCCTGCCCTTATCGGCGCATTGAAGAGCGTGAACTCCTCCTTGAAGACCCCCCTGGGATAGTCTGAATAGACCGGCACCCCGTTTATCTTGATATCAAGCCTCCCGGTTCCGCTCGCGTACGCGGAGACCTCTGCCCTGTCAAACCTGTCCATCTCGCTGGGGAGCATCTCAAAGGGTATCACCCTGTGCGGCCCGTACTCCAAATTAACATTGAAGTTCTTGATTATATAGACGCTCGATGCCCAGAAAAAGAGTCCCGGGCCCGTGGTATAGGCCTCCAGGGTGTTGCTCTCCCTGACATCGGCCCTGTCTATGAAGACCTCGTGCTGCCTCGGCGTCAGGGCCTGGTTCATGACCTCCCTTCCGTTCCACTTTATCACGAGGTTCCCGTAGTTATTGGTCTGGTACAGGTCAAATGTTATTCTAACGCCCCTGGCGGTCTCCAGGCGGTAGTCAGGAACCCCTATCTCCGCCCTCTCCGTATTCCCGCCAAGGATGCTAGTCGCCAGCTCCATCTGGGGCCACGCCTTGAGGAGCTCGGTCTGCTCCTCTCCCACCGTAAAGGTCATGAGGTCGATGTTCCTGGCCACGTAGTCCTGGACAAAGCCGACCTCCCCCGGAGAGAACGTGCTTATGGTGATATTCGTCAGGGGCCCTGTGTAGGGGACAAAGTAGCTGAAGACCCCCACTATGACGATAAGAATCAGCGCTATGGCCAGAATCCACACAAAATCTTCAACCTTTCCGCGCCTTGCCACAAGCCACACCCAAGATTCACAGCAGGCGACACAGTCACCCGCATTCTGTTATATATTTCGCCCTTATACTTAATATATCGCTCCAGAAACTTAAAAAGCACGAACAGCACCGCAGATAGTGAGAGAGTGCCTGTAATCTGAAGCACTGAACGTGAGGGAATGCCTGCCGTCCGATACCCCTACGGGTCACAAGGGAATGGGGTGTGAGGCAGTGCATGCCGTCCAAGGGACGGGGTGTGAGGGATATGATTATAGAGAAGCTTGATATGAAATCCGGAACAGTGATGGTCAGGACCGAGACCCTGGACGACCTCTGGCACATCGAAAGGGTCCTGGAGAAGGGGGACCTCCTCACGGCCAGGACCCTCCGCAAGACCACGATAAAGCGCGGCAGCGAGATAAGGGAGGGGGACCGCGTGTCCCTCACCCTCACCATCAGCCTCGAGAAGATGGAATTCCACAAGGATTCGCACGCCCTCCGCCTCACCGGGCCTGTCGTGTCAGGTCCCGAGGACAGGGTCCAGCTCGGCTCCTACCACACCCTCTCCACAGGCATCCGTTCAGGCCTGGCCATCCGCAAGGAGTCCTGGAAGGGCTACCAGCTCGAGCGCCTCAAGAGGGCCAGGCTCAAGAAGAGCCTGCTCCTTGTATGCGTCCTTGACAGGGAGGACGCCCACTTTGCGGTGCTCAAGGAGTCCGGAATCGAGCACCTGGCCGAGATAAGCTCCCACAAGACCATGGGCCCGGATACCCTAAAGGGCACAGGCACACTGGAGGACTACCACAGGGAAATCCTTGCCTACCTCCAGAACAAGGAGGCCCAGGCCATTGTCCTGGCAGGCCCGGGATTCGAGCGCGAGAACCTCCTCAAATTCATCAAATCCCAAGACCCCGGGCTGGCCCGCAAGATTGTCCTGGAGCACACCCACTCCACAGGCCGCGCCGGCGTGACAGAGCTCGTGAAGTCCTCGGCCAACCGGATTCTCAGGGGCACCAGGATAGCAAGGGAGACCGAGCAGGTCGAGAACCTTCTCCAGGAAATAAACAGGGAAGGCCTCGCGACCTATGGCCTTAAAGAGGTCTCCCAGGCTGTAAAACTCGGCGCCGTGGAGACCCTCCTGGTCTCCGAGGAAAAACTTAGGGAGCTCGAGGGCCTCATGAACGAGGCCGAGAAGAGGCGCGGCCGCGTGGCCATCATCTCCAGCGACCACGAGGCAGGGGAGCGGTTCCTTCTTCTGGGCGGAATCGGGGCAATCCTGAGGTACAGTGTTTAGCCAAAATGCCAAAAAAACAGGCCCTTTTCCACACAAAACCAACATCAAGCGATACATAGAAAACTTTAAATACCCTAATTCCAATATTTCACTATATAATAGTGACAAAATAACCCAGAAATCACGATGCTGATGTTATCCCTTTGTGCATATCATACTCTTCACATACACAAGTCAAATCGATTCCCATCAGGGAATCTTTGCATGAACTGGAAACCCAGTCTATGTGTTGGCCACAAGGTCCCATAGGGACTCCTGGTCCCATAAGCTGCATGAAATACTGGAGAACAAGAACCAGCATCATGCGACATATATAAAGGAGCAGGATTTGGTTAGCATGGGCTCTAAGGATATGCTGTTTTTAGGAGACTTTCGTGGTCTTTGGAGGTCTCTGCTAACTTTTGACAAAAAAAGATAAGGAAGGAGAAGGCCAATGGATAGATATCATATAATTTTTGCAATTATTTTCGCAATTATACTTCTTCTTGGAGTACTTCTTGGAGTAGGCTTTTGGATTAAATACATTTCCCCGACTGCAGATTTAGCAGATTTAGACAACATGGGAATAAAACAGCTGTTAGAAACACATGCAGCAGAATTTTATCCTGGTATCCAGATACCAGGCAAATTTGAAGAGTTATATAAAGAAATTACTGGTGAAGATAAACCTGATAATGTGGGGTTGGTAGTCCTACCAATAGAAGCCTATCTAAAACATTATGAATATATTAGGAAAAGAAAACTCACGTTATTGAAGGATTTAGAGGAATTAAAGAAGGAAACTGCGTATATAGGTGGGGTAGAATTTACTGTTTTTGATGATAAATACGGAGAAAGTATTGTTGTGGTTCTCCAGAATAGGGAGGATCTTCTCTTAGAAGCTGTAAGTCGCGGAATAGGCCATCTTAAATACAATCGAACTCATAGAAAAATATGGAGTAGATGAAGCCTGGAAAAAGATATTGGGCCTGAGAAATGAGGAGTTAAAAGAATTGTTAAGAGAACCCTGAGATTTTCAGATAATATAAAACCTTAGAATCATCCCTTCTCTGAGGTCTGGTGGAGGCCCGCAAAGGGTAGCCCGCATATGAGTATATGCGGAATCGTAGGTGAAGGGAAAGAAAGGATTAAAAGATGAAAAAGGTTATTATTATTTCTACACTGTATCTACTGTGTTTCTTGTTTGCGGCGGCGTTCTCCAGTGTCGTCCATGCAGAAATGGCTGAGGTGGTACCTCTCGGTAATGACATCTTAATGGACCGTGCTGAGTTCGGCACCACCAAAATCATAGAGTGGACCACCGTTCCCATAGGATTCAGGGAGACAGACAAAGTCCCCCTGGTCGAAGGGACCAACTATCTGTGGAGAATTCATCTCATCATTCAACCAGAGAGACAAGTTACATACAGGGAAGAGTTAATCTACCCGGGTGGTCTATTAACACGGGAAAAAACCACATCCCCTCAAGACGGATGGATATGGGGAGCTTTCAGCGTAGTATCAGGCGACCCCGAAGGTGAATATGCCATAAGGGTATATATCCAGGGAAGACTTGCCAAGGTCTTCCGCTTTACGGTATTCTCCAGAACCCAGATTGGAGAAGAGTGGAGCCCCACGGGGGATGGCGGTTACATCCACGTGGCCAGGCAAGGCAGAACGGTATATATCAAGAAATGCCAGAGAGATGCCCTGAGAAGGCATCATCTCCCATGGGCTTTCTCGGAGGCCGTCTATCGCTCCCTTCTTAATGGGGGATTCTCTGCCGCCTCGGATGGCAAGGCAGACATTGCCATCCACCCCTTTCATTTAAGTCAATCCAAAGCCCTTGTGGATGTAATTGACTCAAACTATGGGAAACACCTCGCTCAGCCTAGGCTGACCGAGGAAAACTTTAATACCGTTCTCCAGCACGTTATGTTAATGGTGCTGGAACATGTCCGATAACAAACTACCTGCGCAAACAACGCCGGGATTAGCAGGCTGTATGGCATTATTCCCATATGCCGTGCAGCCTTCCGGCAAAACCTTTAACCCACGCATATTGCGGGGTCAACTAATTTTAAGGAGGTATGACGATGAAGAATATGTTATTGTTGCCTATTTTGGCAATCTTCTCTCTGGCAATTCTGGGGGCTTGTGTGGGGCCTCAACCTCAACCCACCCCAGATTCGAGCTTATTTCAAACTGTAAAAGTAGTTCCACTTACAGAGAAGCGCAACGGTGTGTATTTTGAACTCTACGTCACCGATAGGAATGTTTATATCAGAACACCGTTTGCTCCGTACGTCCGAATATTCAGAGAAAACATGTATAATGCCCGGATTGCAGCCAGTGGGCGCTTACGAGCAGAGGTGGTGAAACTGTCAAGTCGACCCAGCAGTTTCTTCAGGTCAAATGGCCTGAGAAGAATAACGCACAATGCCACAATATACGGCTCTGATGCACATCTCGATGGAGAGTACATGGTTATGCCCCTTAGGGGAATAACCATAAGGTCTTATTAACCTAGGGATTATCAGGCTGCATTGCATTACCTCCATATTGCCGTGCAGCCTTCAGGCACAAACCTTTAACCCCCGCAGATTGCGAGGAAACTGATTCTAGGGAGGTGATCAATCATGAAAAGAACTTTCAACATCATAGCCTTAATTGGTTTGGTCCTGTTTTTCTTTGTTAAATCTTCTATTGCCGGGGATATGAAGTTCCTCGGTTCAGAAGACATCCCAAATATGTGATAAGGGTTATAACTTCTTACCCTGATTCATATGTAGAGGGACCGGCCATTGTAACCAGCAGAGGATCCACGTACGGTCTCGGGGTGAAGACCAAAGATATGGAAATCAGAGACAGAAAGACCGGTAAAACATACTCGGTGATAAAAGAGAGCGGATACATTTTCTGCGTAGAGAGTAGTGGCACTCAGATAATCGAGGATAAAGCAAAATTCGCTCTCTCTACCGCCCCGTTAGCTTACAACTCATTTGTCATCGTTAAGAAAACCAGCGAAGGTTACAGAATCCGTGAACAGAATATCTTCATGGAGTTTAATGTAATCCCTGAAGGGCTCGGGAATGGTATTATCCCCATGACACGTGACGGTCTGAGTGAAAAGCGACTCTGGGCATTTGTTGATTCTGACGATGATAGGTTCATATCTTCGGAAGATATGAACAGATTTCCCCTGGAAAAGCTACGAAAACTCTTATTAGAGAAGACGATAGAAACCTTCCCTAACGGGGGAAGGGGGTTTGTCTTTGGCGGACCTGATAAATACTATGGTTCATCATTCACGTCAATTGATGTGATGGACCAGAAATCCGTTCTGGAGGATTTTGCAGCATTTGCCAAAAAATAAACAATGAGGCTCTGTCGTTTGGTTAAACCAACCGACACCCTCTTTATTTTGTCAACTTAACGGGTTACACCTTCCCGAAGTTCTTGGCCATCTGGGACATGGTAAGGCCGGCCTCCTTGCCCGTTTTCATGTCCCTTACGGTGAAGCGGTCCTTCTTGAGCTCTGCCGGCCCAACGAACACGGCAAAGGGGATGCCCTCGGCATTTATATAGGCCATCTGCTTCCTGACATCGCGGCCCATGAGGTCTGTCTCTGCATTGGCGAACTTGGACCTGATCTCTTGGGCCACCCTTACGGCATCAGTCCTGACAGAGTCATCCACAGCCACCACGAACACCTCTGTCCTTGTCCCGGGCTGCTTGAACATGCCCTCGCTTTCCATTATCTCATATATCCTCTCAATCCCCAGGGATATGCCCACGGCAGGGGTCCACTTCCCCCCATAGAGCTCTATCAGGTTGTCATAGCGGCCTCCCCCTGCAACACTGCCCACGTTCTTCCCCGTATCTATAGACACCTCGAATATGGGACCTGTATAGTAGTCAAGGCCTCTCACGAGGCTGAAGTCTATCTCCAGGAACTTCCCGATTCCATATACCATGCACTTATCCACGAGCTCCCTCAGCTCATCCAGGCCCCGGTCAGCAACAGTCGAGGCCTCTATCTCAGGCCTGCTCCTGAGCATGCTTGTAGGGGAGCCCCGCCTCTCAATGGCCTTCATTATGGCCTCTGCCTTTCTGGGCGACAGCAGCGACTTCAGCTCCTTCCTGACCCCCCCAGGGCCTATCTTCTCCATCTTGTCCAGAACCCTCAGAACCTCGGCTTCTCCGCCCTTCCTGACACCGGAAGCCTCCATTATCCCATTGAGTATCTTCCTGTTGTTTATCCTTACCCTAAACTTCCTGAACCCGAGCTGAAACAGCGCGTTCACCGCCAGGGCCAGGCACTCGGCCTCGCAGTCGAGCTTGTCCGAGCCCACTATGTCGGCATCAGCCTGCAGGAACTCCCTCAGCCTCCCGGCCTGGGGCCTGTCATACCTCCAGGCCCTGCCTATCTGGTACCTCTTGAATGGCTTGGGAAGCTGCGGGTTCGCGGCAACCACCCTGGCCAGGGGAACAGTCAGGTCAAACCTCAGGCCCATACCCCTCTTGGCCTTGTCCCTGAAATAGTATATCTCATCCTTGACAGCCTCCCCGCCGCTACCCTTCTTGGAGAGGAGCTCCCAGCTCTCAAAAGCAGGGGTTCCGAGCGGCTGGAATCCGTAGTCCTCAAATACGGCCCTGACCATTTCAAGGAGATACTCCCGCTTAATCATCTCGGCCGGCATGAAGTCCCTTGTCCCCCTGGGCGGCTGGATGGCCATGTTATCACCTTAATATTTTGTCTCGCTAGCTCTTAAATTCAGACCCTTATCTTGTGATATAATACCTCTTACCCTTTTGCTGTTCTTTCTATCTGATATCAGCACAGCATAGCTGTCCATTATCTTCTCATACCTTTCCAATCTGGATTCCCTTACTGTTTTGCCAGAGTTTATGTTGTCAATAACAACGTCTATAAGACCAGCCTTCACCCACCCCTCTGTCTTGCCGCGCTTGACCTCGACCTCTCCTGATGTCCCCTCGATATCACTAAATTCCATTCCCTTCTCATTCATATATTTCATGGCTAGACCCTTATATGCAGAAACCACTCTGATAGGTTCAATAAGGGGTCTTTCAGGATTCCTAATTGACCACACCTCTGCCTCCCCAAAAGGAAGCTCCTCTACTATCACAATATTTCTGCCTCTTCCAGAAAGCTTATAGTCCTCTAGCCAGTCAAGACCTGTTATCCCAAACAGCGCACCATACTCCACCGCTCTTGGTACATCCCTTGAATCAATCCTCATAAATGAGTATCCATTAATCTTCTGTACCATCTCCCTTGATTCCAGATCAGGTGCCTCACCAAACATATCCCTAATATAATCAAGTGCTCCGTATTTCCCCAACCTCTCTGGAAACGCAATGAACCACATCACCCTTCATATCAATCACCCCTCTTCTTTACGAGATTAAACCCGGTTGCATATCTTATGGTAGATTCAGCTAGAACCTCAATGGTATTAAAAACCTCTACATTCACATCATCTTGTTTCAATAAAACCGGTATATCTGTACAACCTAGTATTATGGCTTCTGCACCTTTGTTTTTCAATCCCCTAATAATGGTCTTCAATACCTCTTTATCCTTCTCTAGTTTCTTTCCAGCAAGTATGTTCAGAATTATCCGTGTTACCTTATCCTGCTCTTCTGGAACAACCAACCCTATTTCGAATTTCTCAAAAGCACTGTTGTAATTTCCGTTCACGATCGTCGTTTCTGTTGCAAGCAAACCCACTTTCTTGTATCCCACCGATTTAACCTTCTTCGCTGTCTCTTCTATAATACTCAAAAACGGAATTGAGATTTCCTTTTTCATATCCCGGTAAAAATACTCAGCTGTGTTGCACGGCATTGTGATAAAGTCCACTCCTATGGATTCGAGCCTCTTTATCCCTTCAATCAAGGCGGGTAAGACTCTCTCTGGATTTCCCAACCCTTCAACAATATCAGGGATTGGGAGGTTGTATATAAGAATCTCTGGATAATCCTTATCATATTGTGCACCATATTGCTTCTGGCACTGTTTTATAAGCTCTTGATAAAACATGGCAGTGGACTCTGGACCCATTCCTCCTAAAACACCAATAGTTTTCATACATTTTTGAGGGCCAGGGCCGGGATTTTCACCCGGTCCAGGGGATCCACAATCCCCTATGCTTTTGATTACACCACCCCGGCCATTTTCTTCAAAAGAAAGCCTTCGGCTGTCTGATTTTCCTGCCAAAGTCAGGACTATCCTGCACTCAGACAAATCAAAGTCCAGAAGAACCTCAGAGCCCTTTAACAATCCCAGGCTCCTTCTTATATCGCTCGGTATCGATACCCTTCCCTTGGAATCAACCCTTACCTTTCGAGAATCAGGACTGGCTTTGACCTCACTTCTCTCGAAGATGAACTAAATCACCAGTCATATCCATCGCCTTGTAAACCTTTACGGACCCTTCTTCAAAGGGGCAATAGTCAATCACCTTGTTGTCACTACTTACTAATTACATCACCTATATTTAAAGATTTTGTGGGACAATTATAATGAGTCCAGCGATTCTTTATTAAATATCCCAAACCAATAATAAACAATGCCCAAGGAGAACGAGAAGAAGCCCGTGCAGGAGGCCCCCAACAACCACATACCCAGGCAGGCCCTTACAGAGCCCCCGAAAGCAATGCGCAAGGAGCCCGCCAGGATGGCTCCCCACGACGCGCCCAGTGTCATAATCAAGCAGACCCCGGTTCCGGAGGTCAGGATATACGGCCAGACCCTGCACAAGAAGTACACCCTGGGCCAGAAGACAGCTGACAGGGTAACCAAGTGGGGCGGGAGCTGGTACTTTATAGGAAGCTTCTTTGTGTTCCTCTTCATATGGATGGCCATCAATTTATACATGATTGTCCGTGTCTGGGACCCCTATCCCTTCATACTCCTCAATCTCGTGTTATCCTGCCTGGCAGCCATCCAGGCACCAATCATTCTCATGTCCCAGAACAGGTCGGCCGACAGGGACAGAGCCAAGACAGAAAGGGATTACGCCATAAACCGCAAGTCAGAAAGGGAGGTGGAGCAGATAAAGAAGGACCTTGACCATATCAAGAAGAAGCTGGCAGAGATAAATGCCAAGCTCAAATAATATGCTCTCGAACTCCCGGGACAGCAACCGAAACGGGCAGTTGTATTTAAATCTTTTTCTGAAACAATTATATCATAATCAGGATATGAAATCCCTAGGTGAAACAATCATGATTCAGGTGAAACAATCCGTTCTGACCGTTTCGGTGTTGCTGAGTATGCTGCTTTTGTCAGGCGACGCCCTGGCCCTCGGGCTGGAATACTACGGCGTCGAGGTCACAATAAACGACGACCACTCTGTTACCAGCATGGTAGTCCTCAAGTTCGACACCCCTATAAACCACCTGGATTACAACCTTGACTTCAGGGCCGAGAACCTCGAATACGAGAGCGATTTCGATTTCACGGACTGCGCAGTCAGTGACAAGGACGGGGGGAGCGCCATATCGTGCGACTTCATAGGCATGTCCCCTGACGAGAACAAGCTGACACTGACATTCACCACAAGGAATGTCATACAGAAGACAGGCGACAACTACAGGTTCACCGTGAACTACGGCATACCACTCACAATCGAGAATACCTTCATCCTCATGAGGCTCCCCCAGAACGACATACTGGCCGGGGAGCAGAACGAGTCCTACTTCCCTACAACCGGGGGCACCCTTACCGACGGAAAGCGCATAATGGTATTCTGGGAGGAGGAGGGCCTTGAGACAGGGGAGAACCTCCAGTTCTCCATACTCTTTACGAGGCCCGTGGTGACAGACATATTCAGCTTTGCATTCTACGCAATGCTGATAGTGGCCATTGTAGTGATAGTGGTTGCCGCCATATACGTGAAGAGTATAAGGGGAACCAAGACCGCGGTTGTCAAATCCGTTCTCAACATGGACGAGAAGAGAATAATAGACATCCTGAGCCACAAGGAGGGCAGGGCAGGGCAGAAGGTCCTCGTGAGGGAGACAGACTTCTCCAAGGCCAAGGTCTCCAGGATAGTCAAGAACCTCAGGGAAAGGGGCGTTGTGGACACCGAGCCGATTTCAGGCAGGGAGAACAGGGTCATCCTCAAGCTCGGCGAGGCTCCTGCAAAAAGGGAGACTTCTGAATAGATTATAAACAACTCAGCTAATTATCAACATGCCCCCCAAAAAACCAAGCCGCAGGTCCAGTCCCAAACCGGCATGGCAGAAGGAAATGGTCCTGGAGAGAATCCGAATCCTCTTTGGCCATGCCGGGAAATCGTTCAAGAGTCACCCAGAGCGCTCCAAGCGCTATGTGGAGATGGCACTAAAGCTCTCAACCAGGTACAATGTAAGGCTTCCGCCCGGCATCAAAAGGAGGTTCTGCAGCTCCTGCAAGTCATTCCTTGTCCCCGGGGTCAACGCAAGGGTCAGGACAAGTCCCTCTCAGGGGGCTGTGATAATAACCTGCGGTGAGTGCGGCCACGTCACCAGGCACCCCTACAGGAGGGAAAAATCAGCTTACAGACGCTCCCGCAAGTCGCAAGCTGATAAGCAACATACAAAATCTACAAAATAATACTATATATTTAACAATCCGGTTACAAAATATAATCAATGAGAATACTAATCACTGTTGGGATGATAATAATCTTTGTCTCTGTCTTCTTTATCTTCCTCACTGGGGATGCCATGTTCAGGAATGCCTTTGACTGCACCACAGAGGCCGGCCGTGAAGTATGCGTTTTCAGGGGACTAACAGGGCCTCCTGCCTTCGGCGTCTTCATAGTAGCCTTCTTCATCATGATAGACATACTGACGGTCTATCTCATCGTAACCAACATAAAATAAACAGCAGGCGGATTGGCTGGTTTATAACATTTATATATACACAATTACCTATTGTGTGTATAACTGTTAACTGTTAAAAGGGAGAACCAGGCCAAAGAGGGTTAATATGGTTTCAGTCAAGGATGTTCCAAGCCAGGCCCTTGTGGACAGGGCAGCTTCAGAGCTGGAGAAGATAGACGAGATAAAGCCACCCGAGTGGGCGGCCTATGCAAAGACAGGGGTCCACAAGGAGAGGCCACCTGCCCAGAAGAACTGGTGGTACATGCGCTCGGCTTCTGTCATGAGGAAGCTCTACCTCGGAAACAATCTGGGCGTGAGCAGGCTCAGGAAGTCCTATGGCGGGAGGAAGAACCTTGGCCATCAGCCTGAGCACAAGAGGCTCGCCTCCGGGGCTGTGATAAGGAAGGTACTCCAGCAACTCGAGGCAGCGGGGTTCGTCAAGACCGAGAAGGGTAAGGGAAGGCTTATCACACCCAAGGGCCAGTCCTTCCTCAACAGGATTGTAAAGGAACTCAAGAAATCCAGCTAAATCATCCGCACATGGTTAAAGAGCCTAAGGTGATGTTCGTGGACTACAATGCTATAAATCCCCAAGACCTCAATCAGATGGCCCAACTCAAGCAGATTGAGGAGATGAAAAGGCAGCTCATGAGCAGGCTCCTCACCAAGGAGGCCTTTGAGAGGCTCGGCCGCGTGAGGAGCGTAAATCCCCAGCTTGCGTCCCAGGCAGAGTTCTACCTGCTCCAGGCCCAGCAGGCCGGCCAGCTCAAGGGAGCAGTGGATGACGAGCAGCTCAAGGAGATACTTAAGGCCCTTTCAGAGAAAAGGGATTTCAACATAAAGAGGAAATGATTTTCATGTCGAGAAACAAACCGACCGCACTGAAGAAGAAGCTTGCGGCCCTTGGCAAGAAGAGGTCTGCCCCCAGGTGGGCTGACATCAAGAAGTTCGGCCTCAAGAGGGCAAGGACAAGGCGTATAAGGGTTCGCACCAAGCACTGGAGAAGGGACAAGCTAAAGCTCTGATTGCGAGGTGAATGATTACATGCCGTTCCGAAGGAACGGAAGGTGAAGGATATGGCCGAAAAGAAGGCATCCAAGGACAAACCTGCTGAAGAAAGGCTCCTGACCGTACCCCTGAGAAGGGAGTGGCTCAAGGCCACCAGGAACAGGAGGGCCAGGCGTTCCATAACAGCCATAAGGGCCCACCTCTCGAGGCACATGAAGGTTCCTGAGGCCGATATAAGGATTTCTGCCAGGCTCAACGATTCAATATGGATAAGGGGAGCAGGGAAGCCCCCGGCAAGAATCAGGCTCAAGGCCAGCCTCGATGCCTCCACGGGCATGCTCCACGCAAGGCTCCCGGATGAGGAGGCCCCCAAGGCTGAGAAAAAGAAGGGAGAAAAGCCCAAGGAAGAGGAAGCCAAAAAACCCGAGGGGGCTGAAAAGAAGCCCGAGGAAACCAAGGAGGCAGCCCTTATTGAGAAGCCCCGGGAAGAGGAAGCCAAGAACGCCGAAGAGGCAACGGAAACCAAAGAGGAAGCGCCAAAGAAAGAACTCACCAAGACCGAGAAAAAACATGAGCTTGAAAAGAAAGGCTAAACAACTTCCATTGTTGAAGGTGGTTTATTTGTTATGTTATAAGTCACGTTAACCACACCCGGAACCTCTGAGGTTATCCTCTCTGCCAGCTTATCAAGGGTCTCCCAGGGAAGCCTTGTTGGCGAGCCTGTTGTTGCATCCTTGCTGTCCCAGCATCTCACCTCTATCTGCCAGCCATAGTCTCGCTTGCCACTCCTCATTCCTGGAACTTTATTTTCGTGCAGAACAGCAAAGTAAAGGAATGCCTCGGTATCCGCCAGTTCATGCTCGACAATCGTTGTGGCCTTTCTGACAAGCTCTATCTTTTCTGGGGTTACCTCACCGATTACCCTGGTTGCAAGGGCAGGTCCTGGGAACGGCATTCTTTTATAGACTTCCTCCGGAAGGCCAAGCGCCTTTGCAACCATCCTGACACCCGGCTTCCTAAGCTGGACCAAGGGCTCAAGGACTTTATAACCAAACTCTTTTTCGGTATCTATACCCAACTGCTCAAGAATGTTGTGCTGCCTTTTAATCCCTGCAACAGTCTCCTCCACATCAGTGTAAATCGTGCCATGCAAAAGGAATTTCGCACCCGATTCCCGGACAAGCCTTGCTAGGACAGCCCTGTAGAAGGTCTGTGTGATGACCTCCCTCTTCTCTTCAGGGTCTGTCAGGCCCTTCAGTGCACCAAAGAACTCCTTCTTAGAATCAACTATCTCGACGGGAATGCCCATGCCTTTAAAGAGCGAGGCAACCCTCTCAGGCTCCCCCTCCCTCATCAGGCCGTTCTCGATAAAATAGGTCTTGAGCCTTTCACCCAAGGCCCTGTGACCAAGCAATGTGACGGCCGAGGAATCAACACCGCCTGACAGGGCATTGACTGCCAGACCGCTTCCAACAGCAGAAGAAACATCATCCACTTTCTGCCTTATAAAATCATCAGGATTCAAGCTTTCTGGCTTTATCTCCTCGATTTCCATACAGCACTTTAGATTAAAAGTTATTTATAATTTTGCCCAGGGAGAATGAAACCTTCAAACAAATAAGAAGCCTTCCCCGAATTCTAAACCATGCCAGCCAAAAAACCCAGAGACTTCAGAAGACTGCTGCTTGATGGCCTCGATATCCCCAAGGACAAGCAGGCCCTCCTGCCCAGGGGCTTCCAGAGAATCGGCCACATTGTAATCCTCAATCTCAAGCCCGGGGTCTCCGGCCTTGCCAGTGACATGGCCGACCTCATTCTCAAGGATTACCCCTACGTCAAGACGGTCTGCCTCACCCAAGGAGTTTCAGGCGAACTCAGGGAACCCAGGGTCAGATACCTTGCCGGTGAAAAAAGAACAGAAACAGTCCATACAGAAAGCAGATGCAAATTCAGGCTCGACGTCACCAGGGTAATGTTCTCCAAGGGCAACCTCTCCGAGCGGGCCCGCATCCCCGGGCTCGTGAAACCGGGCGAGACAATAGTTGACATGTTCGCCGGGATAGGCTATTTCAGCATCCCCATTGCGAGGCATGCCAAACCAAAGCAAATCTATGCCATCGAGAAGAACCCCGCGGCCTTCCGATACCTCAGGGAGAACATCCGCCTAAACCGCGTCCATGACAGGGTCACGCCCATATTGGGCGACTGCCGGGAGGTCCGGACAGGCAGCGTGGCCGACCGGGCCCTGATGGGCTACCTCCCAAAGACATACCGCTATCTACCATCTGCCTTCGAGGCACTCAAGCCCCAGGGAGGGATAATCCACTACCACGACACCTTTGCCGAGAATGAACTCTTTGAGAGGCCCCTTGAAATCCTCGAGAGCCAGGCCTTCAGGGCAGGCTATGTCTTCAAGGCAATCAAACACAAGGCCGTAGTAAAGGAATACGCTCCAGGGGTCTGCCATGTCGTAATCGATGCAGAGTTCTCAGGCACCTGACCCCAGAGATATAACAGTGTTATATTTTTCCACCCCTCCACCTACTTTAGCAGACACTTCATACAGACGCCAGGCCTCCTGGTGGCCATCCTGGCTGCCGTGCTTTTCCTGTGCTTCTCAAGGCACTCCTCTGAGCAGAAGTCTCTCTTGTGCTTCCCCACGAGGCCATAGACCTCCACATCTTCATGGAGGCCCCCACCCTTCCCTATCCTGACTCCGCAGAGCGTGCATTTCCTTGAAAAGAACATAGTCTTATATTGTCAGCCACTTTTAAAAACCATCAGATACACGCATCCAAACTCCATGGGCCTGAACCTGTCCCTGAACAGGCTGAGCCGCTCACTCAGGGAGGGCCTCTTCCACAGGCCCCACCTGGGCAGAACCCCCCTGAAAACAGAGTCAAACCCCTCAAGGACAAGGCCGTGCTTCCCGAACTCCTCCTCAAGCTCTTCCCTTGTAAAAAGATGCATCCCGAGCTTCCTGCCCTCTATGTGTATCTTCTTTCTCTGTGCATGCCCGCCCGGCCTGACAGCACTCTTCTCCTCCAGGCTCCTGTATCCCTTATCATAAAGGCTGCTCACAGAGACAATGACCTTCCCCGAATCCTTCACTACCCTGCAGAGCTCCCCTATGGCTTTCCTCCAGTCGCACACATTCAGAACAGAATATAGGCACAGGACAGTATCGAACTCTCCCTTCTTGAAGGGCAGCCTCTCTATATCAGCCCTCCTGACAGGCCTCCCCGTCTTACTGGCCAGCCTGACCATTTCCCCTGATATGTCCACACCGACGACATTCTCAAGGGCCCTGAGGTGGTAGCCGGTCCCGCACCCCGCATCAAGAATCCTTCCCCTGGCATGCCTCTCCAGGAGCCCCGCCTCGGCCTTCCTCACCCTCTCGGTATATGGGTTGCCGCTCCTCAAATCATAGTTCACAGCGGTCTCGTCATAGACCCTCTCAGCCTGCTTCATATCCCAGCACCCCCTGGCCAATGCCCGGGAAAACACACACACCAGTGCTTTTTGTGATTCTGATTTAAACATGGGGCCGGAATTAATAAGCATGGCAGGCATGACAATCAGGCAGGCCTTCTGGATATTCGCCCTGTTAATAGTCCTCACCGCAGTGGCCGACAGGCTAATCTTCATAATCCTTCCCCTCTACCTTCTCAACCTCGAGTTCTCAGCGACTGAGATAGGCCTGATATTCTCACTTGCCGGGCTCATCCTCGCTATCGTCAGGTTTTTGGTCGGCAAGTTCTCTGACCTCCGCAGCAGAAAAAGCCTGATGTCCCTCGGCCTCCTCGCAGATTCCATAGCAACAGCTTTCTACCCGGCTGTCTCCACACTTGCCCAGTTCTCCGTTATCAGGGGAATCAAGGATGTTGCATATAACATAACCAGCACCATGGAGGATGCCCTGATAGGAGATTCCTTTCCCAGGGGAATCAGGCCAAGGATTCTGGCCAGACTGGGGACAATATTCCCCCTGGGCAGGGCCCTTGCCGCCATAACAGGCTTCCTGGTGGTTACCTGCCTCTCTGTCATACATGGCTTCTATGTGGCAGCAGCCTCCCTCTTCCTGGCCTTCCTGATTTTCACCACATTCTACAAGGAAAAGAGAATAAAGAGGGTAACCGAGTTCAGGTTCACCACCAGGAACATCTCAAAATCCCTGGTGATAGTCTCCCTTATAGGTCTAACCAACACACTTGCCTTCACTGTAGCCTATTTTCCTGGCTTCTTCATCCTCGCCGACAGTCTCGGCCTCACCGAGGCCGACCTCTTCCTGATGTTCCTCCTGACCTACACAATCTCCAGCCTCTTTGCCTGGCGCACCGAGGCCCTGATAAAGAGGCACGGAAATGAAACGGTTCTGAGCCTGGGCATACTCATATACGGACTCTTCACCATACTCTACACCCAGGCAACCAGCATAGTAGTCTTCTACCTCACCCTCCTTGGAGTGGCCATATCCTTCTACATATTCAACATATGCTTCAGGATAGCCCTGCTTGACCACACAAGCAGCAGTCACAGGGGCGAGCAGGTGGGCTTCTCTAGGATGGTGACCCACCTGGGAAGCATAGCAGGCCCTGTCACAGGGGGCCTCATAATAGACACCATATCCCTCCAGGGCGCCTTCCTGGTGGCCGGCTCCTTCGGCCTGCTGGGCTTTCTCCTTTCACTCTGGCTCAGGAGGCTATAATTCATCATTCAAACAAGTGCCCCTTTTCTTAACTTTATACCCAGATTTTCTCGAATATATTTCCTTAATTTGTAGTCGCTTACTTTACATCCCTTCATGTGCAAAGTATGCCTTACATACGGAATGCTGTGTCCTTGCTCTATACGTTCCATTATTAAGTCATCATGTCGACTGTCCGGATACTCGCTCACCCTGTCAAGCCTGACCATGCTTCATCTTTATACAAAGCCTTTTTATCCCCTTTCAAGGCCAGGCAAATTTAAAACACCGGGCCAATTATTAATGAATTCCATGTACTCCGGGAAGCTCGAGACCCTGTTCAAGAGAAAGCGGATGAGAATCGGCTCCAGAATAAGGGTGACCAGGGCCGGCTCCCCCAGGGGGGACAAGCAGGCCTATGATGGCCTGCTCATGCCAAAGACCGATGCCGGAGACCCTGATTCCATCATTCTCAAGCTCGATTCAGGCTACAACATCGGCCTCAAATACCATTCCGGCATGAGGATAGACAAGAGCCGCGGGCCCTCCCCCATGGCCGTGAAGGAGGAGGAGAGGTTCGAGCTCGGCAGGATATCCAAGAAGCTGACAAAGCTCAGGTTCGACTCCAGGAAACCCCCCATATCCATGATATCCACGGGCGGGACAATAGCGAGCAGGGTGGACTACCATACAGGCGGGGTCCGCGCCCTCGAGGACCCCAGGGAGTTCCTGCACAATGTCCCGGAGCTTGCCAGAACAGTCAACATAAAGCACATCAGGCGGCCCTTCACCAAGATGTCCGAGGACATGGACTACAGGGACTGGCAGGAGATTGCGAAACAGGTGGCCAGGGACCTCAACTCAGGCATGCGCGGCGTGGTCGTGACCCACGGAACCGACTTCCTCCACTTCACCTCTGCCGCTCTCTCCTTCATGCTCAGGAACCTCCACAAGCCCGTGGTCCTGGTGGGTGCCCAGCGTTCCTCTGACCGCGGCTCCTCTGACGCGGGCATGAACCTGATATGCTCAGCCCATGTGGCCGTGGGCGGGATTGCCGAGGTCGGCATATGCATGCACGGTGAGTCAGCAGACACCTTCTGCCTCTTCAACCGCGGGACCAAGGTCCGCAAGATGCATTCTTCCAGGAGGGACGCCTTCAGGCCCATAAACGACCTCCCACTGGCCAGAATCTATCCCAGCGGCAAGATTGAAATCCTAAACAAAAACCACAAGAAAAGGAACGACCGGGAGAAGGTCGAGGCTGATACACGGTTCGAGCCAAGGGTTGCGATATTAAAGGTCTATCCCGGAGCTGACCCTGATGTCATAGATCACTACGTCTCAAGGGGCTACAGGGGGTTTGTCATCGAGGCCTCTGGCCTGGGGCATGTCCCCACACTCTCCCGAAAGCCCTGGACAAAAACCATCAAGAAGCATGTCAGGGACGGCATACCCTTCATCACAGCCTCCCAGACCCTCTACGGCAGGATACACCCCCACGTATATTCAAACCTGAGGATTCTCTACCGCGAGGCCGGAGCCATCCCAGGCGGGGACATACTCCCCGAAACCGCCTATGTGAAACTGGGATGGGTGCTCGGACACACAAAATCCCTGGAGAAGGCAAGGGAGATGATGCTCACCAATTACGCGGGCGAGATAACAGAAAGAAGCCTTCCAGGGACCTACCTCTACTGATTCATCGCAGGCTTCATCCTGCGGGATATTCACGCTTTAATCTCCCTTCAATCTCCTGGGTTACCCTCCCCTCTTCCTCTATATCTTTCAATACCTCTTCCAGGTTTCCATCGAGAGAATAGACCTTATGCCATTTGCGGCCTACAAAGAGTTCCTTCACACCCCCGAAATTACCCTTTACATCCTCGCGACCCTTATCACCGAATTCCTCAAGCGTATCAAACACCACATACAACTCGTGATGCGTAAAGGCGTCCCCCGCCTCAGTGGCAGAGCTAACCCTTCCTGCATAGGCCCTTTCCGGCGTGGTTACCAGAACATACTTACCGTCAATCTTCGGAACATCCATACCAAGTGTTCATATTATGTTCTTATAACAATCAACAATAATTTTAATATGAATGTATTAAATATAATTAAAATATTAAATATTTGTTTACAAAATAACGATATATATACATTAAATTAAACATATGATTACCATGAAACCCGGAGCAGACCCCGTCAACGACAGGATTCTGAACATCCTGCTGCAGAACTCCAGGCTATCCTACAGGGCAATATCAAGGAAGGCCGGTGTCTCAGTGGCCACTGCAATAAACAGGGCAAGGTCAATGGAGAAGAGCGGCACAATAAAAAGGCACACCATCCAGATAGACTATGAAATGCTCGGCTACGACATCGATGTTGCCGTCTTCATGAGGGTCTCGAAGGGGAAGCTCCTCGAGGTTGAGAAAAGGCTCTCCCTCTACAGTAATGTCTATGCCGTCTATGACATAACAGGGGCATTTGACGTCCTTGTCATGGCAAGGTTCAGGAACAGGAGGGAGCTGGACAGCTTCATAAAAAGGGTCCAGACACTCGAATACGTGGAGAGGACCGAGACAAACCTAATCCTGAACAAGGTAAAGGACAGCTTTTGAAGGGACATCTAATATATTAAAAACCGAAACAAAAATTCTACATGCTCTTTGGCAAACCAAAATCAGGGGAGAGGCCTCACCTGATTGTCCAGGCCATGATAAGGAAGAACACAGGCGAATACCTGGCTATCAAGAGGGCCGAGGCCGTGGAGGTGGGTTCCTGGGAGTTCCCAGGTGGCAGGGTCGAACCGGGGGAGACCATAGAGAAGGCCCTGGCGCGTGAGATAAGGGAGGAGACCGGACTCAGGGTCGATATCGAGCGCTTTGTGGGCTGGGGCCAGGGCTTCGGCATAAGGGACGTGTCCGGCAGGATTATAGACCGCTTCGTGATGTTCTTCGAGTGCAAGCTCATCAAGGGGAAGCTGAAGCTCAACAGCGAGGCCTCAGACCACAAGTGGGCCACACTTGAACAGATCCTTCAGTTCAAGCCCCTGAGCAGGCCTGTCCAGGACTTCTTTGGAAAGTTCAGGATAATCCCGCAAGGGCTTTTAACCGGCGACAAAGCAGTAATTTCAGATATATACCAAAACATTTCGGACTAGTGTTATGGAGCCATGGATATATAACAAGAAATGAATTAGAGATATTAAGATGGATTAAAGAATCATTCAAACATCTGGAGGCTTTCGATAATGGATTATAAAAAAATTGGATTAAAGTGTGGATTGGAAATCCACCAGCAACTAGATACTAAACACAAATTATTCTGTAAATGCAGTACTGCTTTTTCAGAGACGACACCAAACACAGTAATTGTCAGAAGGCTAAGGCCGGTTGCAGGTGAACTAGGCGAGATTGATTTGGCAGCATTGCATGAAGTAATAAGGGGTAGAGAATTCCACTACAATGTTTATTCTAATGAAAGTTGTGAGGTTGAATCAGATAGTGAACCCCCACACGATCTTAACAGGGAAGCTCTTGATATTGCACTCACAGTGGCCACAATGCTAAAGTGTGACATACCTGATGAGATACATATTATGAGGAAGAACGTAATAGATGGTAGTGTGGTATCATCCTTCCAGCGAACTGCTATAGTTGGTCTAAATGGCAGGCTTAAGGCCCCTTCCGGGGAGGTGGGCATAACCAATCTGAGCCTGGAGGAGGACGCCGCGCAGATACTGGGAAGGGAGCATGACAGTGTCATATACGGGCTCAACAGGCTCTGCATCCCCCTAATCGAGATAGGCACCACCCCTGACATAAAATCCCCTGAGCACGCCAGGGATGTCGCGGCCCAGCTCGGAATGATCCTCCGCTCCACAGGAAAAGTCAAGCGCGGCCTTGGGACAATCCGCCAGGACATCAACGTCTCCATCAGGGAAGGCGCCAGGGTCGAGATAAAGGGCGCCCAGGACCTGAACCTGGTCCCCAGGTACGTCGAGAACGAGGCCCAGAGACAGCTGAGCCTGGTTAAAATCCGCGACAGGCTCAGGAAGGCCGGGTTCAGACCCCCGAAACCCAATCTCAAGGACGCTTCCCACATCTTCGGTAAGGCCCAGTCCAGGATAACCAGGGGAAAAACAACCTTCTCCATGAGGATTCCCGGCTTCGCAGGCTACCTCAAGACCCAACTCACACCCACACGCACCCTGGGCAATGAAATAGCCAGCTACGTGCGCGCCAGGATAGGCGCCCAAGGCTTTATCCACTCTGACGAGGTCCTTGGCAAATACGGCCTGGAGAAGCATTTCAGGGAGCTTGAAAAGCACCACAGGGCCAATCCCAGGGACACCCTGATAATAGTATCCGGCGACCGCAAACTTGCCAAAAAAACATTCGAGGTCATTGTCGAAAGAATATCCCGGCTTCTGAAGGGCGTTCCGGAGGAGACCAGGAGGGCCCTTGAGAACGGCGACAGCGAGTTCATGAGGCCGCTCCCGGGGGCAGCCCGCCTCTACCCCGAGACCGATATTCCCCCGGTATTCATAACCCCTGCAAAGCTCAGGGAAATCAGGAGTAACCTCCCCGAGCTCCTCGAGCAGAGGGTTGTCAGGTTCATGGCCAGGTACAAAATCAATGAGGAGCTGGCCTCCCAGGTCGTCCACAGCGGCTTCTCAGATCAGTTCGAGTACGGCATCTCCCGCGGGCTTGAGCCCACCTTTGTGGCAGGCCTCCTTACCTCGGGCCTCACCCAGCTCAGGCGCAAGGAGGGCGTCCCTGTCGACAACCTGACCGGGCCCGAGTTCAGGAAGCTCTTTGATTATCTCAAGGCCAGGAGGCTGCCCAGGGAGCGGGTCCTCGAGCTCCTCAGGGAGATGGCCACCCGCCCCGACACGGACCTGGCCGGCCTCACCAGGAAAGAGGGCCTCTCCGAGGCCGACCTGACCAAGACAATCAAGAAAATAATCACCAAGAACAGGGAAGCCCTTAGGAAGCCCAGGCCCGAGAAAATCCTCATGGGCGAGGTCATGAAGGAGGTTAGGGGCAGGGCCCCGGGCTCCGATGTCATGAGGCTGCTTCTCAAGGAAATAAGGAAGGCCTAGGCCCTCCTTTTCCATAAATCACCGTTTAATCCTGTAAGTTCCTTCAGGTATTCTGGACCAAGACCCCCGGGATACACCACCCTTATCTTCCAAACAGGATAATCTTCAATCTTTTCAACAAAGGGGTACGCTTTAGCCAGGGCTTGGTTATGCCCCTTTCTTCCGAAGAAATCTCCGATACAGGCCCCATCAACACGGTCCCCATTCCTGCCAATAGAAATCTTCTTAACAGCTCCGGGGATATGCTCCTGCATTTTCTCTACCAGCGCACTGCATAGCTTATATGGGTTCCTCTCGCTATCAGGCCTGATATCAAAGAAACCCTTTTTGTATATTTCTTCAGCAGGCACCTCAAACACCATTTTCGGCAAACCATTCCTCTTTGTTGGACGTCTCCTGCTCCAGTACCTTCTTGAACTCATTCCATTCACCCTCCTTTCAAGAAAGGCCTTTGATATAGCCCTGGCTCACCTTTTAACATTTTGAATCGAAAAAGCCGCCAGGTTTATAGCGACAAGAAATGAGTGTCAGTCAGGTGAGAACACGAGCCAATGCAAGCCTACCTGCTGATAAAGAGATACAGTACCTGCCAGAGATAGCCTGCTGGGCCTTTCATTGGAATATAATTTGTATGCAATCCTTTAAATAATAATCGCATATTATTTTCATGAAAAGAGCATTCCTCATACATGGCTGGGAGGGATACCCGGAGGAGGGCTGGCGGCCTTGGCTGAGAAGCGAGCTCGAAAAGAGAGGGTTTAGTGTTTCTGTCCCTGCAATGCCTGATACAGAAAACCCGAAAATGGATGCATGGGTCAATCACCTTTCAAAAACAGTCGGAGCCCCTGACAGGGACTGCTACCTTGTCGGCCACAGCCTGGGCTGCATAGCCATCCTCAGATACCTTGAAACCCTCAAGGAGGGCCAGTCGGTTGGCGGTGCTGTTCTTGTTGCAGGATTCTCCGAGAATGTAGGCATAGACGAGATTGCGAGCTTCTTCACAACCCCTCTCAACTGGAACAAGATAAAATCTCATTGCAGGAGATTCATCGCAATACATTCAGATAATGATCCATATGTAGAATTAAGACATGGCAACATATTCAAAGAGAACCTGGAATCAGAGGTAATCATAAAACACAACATGAGCCACTTCAGCGGCGATGACGGAATCACAGAGCTACCAATTGCACTGGATTCTGTCCTGGAGGTATCCGGGTAGGATTCACTCCCCAACGACCTGCAGCACGACCTCCCTCTTCCTGGCCGGCACATCGAAGTCCAGGACAACGATGTTCTGCCACGAACCCAGAATCAGCTTCCCCTCCCTGAACGGAACGTTCAGTCCGGGCCCGAACAGGCTGGCCCTCACATGGCTCTTACCGTTCTCGTCACCCCAGGTCTTGTGATGCTCATACTCAATATCCGAGGGGACGAGCCTTTCCACAGCCTTCTTGAGGTCCCTGTTAAGGTTGGGCTCGAACTCCGTGGTGGTCACCGAGGCAGTCGAGCCTGGGACAAATATAGTCACAACCCCTGACTTCATCCCGGATTCCCGGACAGCCCTGGCCACCTGCTCCGTTATCTCGATTATGTCAATATCCGGCCCTGACTTCACCCGGATGGTCTCTGTCTTTACAGGCATGCTATTAGATTGGATTCAGGGTTAAAAACATGGCGGGCCTCCCGGCCCGGGAAATCGAGACCTGACTACTCCAGAACCGAAAAGATAAAACACCCGAACAACCATGGTATGTATTTAAATATTTAATAGTTTTAATACTTATTAAAAGTTAATTATATCCGGTGAGTCTTAAAATGGCCAACGATATCTATTCTGAATCCCTGGAGATGCACAGGCGCGCCAGGGGAAAGCTCGAGATATGCCCCAAGGTCCCCCTCAAGACCAGGCATGACCTGAGCCTTGCATACACACCCGGAGTCGCCCAGGCTTGCAGGGAGATTGCCAGGGACAGGAACGCGGCCTACAAATACACCATAAAATCAAACACCGTGGCAGTCGTGACAGACGGCTCCGCCGTCCTGGGCCTGGGCAACATAGGGGGCCACGCAGCCATCCCTGTCATGGAGGGCAAGGCCATACTCTTCAAGGAGTTCGCCGGAATAGATGCATTCCCCATATGCTTCGAGAAATATAGCAGCGATTTCATCAACACAGTCAAGAACATCTCTCCCGTCTTCGGCGGCATAAACCTCGAGGACATCGCTGCTCCCAAGTGCTTCGAGGTCGAGGAGGCCCTCCAGGATATCGGCATCCCTGTCATGCATGACGACCAGCACGGGACTGCTGTGGTTGTCCTTGCGGCACTCCTTAATGCATGCAGGGCAACAAACAGGAGATTCGAGGACCTGAACATCGTCATAAGCGGGGCCGGTGCTGCCGGCTTTGCCATTACCAGGCTGCTTCACTGCGTAGGCATTGACAAGAGCATCTGCAGGAAGGTAAGGGAGATAATAGTCTGCGACACCAAGGGAATAATCCACCAGGGAAGGAAGGACCTGCCCGGCAACAAATACAAGCAGATTATCTCACAGGAAACAAACCACGAAGGGAGAACAGGCACGCTTGGGGATGCCCTACAGGGGGCGGATGTCTTCATAGGCGTCTCAGCCCCAAACATCGTAACAGGGGACATGATTAAATCAATGAACATGGACCCGATTGTCTTTGCCATGGCCAATCCCGTTCCCGAGATAATGCCCGAAAAGGCCAGGGAGGCCGGGGCCTCCGTTGTCGGAACCGGGAGGAGCGACTTCCCCAACCAGATAAACAACGTTCTTGCATTCCCCGGTATATTCCGCGGGGCCCTGGACGCCTCTGCAACGAGGATAAGCGATGAGATGAAGATTGCGGCTGCCCATACACTCGCGGACTACGTCAAAGAGCCCTCCAGGGAGAATATTCTTCCCAATATCCTTGACAAGAATGTTACCACTGCAGTGGCAGCGGCAGTCAGGGAAGCGGCCATCAAATGCGGATGCATAAGGGCTTGACAGTTCCGCACCCCTTAGGCCTGTTAATAGCACAACCCCCATGTATTCTCATCACCAACTACACTCAAACCCCACGGGTTTATGCATAGCGGGGCCAGTGTTTTAACTAAATAAATACAAAAAAGAATTGGAAATATCCCCCTACCAGGAGGAAGCCCAAAATTAATCCCTTCTGTGTGATTGCCTACTAAAACCTCTTTGGTCGGTGCTTCTGGTAGCAATCCCTGCAATAAACAGGCCTGCTTCCGTCAGGCTTGAACGGAACCTCGCATTCCTTCCCACAGTCAGCACAAATTGCCTTGTGCATCTCCCTGGGAGGACGGTTTCCGAATCTCTCTTCTCTCATTCAATCTCTCCTTAATTCTATTGGCCCCCTGTTCTTCAAGGAGCTCCTTTTTATAGTCGCTATTGGGTATTTAAATGTATGCATGCTGCCCAGGCCATATTCTTGGCCAAAGGGGAGCATAGCCCCGCGCGGACTTTCGGACGCCCCCTCCGAAGAGGAAGGCGGGCGAACTT
>CAZAEI010000014.1:0-28441 GCA_964484305.1 uncultured archaeon
GAACGAGCTATCCCGCATATTTCCCGGGCCTGGGGACCTGGGCCATCGTCCTGCTCCTGGTGATTGCAGGGTTTGTCTACGGGGCCCTGTCAAGGAATGAGTACTGATGCCAGAATACAATCAAGGACCTGTCAGAGAAATCAATGCAAGCTTCCATGTTTTCATTCCCTCAGAGGAAACAAGCTGCCCAGCCTCATCTCCAGCTCTTTCAGGTTCCTGCTGGGCAATGAGATCTATACATACAAGCGGTTTGTCATCCCTGGATTCCACTGTCCTTACAAAAGCGTCATGCGCCCTGATGGAATCAGCAATCCTTGAAGCCAGAGCATATACCTTTTCAAGGTCGTACGGCGGGTTTATCCTTATCCCGATGTGATTGCCCTTGGGTGTTCCCTTGACCAGGGATTTCATGGTATCCTCTTATTCGATGGAGACATCGCACCCCTTCAATCCCCTTTCCAGACCAATCCGCTCCCTGAAAAGGTTCACAACATCCTTTGATGAATATTTATTATCAACCCGGCCGGTTATGAAAACCCCTGGCTGCGATATCTTGCTGTCGCCCATAGTGATGGATTTGAATAATGCCTGTCCAACAGAGTCCAGGCCGAAATCCTTAAATCCTGGCCTTACATCATCGAAGCCCCTGTCTTCGAACCAGATGAATCCTCTTATCTGTTGCATAAAAATTTATTACGTCAATAATATATAAACCTGATACAAACCTTACTAAGGTGTCTGTTAGTGATGGTATGGATGCCCCTGCGAAGCAGGGGATGGTAAATGAGCACATGCCGTCTTAAACAGGATGGAACAGTTCATCAGGTGGTTCCGCCACCTGAATGGGCAAGATGGGTTTCGCATAAAAAACCAACATAACCAAGCAGGTGCATGGTATGGAAAGGGAAGTCCTTGAGAAATACATGAAGGCCGGCAGGATAGCGGGAGAGGCCAGGGAACTTGCCCTGAGGAAGGCAAGGCCCGGGATAAGGCTGCTGGACATAGCAGAGGCGGTGGATGCCTTCATTGCCAGGAAGGGCGCCCACCCGGCATTCCCCCTGAACATCTCTGTGAATGACATAGCCGCGCACTACACACCCGCATACAATGACGAAAGGGTTGTGGAAGATGTTGACCTGGTCAAGATGGACGCCGGCATCCACGTGGACGGCTACATAGGGGACACTGCAGGGACATGGTCCAAGGGGCCCAATGTCCTGGTAAAGGCAGTGGAGAGGGTCCTGGAGGATGCCATCAGGATACTGAAGCCCGGGGTTAAGGTGGGGGAGATAGGCACTGTTATACAGGATTCTGCAGAGGCCCAGGGGGTGGGCCTCATAGTCAACCTGACAGGGCACGGCCTGGACAGGTATGTCTTCCACGGGGAACCCTCCATCCTGAACATAAGGAACGACTCCGGCCATGTGTTGAAGGAGGGTGACGTGATAGCCATTGAGCCGTTTACGTGCCCGAGCAACGGCCATGTCAGGGAATCCGGGGTGACCGAGATATACCGCTTCCTCCAGAGGAGGCCTGTCCGGCTCCCGGAGGCCAGGAGAATCCTGGACCTGGCTGAGAATGAATATCATTCACTGCCCTTTGCCAAGAGGTGGCTCTTTAAGGAGATTTCACCTGTAAAGGTCTCCCTGGCCATAAGGCAGCTCGAGGGTGTGATGGCCATTGAGCCCTACCCTGTCCTCAGGGAGGTTTCTGGCAAGCCCATTGCCCAGGCCGAGCACACCATCATAATCCAGGACAAGCCGGTTGTAACCACGAGGGTTGATTGAGATGTCGCTAGTGGTGCCCGTTGCTGTCTGCACAATGTTGAGGGACGGCAGGGTTCTCTTCATAAGAAGGGAGGGCAAGACCTTTGGCGGGCTCCTGAGCCTCCCGGGCGGAAAGATAGACTTCGGTGAGACCATAGAGCAGGCTGCCGTCAGGGAGTTCGAGGAGGAGACCGGGATAAGGTCCCGCTTCGTGAGGCACATAGCCACCATCCCAGAACACATAGTAGAGGGTGGCCAGGTTGTGAAGCACATGATTATACAGCTATGTGAGCTCGAGTATCTGGATGGGCTCTCCAAGGGGGAGTTCGAGCCTGTATGGGTGGGGCTTGATGGCCTTGACTCCAGGAAGGATGAAATCATTCCCAGCGACTACCTCATGATAAAGAAGCTATTGATTCCGGGTAACAGGGGAACCTTCTTCAGCCTGATTGAGAAGACCGGCTCCGGTTATGTCCAGAGGGAGTTCAGGGAGATATGAGCTTTTCCGAGAGGGTCTATCGGGTTGTGGCCAGGATACCCGGGGGGAGGGTGATGTCCTATTCCGGGGTGGCCTCCCTGGCAGGAAGCCCAGGGGCGTCCAGGGCTGTGGGAACCCTCATGGCCAGGAACCCCAGGCCTGGGACAGGGCCGGGAAAAATCCCCTGCCACAGGGTGGTGAGGTCAGACGGCTCCCTGGGCGGTTTCTCAGGCCCAGGAGGCAGGGAGGCCAAGAGGGCCCTGCTTGAGGGGGAGGGTGTGGCCTTCAGGAAGGGCAGGATAGTAAGGGATTTCTTTGCATGATTGCCTCTCTGTTCCGCATATTCGACCAATATTTAAGTCTGCAGGAGCATAATAATTAAGTAATGAAAAAAAGAAGCAATATCATAGTGTTTATAGTGGCTGTTTCTCTCTCCTTGTTACAGGGTATTGTATCTGCAGGTATTGTGTGTGATGTTGTTGACAAGAACTCCTGTTCGGGTGTTAATGTGATAGAGATGAGTTCCAGATATGATGCCCATGCGGCCCTGTCGGGAGAGGATTCATATGACTATGTTCTCTGCTGCTCCGGAGAGGGCCTTCAGGCAGGCTCTGGTGACATGAGCCAGGAGATACTCAGGCTCTCGGATACAAGCAACGCCCATGCAGAGCGCCCGGCTTACAGCGGAAACCAGTACTACAATGTTGTTAAGCTCTACCTGAGCAATCCTGATGTTCTGGGTTTCGCGTGCAGCTACCGTTCAAGTGGCTGCGGAGCCGGCGAAGACTGCATCATAACACTGTCCGGTGGGACCAATGCGCATCTTGCCGGGTGCGGTCATGCCAATGCCTACACCCCGGCAATCTGCTGCGCAGCCATAAAATGCTACAGCAAAGACGACTGCGGAACACCCACAATAGGTTATTATTGCTCAGATAAGGGCGAGGCATGCAGCAGAACAACAATCCCTGTTTGTGAAAACCTGGGCAGGGGAGATTCATACTGCTCCTCGGATGAGGAAATCCAGTGCACTGTATGCACCTACGGGTGCGGGGATGGGGCATGCAAAAGCGCGGAATGCACTCATGGTGATACAAGACCCTGTGGTGAATGCGGGGATGGAACAAGGACATGCTATGATGGAGTGTGGAGTTCCTGCATCGGTGACAGGATACCTTCAGAGGAGATATGCGACGATGAGGATAATGATTGCGACGGCGAAATGGATGAGGGTGGTGTATGCCCTGTAGGCTACTGCGGTGACGGGACATGTGAATATGTCTCCATGAACCTCTATGAGGGTGGCGAGGAGGGTTTCACCCTTTACAAGCAGTCGCATCAGTTAATGCTTGTTGACATACCCGATGAAGATAGTGTTATTATCAATGTTGACGGAATTCCTAGGGAAATAAATGAGGGGACAAGCAGACGCATAGCAGGTGTTGATTGCTACGTGGATAATGTGTGGTATTCTGGTGTGAGTGATAATGGGGCAAGCATCACGCTTGGTGAGATGTGCTTAACATGTCCTGAGGACTGCGGCGAATGCTGCAGCAACTCCCTGTGTGAGCCGCAACTCGGTGAGAACTGTGAAAGCTGCCCCAGTGATTGCCCGACAGGCTCGGGGGAGGTATGCTGCTCAGGAACCCTGCACGACGGGGACTGCTGCGGTGATGAGGACTGCAGCCCCCCCGAAATCTGCATAGATTATGTGTGTGACCAGCTTCAGTGTGAAAATGACGAGGATGGTGATGACTACGGGGTTGGAACAGTCTGTAAGGGACCGGATTGTGATGACAGCGACCCCAGTGTCAACCAGACGATTCCATGCGTCTATGACGGGAATTCCTGTGGCCAGTACGATTTATGCATGATGTCCTGTCCAGACCCGCCTGCAGAGAGTTGTTTCAACAGAATAGACGACGACTGTGACAACAGTGTTGATGAGGATTGCATTGAGTATATGTACCTATATTTCTATCCAAGGAGTATATATAAGCTTGGAGAAACCATTAACCTTGGTGGAAAGATTCTTGTTCTCGATCCGGTAACTGAAACGACAGAGTTCCTGAACAACGCCCTTGTACAGGCCAGGGTTTACAACCCAGGGGGTGAAACGGTGTTGTTAAGCCTTGACAAGAACTGCGAAATGTCAGAGGTGGGTTATAATGAAATGGAGTGTGAGTTCTCTGGGCAATATAGCGGAACAGAACTTACTGGCAATTATGTAATAGAGGGCATCCCGAATGACTATGTGATTAATTACGAACCCGACCGTGCTTACGGATTCTATGACATGATAATGGAAGACTGGGCATACAGGGAGAATGGAGACCTTGATCTCATTCTAAGAAACGGCCTGGGAGAGGCAGTAACAGTCAACGGCATTTCCATTAGTATCTGGAACTATGAAAGGGAGGGACATGATATATACACATGGGATACCGATATCGGGCTTTCCCCGGGAGAGTCTTACAGGGCCATGGCCTCTGAAACGGGTCTGAAGCTTCCCGGGAAGGACATGGGCGATTACTACAGCCTTTCTGTATCAATAAGATTCAGGAAGACCAGCGGGCTGGACTATTCCTCCAAGGGCAGCCTGTACGGAACTGTTAAGGATTCCGGCTATGAGCTCGGTATGGAGAAGTCCTATCCCAAGATTGTGATAAAGAATTCAACATTTAGCGTATATGACCCTGCGATACTCGGGGAGAGGCTCATCCTTGAGGACATAGACGGCTATGAATACCTTGACTCTGAGTTCTATCCCTATGGAAGTGCAACAGATAATGTATACTATGCAGCATTTTACAGGAAGGGTGTCAATTACACGACCATGTTATACGAGTTCGATTCAGGGGATAACTGCTCTGAATTTCTCGATAACATATTGTCATATTCCTACTATTATGAGATAGTTGACCGGGTCATTGATGGGATGAGGCTCTATGAGCTTGTGGGTCAATACAGCAGATACAATTCCTCAACCAGCGAATACGAAACGTTAAATGTATCTGTTTTTGTCTGGAAGATGGAACAGTACCTTGTTGCTGTTGGGGAAATGCAATACTACATTGAATACAGCTGTGAGGAGCCGACCCCCATCATAGAGGCCTATATGGAAAGATATCCCAGCGACCTCGAGGTCTACTGCGGAAACAATATTTGTGATGGGGATGAAACAGTAGGCACGTGTCCGGAGGACTGCGGGGATTGCTATCCCCTGGGAAAAACAAGGTCGTGCGGCCAGACCGATGTTGGGGCATGCGAATTCGGGATTCAGGTATGCGAGAACTACACCTGGTCGGAATGCATGAATGAGAAAAGGCCCGGCCCGGAGATATGCGAAAACGGGATTGATGATAACTGCAACGGGGAGATTGATGAGGAGTGCTTTGAAAACAAACTGAACGTGAATCTGTGGCTGGACAGGGTCGCGGTTACCCAGGGAGACAGCCTTATCGCTTCTGGTATGGTTACGGACTGGCATGGGAACAGAATCAGTAACTCAACGGTCTCGTTTACCATAATCCCTGGCAATATTGTTTATGCCGGCGAAACCGATGAGAATGGCATGCACACGAATATCATCAAGATAGGAAGGCTTGAATCCGGGGAATATGCACTCAAGGCCAAGGCAACCTGCTCGGGATATGATACTGGAGAGGATGAAAAGACGTTTGTGGTGACAAGCAGCGCAGTACCCGTAATACTCACTGATGATATAATATTCATCAACATGGCCCAGATTCTCATCAAGATGGAGGCCATAGAACTCTCGCTCAATGAGCTAAAGAAGGTAATAACCAGCATTGTTAATTATTACAACATCATGGGTGATGAAGAGCTTGAAGGTGCCTGGCAGGGTATCCTGACTGACACTGACTCGTTAATTGGCAGAATAAATGATTTGCAGGAGAGCATAAACGAGTTCATAGAGGAGCCCTCTCAGATAAGGCTTAGGGATATCAAGTCAGGCATGAATGGGATTTCAGGCATTGTAAGGGTTTTGACTGATAAGATTGTTTCGGTGATATAATGAAAGAAACCATGCACGGTCTTGGATACCAAAAAAAGGACAGGAGCTTGCTGATACTGGCGGTTGTGTTCCTGCTGGCCGCAGCGCTCTTCTTCTCCTATCAGATTGTTGTCTTATTTGGTGGTGGAGAGGGGCCGGTGCCAGCCCCTCCGGGCAACATGGATACGGAGATACTGAATGTCAAGAGTGCACTTGATGGCATAAGCACAGAGCTTGACAACATTGCACGGTTAATATAACACTGGCGGGTCGATGATGAGAAGGGAATGGTACTACCGGGTATCGAATCTGTTACTTTTGTTCCTTGTATGCCTACTCTTTTTGTTTGTGCTGAATCCCCTCCAGATACAGGCCCAGCAGGAGTGGGATGACTGCATCGACGGGACCCCTCACGGGGAATGCTCCTCCATCAGGCCCCTGCATTGCGACATGGGCATCCTTATCAACAGATGCGACCTGTGCGGGTGCCTTGAAGGGCAGGTGTGCACGGATAGTGGGGAGTGCTCCTTCGAAGATGGGCCAGTGGTGGAAAACAAAAAACAGATGTCAAGGTATTCTGACAAAGAGGTTTTCCTGGTTTCAGATAAGGACTGGAGAGTTGTTTTGCCACTGGTTCCTGTAACAACATGGACAAATGTTGATGGGAGTGTGAGCAAATATCCGACATTGATTTTTCATGAGGAAGACTTCACAGATAAATCATTAGAGTTGAATAAAGATGAGTTCATTAAGAATACCGGTTTGTGGGTTTCTTGGAATTTTAAGAAAGATGTTTTGGCTGAGGGAATAGCAGGCTCTGATGAATTTACCATCCTGTTTGAGTTATCCGATGACATGTATAATAAAATGAAGAAGGGAATTCCGAGAGGGGATTTGAATCTAACTGCATCCAAAATCGATCCCCAAGGAGATAATTCTATCAGTTATGGTGTATTTTTTAATGATGTAGAGTTAGAAGATAAGCATTTTGGTTTGGAGAGTGTTGAGAGAGATACTCTTTATTTATTATTAGAAGGAGCATTCTGGGGTAAAGAAAAATTCTTATTGAAAAAGGGCGTGAATAATCTGACCCTTGTGAGAAGAGGGGGTAATATATTTATTGAGGGATATAGCCTATTTACTCCCTATTTCGCTTCAGATGAAATAAACGACGGGTGCGAATATAGCTGGAGTGAATATAATATCTATGATTTATGTATCATAGATGCTCAAGTGGATAAAGAGCAGGCTTCTCTAGGTGAGACTGTATCCTATTCTATAAGAGTTGAAAACATATGCGATGAGACAGTTGATTTGAATGGAGAAGATACCGTTTTTCAAGGGGTATGGTTCAACCCCACTTCACTAGGAGAGCTTTATAAGGTTCCTTATGGGATTGTATTCTCCCATCTCAGTACCTCGATCCCCAGAGTGAGATTAGAACCCGGTCAGTCCACCCAATTCAATATTGAATTAATTTACAATAATTCTGAAGAGCTTCCGGAAATTTCTTTTGATGCAGATTCAATCATTTATTTCATGCAGCAGTATAATCCGGACAGGGTTACTGTTATTGGAGAAACCCCCCAAGAATTCGATAATCTGCTGATAACAGAACCGGAGCTGGGTCTGGGTATGGATGAAGATGATATACAAAGGATCAGCATAAATGATTATCTTTCCTATTGGGAATTGTTTGGAGATGTTGTTTATGTCGAAGATAATTATACATTAGCTTTGTTGGCTTCAACTTATGCCTCCCTGATTAATGCCCCCCTGATTATTCAGGGAGCAGGTATGAACACAGACAGTAATTTTATTGGAAAAAACACAATTTGTATTGGTTCTGTAGACCGAGAGTGTAATGAACAATACGGTCTGGAAGAACTGAAAAAGAAATATTTTGATATGACTGATACAAAGAAATTCATTCTTGTAAACCCTGAAGATTTAAAGGATAATACAATGACATCATTTGAACCGGAAAAATCTCCAGAGAAGATTATTAATATTTATACAAAAAGTTCTATTCTCTCTCCTATTTTGGCATCTGCAAAACATGAATTGATATTAACAACCGATGAACAGGATTATGAGGATATAAATAATGAATTGAAATCACAATTTTCTGATTTTTACAGTTTTCCCTCTTATCTCTGTGGTCCGGAAGATTCATGCTCTTCTGGGTTTGAAGAAACCGATATAGAATTGCATGCAAAAGAAAACACTATGAGCTTTAATCTTAGTATCGAATTTGTTCCTAATCTAAAGATATACCCAAATTTGTATAATTATGAAATTGGATTTTATGATAAATATGTGATAATCAATAGAACAAAAAACATACCAACAGAGATCACAAATACTGGTATGGCAAAAGCAGAGGATGTTAATCTTTCTCTGTATAAGTTGGATTGGTATTGCAATAGCTCGGGCTGCTTTGAGAATCTGGACCTTATTGACTTCAAGCATATTGGAGATGTTCAATCATTACAAAGGATAGTAAAAAATTTGAGTTTTATTTCTGATGAGCCTGGCTCGAAAAACTTAAGATTGACAGTAAGCACCTCAAGTGAAGAAAAAAATATTGAAAATAACAATCATAACTTTGAGATTAATGTCATCTTGGAAGGGGCAGATGTTATCTCCACAGTTGGATATAGACCTTACTATGTAAACCATCCAGCAATTATCTCCTCAAGAACAACTAACATTGGAACAGAAACAGCTGAGAATGTTGAAATCCTTATGTACATAGACCACGGTAACTATTATGACAATGATCAAAAAGAATGGAAAGAGAACAGAACACTTATAAATAGAAGCTACATAGGGAGGGTTGAACCCAGAAAAGCAATTGAGAAGGAGATTTCTTATATTTTTGAAACCCCTGGCTATAAGAGCCTGATTTTGCAAGTTAATTCTACGAATGATGTAAATCCGCTTAACAATGACTATTGCTTTTCTCCTAGAGTTTACGAGGATTCTCAAGATGCTTTTCAAACTGAGCATGCTCTGACAGGAGAAGAGTACAACAAAGAAATATATATTTTACAGGTTATGGGCTTTTTGTTTGATTGTCCCTCTCATCAAGAAGAAATTGAAGTCTATTTTAACGGAGAACTAGTTAAAACCACGGAAATCAAATGCGAGAACATGTCTGGAATTCTTCTGGGGAGTTATGATTTCGTTCTTGATAATATTTTCTATAATCTGGACATAGAAAATCTGAACATAACTCTGGTTTATAATGGAAAATTGTCATTAAGTAGGGGCGGGGCGGCGATACACTTGGTCACACATTCTGGTTCTATTGGATATAGGATTGCCCACTGCGATTACTCTGATTCCAGTTGCATGCCTGAATTGGATAGTATCATTGTTAGAAACAACATAGCACAAGAATCAGCACACTTTAATTTTGATAACGTAGATACCAGTTATGACTACAACTTAATTGTTGAAGCGTTTGGGCAAGCAGGTGATCCAGAAATCTATGTGAATGATGTTTATATAGGGAACTTTGGTTATGTCTATAACGAACCACGAAACAAATTATTCGAGATTCCAGAAGATCTCATTAGTGAAACAATGGTGGTTGAAATAAGGCCTGTGGCTGGTAATATTGCTTCATATAAAGCAAAGGTAAAACTCACCCCCATATTATCATCTGAATACTATTTAACAGTAATGGCCTCTCCTGATGCTATTCCTATTGCAAAATATATGTATACCCGTAGCGGTTATGCAATTTCCAGTGCGCTCGACCCCTCGGAATATGCTGATTTCACGCAGGACAATATTCCTGACGTTGCTATTGGAAGGATTACTGGAATAACCCCCTCAGACATTTCTTCATATCTGGCAAGGGATCTGTTCCATGAAGAATTTGAAAAAACAAATAATGTTGTTTTCATGGCGAGTTCGTTCCAATACATGCTTAATAATGCTGAGAGATGGGCCAATGAATTTGAGAATGCAGGTTACAATGTAAACAGTGATTTGAATATAGGAAATTGTCATCATTTTGGTTCTGACCTGTGGGAAAACAATGACTTGATATCCTATGCTGACCACGGCAGTTCTTCTTGGGCAGGAATAAGTTCAAGTGCAATCCCTTTATTGAGTAATTCCTTGATTTCCAATGATGCGTGTTCAACATGTTCTTATTTTTATGGTTATACCTTTTGCATGAGGGCCATAAGGCAGGGCTCCTTGGGGCATCTGGGTGCTGTCTCAGTTGCTTGGACTGGAAATGATATCTATATGAATACATTGAATAACATTTATTACCACAATCAGACTATGGGCGAAGCATTTACAAATGGATTTAGATATAATGAATATAAATATCAGACAACATTGATTGGAGACCCTACAATTCCTCTGAATCCAACAAATCTTTTAGACAATGAATTGACTTGGTGATATTGATGAAAAAGACTGTATCCTGCTTAATATTTTCCGCTTTACTATTATTATCAATATCCGGTGTTGAGGCATTAATAACCCCAAGTATAGATATAAAAGATGTATTCAGGGCGGGAGAAGTTATTTCTTTCAGTTATACTGTCTCTTCGGATATCAGTCAGCAAATAAGATATGCTTCGGGAATAAATTGCCCGAACATTCCTTCTTCCCTTCTCGAACTAAAAACAAAAAATCTTATTGCAGATCAGCCTTTTATTGAGAATTATACTGGGCCCTTGGTGGATGATTCTATAGAACCGCAAAGTTGTGCTGCATATTTTTCTTTAATAGAACCTTATGAAATGGATGTAAACAAGGAATTTATGATTATTGCAAACCCCTCGTTTTCATTTAACATAAAAATTTGCCCAGATCAATCCTGCACTGAAGAATCAAAAACGTTTGTCCGGGATAGTAATATCTATCTAGACTATGATTCAGAGATTGAAAATCTGACATTAGATGCAGTTTTAAAATTGCCAGATGGGAGAACACGACAGATAACATTACCAAGTTTGGCAAAGGCAGAGCAGATAGGAACCTATGAACTGGAGGTGACTGCATCCAAGACGGGCTACAAAACAATGACTGCATCAGAGCGGTTTGGTGTGATTGAAAAACAGGCTGAAATAAAATGGGCCTCTGATTATGATACGGGGGAGTTCTGGGTGGATTTGTTTTTAGCGATAATATTTATAGTGGTAGTGTTAGTTGTGATTATCCTTTTCAAGAGGTATAAGTAGGGACAAGTAAATATAGACCTTCACGCCCACAGATTCAGGTGCTCGCTCTCGGTCTCCAGGACCATGCCGAAGGGTGAGATTTATTGCCTGAGAATCCTTTCCAGGTCCCTTAAGTTGAACAGCATCAAATTCCTCTCTTTTATTTGTTTCCTGAATGATTTTGCAAATATTGCATAGCTCTCTTTTCTTTTTTCCCTGTTCCATTTAACGGATTCTGATTTTTTCTTCAGCTCTTCAAAAACCCTTTTCGCATTGACTTTCTCCTGCCATTTGCATTCTGTAAATAAAATTTCCCTGGTCTGCTCGCTTAATGCCACGATGTCAATCTCCTTGTCCTTGTACCACCACCTGCCGATTTTATCAAAACCAATCTTGTTGCGAAATTTTAATTCCCACAGGGCTTCTCTACAGACATCTTCAAAGGAAAGTCCAACATACTGGTTAAAGCTGTTTTTAATTATTCTCAGTGCATTTTTGACATTTCCTTCCTCAATATCACTTTTATTGGGGAATACAAATCTGAACCAGAAATTAAAAAAATTATCCTTTATCCTGTAGAGGCCCTTTCTTGATTTGTGTGGATGTTTTTCTGTAACAGGCAGTTCTCTCTTTATAACATCCAGTTTGATTAGTGTATCTAGATATCTTGCCACCTTGTTTCGTTCGAGATTGCAAGAAGTGACAATGTCATTAACTCTTGTATTGCCAAAAGAGATTGCCTTTAATATTGCAAAATAGTTTTTGGTTTCCCTTAATTCCTCTTTCAATAAAAATTCTACTTCTTCATATAATGGCTTTTTAACACCGAGTATCTTTTTTTCTATATTGGTAAACACATCTAAATCAGGATCAAGCTCTATTAAATAAGATGGTGTACCATTTGCAACAGAATAAAACTCTATCTTTCTTGAAAGGTCCGCATTCTTGAAGAACTCACAAGCATTCTTGAATCTTAATGGCTTTAGACGAATCTGACCAGTGCGCCTGCCATAAATTGGTGCTTTATAGCTTAATGTGTATTTTTCCATCATCGAAATAGAAGAGCCACAAAGTATGAGTAATATCTTACCCTTTTTTAGGTTTTCGTCCCAGCCAGCTTGAAAAAGGGAGGGTATTGCTTTGTTTGATTCAACTAGATAGGGAAATTCATCTATAACAAAGATAAGCCTTTCACTTGCCTTTTCCTTTATGTATTCAAAAAATTCAACCCAGTTATCTATTTTTGGCGCTCTTTCGCTGAATAAATTGGCTGTCCTTTTCAGAATTTCTTGTAATTGAAATTGGTCATCCAACTTGTTTGCAAGATAATAAATATGTTTTCTGTTTCTGCAAAACTCTTTTATCAATTCTGTTTTACCAATTCTCCTTCTTCCATAAATTATTATAAATTCTGGGTTCTTACCTTCATACAATTCTTCTAGGAATTTTAAATCCTCGGTCCTGTTAATAAATTTTTGTATATTCATAATTAGACTAATCGTGATTATACTATTTAAGCTTTTCTATACTGCAGAATATATTGATAGTGAATTATTCTTGGAACACTATAGGTAGAATTTTGTGTACTCAAAAACTTGCATGTTCTTTCTGATAGGAATGCATGCAGCGGTAGTGGCTGCCTTGGTGTTTTTGGTTGTTTCAGTCAAAAGGCACAAGAAGGTATGAAGTGAAGGGAAGAAGGCTCTCACGCCCACAGATTCAGGTGCTCGTTCTCGGTCTCCAAGACCATGCCGAATGGGGAGAATATAGAGGAGCAGTTGGGGCACCGGAATGTCTCAGGGTCCTTATGCCAGAGCTTGCCTGGGGTTCCGCACAGGGGGCATCTGTTTTCCATAAGAAATCACCGGAAGTCACATCCCAGTACAAAGGATAAAATCCCTGCACCGGCAATGAAAGAATCACCATGGATATTATGTCAGAGGTCATTTAAATACATTCGTTCCCGGGGGGCCTGCTGCCGGGTCTTCAGGCATTGGTTACCCGGATTCCCCTCTCACAGGCCAGCTTGAGGAGTTCCTCCCGCTTCATCCTTCCAAGGGAGCCTGCCAGGACAGCCATCTCCTCCTTGGGATTGAGGGCCCCGAGCTCCCTGGCCGTGCTGACCCTGACCTCCCTGAAGCCGAGCCTGTTGAGGCCGCGCACCTCCCTGGGGGAGCCGTGGCCCGCTCCCGGAAGGCCTCCACGGGCCTTTTCCCTGAGCCTGAGCTTGGAGTGCCTGCCCTTGGGCCTCCTCCAGACCTTCTTGAGCTTGACATGCCTGTAGCCCTCCTGCCTCACGAATCCGGGCTTCCTGGCCTTGAGTGCCTTCCTCACCTTCAGCTTTGAGGCAAGCTCTCTCCTGGGCTTTGCCCTTGGACTGGCTGTTCTCTTAATCATGACTCTCATTCCCCGGCTTCTCACCCTGTGGTCCCTCACCCTTACCGGGCTCCATGGGCCTGGTCTTCTGAATCAGGTGTATGCCGTCCTGGAATACCCGCCTGTCGTGGCCCTTGACCTTGGCTGTGAGCTCAATCGTGGCAGCTGCCTGGCCGACATCCTCCCTGTCGCTGCCTGTCACAACCACGACGTCCTTCCTGAGCTCAACCTTGACTTCCCCCCTGAGCCTGGCTGTCCTGTCCCTCCTCTCGCCAAGGAAGTTGCCTATCCTGAGCCTGTCTCCCTCAACAGCGAGCTTCATGGGAAAGTGGGAATAGACAATCTTGAGCCTGGCCTCCCATCCCTGGGTGACGCCTGTAATCATGTTCCTGAGGTGGGCCGCCCATGTCCCGGCATGGGCCTTAATCTTCCTTCTCTCGCTCCCCGAGGAGAATATGGCCCTGCTGCCGGAGATTTCCAGCCTTACAGGGCTGCCCCTGAGGTTCTTCCTTAGCTCTCCGCAGGGGCCGCTGACGATGAGCTCCCTGCCCTCGAGCTTCACGCTCACCCCCTCGGGGATTTCCACTGTCTTCTCCATACACTTCACCATCCGTCCTGGCCAATGCTGCGCAAGACGGCATCCAATCACTTTGCAAGATAGTTGGGTGGTAGGTATTTAAATAACTATAAAAGCAGTTCATTATTTTTTCTTGGCTGGCTTCTTTGCAGCGGGTTTCTTGGCCGGCTTGGCCTTTGCAGGGGGCTTGGGTTTTGCGGGCTTCTTTTTGGGTGCGGGCTTTACGGGTTTGGCCTTTGCAGGGGGCTTGGGTTTTGCGGGCTTCCTGACCGCTGGCTTCTTTGCGGCCTTGGGCACGGCCCTGGCCTTCTTTGCAGGCTTTGCGGCCCTGGTCCTGGGGAATTCAGGTATGCTGCCGACCAGGTGGAAGGCCCCGGTTCCGATGGGGGCCACCTGGTTCATCATGATGTTCTCGACCGTCCCGTGGAGGTCGTCCCTCTCCCCCTTTATGGAGGCTGCTGTGAGGTGCTTCTTGGTCTCCTCAAAGGAGGCCCTCACCAGGACAGAGCTCTTCTGGCCTGATATGCCGTAGCGGCCTATGGCCCTTACATCACCCTGCACGCACATGATATCTGCAAGGAGCATGATATACCTGACATCCACCCCGAGGCCCTGCTCCTCCATGGTGTACTGGGCCTGCTTTATTATGACATTCCTGGCAGCCTCTGACCCGAGGACGTCATAGACCTCGAATATGTTGTTTGAGAATGTCCTTGTGTAGTCAACCCCCTCTATCTCAAAGACCTTACTGAGGTTCGAGCCCAGGGTGTTTATGATCCATTCGCCGCCCTCCTTGGTGACCACGACCTGGGATATCCCCTTTATCCCCTTGATATGGGACTCCAGGACACTATACTTCAGTTTGTGGAGGTTCCTGAGGTCAGCCTTCTTGGACTTCACCAGTATGGTGTCAGGGCCCTCCATGCTGACATCGACATTCCTCGTCTTTATGAGCTTGGGGACCTTGTCCTGGGCTATTTCCATGGATTCCAGCTTCTTGAGGTCCACCCTGCATTTTATCCAGAGCTCGGTAAGGTCCAGGGTTGTTGAGAGTATGACATCCTTGGCCCTGACCTCCCTTATCTGGGAGGCAATCTTCCTCACTTCCTCTATGCTCTGGTGCTCGGGCTTCAGAAAGACTGTCATGGTGGGTGTCCTTGGCTCCTTTCTGGCATCGAATATCTCGAGCATCCTGGGCAGGCCCAGGGTGACCTGGATGCCTGCGGTTCCTGCGAAGTGGTAGGTACGCATGGTGTTATGGGTAACAATCCCGTCAAGGGTGGTAAAGGTTTCGGCTCCTGGAACAGTGAGATCGTAAACGTATTCATAGTCAGGTTTGACAGCATCGATGCTGACTATTCTGTCCCAGACAAAATCGGAGTTGAACATGGTGCGCATGATCTTTAGTTCAGAGCTTATATCAACACTCCTCTCCTCCGCAAGTCTCTCGAACAGCCTGATATATCTTTGGAGGGTGGTCCTGCCTATCCTCTGCCTGTTGGTGAAGTTGTTCACATACCTGGTCGGATACCTCAGTTTTGTTGCAGCATTATGCAGAATTGCCCCAAATCCCGTTGCCATGTCAGTGAAATCCTGGGATTTCCTATTCCAGTAATCCTCGGCCTGAATGGACATCCTTTCCAGTCCTGCCCTTTTCTTTGGTATGTCAGAGCCTATCTTTTCAAGGAAGACAGGAGCATATTTGTAGGGAATCAGCAGGCCATACTGGGTCTTAGCCTTGACCTTGTGCGCGAATATCCCAAAACGAGCGAGTAGCAGGCAGATGCCATCCAGCAATTCCTTTGAATTGGAAGAAGCCCTTATCGTTTTTCTGTCAGGATGGACATTCCCGTCGCCATCAAAATAGCCTCTTAAAAGACCTGAAACGAACTCCTCTCTGGCATTGTATGCAAATGTGGGGATTTTCTTGTATCTTGAACCCCTGCCGCATATTGAAATAATAAATTTGGAAAGAATGGTTGAATTCAATACAACGGTTCTGCCCTTTCCATATTCACCCATATAATGTATTTCCTTGAAACCCAATCCTATTCTCTCTGCAAAGGCCTTGGCGTTTGAGGCGAAAGATTCGTCTGTGTTTGTAATGCCTATTTGGCTTCCTTGGGCGCTACCCTCTGAGAGATAGGCTCCGATGAACCACCCGAAAAGGGAATCCAGTTCCAGTCTGTTGCAAACAGGATTTGAGTTCTTGTTAGAGTAAATGAGACCAGAGGATTCCTGAACTCTGTGCGGCACAATATCCGAAATCTTTATCTCTTCTATGCAGTTTTCAGGGAGATATTTCATTACAGGAATTCTGTCGCCCGGATTCAATTCAGAGCCCGCAACTGGGACTATCTTATTGTCCTTCCTGATGACAAAGGAATGCGAGTCGGTTGCTGTTATCTCTCTACCTGAGAAGGTTTTAATCCTTATGAGTCTCTTTGGGGTTTTGTGGCGGCTGACTTCCTTGACAAGGCTCCACTTCGCTTTCTCATCATTCGTTATGCTCGGGACATATACACCCTCAGAGGATATGTCGCATACATCCCATCCATTGACGCTTTTCCCGAACCTCTCAACTATCGAATCCACGAAATCACCTATCTTGAGTATGGCTATCCTCTCATTCCGCTTGAGTATTAGTTTTTCAAATGGGGACGTGCTCATCTGTGTCGCGGGTTCGGAGAGGGACTGGGCAGCAACCACCCCAATGGGCTCCTCTGCGTCGTAGGCAGCGCGCTGGTAGAAACCCCTCACGAGCTCCCTTATGCTCTCCTGCCTGTCCCGGGGGACCTTGTGTTCCTCAAAGTATCCCTCCAGTTCCTCTTTCACCTTCTCGGGCATCTCCATATCCATTCACCTTAACATTAACACTGAACTCTGGTAAGCCTTTCTGTTGGCTAGATGTACTCCCTCCATCTGACATCTCCCCACTCGGACTTGGTGGGGTCGACGCCGTCCTCCCCTGCGCTGAACTGGATTATCTGGTCAGTGGAGTTCCTCACGCTTCCGTCGTTATGGACCTTGAGGTCCTGTAGTGCATTGACGAGTCTTCTCTGCATGTAGCCGGACTTCCTGGTCCTGAGGGACTTGTCCATGAGACCCTCCCTGCCGTTCATGATGTTCCAGAAGAGTTCAAAGGGATCGAGGCCGTGCTTGAATCCCACCCTCACAAAGCCGCGGGAGGCCGGAGAGAGGTCTCCGGGCCTTATGTGCGAGAGGGTTCTTCCGAAGTAGCCACCTGTTATCCTCTTGCCCAGGATGGTCTCCTGGCCCACCACAGCGGCCATCTGGGTAGTGTTTATAACAGAGCCCTTGGCGCCTGCCTCGTACATCACCTTGATGTCGTTGTAGGGCATGTTCTCAGCCACGATGTCAGAGACCCTGCTCACCCCGGACGCCAGGGCATTGAGTACCTGGGCCTCAAGGGACTCCTTGCGGGTCATGCCGGGGAGTATCTTGATATCGCCTGTGCTGTACTGCTTTATAAGGTCATCGGATTCGTTCTCTGACTTCTCAATCTCCTTCCTGATGTCCCTCTCTGCCCCGGGGGAGAGGTCGAGGTCGGATGTTCCCAATGAGAAGCCCCTCATCATGAGGAATGCTGTCCCAAGCCTGCCGTAGGTGTCTATAAAGACCCTGACAGTATCAGGGTCGGTAAGCCTTATGAGCTTGCTTATGAGCTTGCCCTTGAATGCGCCCACCGCAGCGGAATCTATCCTGCCCTTGACCACCTGGCCGTCCCTGATGCTTACCCATGCGTCATAGGGGCAGTTTTCCTTGTCGCACTCGTCACAGTTCTTGCAGCAGCTGGCCTTGAACTCCATATTTATCTCCCTGGGGAGCATCATGCTGAAGACCTCCTTTCCTGTGAATACCTCCTTGTCAGGAAGCTCCAGGTCTATGCCTGCATCGGCAAAGAGCTGGGCAACCACCTCCCTGTTAAGCCTGGTATCGGGGTGCGTGAGGAGGTATGCCCCGGATATCTGGTCAAGGTCAAGCCCTATCACAGGGCCGCCGAATTTCGGAGAGATTATGTTCTTGTGCACCTCCATGAGGTAGGCAGCCTCTGTCCTGGCCTCCTCGGTCTGGAGGGCGTGAAGGTTCATCTCGTCCCCGTCGAAGTCTGCATTGTAGGGTGGGCAGACAGAGGGGTTGATTCTGAAGGTCTTGTAGGGCATCACCTTGACCCTGTGGGCCATGATTGACATCCTGTGGAGGCTGGGCTGCCTGTTGAACAGGACGATGTCACCGTCAGTTAGCTGCCTCTCAACAACCCAGTCAGGGCCGAGGGCTTCAATGATGTCCTTCCTGTTCTCTGATGTGAACTTTATCCTCCTTCCGTCAGGCCTTATCACATAGTTGACCCTCTCCTGCCTGAAGAGTTCGTCTATGTATTTCCTGTTCATGTCCGTGACCCTCTCGGGTATGGTGAGCTCCTGAGCCACTATTAGAGGGACGCCGACCTGGTTTATGGAGAGCCTGGGGTCAGGGGATATGACTGTCCTGGAGGAGAAGTTCACCCTCTTTCCCAAAAGGTTTCCCCTTATCCTGCCCTCCTTGGCCTTGAGCCGTTGTATGAGGCCCTTGAGGGGCCTGCCGGACCTGTGCCTGGCCAGAGGAACCCCTGTAAGTTCGTTGTCAAAATATGTGGATATGTGGTACTGGACGAGCTCCCAGAGGTCGTTCAGGATGAACTCCGGGGCTCCTATGTCTATATTCTCCTTGAGGGACTGGTTTATCCTGACTGCGTCCACGAGCTTGTGAGTGAGGTCGTCCTCTGACCTCTCGCCGCCCTCGAGGGTGATGCTGGGCCGCATGGTTACAGGGGGTATGGGAAACAGGGTGAGTATGAGCCACTCGGGGCGGCCGCCCCTGAATGCGATTCTCTTGAGGTCCTTGTCAGGTATATTCTCAAACCTCTCTCTTATTATGAGGGGGTCGAGCTCGGTCTTGTCCTCGTAGTAGGTATAGGGCTTGACAAAGCTTATCTTCTTCTGCTTCTTGTTGCAGTGCGGGCACCTTGACGGGACAGTCCCGGATTTTATGGACCTCTTTTTATTGTCATCTACCCCGTCAGGGGGGACTATGATGACCCTGTTGCAGGACCTGCAGGTGAACTTGAGGAGCTGGTATATTGTCTTGGTGTAGAGCACATGGATTATGGGCTTGGCAAGCTCAAGGTAGCCGAAGTGACCACTGCAGTCTCCGATACCACCGCCGCATGTCCTGCAGTGGAGACCCGGGTCTATCACGCCGAGCCTCGGGTCCATCACCCCTCCCTCTATGGGATAGCCGTCAGCGTCATAGAGGTCAGAGCTCACCACCCTGACCCTGGCCAGGGAGCGTATGGTCTCCGGGGAGAGCAGGTTGAAGGTCATGCTGCTTATCTTGTGTGTCATTTCTTTCACCTCCGGCTTTTGCATCCCGTGCAAGCCGGCATGTACTGTTTCTTTCACCTCCGGCTTTTGCATCCCGTGCAAGCCGGCATGTACTGTTTCTTTCACCTCCGGCTTTTGCATCCCGTGCAAGCCGGCATGTACTTCGCCTCGTGATTGTTTACGGGTCCGTACCCTCTTGTGCCCCTTGGGGTATCGGGTACGGCATGCTATATCTCCTCTGTTCCTATAGCCGGGAATATTCCCATGGACTTTATCTCATCGAGCATGAGCTTGAACGCATAGGAGGTCTCCACCCAGACTGTCTCGCTGTCCTTGCAGACCGGGCAGTAGTTCCTGTTCTTTATGGTGTCATGAATCGCTATCAGCCCGCACTTGGTGCATACAGGTACCATGGCCTTGTCTGAGTCGAACCTCTCCTTGAGGGTAAGGGCAGCGCCGTGGCCGACCAGGCACTGCTGCTCCATCTCGCCGAGCCTGAGGCCCCCCCTCTTGGCCCTGCCCTCGGTGGGCTGCTTGGTCAGGAGGGTGACAGGTCCCCTAGACCTGGCGTGTATCTTGTCAGCCACCATGTGGTCGAGCTTGAGATAGTACGAGATGCCCGTGAATATCAGGACATTAAATTTCTTTCCGGTCTTGCCGTCGTAGAGGGTCTGCTTGCCGTCGTCCCTGAATCCCGCCTGCATCATGAGCTTCCTTATCTCGGTTTCCTTCATGTGGTTGAAGGCTGAGGAGTCTATGGGCTTTCCGGTGAGGGCGGCTGTCTTGCCGCTCAAGAGCTCCAGGAGCTGCCCAACTGTCATCCTGCTTGGAATCGCATGGGGGTTGAATATGAGGTCCGGAATCACGCCGTCAGAGGTGAAGGGCATGTCCTCTTGGGGAACGAGCAGGCTTATCACACCCTTCTGGCCGTGCCTGGAGGCCAGCTTGTCTCCCAGCTCCAGGATCCTCTCATCCCTTATCCTTATCTTAAGGAGCTGGTCTGCATCCAGGGTCTCTGATATGAGCACGTCATCAATTATCCCCTCCTCACCGTATCTTACAGTGACAGAGGTCTCCCTCTTGTTCTCTATGTCAGCGGTGAACTCCTCGCTCGAGAGGAACCTCAGTGGTGAGGTCTTGCCCACAATGACAGAGTCAGAGACCACTCTTGTCTCCAGGTTTGTTATCCCGTCCTCTGCCAGGTCATTGTAGGCGTCCTCGCCCCTGTGCCCCTTTATCCCGGGCTCAGGGACTGTTATCTCGTCCTCCTGGCCTCCCCAGTACCTCTTCTTTATGGTCTCATATGTCCTAAAATAGAAGCTCCTGAACAAGCCCCTCTCTGCAGAGGACCTGTTGATGACAATGGCATCGTTGAGGTTGAAGCCGTCATAGCACATCACTGCCACCACGATGTTCTGTCCGCCAGGGTAATCCTCAAGGATGTTGCTCACAGTGGTCTTGACCAGGGGGGTCTGGGGATAAGCAAGTATGTTGAACTTGGTATCGGTCCTCATGTTGAAGTTCATGGATATCATGCCTATGGCCTGGCCCACCATCTTTGCTCCGTAGTTTATCCTGTCACCCCTGTTGTATTCGGGATAGGGAATCAGGGATGCTGATATCCCCAGAATCGTTATGGGGTTTATCTCCATGTGGGTGTGCTCCCTTGCCACGTCGCCCTCGGTCAGGGCAATGAGGCAGTTCTCCTCCTCCTCGGCATCCAGGTACTCCACAATGCCGTGCTGGGACAGGTAGGACCACCCGATATCCCCCTTCTGAATCTTTTCCATGTGCTGACTCGTGAGCTTGGCTTTGCCTGACTCCACGATTACAAGGGGTCTTCTTGCACGGCCGTGTTCGGTGTTTATCCTGACCTCATCGAACACGGGGTGGTAGGCGACATTGACCTGACCTGATATGAGGTTCATCCTCCTCTTCTTTCTTATGTCCTGGACAAGCCTCTCGGGCTCAGGGGCCTGGAAGACAAGCCTTCCGTTAAAGTAGACCTCGGTATTCTCCTTCTTGGACTTGCCTGATTTTGACCCCCCGCCATCATGTCCCTGTATCACGGTGTTCAGGACCTTCTCTGTTTCCTTTTCGCTCAGTCCGGGGGTGACCTCGACCATGAGGGCAAGATGCTTCCTCAGGCCGATGGAAGAGCCCTCGGGTGTCTCTGCAGGGCACAGCCTGCCCCACTCCGTGGGGTGAATCTGCCTGGCCTTGAAGTGCTCCTGGGTCGAGGTGAGTGGGGATATTATGGACCTTAAGTGTGATATGGTCTTTACATAGGAGGACCTGTCCAGCCTCTGGGAGACGCCTGTTCTTCCTCCAATCCAGTTCCCTGTGGCCAGGCTGGAGAGTATCTGCTTGGTGACTGCGTTGGCCTCGATTATGCCCTGTATGGAGGGACTCTTTCCCCTCTTCACCAGCTTCTGGTAGTTGTAGTTCATCTTGGCCAGGAGGCCCCACCTTCCAAGGAGTATGCTCCTGAAGAGCTGGCCCACGAGCTCCCCTGACATGAGGAGCCTCTTGTTGTTGTAGTGGTCGATGTCGTCCTTGGGAATCATGTTCAGGGAGAGCATAACAATCTTCTTGATTATCTTTGCAATCACATCGGCCTTATCGAGCCTGTTCTCCTTGTTCTGGCCCACATGCGGGAGGAGGTACCTGTCAAGAATCTGGTTGACCCTCTCAATCCTGTAATCCTCAGAGACCCTCATCTTCTTGCCTATATTGTCTATGGCCTCATCCGAGGTGGTGTCCTGGGACTGGTAGAGGTTTATGTAGAGCTCGTTCAGAATCCTGGGGTCGTCAGAGATGTGGAAGCATATCTCCTTGTCTGTCTCTAGGCCCAGGGCCTTGAGCAGGGTTATGACATTGAGCTTCCTTATGTTTGCAAAGGATATCGTTATCTCCCCGTCAGGCTTCCTTTCTATGGCATGCCTCTGCTTGAATCCCGACTTCTCGGAGTTTATCCTGACCGAGACCAGGTCTCCCTCCTTCTCGAATATGGGCTTGTTGGTTGCTATCTCCTCTATCAGGACCAGGACCCTCTCTGTGCCGTTGACTATGAAGTACCCCCCCGGGTCATTGGGGTCCTCCCCCTTCTGCTTCAGCTCATTGGGGGTCAGGCCGTGCACAGAGCAGAGGCTTGACTTCACCATTATGGGAAGGTTTCCTATGTGGACCCTCTCGCTCCTTTCCTGCACACCATTGATTATGGAGGTTATGTCGATATAGACAGGGGCAGCATAGGTGAGGTTCCTTATCCTGGCCTCGTTGGGGAGAACCTGTCTCGTGCTCCCGTCTGCCTCCCTTACAGAGGGCCTGCCTATGTGGACCTTTCCGAAGTTGAGCTTGTGGTCCCCCAGCTCGGGGTTAAGGGAGACTGTCTCGATTTCGTCTATGATGTTCTGTATTCCGTACTCTAGAAAATGATTGAAGGAATCAATCTGAAAATTAACCCATCCCTGCTCCTTCTCTATAATCTTGAACAGCGGCATGAATGACATGGCCCGACTCCAACCTGAATCCCTTTCTCCAGCCACATGTGTGGCTGTACGCTTCTCCCTCTCGCGCCCTAGGGTGTGGCTACTTTCCTACCACGATTCTGTAGTAGGTCGAGTACCCTGCTGTCTGGGATTTCCGGGTGATCCTTACAACGTCCCTTGGTTTGGCTTCCAGGTTCTTCAGGGCCGGATCCAAAAGCAGTATCTTAGGCAACTCCTTCTCTGTCACTCCCAATCTCTCGAGAAGTTCTTGCTTTTCTAGTTTGGTGAGAATTTCATGCTTCGGAACAAGCTTATGCAGGGAAATGTCAACTGTAATAAGACCACCCTTAACGCCCCTTTACCACCATTGCGTGATATAATATATATATCTGGTTGTATATATAGTTTACTCTAAAGGCGCTTATGAAACTCTATATGGACCGAAAGATTTATAAAGCTTTTTATTTAACTCGGGAATTTGGGTTAAAATGTCTGTTTCCGGGGGATGCTTACCTGAGCTGCTTCCTTTGGAGGGCGAGCGAAATGGAGAGTCTTACTTGAACCGCCTTCCCTTTGAGGGCGGGCGAAATAAAAAGGCTTACTTGAACCGCTTTCCCTGCCTTGCCATGATGAGGCCCTGGGGCCTCTCGCCCCTCCACCAGAAAACGTCAAAGTATGTCTTTACCATGTTAACTATTATGGGGTTCCCAGTGGCGATGCAGTCGTACATGAACATCTCGTCTGTACCGGGCTCGCCGTAATGGTCACCTATCTTTACCCCTGGCCTGGGTATCTTGGATACCATGTGAGCCATCCTGCTGTCTATGATGTCGCCGCTGAGGCCCTTGACATCCCATCCCCGGACCTCTGCGCCTATTTTAAGGAGTTCCTTGACCGTGTCTGTGGTCTTTTCATTCAGGTTGATTAGGACCTTGGCTGTGACGCCGTTGCCCATCTTGCCTGCCAGGACCTTCCTGAACCTGGGGAACCAGCTGAAATCATCGCTGAAACACAGTATTTCCTTCCCGGATTTCTTTTCCTCGTCAGCAATTCTCCTTATCGCGGTCTCCCTCCCCTTGAATATCCAGATGTCCTTCCTGACCTCATCCACGTACTTGGGAGCGCTTCTGGGGACAGCCTGCTTGATCTGCTTTATTATTGTCGCTGACCTCTCTATCTCCTGCTGCAGGAGCCGCTTCTTCTCCTCCAGGATGTTTGAGAGCGCATCTACTGCGATAAGCCTGTACCTCTTTGGCCTGGTGTTCAGGACGGTTACCAGGCCCCGTTTCTGAAGGGAGCCCATGGTCTCGTACACCCTGGTGAGGGGTATCCTGGCCCTCTTGCTTATCTGATCGGCGCTGCATACCCCGCTATGGACAATGGTCGTGAAGGCCTTGGCCTCGTACTCCTTCATGCCTATGTCCTTCAGAAGTGGCTCAATGCTTTCCATATACCGCACCCAAATCCAGAATGAATCCTATACAATCCCCCCGTGGGTTAACTATCTTTGGCCCGCCTCTTTATAAACTTAACTGTTCTTTCGTGAATTCCAGGGCCAAAACTGACCGAAATCATATAATGGATGGGCCCGGAGGGATTCGAATTCGTGGGATACAAGGTTTCCCTTATATCCTCCCACGACACCCGGGTTTCCTCTCACTGACCCTTTTTACGGGAGCTGACGCTTCCTCAAAAAGCGTCAATGGAAAAACATCCAAACTCCATTACAAGGGTCTCGACGCTTTTAACGCTTGGCTAAAAGCCCGGTGCTCTAACCAGACTGAGCTACGGGCCCATCACATAAATACCAGCCTGGCCCTTCATTTGTTGTCACCCAAGCTTATAAATCCCTCTGGGTTGTGGAGAAAAAATAAGCGCCCGGGCCGGGCAACGGGGTTCAAATTAGGTTCCGCAACAATCTGTAATGAAATCTTGTAAACAAGCTTTATAAACATAAACAAGATCAGTTATGTCTGTGAAATGTCCGTTAATACACCTCTACCCCCAGGTCCTGTAAAGCAGTAGGTGGAAAGATGTATAAACTTGCATGCAGCATAGTCTGGTGAAGCTGTGGCAGGAATGCGAAGGGAAACCATATTTAATATCAAAACATACCTTTATCATGACTGAAGAAAGGGAAATTGTAAGGGAATTGCTGAAAAAGCATGGGTATAATTCAGCGTCATACAACATTCTGAAAGAAGACAAACAGTACTTCTTCAGTCAGAAGGGCATTGAGGGAGTCATTGCTTATGTGGATGTGGCTGACGTTTATCTGGCAGCAGGCGATGCAGTTTGTTCGGATTCGGACATGATTCATTTTGTCCACGAATTCAGGAAATTCTGTAAGAAGAGCGGAAAGGTCTGCTGCTTCCAGGCAGTCAGCAAAAAATTCAGGGATGTTCTTGACCTTATGGGTTTCGGTTTTTTCAAAATAGGCGAGGAGCCTTTCTTTGACCTGAATGCATGGGCTATGGCTGGTCAGAAATTCAAGGATGTCAGGAACAATATAAACCATGCAAAGAGGGAAGGATTCTCGGTAATTGAATACAGGCCTCTGGAGGTAAGAGTTCCCAAGCATGAGAGGCAGATGAACCAACTTTCTAAAAAATGGCTCGAGGAAAAGAAGACAGGAGAGTTCTCATTCCTCGTCGGTTCTGTCTCTCTGAAGAATCCTGGAGAAAGAAAATATTTTTTGGTGCTTAACAGAAGAGATTCCGTGGAAGCTTTCATAATATGTGTTCCCTTCCATGCAAGAAAGGGGATTTACCTAGACATCATGAGAAGAAAGGAAAAGCCAGAAAGAGGCACGACAGAGCTTCTGATTACAGAGACTTTCCGGATTCTCAAAGAGCAGGGATATTCGCTTGCAAGTCTTGGTGCTGCCCCCTTGGCTGACGTAACGACTGACGAGGAGAAGAAGCAGCTTATACAGCATGCCCTCGACTTTGCTTACCACAACCTGAACTATTTCTACAGGTTCAAGCCTCTTTTCGAATACAAGGAGCAATTCGGGCCTTCGTTCTGGGAGCCGAAATACATGGCCTACTATCCACCTAACTTCAGGACAAGGTACATATACGCTGTTCTCAAGGCTTATGATCCAAAAGGAATAACGGATATTGTCTTAAGCAATTTAAGATCAATATGGAAGAGCATAAGGAACAGAGTCTGATAGAGATTTGTAATTGATTGTGAAATGAATCTGGAATATGTTTATATTCAAGATATGCGCCTTTATGCATGGAGGTGAATGAAATGAAAGCCCCAAAGAAGAAGAGGTCAACAAAGATGTAGAATGATCCTTCTCTAACTGGCGTGCCGGGGATGGCCGCCGGGCCAAGTCAAACAAATGGGTGTTTGTTCCGGCTATTGTTCCTTTTGGGCTCTTCGGCATTCATATTTCTATTGGAAATTCTGGAACCTTTCCTTTCTCTTTATTACATTTCCCTCAACCTTGACAAGGGAATCGTGCAGAACCCTTTCCAGCTTCCAGCCATGCTCTTCAGAAACAAACAGCCCCCTGTTTGTTGCCATCTTAACCTTTACAGAATACTTCACACCAGGGCCTGATTCCTTATACCTTTTGATATGGATTCCCATGCTGTCCACTGTAAGGAATTTCTGAATTTTTTTAAGAAAAATGCCTGCAGCATTTTCCGCTAAAGAATTTGAAAATCCGTCTTCATCTGAGACTCCTGTTATGCTAACGTATGTCCCTCTGATTTTAGTGCCGATTGCCTTGATTATGTCCTTCCTGGTTATTATTCCCTCTATTTCTCCCATGTTTCCAACAACTGCCATGGTTTGGTTTTCCCTTACCATTAGGTCTATCAGGTCGCGGATTCCTGAATCAGCTCTTACGGACAGGAAGTTCTTCCTCATAACAGAAACTGAAGCGATTATGTTGCTCTCGATATCTTCCATTACAGTGGTCCTTTCTTCAGGCTTAAGAACAGTCCTTAGAAGCACGAACTCCCCGATTATACCAAGGGGCTTCCTGTTTTCAATAACAGGCAGGCCTGACACATTGAGCTCCCTCATCATCGATTTGGCTGTTTTAAGGTCGTCTTCTGGGCCAATGCAGTATGGAAAAGTCATGACATTCTTGGCGACCAACAGCCTAATCCTTGGATCATTTCTTATGCTTCTAAACATCCCTCGCCAAGTGAAAAGTCTTATTTCCTTACCGGTCACTACAGGAACTGCTCTATGATCACTGGAAGATAGATGATTAATGGCCTCGGTTAATGATGTGCCAGAAGGGATTGGTCTAATCTTCGTCACAAACTGCGATATATTTGTCTTGTCAGGATTGGCAATATTCCTCTTAGAGAGGCTTCTTGCAAACAGCATTCCGATGTATTTATCATTCTTTGTAACAATTACTTCCCTGGAGCCAGATCTTATCATCCTTGACGCAACCTTGCTCACATTCTCATTGGCATCTGCACTTACAGGAATCTCGAGCAAATCAGTTAACTGCATATCCAAACCTCCCTTAAATCGCACAATATTATTTAATGCTTGGATTCAGTTACCCTGATTTCCATGCCCTTCTCTTATTATCGTCTTTCTTAGGGAGCATTACAAAGTCATTTGACCTTCACTTCCACCTCTTTCTTCCTTTCCTGCTTGGTCTTCTTCATGTTGATTTCGAGGACTCCTTTACTGTATGTGGCTTCTGTAGTTTCAGGGTTCACGCTTACAGGAAGTTTCATGAATCTGCTGAAGCCAGCATAAGTCCTCTCAAGTTTCTTGTACTCCTTGCCTTCCTCTCTCTTCAAGGATTTTGATTCAGCCTTTATCTCAAGCGTGTCCTCTGTGACGCTAATCTTTATGTCTTCCTTGTTGAGACCAGGCATTTCTGCGCTTACAACGATTCTCCCATTATTCTCTACCATATTGACAGGGGGTTCTCTCCACCCCGATTCAGTCAATGATTTTGAAGTGAACGAGCTTTTCGCAAAGAATTCACCGAACATCTTGTCGATGGCTCTCTGCATTCTTCTCATCTCTTCAAAAGGATCTTTCCATGACACATCAATCACTCCCTTCCGATTCTCAAACGCTTATATATGAATTCAGCTAAAATAATTCCAAGGAAGGGGGAACGGAAATCAACCGAACAATTGCTCATTAGAGACTGCATGGAGGGA
>CAZAEI010000015.1:0-25738 GCA_964484305.1 uncultured archaeon
AGCCCCGGGAGGGATTTTCGGTTAACCTGGAAGTTGCCCCGAACAACGGTGAGTGGGCAACTCCTTTTGGCCCACGCCTTTTCTTGAAAAAGGCGTGCAGTCGAACCCCCGACCTGCTGGTCTCTCGACGCTGCTTTGCAATCATCGAATCATGCGACCGTCTTTTTATCATCACCCAGTTCGCACCGGAGTGCAAGCGGGCGATTTATCGCCCGAGAGACCTGGGTTCAATAGACCAGCGTTACAAGCCAGCCGCTCTTCCAACTGAGCTACCGAGGCTTAACTAATTATTTCTGAAAGGCATATAAAAAGCTATTTCACCGGCCGCTCTGATTTTATGTCCTTGAGTATCCTGGATATCTTTGACCTCAGGTCAGAGAGGCTCCCGGTATTCTTTATTGTGTATTTCCTGAACCTGCTGGTTCTGGCCAGGGAGCGCATGCCCCGCTCAAGCTCCTTCCTGTCCCTCCAGAGAAAGCGCTCCCAGTCATCCGGGTCCCTTGGGCCGCCCCGTCTCCTGAGCCTTGCGTACCTGACCCTCTTGGCGCACTCCACGATTACAAGGAAGACCTCCCCAAGCTTTTTAAGAAGCTCGATCTCCTTGATGTTCCTAGGGCCGTCAACGCATATGATGCCGGATTTAGAATCCCTTATCCTGTGCTCAATCATATTGATTGGCGCATCGGGCCCGTACTCCTTCCTAAGTTCCCTGGCTATGTATTCCTGGCTCTCCACGGTGAGCTCCAGGCCGCGCCTTGACACCTCCTCCCTGATTATGTTCCCTGTTATGAAGGTGGTTATCTTCCTTCTCTTGATTTCCCTTGAGACCTCGGACTTACCGGAGCCGGGGAGTCCTGTCACAACGATTATCTTCCTTCTCATGCGCTCTCACTTCTGTTCTCACTGTCCCGTAAAAATTGCATTAATTCTATATAATTCTATATATAAAACAAATCCTATATTAAGCTATGGTCCTGGAGCTCATCCCCGACATACTGATGAAACTCACCCAGCTCAACACGGTCATTCTCCTGGCGGTGTTCCTTGTTTTCATAGTCCTGGCCTACAAGATATTCCAGGCCCTAATAAAGGCCTTCATAGTGGGTGTAATAGCCGCAACCTTCCCTGTGGTGGCCAGCCTCGCGGGCATGGATGTCCCCCTGACCATCTCCAGCGTCATATGGTTTGCAATATTTGGCGTGGCTGCCTACCTTCTGTACGCAACGATTTCCGGGGGCGCCAAGATAGCGGGGCTTGTGATGAGGCCCTTCAGGGGCCTGTTCAGGAGAAAGCCTGTCCAGAAGGTAATAATCAGGGAAAAGGAGAACAGCAAATCCTGACCCACCCCGTTCCCTGAGGGGGACGGCAGGCACTCAGCACACCCCGTTCCCTGAGGGGGACGGCACCTAGCGCACCCTCAGCCGGTTATCTCCTTCACTATGGAATCCCCGCCCCTTGAAAGACTCAGGTAGCTGTAGAGGCTTGTCTTGTCCCTCGCCACCTGGCCTGACCAATACCTCCCCTCGAAGCTGATATCAAGGGTGAAGTCGCTCCCGACGCCGTAAAGGGTCCTTGAATCAGTCCCGCCGTCATCCAGGGCAAGGGTTTCACCAGCACTGTCGACAAGGGCATAGAGCGTCACGGGCCTCCCGAGCCAGTTGCCTGCATAGAGCTCGACCCCCCCGGGATTCTCCTCATCAGGCACCGCAACCACCCAGAGGCTCTCCATATCAAGGTATCGCTCTCCTACACTGTCCCTGACGAATCCCGTGAATTCCCCGAGTTTTGATGGGTTGCCGTCCTCCAGCATGGCCAGGTTCAGGGCATGGGGAATCTCCCTCTCAAGGTTCCCGGCCAGCCTTGAGATGTCCATTGTGTGGCCGCCTGTCAGGATCACCTGGCCGGGCAGGGCCGCAAAGAACAATGCGCACAGCAGCAGCGCTCCCAGCATGAAGAACTGCCCCTTGCGCCTACCCTTAAGCCTCCCAGACATAGAGCCTTACCTCCCTTGGCTGATAGGAATCCCCCCCTGCCATGAAATAGGAAGACACCCAGACATTCCCTCCCTGGCCTGCCTGGCCTGCGCAGCCCCCCGAGGGCTGGCATATCTGAACGGAGTGGCTGAATCCATAGAGGCTTATCTCGTCCTCAAGGCCCTGGATGTCGCCTGAATACACATAGCCCCTGAGGAGGCCTCTCTGGTCGAGCTCGGGCAGGACCCGCCCGAAATCGTGCTCAGGCCCTGAACCGGCCTGGCTATAGCCATGGGCCAGGTAGAGCATAAACCCCAGAAGTATCAGGCCCGCAAAAACAGCCTCCAGCATGAAGACAAAGCCGCGCATAATCATAGTTGGGCCGGGGGGTTAATATACATTCCAGGCACGAAAAATGATTATATATATAGCAATAAAATAATTAATTGAGAAGCATGGAAAATGCAAGAGATTCCGGTTCTGGTGAAAGCGACGTCTACAAGACTATTTTTGAGAACCTTCCCTTTGTGGCATTCACCCTCGACAGGAAGGGAAGGGTTCTGGAGGCCAACAGGTATACTGCCCAGTTGTTTGGGATGAATATAGAGGATGTGAAAGGCAAGGTGTTCTCAGAGGTGGCATCCCTTGACAAGAAGGACCTGATAAAGGCCTTCATAGAGTTCAGGAAGAATATCGGGGGGAAGGTGACAGACAAGACGGTCTACAAGGTTAAATTGAAGGGTGGGAGGGAGATTTTCCTCGAGCTTGTGGGCATACCCCTGAAGGAAGGCGGGAAGGTGACCAAGGTCCTCGATGTCGGAAGCGATATCACTGAGCGAAAGAAGTCTGAGGATGCGCTTAAGAAGAATGTAGAGGAGCTTGAGAAGATTAACAGGCTTGCCGTTGGCAGGGAGCTCAGGATGATTGAGCTGAAGAAGAGGATCAATGCGCTTGAGAGAAAGTCGGGGAAATGAACGGAATTGCCACCGGACGCTCAAGGCGGGGTTTCTTGCATCGGGGCAGGACCCCTCGTAAAGGGCCACGTTTAAACAAGGATATGTATTATTATATATAAGATAAGGTAATTATTATACATATAATTAATATATATATGGGATAAGGGTATTGTAGATGAGCAGGCAGTTCGGATCCGGATGGCAGATGCTTATTCTAACCCTGTTAGTTGCTGGTTGCGTGATTTCGAGCGGGTGCGTGACAGAGACCCAGAAGGTTTATCACGTCGGGATGCTGAACGGGCTGGGGGTATTCCTGGATGAAATACCGGTCGCGTTCAAGGCCAAGATGACTGAGTTAGGGTATGTGGAAGGGGATAACATAGTCTATGAGCTGCAGACAACGAACTTTGAGCCGGAGAAGGAGAAGCAGATTCTCAACAAATTCGTGGAGGATGAGGTTGACCTGATTTTCACTTTTCCCACCGAGGTATCCATGGCAGCCAAGGCAGCCACTCAGGGGACAGATGTTCCCGTGGTCTTCTGCTTCGCCAACATAGAAGACACTGGTCTTGTGGAAAGCGTGCGACAGCCCGGAGGGCACATCACCGGTGTGAGATACCCCGGTCCTGACCTTGCCATCAAGAGGTTCGAGATAATGCTCGAGATGGCGCCGGATGCCAAAAGGGTGTGGATACCCTACCAGAGGGGTTACCCCATTGTAGCCAGCCAGATGGTTGTGTTGCATCCAGTTGCCGAAGCCGCGGGCGTAACGCTGATAGAGTTCCCGGCTGACAACGCGTCAGAGCTCCAGGCCGGGCTGGACGCGATTGCTGCGTCTGGGGTCATAGACATCGATTTCATACTGTTTATAGCCGAGCCACTTGCCGTGACGCCTGATGCGTTTGAAGTGATGGGAAGGTTTGCATCTGAGAACAACGTGCCGATTGGCGGTGCCCTCATGGAAGTGGGAGGATACGGCTCTATCTTTGGCGTGAACGTCGATATCATGAAGACAGCGGAACAGGCAGCAGTGTCTGCCGATAAGGTCCTTAGGGGGGCGGATGCCGGCACGATACCGGTTGTCTCGTCAGAGAGTTATCTTGAGATAAACTACAAGGTTGCTCAGGAATTTGGAATCAATGTGAGCGAGGGCCTGCTGGCTAGGGCAGACAAGATAATCCGCTAGACCCCGGGTGAATGCTTTAATAGGTTATAGATGGTTAGAATGAATACAGGCAAGCAAAAACCCAATCAGATTATTCTGCTTGTAATCCTGTTAGTTGCTGGTTGCGTGATTTCGAGCGGGTGCGTGACAGAGACCCAGAAGGTTTATCACGTCGGGATGCTGAACGGGCTGGGGGTATTCCTGGATGAAATACCGGTCGCGTTCAAGGCCAAGATGACTGAGTTAGGGTATGTGGAAGGGGAGAACATAGTCTACGATGTTCAGAGCACAATGTTTGAGCCTGAGAGGGAAAGGCAAATCCTGGAGCAGTTCGTGGAGGACGACGTTGACTTGATATACACGTTTCCCACTGAGGTATCCATGGCAGCCAAGGCAGCCACCCAGGGAACGGAGGTTCCTGTTATCTTTTCCATAGCCAACATTGAGGGGACCGGCCTTGTTGACAGTGTGAGCCACCCCGGGGGGCATATCACTGGTGTGAGATACCCTGGTCCGGACCTTGCCATAAAGCGCTTTGAGGTCATGCGCGAGCTTGTCCCGGAGGCCAGGGTAATGTGGATACCCTACCAGAGGGGCTATCCCATTGTAGCCAACCAGATGGAGGCATTGCATCCGGTTGCTGAAGCCGCGGGCGTAACGCTGATAGAGTTCCCGGCTGACAACGCGTCAGAGCTCCAGGCCGGGCTGGACGCGATTGCTGCGTCCGGCGATATCGGCTTTGACGCGATATTGTTCATACCCGAGCCACTTAGTACATTCCCTGAGCCTTATGCAGTGATAGGTAAGTTCGCGTATGAAAACAACATACCCGTTGGAGGCCTGATTATGCAGGCCGGCGAGGAATACGGGTCTATTTTTGGCATAAATGTTGATATCCCGAAAACGGCGCAACAGGCAGCAATACTGGCTGACAATATACTCAAGGGGATAGATGCAGGCACCATCCCGGTTGTCTCTTCAGAGAGCTATTTTGAGATAAATTACAATGCGGCTCAGGAATTTGGAATCAATGTGAGCGAGGCCTTGTTGGTCAGTGCAGATAATATAATCCGCTAGGCCTTCGGGTGGTTATTGGATAATGCTTTACCAGAAAAGATGGTTAGAATGAATCCAGACAGGCAGATTGAATCCAATCGACCAATGCTGCTTGTAATCATTTTGGTTATAGGATCTATTATTTCGAGCGGGTGCGTCACAGAAACAAAAAAAGAGTTGTATCATGTGGGTATTATATCTGGCTCAGATGCTTTTGTCGGTATAGCAGATGGCTTCAAGGCCGGGATGACTGAGTTAGGCTACATCGAAGGTGAAAATATAGTATACGACTTGCAAGTAAAGGATGCTGACCCTGAGGGTGAAAGGCAGGCCGTCGAGAAATTCGTGGAAGACAAGGTTGACCTGATTTTTGTCTTTCCCACCGAGCCGGCCTTAGCAGCCAAGGCATCTACCCAAGGGGCAGGCATTCCAGTGGTTTTTGCCATGGCTGGTCTGGAAGGTTATGACCTGGTAGAGAGTGTGAAACAGCCCGGGGGGAATATCACTGGTGTCCGCTTCCCTATCCCGGAGTTATCAGCCAAACAGGTTGAGTTCTTGCATGAGCTAGTACCAGAAGCAAAACAGGTTTATCTAGTCTATGATTGCAATTACCCTAATACAGCCCCTGCGCTCAGGGAGATGCGTTCAATAGCCTCATCATTGGGTATAACATTGGTGGAAGACCCCGTCAACAATATGGAAGAATTTCAGGCTGCTCTGCAGAAGCGAGCTGCATTGGATGATATTGGCATTGATGCTATCCTGATTATGCCCGATATTCTTAACAACTCGCCTGAAGGTTTTGGGGCGATTCTCACCCTTGCCAATGCAAACAAATTGCCTATTGGCAGTGGCACGAATCTTGCAGTATCCCTTGGTAGTATATTTAGTTTTGTCCCTGACAACGTTGGCCAAGGTAAACAGGCAGCATCCCTGGCTGACAAAATCTTTAAGGGTACTCCTGCTGGTACAATACCAGTTGTCACACCCGAGGCACAGTTGTGGATAAACTACAAAGTGGCTAAAGAGCTTGGGCTGAATGTGAGCGAAAGCCTGCTGGCCAGGGCTGACGAGATAATACGCTAGATGGGGATTTTAAGTTGATTGTTATGCCTCAAAAGAATGAGCCAGAGAAGAAAAGGAATCTGCGGAGCTTTACGGTCACCCTGGCGATTGCCTTTCTTGCATTGAGCGCTACAGTCCTGCTTATTGCAAGCAGCCTGGATGTATATTTCAGCCTCCAGGCCCAGCGGGAGGTCATAGCCGAACAGCAGCACCTGATAGCCAGGGATGCGGCCAAGGATGTCAGTGGGTTTATTCAGGAGAAATTCAGCGTGCTGGAGACTGCCTCAAGCATCGGTGACGTGGTGACTGCCCCAAATGAGCAGCAGAATCTGATACTGAATAAGCTGATCGGGCTTGAGCCATCCTTCAGGCAGCTTTTACTTCTGGATGATGATGGAGATGAGCTTATAAGGGTCTCACGTCTTTCGGGCCTGGTATCAGGCCAGCTGATGAAGCAGAACAGCAGCGATATTTTTTACCAGCTAAGCCAGGGGGATACGTACATAAGCTCTGTATACATTGATGAGATAACCAGCGAGCCCATGGTGATAATGGCTGTTCCTGTCAGGAATGTGTTTGGAGATTATGAAGGGATACTGGTTTCTGAGGTGAACCTGAAATTCATGTGGGACCTGGTGGCTGGCATCAAGATTGGCAGGAACGGGCTTGCCTACGTTGTGGACAAGCAGGGAAACCTGATAGCGTTTGGCGACATCGGCCGCGTCCTGAAGGGAGAGAGCCTCACGAAACTGGAGGAGGTAAGTGAATTCGTAAAGGGTGATGAGACTATTCATGAGAGCAGCGCAGACGTATCAGAGGGGATTCTGGGAAACCAGGTAGTTGCCAACCATGCACATCTGGGCAAGCCCGACTGGGCAGTCGTGGTTGAGCTGCCTGTCGAGGAGGCGTACGAGAGCGTGACCATGGAGATAGGGCTTTCTGCACTGACCATGCTCATAAGCTTCTTCCTGGCAATAATTGCGGGAATCTATCTCTCGAGAAGGATGACCCGGCCGATAAAGAGGCTGAGGGATGCTGCCATCAAGATAGGTGAAGGCAGCCTGGACGCGAAGATAGATATCAAGACAAAGGATGAGGTAGGGGAGCTAGCCTCTGCGTTCAACCAGATGACTTCTGACCTCAGGAAATCAAGGAGAAAGCTGGAGGAATACAGCAAAACCCTTGAGAAGAAGGTAAAGGAGAGGACATTGGAACTGGAGCAGACGAATGAAGACCTTGAGAAGTTCAACCGGCTTGCCGTTGGCAGGGAACTCAGGATGATTGAGCTGAAGAAGAGAATAAAGAATCTTGAAGGGGAGCTTCAGGGAAGAGAATGATTCTTAACGGCTTATTCTCTGTTATCTGAATACCCGTAAGGAATCTGGTGGGGGCGGGCGGATAGAATCAGGATGTACCCGAGAAAGCATTTCCATTTTTGTCAATAATATTAATCCCGGCAGACAATTATTAACATGGACTTCCGCACCGTGGCCTCCTACCTCGGGACCCTCCTGGAGATACTGGGGATTCTCATCCTGACCCCTGTCTTTGTGTCCTGGATATTCGGGGACGGGATGCACACGGGCTTCTTTATAGGGGCTGTAATCTCCTTTATAACCGGCATGACCCTCGACAGGAGGTTCAAGAAGGAGGAGCTCACCCTGAGTTCGGCCATGGTAATAGCGGGGCTCTCCTTCGTGGTGGTCTCCCTGATTGGGGCAATCCCTTATATCTTCTACATGAACCCCATGGATTCGTGGTTCGAGTCAGTCTCGGGGTTCACCACCACGGGCCTGACTGTTGTCCAGCCTGAGGGCCTCCCGGCCAGCCTGCTGTTCTGGCGCGCCCTTACCCAGTGGATAGGGGGTGTGGGGATAATCATAATCTTTCTCATACTGGTGAGCTCTCCTGGCATGTCCTCATACTACCTCTACAAGGCCGAGGGCGGCGCAGGCATGATAGGGGCAGGCGTCAGGGGCACGGTCCGCAGGGTGATGATGATATACCTCTCCTACACCCTCCTCGGTATGGCCCTGTTCACCCTGGCCGGCATGCCCTTTTTCGAATCCATACTCAATGCGATAACAGGCATCGCCACAGGGGGGTTCACCACCAGGAATGCCTCTATCGGGGCGTTCGGGAGCCCCGCAATAGAGGCCGTGGCCATTCTCCTCATGGTCCTTGGCGCGACCTCGTTCTTTGTTCATGCGAGGCTGTGGAGCAGAAAATTCAGGGATTATATCAATAACCCCGAGACAAGGCTCTTCTGGGCGCTTCTCCTGATATTCTCCATCCTGGTGAGCGTCTCCTACCTCTACAGCCCGGAGCCCTTCAGGCACGGGGTGTTCCAGGCATTCTCCGCCCTGACAGGAACCGGCTTCAGCAACGCGGACATATCCTCGGGGCTGACAAGAGTCCTTCTCATAACCCTTATGATAATAGGGGGCTATGCCGGCTCCACTGCGGGCGGGCTCAAGCTTATAAGGTCAGGCATAATACTGAAATCACTGCCCTGGATGGGCAAGAAGATATCCCTCCCGGAGGAGGCCGTGGTCCCCTTCAAGCTCGGGGGAAGGGTCATAAAGGATAATGAGCTCTCGATAATCGCCCTCTTTGCCTGCATGTACTTCATCATCCTGGGGACGAGCTCCATGGGCCTGACCTTCCTGGGATACTCCCCCATGGAATCCTTCTTCACAGTGGCCTCTGCTGAGGGGACCGTGGGCCTCTCGGTTGTCCCCATAGCAGACATGCATCCCTCTGGAAAGCTCATCCTGATAGCCAACATGTTCCTGGGAAGGCTGGAGATAATCCCCTTCCTGGTGATGATATACATCGTTTTCATGGCTATGTTTGAAAGGAAAAGCAATAAAACACCTTAATACCAAGCTTTAACCATGCTTTTGAGAATCTATGAGCGCCTCCTGAAGACCCTGGGCCCCCAGGGATGGTGGCCCGTAGGCCACGGACTTGAGCCGCCTGAATGGGAAATCATGACAGGGGCTGTCCTCACCCAGAACACGGCCTGGACCAATGTCGAAAGGGCCCTGGAGAACCTCGCGGGGGCCGGGGTGAGGGACAGGGAATCCCTCCTGAAGCTCTCTTGGGAGGAGCTTGCCGGGCTGATAAAACCCAGCGGTTACTACAACCAGAAGGCCAGGAAGCTCATAAACCTGGCAGGCTTTGGGGGGCCCTATACCAGGGAGAACCTGCTTTCCCTGTGGGGGATTGGCCCCGAGACAGCGGATTCCATACTCCTCTATGCGCGGGGCAAGGCATTTTTCGTGGTCGATGCCTACACGAGGAGGGTATTCACCAGGATCGGCCTCATCAGCCCCACCTGGGGCTATGAGGAGGTCAGGAAATTCTTTGAGAGCAGGCTCCCCAGGGACCCGGAGATATACAAGGAATACCACGCCCTCATAGTCGAGGTGGCCAAGAGGTTCTGCCGGCCCAGGCCTGCCTGCCAGGGCTGCCCCATGGAGGGGTTCTGCGGGTATAAGGGAGGGTCAGCAAGCAGGAAATGACAATTGTTCGAAAAATCGAACATGTGTTCGATAAATCGAACATATTTAAATCCAAACACCCAATAAATACACATGTTAGAGGAAATCCTGGACTCAAGAATCAAGATTAGAATAGCCAGATTCTTTACTGAGAACAAGAAAGAGTCCATAACGGTATCCGATGTCTCAAGGAGACTCGACATATCAAAATCCAGGGCAAGCGAATGCTTAAGGGAGATGTACGAGAGGGGTTTTCTGAAAAGGAAGGACATGGGAAGAAACGCTGTTTACAGCCTGGCCTCTACCAGCCTGGCAAAAGCAATTGCTAAATCATTATCTCAGGACAAGTCCCTGCTTAACCAGGTAAAGGGAGCTCTGGTATCTAGAGCAAGGAAGATGCATCCCCTCAGTGTTGTCCTTTTCGGTTCTGCCTTAAACGGGCTAAAGACTACAAGTGATGTTGATTTCTTGCTTATTTATGAGAAAGACATCAGTGAAAGGGAGATATACAGGCTGGTTGGTGAATTGACCCAGCGGTTTGGCTTCCATATATCAATACTGTCAATGAGCCTGAATGAATTCAGGGACAAGGCAAGGGGGGGCGAAGAATTTGTTTTGAATGTGTTAGCGAGTCACGAGCTGATTTACGGCAAGGACCCGGAGGAGCTGGTATGGTCAAAGAAGTGAGAAAGAACGATGCAAGAATATTCATTGAAAAGGCAGAGGAGTTCTATCACTCAGCACTGGAGAACTATCAGAAGGGCAGGTTCAACGTCTCTGTTTTTGATTCTTCCCAGGCAATTATTCTAGCAAATGACGGATTCTGCATATTTAATCTTGGAAGAAGAGCCAGCAAGAACCACAGGGAGGCGATAAGGCTGCACCTCGAAGCCTCTTCAGGAAGGGACTCTAAAAAGGAGATTCTGGCAGAGGCCCTTGAGAAAAGAAGCAAATTCGGATATACACATGTAGAGTGCAGCCAAAGGGATGCCAACCTTACCTTGGTAAGAGCTAAAAGGTTTATAGACTGGATCAAGGGAAAAATAGGCTGAACCTTGCTTATTTCTTCACCAGCCCCAGGTGCTGGCAGGCCTCCAGGAGGCCCCAGGCGTATATGACGGCCTCGAAGGCCCTGACCAGGTCCCCCTTGTCGAGGAAGTGGCGGGCATCCCTGATGTATGCCTCTATGTTCTGCCTGACGGGTATGAGCTCCCTATCGGGGAGCCTTCCCGTGGGTGTGAAGGCCGCGTAGGCCTTATCGAGCCTTGAGAGCCACTTCCTCGTCTCCTTCCTGAGGGTTTCCTCAAGGCGTATTCCATCGGGCCCACTCTTATTTGTTTCCATATCTTCGGCACCGTCCAGTTTCCATATATATACCAGGTATCCAGATAAAAAATTATATTACCAATTACTCCATGTGTGATATATTGTTAAGCTGTAAATAATAGTTGGTTCATATGGCGGGGGAGTATACAATAAAGCTCGGTTCGGTGAACTCGGGCACAGAGAAGGTGGGCATGAAGGCCAGGAGGCTGGGGGAGATGCTGTCCGGGGGGCTTCCCGTGCCCTCGGGCTTTGTCCTGAATACCGATGCCTACACAAAGTTCCTCAAATACAACAAGATTGCCAGTAAGATAGAGTCCCTCCTGGATGAATCACACCAGGCAGGTACGGAGAGGCTCGTGAAGATATCGGACCAGATACAGGGCATCATAATCAATGGTGCAATGCCGGATTTCATAGAGAGGGAGCTCAAGGAGGAATATCAGGACCTCTCCATAGGCAGCGAGGCCAAGGAGATAGGCGGCCCCGCCCTCGACCTGATAAGGGCTGGAAGGGACAACGCCTTTGTGGCTGTCAGGCCGTCACCCACCTCCGGGGGGATACCGGGGGCCAACTTCTCCGGGCAGATGAGGAGCACCCTGAGCATACGGGGCTGCCAGCAGATATCCCATGCGGTCAGGGACTGCTGGGCATCCCTCTTCAGCCCGAGGGCCATGCTCTACAGGAAGCGCAAGAGGGTAAGGGGCATGCCCGTGATGGGGGTAGTTGTCCAGAAATTGGTTGAGCCTGACAAATCCGGCTTTGTCTACACCAGCCAGCCAGAGACAGGCGAGACCTCAAGGATAGTGATTGAAGGCTCATGGGGCTTTGGGGATTCCATCATCTCCGGGATGGTCACGCCCGATGAATACGTCATAAGCAAGGAGACAGGGGCCCTCGAGGGCAAGACTGTGAGAAAGAAGATGTGGCTCAAGAAGAGGGATGAGATGACAGGAAAGATTGTAAGGGAGCCTGTCTTCAGGGAGAGGATTGAGGCAGAGCTGCTCAACCAAAAGGAGATTACAAGGCTGTGCGAGCTCGCCGTAAAGACAGAGAAGGGCTTTGGGGGGCATCCTCAGGAGATTGAGTGGTGCGGGGAGAGAGGCAGGGTATTCATTCTGGACGCAGGGCCGATGCCGGATTACGGGATTTCCCATGATACCGGGGATGAGCCCTCCGGCCTTGAGGGGCCCCTTGTCAGGGGGACCTGCGTCTTCCAGGGCCTTGTAAGGGGCCAGGCAAGGGTTCTTTCATCAATGAACAGCATTGAAAGGGTAGAGGTGAGGGATATCCTTGTGACAAAGATGACCCTGCCCGACATGCTCCTGATAATGGAAAAACTCTCCGGAATCATAACCGATGAGGGCTCCAGGTCATGCCATGCAGCAGTCCTCGCCAGGGAATTCGGGATACCCTGCATGGTATCTGCAGCGAATGCAACATCCGTCCTCAAGGACGGGCAGAGAATCGTGCTCAATGCCTCTGAAGGCGGGGTCTTCATGGTTCCTGCCCAGTCTTATATCCCTCAGATGCCTGCCCCAGGGGCTGCAATGCCCATGCACACCCCTCCCCAGACAGATGAAATCCCCGGGGGATTAGGGGATGATGGCATCACAGCTACTGGAATAAAGACCATAGTCTCTATCCCCGGAAGGGTGGGAAACTCGGCCGGGATATCAGACGGGGTGGGCCTGGTGAGGGCAGAGCACATCATAACAGAGACAGGAAAGCACCCCTTCTATCTCGTCAGGCATAATCCCGAGGGGGTTGTGGAATCCCTACTTTCAGGCCTGGGGAGCATAGCCAAGGCATTCTATCCGAAGCCTGTCTGGTACAGGTCGATAGACATAAGGACAGATGAGTTCAGGGAGCTTGATGGGGGAGAGCACGAACCCTCTGAGAACAATCCCATCATGGGATGGCACGGAATAAGGAGGGGAATCGACCAGCCCGAGCTTCTCAGGATAGAGATTGGGATAATAAAGCGCCTTTACCAGGAGGGAATCGGCAACATAGTCCTTGGCCTTCCCTTCATATCCAGCGTGGAGGAATTGAGGACAGTGAAGCGAATGGCAGATTTCCCCCTAAACATAGGCATAATGGTGGAAACCCCTGCAGCCGGCCTGGAGATAGAGAACTTCTGCAAGGAGGGCATTGCCTTTGCTGCCATAGGCATGAATGACCTCACCCAGCTCACCCTCGGTGTGGACAGGGACAACTCGAGGATATCCAAGCTCTATTCAGAGCTGAATCCCGCGGTGGTTAACCTCCTCAAGCACATCCTCAGGACCTGCAGGAAGTATTCTGTGGAGACCTCTGTCTACGGCGACTTCGTATCAGACCCGAGGATAGTCGAGTCCCTGGTCAGCCTCGGCGTGGGCTCTGTATCCACTGAACCCGAGAACCTGGAGGAGGTGAGGTCCATAATCTCCAGGGTAGAGAGGAAACTCATCCTTGAGAACCTCAGAAACCACTCGGGAATCTGAGGTATAGACCGAAAAGTATTTAAATACCGAGTTTATGTTACTAGTACAGAGTAACAACATTTAACGTGGTGGGTTTATGAAAAGCAAGGCACTCGCTGCACTGGCATTCTGCCTCATGTTTATGGTCTTTGTCAGCCCTGCCAGGGCTGCCGGGCCAACTGCTGTATCTGTGGAGATAGAGCCGGTCAGCCCTGAGGTATGGGATGACCTGACCTGCGCGGCCGAGGTTTCGGATTCTGATGGGGACTTGGATGGGATACAATTCAGGTGGTACAGAAACACAGTAATGATAAGGTATGTCAACAAGTATGTTTCAGGGTCCTCGGATATCGAAACTGACGTTCTTGACTACGAATTCACCAGGGAGGGTGACCAGATAAGGTGCAATGTGGATGTGTGGGATATTGAGGAAAACCATGACTATGATGATGTTACTGTCCAGGTCCACAAGACTAGCCAGAACAATCCCCCGGTGATTCAGGGAATCCCTGACCAGACCACCGAGATAGGGGAGGGTGTTATAGTCGACCTGTGGGATTATGCTTATGATATTGAGGATTCTGACGGTGAGCTGGATTTCAGCCTTGATGCCGCAGGCAACAGCGACATAACAGAGTGCTGGATAACGGATGACAGGTATGTCTGGTGTGACGATGCTAGGCAGCTTGGGGAGTCGGCCCTGACCGTGAGAGTCACTGACACGAGGGGTGCCTGGGACACTGACACCTTTGTCATAAGGGTCACTGGCTACTGTCCGTGGTGTGACAATGAACCCCCTGAGATAGAGAGCATAGGCATAGACCCCACCCATCCCGATGACAGGGATGACATGACCTGCGAGGTCCATGTCGAGGATGAGGATGGCAACCTTGATTCTGTTGAATTCAGGTGGTACGTGGATGGGAACCTAGAGAGAACCAGGATAAGGGACGTCTCTGGCTACTCCGATGCCGCAGAGGATACCCTGGACTCATCTGAAACAGATGGGGGGGACGAGGTCGAGTGCAGGGCCACTGTCGAGGACGATGATGGTGAGGAGGATGAGGCGTTGGCCACCGTGGAGGTCGAGGAAAACGGCGGCGACTGCAGGATAGAGATATACGACCTTGACATCGAGGACGATGAAGACATAACCTTCGGTATAAGGAACAGGGGAGACTATGATGTTGAGGTGGAGTACAGGATTTATGTTGACGGTGACAGGGTCGAGCGTGATGACATAGACATCGACGAGGGCGATTCGGAGAGGATAAGGTTCGAGTATGATGATTTTGAGGGAGGAGAGGAATACGAGATAAGGGTAAGGGCAGAGGCCGACTGTGGTGACACTGATGAAGAAGAGGTCACCTACACCGTACTGGGTGAGGACTGCAGGATAGAGATATACGACCTTGACATCGAGGACGATGAAGACATAACCTTCGGTATAAGGAACAGGGGAGACTATGATGTTGAGGTGGAGTACAGGATTTATGTTGACGGTGACAGGGTCGAGCGTGATGACATAGACATCGACGAGGGTGACTCAGAGAGGATAGAGTTCAGGTATTACGATTTCGAGGAGGGCGAAACCTATAAGATAAGGGTAAGGGCAGAGGCCGACTGCGGTGACACTGATGAAGAGACAGAAACCATTATTATAGGGGAGGATTGCAACCCCGGATACCTCAATATATACAAGTGCTATGGGAACTGGCTCCAGAAGAGGTACAGGACATCTGACTGCGACCTTGTCTGGAAGAACTGGCAGTACTGCAGCCAGGGATGCTCGGGGGGCCAGTGCATAGGCGTTCCGGGGCCGGGGCCGTCGCCCGGATGCTCGCTCAGTCTTGAGAATATGGAGTATTCACAGACCGTAGCCCCTGGCGAGACGGGTTTTGTCAAGGCAACTGTAAGGAACACAGGAAGCTACACAGAGGACTTCAGGGTGGAATTCCATCTGGACGGAACCTACCTTGGAAGGAAGGTATTCACCCTCGGGCCGGGTTCAGCAGTAACCCGCACATGGAACTTTGTGGTGTTTGAAAAGGGAAAACACACCATAGGGGTATCTGTTTCCTCTGACTGTGGTGCAAGCGGTTCAAGGGAGGGTGTGATTAATGCAGCAGCCCCTGTAACCACGGCATGTAATTACAACGGGGTATGCGAACTAGGCGAGAGCTGGCAGAACTGCCCATACGACTGCCCGGAGCCGGGGCCTGAGCCAGGCCCCACAGACGTGGAGATACAGCCCTCGTCCATGGATGTCAACCTCTACAAGTCCAAGGTTGTATCCATAAACATACACTCCCATGTGAAACAGGACTTCACGATATCGATTGATGGGGTCCCACAGGACTGGCTGGATTACAAGCAGACGATGAATGTGGAGGGGGACAGGACCTCATACATATTCATCAATCCCAAGGAAACAGGCAGCTACACCCTGGCCGTTAAGGTGGTGGCTGCTGCAGAGGAGCTCACATTCACCAAGGATGTGGACGTATTCATTGCCCAGGCGGACAGCCCCGGAGCCCAGCCATTGGATGGCCTTACAGGTTCGCTTATAACCATAGCCACCAGCATATACACTGTTATAGTGATTATTATAATAGCAGCAGCCCTGGTTGCCTGGTTCGGCATCAGGCACCTTAAAACAGATGATGAAGTGACATTCGAGAAGCGATAGTTTTATAAGCCTTTTGCTGTGGGGTTTATAAGATTTTTTGCTCATAAACTGCTATGGTTAAGAACTTTCTTGCAGCAGCGTCTTCTCTAGTCTTTGTGCTTTTGCTAGTGCAGGGTGTCATGGCAGCCAGCCTGAACCTTCAGGTTTCTACAGGACAGCACCCCCCGGACAGGATATCAAGCTGCCCGGACACCGTACTCAGCAACATTGAGGTCATGGTAACCAACCTTGGCGGCCAGACAGATACAGCCCTGCTCTCCCTTGACTGGCCGGCTGACCTGGGGTTCATAAAGCCCCACCAGACGCTTGCCTCAGGAGAGGCTGCCGTCATAGACCCCTTCTGGATAACCCTTCCATACAACATTGAGCCCGGAATATATCATGCCAAGGTGACTGCTGAGTCATCCATGGGTGGAGACACCGTTACCAAGGACATAGAGATAGAGGTTATGAGGTGCCATTCCGTCGGCATAGTAATAGATGATGATTACGGCAGATCCTGCCAGGAGACCCAGGAGCCTGTTGCCTATGACATTGAGATTGCAAACCTGGGCAAGTGGTCAGAGAACTTCGACCTGTCTGCCTCTGTGGACTGGGCAGAGTTCTCCCAGGAGAGCGTGACAGTCGAATCCGAACAATCATATGTAGTCTCGCTTGTCCTCAACCCCCAAGAGGGAATCTCCCCTGGAAAGCACACGGTCTTTGTGACCGCAAGGTCAGCCGAATCCTATGCAGTCGCCACAGCGCCTGTGGAGATGGAGGTTGTGGATTGCCTTGATTTCACAGCAGAGCTTGAGCCCGAAAGCCTGGACGCATGCCTGGGGGACAGCAAGGACTATGAACTCACAATCACCAACACCGGAGAAGAGGAAGACGAGTTCGCAATAGACGCGCCTGACTGGGCCTATCCCGACAGGACAAAGACCGTGCTGGATGCAGGGGAATCAGACATCATAATAATCACAGTTGTTCCTGAAAAGAGGGGTGCACAGAGCTTTGAGGTGACAGTAACCCCTGAAAGGGACCAGGTGGCAGCCCCCAAGATGCTCTCGGGGATAATAGATGTTGAGGAGTGCAGGGGTGTGGCAGTCATACTCTCCCCATCTGATTTGGCTGTCTGCAAGGGAGAGGACGCGGAATTATCAGTCAGCATCAAGAACACCGGGGGCCTCGAGGGAACCTTTCTCGTCACCTCAACATTCGGTGAACTCACCATGGACAGCATAAAGCTTGATGCAGGCGAGTCCAAGACAATAGCGCTTGATGTGGATACCTCAGAGCTTCCCGAAGGCACGGCTGTCATTGAGGTAACTGCCTCTGACGGGGAGATAAAGGATACAGCGGCCGCAGAGATTGAGCTTGAGGAGTGCTACACAGCAGAGCTTTCCCTGCAGCCCGATGCTGTTACTGTCTGTCCTGGTGCAAGGATTCCCTACACCATAAAGATCAAGAACACGGGCAAGGAGACGGATGGATATACTCTTGACTTCGCAGAGGAGAGCATAAGCGTCAGCCTTGAGCCGGGCGAGTTCCATGCCATAAGCCATGATTACGAGATACCCTACATTGAGGAGGGAAGATACCTCTTCACTGTGGAGCTGAGCTCCGAGGGCGGGGTCTCCCTGCTCGAGAGTTCAGAGATAAACCTGAGGTCCTCAGATGCCTGCTACGGTGTTGAGCTTGTGGACGGCCCCGGGGCAGTGGATGTCGGGAAGGCCACCACGATAGAGATTACCATAAGGAACACTGGTGAGCAGGCTGACAATTTCATGGTAACCATGGACGGCCCTGGCTGGGCATATATCGAGCCCACTGAAACACACCTCGGGGGTGGAGAAGAGGATTCCCTCTACCTGTATCTTTCCCCGGGGTTTGGGACAATGGAGGGAACCTATAGCGTGACTATCAAGGCAGAGTCCGGCCACGCATCTGACGAGCTCGGGATTTCTGTTAACGTTCCGGAGAACATAACCGAGGCCCCTGAGGAGCCCGGGGTGCAGCCACCCGAGGGGGAGCCAGAGGCCCCCGGGAATGTATCCATAAACGTCACCCATCCCTCAGAGGAGGCACCCATAACAGGGGAGGTCATTGAGGAGAGGCCCTTCTGGAAGACAGCGGCAGTCGCCGTCATAGCCCTCATAATAGTCATGATTCTGGTGCTGAGGTTCATCCTCCTTTTCAGGAAATAAGCAAACCCATTTCTTTTATAAATTCTTCCCTTAAGTGATATTGTGGTATCATGGTGAGAAAGATAAAATTCGAGTCTTCTAATGGCAGGTATTTTCTAGTCGATGAAAATGGTTTCTCCTTATTGGGTGTGAGGTCCAAGCTATTTAACTCGTACATGAGGCTTCTAAGAAAAGAGAGTTGCCTGCCAGTGGCTCGCAGGGGATTGGTCGAGGAGTTCTGTCCTGGTTATTTTCAACGAAATTTAAACCAGTCACGCTAATTATTAACATGCCCAGGGAGACCATTGTGATTGCCCTTGGGGGCAACAGCATACTCTCGGCCAGGGAGAGGTTCTCGATTCACCAGGAAATCGAGCACGTGGAGGAGTCCTGCAGGAGGATAGCCAGGATTGTCAAATCAGGCTACCGTATCGTAATCACCCACGGGAACGGCCCCCAGGTGGGGGACATCCTGCTGCAACAGGAGCTTGCCGGGGGGAGGGTCCCTCCCATGCCCCTGGATGTATGCGGGGCCCAGACCCAGGGGGAGCTTGGATACCTCCTCCAGAGGACCCTGAGAAAGATGCTCCCCGGAAAGAAAATCACAACCCTAATCACACAGGTAGTGGTCGACCCCGGGGATTCCGCATTCAGGAATCCCACCAAGTTCATAGGCCCGTTCCTCAAGACCAGGCCGCACTCCTCGCCAGGAAGAATCTACAGGAGGGATTCTGACAGGGGCTTCAGGAGGGTGGTTCCCTCGCCAGAGCCCCTGGAGATAGTGGAGAAGGGGGAGATAAGAAGCCTTGTCAGGAAGGGATTCCTGGTCATTGCCTGCGGCGGGGGCGGCATTCCTGTCTTCAGAAAGGCCTCAGGCCTCGAGGGGGCCGGGGCTGTCATAGACAAGGACCGGGCCGCTGTGAGGCTGGCCATGGCAGTGGACGCCTCCACCCTCCTTATAATAACGGGCGTGGACAGGATTGCCCTCAGCTACGGGACCCCGCGCCAGAAGGCCCTGGACTCCATGACCCTCATGGAGGCCGAACAGTACTTGGGAGAGGGCCACTTCCCTCCCGGCTCCATGGGCCCCAAGATAGAGGCAGCCATAAGATTCATAAAGCAGGGCGGTAAAAGGGTTATAATAACCTCGAGGGAGAAGGCCCTTCTGGCCCTGCGTGGCATGGCGGGAACAACCATAAAGGGGTAAATAATGCAGCACCTAATCTCAATCCAGAACCTGAGCGTCCAGGAGATAATGGCCATATTCAAGAGGACAGACGAGTTCAAGAGGAGGCCTGTCCAGCCGACCCTGAAGAACAAGAATCTTGCCATGCTCTTCCAGAAACCCTCCACAAGGACAAGGGTCTCCTTTGAGGTAGCCATGAACCACCTGGGGGGCCATGCCCTCTATCTCAATGCCCAGGACCTCCAGCTGGGAAGGGGCGAGACCACTGCTGATACAGCAAGGACACTGTCAAGATACTGCGATGCCATAATGGCCAGGGTGTTCTCCCACCAGGACATCATCGGCCTGGCCGCCCACTCGGGCGTGCCTGTAATAAATGGCCTGAGCGACCTCCTCCACCCCTGCCAGGCCCTCTCTGACATGTACACAATCCATGAGAAAAGGGGCCGCCTGAAGGGCCTCAAGCTGGCCTACACCGGGGACAGCAACAACGTCACGCATTCCTTATTGTATGCGTGCTCCAAACTGGGCGTAAACATGAGCGTGGCCTGCCCTGCAAGGCAGGCCCCTGAAAAGGCCGTACTCAGGGAATCCGAGGCCAATGCAAGGTCCTCCGGGGCTGTTATAGAGGTCACCCAGGACCCCGGGGAGGCCCTTAAGGGAGCTGATGTGGTCTATACAGACACCTGGTTCTCCATGGGCCAGAAGCCCGACAGGGCCAAAGAGATGGCCCTGAAGCACTACCAGCTCAACCCCTCCCTGCTAAGTCACGCCAGGAGGGGGGCCCTTGTCATGCACTGCCTCCCGGCACACAGGGGCCAGGAAATCACGGATTCTGTCATGGACGGCCCCCAGTCCATAGTCTGGGACCAGGCCGAGAACAGGATGCATGTCCAGAAGGGGATACTGTCTCTCCTGGTCTAGTGATATTATAGCACAACAAGGAAACATAGTATCCAGACAACGTTTGGAACAATGTCCGATACAACTAGCAAAGGACAATTTCCAAACTGTTATGTCCTTTACTACAATTACCATTAACCGATTCAAGCGTATGCTATTTTTAGTGTATGCTTCCTTGGAACACTATAAAGGCGCTAACTGTTCCGCAGGCCGAATATATGGACCCTGCCAAGTCAGTTCCATAAAACCTTATGCATGATAATGCTTTTTTGATTTCCACACACTCTGAGTTAAAAACAAAGGATATATGATGTCTTCCCAACAATTTACGGATTTAAGTTGTCACAACCAAATATGTAATATTTATGTTCCTGGGGGAGTAAATAATCAATGGATACAAAAGACAATAAATTACCGGATAAATCCAAGTCCTTGGATTTTAAGGTATACAAGAAAATGATTGAATCCGCAATCAGGGAATATAGTTCTGTAACCAAGCCCAAATTGGTTATAAGGCTGGCCAGGGGCATTTCTGGCCTGGAGATAGATGACAATGGAAATGTAAAAAAAGGGGCAAGTATGGGGAATTTTGTGGAACTGATAGAGAGAATGAGAGTCACTTTCGGTCCTGTCACATATCTGCTTGCAAAGAAGGCCATAATGGGGATTGCAACAAAAAAAATTCGGAAAATGCTTCCTGATAAGCTTAGGTGATAAAAATTAAAGACACTGTCGCGGTGGTGGGCTCCGGCATTTCAGGCCTTTCGTGTGCTTACAGGCTGGCAAAAAGGGGATTCAATGTAAAGGTCTTTGAAAAGGATGTACTGGCTGGCGGGAGGGCACCCAAGGCAATCAGAGTGGTCTCGAATACTGACATCAACCTAATGTCACTTTTAAAGGAACTGAGGTATAAAGACCTTCAAAAACTGAGATTAAGCCAGCTTGGGTATTTTGGTAATGGCAAAACAATGTCATTCAGCAAATTCAAACCAATGATAATGATGGAGAATGAGTTGTCCCTTCTTGATAAATTAAAGAGGCGTATAGCAGGCAAGATAACCCACATATCCCTGGAGGAGTTAAACAGGCTTCAGAATTACCTTGAATCCTTGGACTTCTCCATTGAGAAAAAAGACCCGACTGTGGAAAAGCTTCATGAGATATCAATGGATGACTGGATGAACAATTATTCAGATACCATGAGAGATACTCTCCTTATCCCAATGCTCCAGATAAGATTCGAGACAGACTATAAGAAGATGTCTGCAAAGGACGGGGTCCACCAGCTTCAGAAATCTCTAAACATCGCAAGAAAGGGAGGCTACATAGTCGGAGGAGGACCGTTCGCAATAACCCAAGATATAGTTAAATATTTGCGGGGATCAAATAACGAGATAGAATTCCTTACCGAGGTTACAGGCATTGAGGAATCTTCAGACGGATTCGACGTTGTATGCAGAAAATTTGAAGAACCTGGTCTGGGGGAAAGGGAGAAAAAAGAGGTATGGGGAAGGATTTTGAAGATGGTAAGAAGCACCAGTGAAAAATTCAAATACGTTGTTTTGGCACTTCAACTGCCGGCATCCTCTAATATTCTGGGAAAGAAATTCGGGATCCCCTATCACGGGACCAAATCCATTTACACCAAGGGTGAATTAAAGAAAGACTGGGAATTTGTGACCGGTCCGGATTACGAATCAAATTTCAGGGCGATGTTTACCTTATTGACCAGAGAAGAGCAATCCATATATCCGATTCGAAAGAGCTCTGACGTCCTCAATATGGAGACTTTATTCAGGAACGGAAAATTCAATATACATAATGTGGAGGATGTACCTATGGCCATGCCGAGGATAATGCCCGGTTCTAAAATCCCCTCTTTGAAATATGAGATGGAAAATGTCTTTCTCTGTGGGGACTTCTATCATTACCCCTGCATGGAGACTGCTGTAACCACAGGGTTCATGGTAGCAGATAAAATATCCAAAAAACGATAACGCCCCGAAAAATCAATCTATACTGCTCCAAACAATAAACCTGACTATTAATTGCTGAGAGCACAACTAGCAAACCAAATCCAAGCAGAGATTGTTTATTTGGTTTACTATAGCAAGGTCGGTGGGTTCATCCTTCTCGCAATCAGGTATCCGAGTGAGATGCCGAATATGGCTGTGAAGACGGCTATGCCCAGGATGTGGGTATAGGGAATCACTGGTATAAGTGGTGCCGTGGCCTGGGTGCCTGCCATGGGGGCGGCCTCCCCGATGGCATCCTTTCCGGCCTCCATCAACCCTCCACCGCGGGCCGCCAAGGGGGCCGCATATGAGAGGGTGCTCTTGAAGAGGTCCCATGTGGTGAAGACAAGGGCAAAGAGAGAGAGGCCCAGGATTATATAAACCCTGCTTCCCTCGGGGTGGAGGATTTCCCGGCCCTTATGGGTGAGCTCATAGTACTTCCACTTGTGGCCGTCATCTATCTGCACGACCAGGTCTGCCCTGGAGAGGTTGTCCATGTGCTCCTTTATGGTAGAGGGTGACATCCCGAACTGCTTGGCCAGCTCGGTGAGCATCTTCCTCCGCCTGTCCAGGCTCTTGAGAATCTCAACCCTGGTCCTCGAGGCCAGGGTCCTGAAAGCCTCCCTGTCAAGGGTTATCTTCTCCTCCATGATTATCACACGGCCAATAGTTACATGCGTTCCTGCAGGGTTTTAATGGGGAAGGGCTGGGAAGGCCTGCGCTGAGACATTGTTGGAACTGAGGAATATAAATATCACGAAAAAAGCGAGAAGGATTGTTGCGGTTATCATCAGTCTCAGGGTTGCATTGTCCCTTTTTCCAGGCATGCTATCACTGAATATATTAACTACTAATAACCTGATATGGGTTTCCATTTGTTTCGGTTCTGGCCGAAACCCGCCTGATTTTGCTATTTCCTGAAGGCCGCGTAGGCGGGCTTGATGGCAAACAGGATGAACAGGGCAAATAGCCAGAGCTCGTATCCCTTCAGGTAGTCTGCCAGGTAGAGTGCCAGGGTCATGCCAAAGAACATGGCAGAGATCTTGACCATAGCAATGTCCGCCACACTGAGCCTTCTCAGCCTTTCTGTCAGGTTCATATATATAATTCAGCCCGAATAGATAAATAGAAGGTGGGTCTTGCACATGATAGGCAAGGATGAAATCACCAGGCTCCTGAGGGATGCCTCGGACCTTGAAAATGGGATCGTTGGATTTCTCACAAAATACGTGGAGGAGTACTTTGACTGGTCAGGCTTCCCTCTGGACAGGGTTTCGGAGGCAAAGGGATTCATCCAGAGGATGAGAGCGGATTCCGAGAGGCACAACAGAACAGTTGAGGGGCTCATTTCATGGATTTCTGAAAGGAGGGAGAATGAGCTCTAAGGCCCGGATTCCCAGAGTGCAGGTTCTGAAGGCAGAGTTCCAGATGATGCTTTCAAAGGAGACCGATCTGATGGACCTCTACAGCAGGATTCTCGAGAGGGTAGAGAACCATCACGTACGCAGGGGGATAGAGGCTATCAGGGACGATCAGATAAGGCACATGGGATATGTGGAGATAATGCTGAGCCTCCTGGGCATTGAATAGTGAAATGAGTGGATGTCTCGCGGCGCCTTGCAGAAACAAGACATTGTTTCCTGAAATCATGTTAAATCTGCATCCTGAAAAAGGTTATGCTCTCGTATATTCCTTCCAGGAGCTGGTAGTGGGTCCTCTCCCAGTCAGCAAGCCTGAGGAAGAACTTCTTGCCTCCACTCTCCCTGATGTGGCGGGCAAACTTCTCATAGAATTCAATCAAATCCTTCTCTGTTCTGAGCGCGTTGAGAATAATCGTTACGTCACCCGCCTCCCTTACCTCCTTCCCGGTCTTGCCCTTGAAGGCCCTGAGGTCCTCAAGCACGCTGTGGAGTATCTTGGGGCTTTCCGAGGCATCTATCCAGACCCCCCTCTTCTTGAGGGAATTCTGAAGCTCCATTAGGAGGGCTATGTGCCTGTCCTCCTCACCCGCCAGGAACTCTATGAACCTCTTTATCTCTATGTTCTGAATCTTCCTGGCGTTGCGGGCATAGAATGAGCGACCCTTCCTTTCAACCTCAAGGGCTATCTCAATGCCCCTTGAAACATTGAGGTTCCTTGCGGTCAGGTCTATCCTGAACTCCCTCTCAAAGGCCGTTTTATCGTTCCTTCCTTGCATCGCTTAATATTCTTCTGGGGGGATTAAAAGCTTTTATAAGTTACAGCCAACACTTGAAGGTGGCGCCATTGTCTGACCTTCCCCAACACGGCCCGCTGTCCCCCTTCGGGAAGGGGCTGAGCCTCTCTGGGTCAGGAAGGAGGGATTACGCAAAGGGTCCAAGTCTTCAGGTGCATGATATGCGGAGAGCCCTGTATAGGCTTTGAGAGGCCGACAAACTGCCCCTTCTGCGGGGCGCACGAGAAATATCTCGTTCCCTCAGAGGACTGGAGGGATACAAACAAGGTCGAGCTCACAGAGGATTCCAGAAAGAACCTCGAGGCCTCCATGGAGCTTGAGATAGGCAATGCTGAGTTCTACCTCTGTGTATCAAGGGCGTCCAGGGACGATGAAACCAGGGCCATGTTCAAGGCCCTGTCCGGAGTGGAGGCAGAGCACGCATCCACGATAAGCAAGATTCTCAGGGCAGAGGAGCCCGCCATAGAGCTCAGGAAGGATATATGCTCCACAGATGACAGGGACACGCTGGAGGAGGCTGACAGGAGGGAGAACAGGGCTGTCAGGCTATACGGCGAATTCCTCAGGCAGGCCACCGAACCAAGGGTGAGGGAGCTGTTCACCGCGCTTATAGAGATAGAGAGCGACCACATAGACCTGGTGAACAAGGAGATATCGTCCCCGGAAGAGGCAAGCGAAAAACCCGAGGAAGGCCCCTCAGGGAATGAGGAACTCAGCAGACTCGACAGGGACGAGACAAACTTCTACGACTCATACAAAATACACGAGGACTAGCCATAAAGGTTTTTATGGAAGCGAGCGGAACGTAGTGGAGCGAAGCTCCTTTTGGCTTAAACCTTTACACCTTTCTTACGGAAGCTGTCGCTTTCTCAAGAAACGTGTACGAAAGAATATGAAGAACCTTCTTTCTTGGCCTTCTGTAAAGGCTTATATGGAGGAGGTGGGGCAGGCCACCATAAGGCAGCCCGCCCCAAAAGGTAGAATGAATATTTGTCACTATAGAATAGTTAAATTACTAGTATTTAAAGCTTTCGGTTGTCGGGGCTTTGTGTA
>CAZAEI010000016.1:0-4172 GCA_964484305.1 uncultured archaeon
TTTATTTTTTTCGGGCCGGTCAGTCAATCTCCTTGAAGGAGTGGTCTGAGGACTGCGTGGTTATCTTTGACTGAATAGGCTTGTTCTCTTCGGGGGGCTTGGCCCCTTCAGGCTCGGCCTCCCCGGGAGTCTCCTTGTCAGCATCCTTATTCTCGGACTTCTTGACAGCCTGTTTTGGAGCTGACTCCCCGAGGTCACCCTCCCTCACCTTCCTCTCCATGATGCCTTCGAGAATCTTTATCTCCATCTGGAGCTCTGCTACCCTGCCTGCCCGGCCCTTGACCAGGCGCTTGAGTTGCGATACAGGGAGTCTCATCCAATCTTCCATATCAATCACCCCTTAATCTGATGGCATATACTTGGGGGATTAATTAAAATAGGTTTCCCTGACGATTAGGCTTAAAATGTTTTGCGCCAATCATTATCATGGCTGGCAGATTCGACGATATCCAAGAAGTGAGATTAATTACTTACGATGAATTGTCGGGTTTTTCACGCCGATTATATGAAATGGTATTAAACTCAAATTTCCATTTCACCAGGATAATCGGCTTCTCCAGAGGGGGGAACGAGATTGCAAATTTGGTTTCTGACATGAGTGGAGTGGACGAACTTGATAATGTTCGAATTGACCACTATACAGGACCGGGCCAGAGATTGCCTGAACCCGTTGTCAAAACAACCCTGGACCCCGAATGGGTAAAAAATCAAAAGGTGATTTGCTTTGATGACACAGCAGACACCGGAAAATCACAGAATAAAGGAAGGGGGTATATAGAAAGCCTGAAAGGAGACGTCAGAGTTGCCACTGTACTAAAAAAAGACAGGGCAGATGGGGAATTTGCACCATATTACTGGCTTGAAAGGCATGAAGATGGCATATGGTATGCCTTTCCCAGGGAGTGGAAAGAAACAATAATCAAGCTATCAAAAGAAGGCAGAATGGATTTATTGGAACAGGTCTTTTCTTCCGATCGGATTAAAGAAGCTAAATATTTATATGCGATGGGAGAATTATGTAGAAGGTGATAGAATGATTCTCAGCACGACATTTGAGGTGCCAGGAAAGAAGGTTGACAGGTCCCTTGGCATCGTGACAGGCAACACCATAAGGGCCAAGCACATAGGCAAGGATATAGTTGCGAGCCTTAGGAACATCATCGGCGGGGAGCTGAAAGAATACACAGAAATGCTCTCGGAGGCCAGGAAGGAGGCCATCAAGAGGATGGAAAGAGAGGCCTCAAAGATGGGTGCGGACGCCGTCATAGGCGTGAGGCTGACCACAGCAACGGTGTCGCACGCCTCGGCAGAGATGCTGGCCTACGGAACAGCAGTGAAGCTGAAATAAACAGGCGTTCCAGTCTCTAGACATAGGACTCTTTTATCCTGCGCGTGGCGGGGTCCAGAATGCTTCTTGTGCCATAAACCCCAGATTCACTTGGCTCAAGAATGTGTATACCGTCCTGTTTATCCATCTCAAGGTAGGTTCCGAACCCGGGGAGTGGCCTTGCTCCCATATCTATAAGTTTCTGGCGCTCGCTCTCCAGTTTCTCCCTGTCCATAATCTGATTTGAGAGGTTAGTTATTTAAACAGAATCAGCTCTCACCCTTCTCGCGCCTGCCTGCTTCCTTAGCCTTGGCTATGGTGTAGCCCTTGTCCTCCCTGGAGACCCTCATGGGCCTGAAGAAGTAGTATATTGCAGCCCCCACTATCATGGCCATGTAGGCAATGCCCCAGATGGCCAGGAATACCATGGCCAGGAGGGCTGTGCCAAGGGCCAGCGGCAGCAGATATGGGAGCATAAAGACAAAGGCAAGAAAGGCAACGACCAGGGTGACCAGGCCCAGTAGGAGGGCCCCTGCAAGCCTTCCTGCATATGCCTTATCGGGCATGGCTATCTCCTTCCCCCCATCATGGAGCCCAGGAGCATCCCGGCCGCCAGGCTGCCTCCCCTTCCACTATGTCCAGGGAGGTACTCGGCGAGCTTTCCTGCAAGCTCCCCCACGGGAAGGCTCTGGACCCAGACCCTGCCGGGGCCGGTGCACGTGGCCAGGAAGAGGCCCTCGCCGCCCCATATCATGTTCTTGACTCCCTTTACACGCTCGACACTGTACTGTACCGAGGCATCGAACATGGCCAGGTTGCCTGTATCGACCCGTATCTTCTGTCCTGCCTGGAGCTCGAGCATGGTGACCTCGCCGCCGACATTGAAGAAGACCTGGCCAGGCCCCCCGACCTTAATCAGGACAAGGCCCTCGCCGCCAAGCAGTCCGGCCCCTATCTTCCTCGTGAACGTGGCGTCGAACCCTATCGAGCTCTCTGAGCAGAGAAAGGCGTCCTTCTGGGCGATTATCTCCTCCTTTTCCCTGAGCTGGAGCGGGACTATCTTTCCGGGGAACTCCGTACCGAAGCTCACGATGCCCCGGCCCGCCTTGGGGGTGAAATCCACCAGGAAGAAGGACTCCCCCGCAAACTTCCGCTTTATGCCCGCCCAGAGGCCTCCCTTGGCATGGGTGTCCATCTTTACGTTGTCGCTCATGTATATGAGCCTGCCGGACTCGGAATAGACTGTCTCGTTCTCACCGAGCTCCACATTGAGAATCTGCATCACTGTTCCCTGAAGATCCCATCTCATGGTATCAGTATTATTTTGCACGCCTGTTTTTAATAAAGGGTTTCCAGCCCCTTACCCGAGTATTGCATACGAACTCAGGAACAGGATGAGCAGGCCCATGGATATGATGGCCAGGTTCGTCCTGTCAATGATGGCACTCTGGAAAAGCCGCTGGGTTACCCTCTGCAGCAGCTGCCTGGTATTTTCGAGTTTCATATAACCACTATTATGTATTGGCTCTGCTGGAATTAAAGCTTTGCGGCCTATTCCCTGATTCCCAGGAGCTTTATCAACCTGTCCCTGTCAAAGCCCACCACAAGCTCGTTTCCGATTTCGATAACAGGGATGCCGAGCTGGCCTGTCTTCTCGGCAATCTCCTTGCCAAGTTTTTTGTCCTTTAAGACACCGATGTCCTCAAACTCCACGCCGTGCTCATTCAGAAAATCCTTGGCCCTCTGGCACCAGGGGCAGCGTGGGGCAGAGTATACCCTTACCCCAGCCTTCTTATCCATGGTGTCACCAAATCATCGAACCGTTCATTCAGTCCAGGATTTCAACCCTTACCTTGGCCAGCTTCTTGAACTCCTCGGCGTCATCCCTGGTTCCCACAATGTCTCCCCAGTGAATCGGGATGGTAATCGCGGCTCCTATCCTTCCCGCGGCCTCTGCTGCCTCGCTGGCATTCATGGTATAGGTCCCGCCCACCGGGAGCAGCGCCAGGTCTATCTCACCCAGGCTGTCCATCTCAGGGATGCTGTCGGTGTCGCCTGCGTGGTATATTCTCTTGCCGGCAAGCTCAAAGACGTAGCCGACTCCCTTTCCGGGTGGGTGGAACTGCTTGCTGATATTGTATGCAGGCACAGCCGTTATCTCAATACCCTTCTTTTCAATCGCCTTGCCTGGGCCTATCTCAGCAATTCCCTGGAGCTTCTCCTTACATGACTTCGGGGCGACCACGACCGTCTCCTCCCTTCTGAGATAGCCCACCGATGCCGGGTCGCAGTGGTCGTAGTGGTCGTGTGTTATCAGTATCAGGTCAGCCTTATCCCCGTGCGACACCTTGTAGGGGTCGACATAGACCACGGTCTCCCCGGCCCTGAACATGAAGCCTGCATGGCCGAGCCACTCCACGTGGACATCACCAAGCTCTAGTGTCTTTCCCATATCAACACACCTCTACATTATTGGTTCATTTTAGAAGGGATGGCTTAAAAATGCCAGATGGCCCCCAGGACTTAGCTTTTTAAAATTGCGTGCATGGTACGGGTTTCCCCTCAGAGCAAAGCTTTATACATTAGTCAATTATTATATATTTCCCTGAGCAGGCCTCTGTGGTGCCTATGCACAGAAAGATTGACCTGGGTTCTTGATGGAGTGGGTGGAAGAGAAAGGATAGAATATGTTGAAAGGGTTTTCGATGTCGCGGAGTCGTTTCATGAACAATACGGAGTGAACAGTAACAGTAAAAAGAGCCTTCACGATGAGCGCGAACCCTTTGATAAGAGCGTCAATGAGAGCAGAGGGGAGAAAAGGATAAAATTATACGTAGACCATAAT
>CAZAEI010000016.1:4272-21356 GCA_964484305.1 uncultured archaeon
GAGCGTCAATGAGAGCAGAGGGGAGAAAAGGATAAAATTATACGTAGACCATAATGTTGCCTCTCTGCAACCCCTGACTAAAGTCAGGGATTTTATTGGTTCGGCAACAGCTATTGAAGACAAACTATGCATCCATCACCTGTTTGAAGACAGACGTTTTTTGTTTTCAATATAATATTGTTGATTTAACTCTGCTTGGCCTGGCTGATTATCTTTTTGATTTTGTTAGTTCAAGGGAAGGCATAAGTGTCGCGGGCAATCTTTACAAAGCAGTTGTGTACGGAAATATTACCGGTGATATCTATAGTGCAATCATGGATAAAAAAATTGACAAGATGAAGCGGGTTCTGGAGAAATGCCAGAGGACCTAGACAGCGCGAATGAATTCACATTCCGTATTGACCTCCACGAAGTGGCTTGCCCCCATGCCGTATTCAGGGCACTGGTTCCCTGGCTGGCTGTCGACAACCTGCCTGGGCCAGTGGGCCACATCGCACACCCAATCCTCCAGTTCCCAGGCCTCCAGACCCGAGGAGAGGCACGGGCCGTCATCTAGGATGAGGCCCTCGTTCAGGGCAGCCTTGCACAGGAATATGCATGCGTACATGGCCCGGTCGGCATCCCTGACCTCAGGAACCCTGGGGACCGCGAAGACATAGACTATTCCTGCAGTGGCAATCACAACTATCATAATGGCCAGGGCAAGTCTGTGGTCGAAGCTGAGGCTCATAAACAACACTGTTTAGGAATTGTTAGGGGGATTTAAGAAGCTTAAGCACCTTATATGCAGGTACCTGTTGCAGCAGCCCCTGCCTCTGGTTCACCGCTGCATCCGTTTGGGCAAGAGTAGCTAGACTGGAAGTCAAATTGGTCATAATCTTCTGGGATTTCTGCAGGACAATATGCCTCAATCACAACATTAAGGTCATCTAACTGGCCGCTGGTTATAACCCCTGCACTAACCATACTGTCGAGGAGGTTCTCGTATAGGGGATACTGTGCAGCCAGATAGACCAAATCATCTAAACACATATCTGAGATTGTCATGGTTCCTGTACCCGTAACAACGGTTACATCCCCGTCTGTATAGTAATCTAATCCATTGTCTGTATCTGTGCAACTAACCCCTTCATCACATTCCTGTGATTCGTCTGGTTTATTTCCTGTTGTCCCGCAATTATTATACAGGGCCGGGAATACTGCGTGGCCCGTTAACCAATTGAATGGAAGGGCCCGCAGATGAGAGGCCCTAACCAAGGAACAGCGCTATTTCTATCCTGTTATCAAATAATAAAGGAGTGCTGGAACCAGCAGCACTCTAAGGAGAAGTGGTTGTATGAATTTGGTTAGCGGGAGCTATAAAGTTAACCCACGAAAAAAGGAAAAGTGTGACACAAGGAACAGTTGGCACACATTCATGCTGGTATCGAAGTGCCGCTATGAGCATCACGAATCAATAGGCAAAGACAGGGAGCAGGTAGCCAACTACATCAGGAGCCAACCAGAGCACCACAGGATAAACAGAACCTTTGTCCAGAGATGCGTATTCGATTTTGCAGTGAAGGCGAGCGGGGATACTGCGTGTTCAGAACCAAATTAACAGGAACACGCAGAGGGAGCGAGCCTCATCAATGGGGATTATAAGGGGCTCCGCCCCTTATTTCATTCATTCCCTTGAATACCTCCCCAGAATCAGGTAGGCCAGGAGGGTGAAGACCACTGTCATGGCCATGGTGGCAGGGAACATGAAGGTCAGGGCCGAATCAGGCAGGGGCGGATGGGTTCCAAGGAGGTAGTCAGAGAGGTCATTGGCCATGAACCAGGCCAGGCTCAGGGGCAGGAAGGCCTCCCTCACCCTTATCCTGCCCACCAGGAGGACGGTCTCGAATATCAGGAAGAGGTGCGCCCCGTAGAGGACAGCATAGAGGAAGCCGGCCCCCGGTGTGAAGTAATATGGGGAATAGGCCGTGAGAACGAAGACCGTCCAGAAGCCGTACTTAAGGGCCCCGACAAATATCAGAAACCAGATAGGGGAGAGGTCAGGCAGCCTGGGCAGCCAGGCGCGGAGCAGCCTGGGCCTGGGCTCTGCCCTGAAGAAGAAGGCCACCGCGAAGAGGAGGGCGTAGAGGGGGCAGTCCACGACAAAGAGCCAGAGGAACGGGTCTGTTGAGGAGAGCTGCTGGCTGTAGTAGACAAGGAAGCCGAAGGCCGCCCCGCCCAGGTTGGCCATGATTATGAGCCAGAACAGGAGCCTGGTAAACATAAAGACCTGTGTTTTAATTGACACAAGGGCTTAAATTTGTAGGTAATCTGAGGGCAAGAATTACTGTATCAGGTTCTCATTCTGACGAACCCCCGGGGAAACTATTTAATTCGGCTGCCGGAATTATATAACCATGAGGAGACTGGCGACGACCTTTGTTCTGGTGTTCATTGTCTGGCTTGCGCTTACCTTCAGCCTTCAGCCGGGGGAGGTGTTTGCGGGGGTGGTGATTTCCCTTGCCATAACCCTGATATGCAGGCACCTTCTCTCCGGGGACACCCCAAGGATAGTCCTTCACCCGATGAGGTGGTTCTGGCTTCTGGTCTACCTGGGTGTGATGCTCTATGCAGAGGTGCTTGCCCACACGGATGTTGCCATGAGGGTATTTACAGGTAGGGTAAGGCCCGCCATAGTGGAAGTTCCGGTGGAGTTCAGGAGCCTCTTGGGAAAGACCCTGTTTGGAAACTCCATAACACTTACGCCAGGAACCCTGACGGTCAGCACAGGGGATGAGAAGAGATTCTACATACACACCCTGGACTACACCCCCCGGGGCGCAGGCAGGAAGGACAGGGAGATAGGAAGGCTTTTCAACAGATTCGGACTCAGGGTGATATCGTGATAGAGTACCTGTTTGCGCTGTCAGGGCTTCTCACACTGGCAGCAATTATCCGCGGGCCCACCTTTGCGGACAGGGTCCTGGCATCGGGGGCCTTCATGAACATAGCAGTGATAACCATACTGATATTTGCGGTGAGGGCAGGGGAGTGGCTCTGCCTTGACATATCCGTGGTAATCATATTCATGAGCTTTGTGGGCACGCTTGCGATAGCAAGATATGCGAGGAGGAAGAGATGATAGGATTCGCATCCGAGGCATTGCTCTGGCTTGCGGGGGCCGTGACCCTGGTGGGGGCCCTGGGAATCCTGAGGTTCCCTGATTTCTATACCAGGTGCCATGCGGCCACCATGGTGAGCGTGGGGGGTTTCACCCTTGCCCTGGCGGGCATTGCACTGCAAAATCCTGTTGGGATATATCTCTTCAAGGTCTTGCTTGTCGCGGCGGTCAACCTTGTCACGAACCCCACGGCGACCCATGCCCTCGCAGACTCCGCTTACAGCCTGGGGATAAGGCCCGCCGGACTTGTCAGGAACGACCTTGCAGGCGTGAGGGTTGCCGGGCGTTCAGGTATCCATGGCAGGAAGGGGGGAAGGTCGGGATGATGCTGGAAGCCGTCCTGCTGGCCCTCCTGGCCATGAGCATTGTGGCAGTGGAACTCAGGGACCTGCTGTATGCAGTGATACTGCTGGGGACAGCGGACCTCCTTGCAGCCGTTGCCTTTTACCTGATGGCAGCACCGGACATAGCCCTGACCCAGGCGGCTGTGACAGCTGGCCTGACTGTTTTCATATTCCTGATTGTGATAGGCAAGACAAGGAGGCTCGAGCATGGAGGCTAGCAAACTCCTGGGCATGGGGGCCCTTGCTGTAGTGGCTGGATTCCTCGTCCTGGCAGTGACAGGGCTTCCGGATTTCGGGAGCTTCGAGAGGAAGCATGTTGCCCTGTTCTTCCTGGAGCAGGGGCTCCAGAAGACAGGCTCGGCAAACATAGTAAATGCAATAGTCTGGGACTTCAGGGGATACGACACCCTGGGAGAAGAGACCGTGCTCTTCTGCGCTGCCCTGGGCGTGTTCATGATTATAAGGAGGAAGGGGCATGGACGTTCTGATTAAGACAGTGGCCAGAATAATGTTCCCCCTCATGCTCCTGCTCGGGGCATACATCGCAATAAACGGGCATCTCAGCCCCGGGGGTGGTTTCCCTGCCGGCGCTGTCATAGGCACTGCCATAGCCATGATGGTCCTGGTCTACAGCGAGGGGGATGTCGAGCACCGCCTTACCCGGGAGGAACTGGTGGACATAAAATCCGTATCAGGCCTGATACTGGTGATAATGATAATGAGCATGGGGATGAAGTTCAGGTTCGAGCTGCTCTCGACACAGACGTACCTCAGTCTCTGGAGCGGGGGCTTCACCGTGCTTCTGAACATCGCGGGAATGCTCATGGTCATAACAGCGATAGTGACCCTGATATACGCCATAGTCAAGGAGTGACAACTAGGTTGTCACGATTTGACATGCTTTAAGGGAACAGAATGTCAGAGGGGTGACAGCCCTGCTGTCAAAGGAGTGACAACCATGTTGTCACGTTTTGACATCAAAGATGTCAAAGGAGTGATGAGATGCTGGTATACGTGCTTGCAATGGCCGTGATTGTGGCCGGACTCTATGCAATGGTCATGAAGGACAACCTGATAAAGAAGCTCCTGGGCATGGGCATCATGACGAATGGGATACACGTCTTCCTGATAGCCATTGGCTACAGGGCAGGGGGAATCGTGCCAATCATGCAGGACCTGGACTTCCAGAGGTTCTCTCTTGCGGCCGTGGACCCGCTGCCCCAGGCGCTCGTGCTCACGTCCATAGTGATTAATCTCTCCATCATGGCTGTGGGGCTCTCCATATGCATACTCATCTACAGGAGGTTCGGGACACTTGACAGCAGCAGGATAAGGAGGCTGAGGGGATGATTCTCTACAGCTTCTTTACCGTACCCGCATACATGGCCACGGCCTTTGTGATAATCCTGGTAAGCCTCAAGAGGGACAGCTATGTACCATTCGTTGCCATCACAGGCGCCCTCATATCCTTGGGATTCTCGCTCCTTGCCATACCCCAGGTTCTCCCGGGCACGCCCGTGAGCATGCAGATGGAGGAGTGGGTGGCCCCATATGGCATAACCATATTCGGGGATTGCCTGAGCATAACCCTTGCATGCCTGATATCCATTGTGGCGCTTATGACAATGATATTCTCCAGCTCATATATCAGGGAGAGGCGCGCCAAGTACTATGCGCTGCTGTCACTGCTGTTTGCAGGGATGTTCGGCGTTGTCCATACAGGTGACGTGTTCAACCTCTTCGTCTTCCTGGAGCTGCTCAGCATAGCCTCCTACGGCCTGATTGCCTTCCCTAGGAACAGGTCAGCCCTGGAGGCCAGCATCAAGTATCTGATAATGGGCTCCCTGGGGACATCCCTTCTCCTGATGGGGGTGGCCTTCCTGTACGGCCTCACAGGCAGCCTCAACATGGCGGATATTGCAGTGAGGCTCAGCGGGATGAGCAGCCCCGCTGTTGCAGTGTCCTTTGGCCTGATTCTGACGGGCCTTGGAATCAAGGCAGGTCTCGTTCCCTTCCACACCCTTCACCTGGACGGCTACACGGCCGCTCCCACCCCTGTAAGCGCGGTTCTTGCTGCCCTCGTGGCGAACATCGGCCTCTATGCCATCCTGAGGGTTTCATTCATCCTCTTTTCCATGCCCTTCGTGGCCCTGCAGATACTCCTCTGGTTCGGGGTCATATCCATGGTCCTGGGCGCGGTGCTCGCCCTGAGGCAGAGCAACCTCAAGAGGATGCTCGCCTATTCGGGTGTGAGCCAGGTGGGATTCATAGCCGTGTCCGTGGGCTTGGGAACATCCCTTGGGCTTGTCGGGGGGCTCTTCCACATGGTAAACCAGGCCCTGATAGAGGGGCTCCTCTTCTTCTGTGCGGGCGCTGTAGTATATTTTGCAAAGACAGCGGACCTCGATAAACTCTCCGGTGCACTGAAATCCGACAGGTTGCTCTCCTTCTCGTTCCTTATAGGGGTGCTGGCCCTGGCAGGGATTCCCCTCTTCAACGGATTCGCAAGCAAGTGGATAATATACATGGCCGCGCTCGAGGTAAACCCCGCCCTGGCCCTCCTTGCCGTGGTGGTCTCAGCAATAACCCTGGCCTACGGGCTCAAGGCCTATTCCGTTATATTCTCAGGGAACCCGTTAGGGAAGGCCGTGGATGTGAGGCTTCCCCTGTCCATGAAGATTCCCCTGGTCCTGCTGGCCGCGCTGATAATCATAATAGGGGTCCTCCCCTGGATAGGCATCGGGGTGGCCAACCTGATGGCCGGGGGCCTGGACAGTGCCTCATACATACAGGAGGTGCACATATGATGGAAGAGCTGATGGCGATGCAGTATCTGGCCCTGGCATTAGCGGCGGTGATTGCCCTGCTCTGGATAATATTCGAGGCCTCCAGAAGAGAGCCTAAGAAACCCAGGGAGAAGGCCAGGATATTCGCATGCGGCACGGAGGCCACACCCGGGGAGCTCAATGTCCCTCAGGGAAGCTACTACCAGTACATGAAGAGGTTCTTTGTGACAGGCCCGCTGGCCAGGGTCCACTCCGGGAGGCTCTCCACCTATATCGCATGGATATTGGCAGGCCTGGCTGTGATAATGACTGCTATGGTGATGATGTGGTAGGAAAGATATTCAGGCTCAGGGAGAAGGTCCTGAACTATGCAGCCGTGCGCTCGCCCTGGATACTGCATATGGACACAGGGGGCTGCAACGGCTGCAGCATCGAGATATTTGCAGCAATGAATCCGAGGTTCGATATCGAGAGGTTCGGGGGACTTAGCAAGGCCAACCCCAGGCACACGGACATCCTGCTGATTGACGGTGCCATATCAAAAAAGATAGAGCCTGCCCTGAAGAGGATATATGAGCAGACGCCCGAGCCCAAGGCGGTGGTTGCTGTGGGGGCGTGCGCCATAAGCAAGGGGATATTCCATGACGCCTACAACATAGCCGGCCCCCTTGACAGGATTATGCCAGTGGATGTTTATGTGCCGGGCTGCCCCCCAAGGCCGGACGCGATTCTCCAGGGCCTGCTCAAGGCCCTTGAGATATGGAGGAACAAGCTATAAGGCTGCAAGGCTAATGAGTATATGCTGTCGCGAAGCGACAGGTTATGCAGGGAATATGCTGAGCTGCATGGAATTGCAAACAAAGTTTGCAAAAAATGAACAGAGTCAGAGAGTGAATGACATGTACTATCCGGAGTGGATGAAGAAACTGGGAAGGGTCCACAGGGAGCAGGGAGCCTCGATATTCGTGGAGGTTCCGCTCTCCAGGCTTGAGAAGACCATGGAGAGGGTAAAGAGGCACGGAATCGGTGTGGTTAATGCCATATCGGGCTATGACTCCGGCAGGGATATCGAGGTCCTCTATCATTTCATCCATCAGGGCATTGTCCTTACCATAAAGACCAGGGTGAAGAGGGGACTCTCGGCTGTCCCATCCATGATAAGACTCTTCCCCAGCGCCATGCTGTTCGAGCAGGAGAACCACGAGATGCTCGGCCTGAAGTTCACTGGCAACCTCAACATGAGGCCTGTGCTGCTCGGGAAGGCATCTCCCAAGACGCCGCTCAGAAAGAAGGAGATCGAGAATGAGCAAGGAAAATGATGAGCCTGTAAGGAAGACATACTGCCTTCCCGTGGGCCCCCAGCACCCCATGTATGTGGAGGCCGAGAACCTGGCCGTGACCCTTGATGGTGAGACCATAACCAAGGTTGATGTCAACATAGGCTACATGCACAGGGGCATAGAGGAACTCATGCAGAAGAGGAACTACATACAGGCAATCTATCTCGCTGAGAGGATTTGCGGGATATGCAGTTCCGTTCACAGCACGACATATTGCCAGGCTGTGGAGAACCTTCTGGACCTGGACATTCCGGAGCGGGCCAAGCTGATAAGGATGGTCATGCTCGAGCTGGAAAGGATTCACAGCCACTTCCTGTTCCTGGGACTGGTAGGCTACCAGATAGGCCTCGACACCGTGTTCATGTACTCCTGGAGGGACAGGGAGCACGTCATGGATGCCCTGGAGCTTCTTTCCGGGAACAGGGTAAACTATGCAATGTCCACCATAGGCGGGGTGAGGAGGGACATCCCGGGTGGCAAGCTGGGAGAGGTGCTGAAGAGACTCAATCTGCTTGAGAAGAGTGTTGATTACCATGAGAGGCTCTTCAGGAATGACAGGTCCATAAGGGCCAGGACCATGGGGCTGGGGAAGCTCCAGAAGGGCTACTCGCTTGACTATTCCATAATAGGCCCGGTTGCCCGGGGCTCTGGTATAAGGACCGATATCAGGGCCGATGTGCCATACCTTCTCTATGATGACATGGACTGGAGGGTGATTGTGAAGGATGGCGGCGACACGCACGCCAGGGTCATGGTCAAGATACTGGAAATACGCCAGTCCATAAAGATAATAAGGTCCTGCCTCTCGAGGCTGGCCAGGCTCCAGGACAGGGCCCTGACTGTCAGGGCACCCACTATCATAGCCCCAACGGAGGCCATAGCCGTGAGCGAGGCCCCCAGGGGGGAGCTGATTTACTATGCCCGCTCCAACGGGACTGACATGCCCGAGAGGCTGCGCATAAGGACCCCGAGCTTCATGAACCTGCTCTACTGCCTGCCGCCCATGCTGGAGGGGGAGCAGCTGGCCGACCTTCCTGTCATTGTTTCCAGCGCTGACCCCTGCTTCTCCTGCTGCGACAGGGTCACCCTCATTGATGAGAAGAGCGGCTCGGCCAGAAGGGTGGACGAGGCCTGGCTCAAGAAACACGGGGAGGGGAGGGCAGGGAGATGAAGAATATAAAAATCCTCATAGGGTGCCTGTTACTGACTACAGCCGTTGTTACAGCAATATCTGCTTTCTGGCAGGACAACATGGTTACAACCATGCTGCTTGCAGCCCTGCTGGCCGTCACGCTCTGGTTATGGCATACCAGGAGGGACATAACGCACTTCTTTATAGCAGCCCTGCTGGGCCCGTCCGTGGAGGCTGTGTGCATCTATTTCGGGGCATGGGCATATTCCAACCCAATGTTCCTCATACCGGTATGGCTTCCCCTTGCCTGGGGCATTGTAGGTATTGCATTACCCAAAATGACATACTGCTTCACTGGCCCAGGGGTCTCAGTGCCGCGGGACACCCGAGGGGTGCCAGGGAGGGGGAAATGATTCTTGAGGCCCTGCTCTATCCGGGGATTGCATTCATGCTCCTGATGAGCTTTCTCTACTCAGGTATACTGAGGAAGGTGGCGGCCAGGATGCAGAACAGGATAGGCCCCCCCGTGTGGCAGCCCATCCTGGATTTCCTCAAGCTCCTGAACAAGGAAGACATAATCCCGGAGCAGGCCAAGCCGGGATTTACCCTGTGGCCCTTTGTGGCCCTGGCCTCTGTCATGGTGGCCGGGCTCATGGTGCCTGTGGGAGGAGAGGCAGCCCTTCCATTCCAGAGCAACCTCCTGATAATATTTTACTTCCTGGCCATGAGCTCTGTCTCACTCTGTCTCTGCGGCTTCGCCTCATCAAACCCCTTCGGCATTGTCGGCTCTGCCAGGAAGATTACCCAGGCAGTGGGCTATGAGTTCCCCTTCCTGGTCTCTGTTATCGTGCCTGCCCTCTTTGTGTCCAGCCTGAATCCCCTGGTCATCAGCAGCTACCAGCTCAGCGGGGTGTGGCTGGCAGGGGTCTTTCCCTTTGCATTCCTGGCCTTCTTTGTGGCAGCGCTGGCCAAGACAGAGACACCCCCATTCCATGTCCCCGGGGCCCACCAGGAGATTGTCGCCGGATATTACACAGAGTACACAGGAACCAGGCTCGCCTTTATCGAACTCACGCACTCTGTGAAGCTCTTTGTCCTGATAAGCCTGGGGGTGGCCCTGTTCATGGGAAGCTCGCCTGACCTGCTCAGCTTCCTGGTCAAGAGCCTTGCGCTGCTGTTTCTGGTCACCCTGGCCAGAACCGTGTTTGCCAGGCTCAGGGTGGACCATGTCCTGAGGGTGGCCTGGCTCTTTGGGGCTGTTGCCCTTATAGACCTCGTGAGGGTCCTGCTATGGTAAAGAGAACGATAAAATCGGATGTTCCGAGGATAGAGTTCAGGTACTCCTGGCAGTATGACCAGGAGAACAGGCTTCGCTTCACAGACCCGCTCTATCCCTCAGGGGATGAAATCAGGGAATACATAGAGGGGGTAAGGGATGCCTGGAAGCCAAGGCAGCGCACGCTGCTCAGTTCGATATCCAGAATATCAGGCCTTCCCTGGAGGGAGGACGCGATATTGTGTTATGTTATTGGAAGGTGCGTTCCCGTGTCCGATCCCCTCACGCTCCCTGTCTACAAGGACCAGGCGGAACTGTTCATAGAGAAGCTTACCTATGAGCTGACCGAGAGGCTCCTTATGCACAGCAGGAATCTCAAGGCCAGGAGCGGCTTCTGGGAGGGGATGTTCAGGTCAACGAGCAATGACGGCGTCAAGGTCTCTTACATGGTTCCGGTAAATGCAATATACATGGATATCAAGTCCAGATATCTCGGCTCCGGGGACTCTGAGGAAAGCCTCGTGTCAACCAACCTCGACTTCCGCAGGGCCCGGGAGATAGTCAGTGAGCTGGGGCACAAAGAGATAATCGAGCGGTTCAGGAGGGGAAGATGGGACTGACTGCAAGTGCCCTGGGGAACCTGTTCAGGAGGAGGTTCACCCAGAGGTATCCCAAGGAGAGACCCAAGGTACCCGAGGACCTCAGGGGAAAGCTCTACCATGACAGGGGCAAGTGCATCTACTGCGGCCTGTGCGCAAAGTACTGCCCATCAGGGGCCATAACCGTGGATGTCCAGAAAAAGACCTGGACACATGACCTCGGGAAATGCCTGTTCTGCGGCCAGTGCGAGGAGATATGCCGCACCATGCCCAAGAGGGATGCGATAAAGCTCTCCCCGGAGTTCGAGCTGGCAGCCAGGCATAAGAGAGACCTGGTCAGGACTCATGAGAAACCGGAAGGTTCCTGAGAAATAGAAAATATAATAAAAAATAAAGAGGGTTTATTATTGAGGACTCTTTACCTCTTCTTCTTCTTGGCTTTCTTCTTTGCCATCCTTGTCACCCCCCACATGTCAACGGTGATTTACTATGATGTTAATAATTACACGAGCAGGTTTAAATAAATTTCAACAAAAAAATTAATCGGTTTTTTATGACCTTTCAGCATATCGGTTTTTGAAGGCGTTGCAGGAACCCTGATGCGGATTCTGTCAGGAAAATATTATATTCCAGGCCCTCCAATAGACTCAAATGGAGCGAAAATCTGGCAAGGGATATGTCTTTGTTCTGGGAAAGAACCCCGGCCTCTCATCAGCCGAGATATTCTCCTGGTTCAGGGCCAGGGGAATCCCCTTCACCCTCCAGGACCACGGAAGGGAGTTCCTGGTTCTTGATTGCGACCATCCGCCACCAATAGAGAGCCTCGGGGGGACAATAAAGGTCGGCGAGGTCCTCTCCTCATGGCCGGACAGGGACCCCCCGGAGGAAGCCCTCAGGGAGGCTGCCTCTCTTCTCCCAGGGTCGGGCCTCTTTGGCGTGAGCGCCTACGGCGCGGGCTGGCAGGAGCTTGCCTCCAGGCTCAAGTCCCTGGCAGGCTCCTCAGGAAGGGCCTGCAAGTACATGAACATACCCAAGGGCCGCAACTCCCTTACACATGTGGAGGTGATAAAGAAAAACCTCCTCCGGGACTCTGCCGAGTTCCTGCTCCTCTCAGGGAGCCGGGGCCACCTGGCCAGGACTACATGGGTGCATGACCCCTTTGAATTCCAGAAGAGGGACATGGACAGGCCATTCAAGAGACCCATGTTCTCTATACCCCCGAGGCTCTGCAGGATAATGGTCAACCTCTCGGGCCAGAAGGGAGGGATTCTGCTCGATCCCTTCTGCGGGATTGGAACCCTCCTCCAGGAGGCCATGCTCATGGGATTCACTGCCTGGGGCATTGACACCGATGGCCGGGTGGTGGACTGGGCCAGGAGGAACCTGAAGTGGCTTACCCGGGAATACCACCTTGACCAGCCCGGCTTTGAGGAGAGGCTCCAGAGGGGGGATGCCAGGAAGCTCCCAGAACTGTTTCCCCGGAACTCCCTGGACGCGATAGTGACAGAGCCATATCTCGGTCCGCCCCTGAAGAGGAGCCCGGACCTGAACAGGGCGAGGAGGATAATCCGGGAGGTAAGGCCGCTCTACCAGAGGTTTGTCAGGGGGGCCTCGGAGGTCCTCAGGCCCGGGGGCCGCCTGGTTGTGGTCTCCCCCCGCTTTGATGTGGGCCCGGGAAGGCCGCCCGTCAGCCTGAACATGGGTGGCCTGGCCGGGAGGTCAGGCCTGACCCTTGTAAACCCCTTTGAGGGCTCCGGCCTGATGCACGGCCTCCCCCTTGTGGACAGGGAGGAGAGGCACAGGACAATAAGGGAGATAAGCATCATGGAGGCAGGATTGTAGGCCTTTCTTGGCTGAAATTCTGTCCAAGCGAAAGCCTTAAACAAGTTTCTCTCAAGTAACTGAATTATGGAGAAACAAGAATTGAGTTTGCTCACTGAGGGGAGAAAGATTTTTAATAATGAAGCTAATTTGATAGAGCTGCCAAGCTACGGAAGGGCGGTCTTTGTGGGGGACACTCATGGGGATTTTGATGCCACAAGAAGGGTTATCGACAGGTACATGAAGGATGACAGCGTGGTTGTTTTTCTGGGGGATTACGTTGACAGGGGGAGATATTCCAGGGAAAACATCGATTTTCTGTTAGAATCGAAGATTGAAAACCCAGAGAACCTCTTTTTGCTTATGGGAAACCATGAAGCTCACAAGGAATTCAATTTTCAGCCGGCGAATTTCTGGGAGAGCCTACCGGGAGAGGAGAGAGGGTTGTATGAAGAAACCCTGATAAGGCTTCCCCTGGCCGCCTCTGGTAACAGTTTGATAGCCCTCCACGGCGCGCTGCCTGACCTGCAGGAAATCAGAGATATAAATAAAATTAAGCCAAAGGAAGCGGATTATAGATGGGAGACAATTATTTGGGGTGACTTCAGGAATGAGAGTGGAAAGGAACTCGGTACCTACAATGGAAGGCCGCAGTTCGGAAGGGACTATTTTAAAGATGTGATGGGGAGGTTCAAGAAGAAGGTATTGATACGGTCCCATGATCCCCATGCAGAGGAAATAATGTATGGCAAGAGGTGCCTGACCATATTTACCTCTCATGCCTACCTTCCTAGAAGAACGGTAGCGGTTGCTGATTTGGAAAGGGGGATAAAAACCACCGATGACCTGAAGATAGAAGAGATATAAAGCGGTTTTATTCAGTGTGCTTTCTAGAGGTGCTGCTTGACCAGTTCCCTGACCAGGGGTATGGCCTGCCTGCACTCCTCGCTCATCTCGGTGTCGAGGCCTGTCTGCCTGGGCTGGATGCCTATGAAGAGGAGCTTGAACCTCATCCTGGCCTGGAGGTAGTCTATGAAGAGGTTGAGAGGAAGCTTGTGGGTTGACATGGTCTGCTTCTTTATGGTGTGGATGTCCACCAGGCCTATGGAGCCGGGCGGCTTCCCCAGTTCCACGGCATCGATAAGGATTACCTTTTCAGGAGAGAAGGCCTGGAGCTCCCCCAGGAAGTTCTCCGGGCTCCTCTCGCAGTCGATAAGAAGCACGTCCCTCTCATCAACATTGCCCCTCAGGGCAGCTATGGCCTCGGGGCCCACCCCGTCGTCGCCCCTTATCCTGTTGCCTATACCGCAGACAGCCACCTTCATGGTTAATCTTTTATTCACGGGTTTTAATAATTAATTGCAGTTTGCAAGGTGAAGGAGTACATGTGGTTGCGTCAGCAACCGGTCCGTAACAGTTTGCAAGGTGAAGGTATATGTGCATCTCATGCCCGCAGAGGGTTCTGGCCTATGAGGACGGGCAGGCCCTTGTCGAGTCCCGGGAAAGGAAGCAGAGGGTCAGGTCGCCAATCCCCCTCAGCAGGGGGGAGTATGTTCTCTGCCAGGCCGGCTTTGTGGTCAGGAGAATCCCGGAGAGCGAGGCCAGGGAGATGCTCAAGGAGTGGGGTGAGCTCAATGACTTCTAGACAGCGCCCTGTGAAGGATTCCGGGCCTGGTGCTCTGAAACGTTTGGTGTCGAATCCTGCCACTAGGAGTGGCAATGACCCGCGCCTGCAGGCACGTGACAGGCCTTCGGGATTCGACCTGTTTCTCAGGTTCGCCGACGGGTGCAGGCACTACCTTGAGGACAGGAGGGCGATATCCCCGGAGGACAGCCAGGAGATAAGGCTCTATCTCGAGAACCGCGGGGTAAGGCCTTCAGAGGATACCCTGAGGAGGGTGTACTATGTGGCATATCCCGGCCTCGAGAGGGTCCGGACCAGGCTCAAGAGGCGAAGCATCTTTGAGAGGGATGTGGTGAGGGAGTTCTATGCCTTTGACCACAACAGGATGAAGTTCGAGCAGGGCAACCTCATATGCATCGCCTATGCGGCCAGGGTCAGGGACGTAAAGACCCTGAAGGGGGGAGGCCGGGGAAATGGAGAGGGCCTGCTAAGCGTACTGGTGGAGCTGGAGCCGGTGACGGGGATGTTCACTGTCGAGACCGGCATCCCCCTGAGAAGGGGCGACTGGGTAATTATACACAGGATGAACATCATTGAGAGGGTAGACAAGGCCTTTGCGGACATGGTCATAACCTATCTCAGGAAGCTGGGCCTTGATAAGAAAAGGGCCTTCCCGAGGAAGGCATATAAATATCTGACCGACCTAAAGTTTTCAAGCAATAAAAGAACCTGAAGGTTGCATGCCGTCTTGCAGAGGATGAAACAAGACGGGCTTCGCATAAAGAATTAATATAATGTTGCCTCTCTGCAACCCCTGACTAAAGTCAGGGGTTTTATTGGTTCGGCAACAGCTATTGAAAACAAACTATGCATCCATCATCTGTTTGAAAACAGATGTTTTTTGTTTTCAATATAACCAAGCAGTTGATGTGTATGCACGAGTTTGGTTCTGTTCAGGAGGCCATCACGAAGCTCAGGCAAATCCAGCCCACCCCCAAGAGGGTCAGGATAAGGCTGGGGAGGATGCGCGGCTCGGCCAGGGGCTTTGAGGAGATGTTCAGGGAGCACACCAGGGATACCGGGCTCCAGGGCATCGGCCTGGAGATAGAGAGCGTGCCAGTGGAGATATCCTGCCAATGCGGCCTCGAGGGCACGGTCCGTGTGATGGAGCACGTCCACTTTGTCCGCTGTCCCAGGTGTGGCCAAGTCACGGATGCCATCAGGGGCAACGAGCTCGAGATAGAGGTCCTTGAGTAAAGTATTTAAGGCTTGCCACATATTGGTGGGTATGAAAGCGAAAGCGACTCTAGGTGAACTCAGGTTAGCAATAAATTATGTAAATACAAGCGGAGAGGATGTAGATATGGAAAGGTATCAGTTAATGATGTCAACACTATCCGAGGAAATGCCTGGTTGGCCTTCCTGTCCCAATAGGACTATTCTGCCTACTAAGTCTAGAGAGGTGTACAAAGAATTCAGAGGCACATTGCCTCCATGCATTGGTAACATACCACCCAATGTTGATGAAATCGTCAGTGAAATTTATTCGGCAAATACCGGGCCTCAGTAAATAATTATATATTATGGCTGGATAAATATTCCCCATGAAGGAAGAGGCCCTCGGGACGTTTCTCGCTATAATGACCGCCGTGGTGAGCGGTTTCGCCATTCCTGTCAACAAGATATTCGTGTCCGGGCTGGACCCTGTTGTATTCACGGCCGTGAGGGCCATCCTTATCGGCCTGATATTCTTTGTCCTGGCCGGCTGCCAAAGGGGGTTTCGGTTCAGGAAACTCAACAGGGTCAGGTGGAGGTGGCTGCTCGCTATCGGGATAATCGGGGGCGGCCTGGGGTTCCTGCTCTATTTCTCGGGTCTCGAGCTCACAACATCAGGAAGGGCGGCCTTCCTTCACAAGACGCTTCCGATATATGTGACTGTCTTTGCCTACCTCTTCCTCAAGGAGAGGGTGACAAGGAAGCAGAACATGGCCCTGCTTGTCATGCTTGTGGGCATGGTCATCCTTCTCGCTGCCAGGATAGACCCCTCGGTCTTCTGGCAGGACCCCGTCCTTGGCGATGCCCTGGTCATCCTGGGGACGATATGCTGGGGCATTGAGAACACGATATCCAGGAAGGCCATGATAAAGGAGGAATCCAGCCTCGTGGTGTCATTCTCCAGGATGTTCTTTGGGGGGGCCTTCCTCTTCGGGGTTGCCCTCCTTATGGGCAGGCTCGATGTGCTCATGAACCTCACCCAGCAGCAGGCCGCGAGCATCATGATTTCCTCGGCCTTCCTGTTCGCCTACATACTGTTCTGGTACTCGGCCATAAGGCTGATTAACGTCTCCAAGGCCGTGCTGTTCCTCCTCCTGGCCCCTGTTATCAGCACCTGGGCCGGTGTTATCTGGTTCGGCGAGCCGGTCCCGCCCCTCCAGGTCCTGGGCTCTGCCCTCATACTGACCGGGGCGGCCCTCGCGGGAAGGATAAGAAGCGAGTTCTCTGATGAGGTCTAGCTGAGTGCCTAGAGGGTTTAGTTTAATTTGCAGCATCTGATTGTGTCAAGCTTTGATGCGTCATAGGCAGCATGAGTTGTCTGAACGCCCACCATGACATATCCAGCATCACAAAAAGTCCACTTGCTTCCATAAGAACTCGGTGCTGTAGCATCTAGATTTATGCAATCATCACTCACGGTTGGCCAGCTGCTCTTTACCACACCGCCCAGTTTTATGTTGCCATCCACATTAACATCCGTAGAATTAACCGTGTCTGCAAGCAGCTCTGTTGTTCTAATATCTCCATCAGAGACTATCACATCCCCGCTGGAGACTTCTATATTCCCTCCGGAGACCTCTATATCCCCGCTGGGTACTGTGAAGCCACCTGTGAAGTCAATCTCCCCGATAGAGTGTCCGAAGTTGAGGGGGTCATTTGTACCATAGGCCAATGCGTAGCTTATGCCCGCCACTATCGCTATCGCAATAAACAGGGAAAGGATATGC
>CAZAEI010000017.1:0-10182 GCA_964484305.1 uncultured archaeon
CTTCATGTTCAGGTTTTGGTTCCCGGATTAAAAAGAATGTAATGGGGCTACCCGGCCGGGACGACTGGGTTTAGACTGCCCCTTGTTACCGGTTCTCTGTTCCGGGTTTTGTCTGCTGTTCATTGTGTCACCCGGTTATAGCTTAACCGAAAGGGATAAAAGCTGAAAGGTGCCTTTCAGGGCATTGACGAGAAGAGGGTTACTTGAATCATTAGAAACATCTAATACAAAAAGCAATCCAGTATTTCCCTTAGTCCTGGCAGGAATTCAGGACCGTGCCGATAGCTCCTAAGAAGCCTCTCTATATCCATGGGTTCTATGTCGGAAGTGGGCAACTTTTTTGAGGAATACTCTTCGACAGGATATTTATCTGACTTGCGGTTGGGCGGATTTGAGGAATACCCATTGCCAAGAGCCCCGTTATCTGGTTCTTTATCTGAACTACCCGCCACTAAAGTGGCGGGGGTTTTTCCCGCCTAGTTAACGTCAAACTGTAGAAGGTTCTTCTGCATCCCACGGCTAACCTTCCAGTGCTTGCGCTGTGAATGCTCTACATATCTTTGTACTGTTGCCGAATTGACAGCGCCAACTGTCCTGTAGAAGTAACCACCTGTCCAGAACTTGCCGCCCCACAGGTCACCTGCTAGCAGGTCGCGATGATGCTTGCGCATCATCCGGCTTGAGAAGCCCTTGAGCAACTTAGCGACCTGTGCCGCGCTGTGGTTCTTGCAAGCTACGGTGAATATGTGGCAGTGGTCGTCACCGAAGCCTATTGCGGCAACGGTTATGCTGTGCATCCTCGCTCCCGCGAGGATGTAATCGCGGGTCAGCACCCTGGTCAGCGGGTCCGCAAACACGGAGGCCCGGTAGGCGGGTGTTATCTGTATATGGTAGTTGGCTTCGCCAACGCTATGGCTAGATCTGATTAGCTCTACTTCCATGAGAAATCACCTGTTAGTTTTATAAGGTCGCGAAACCTACCACTAATTAAGTCTTTCGAGTAACGGGGCGGTTTCGCTCCCCGTTTTATTTTTTTTATTTGTTCACAGAAATAACATGCGCTCCATCTATGGGCTGAAGCCCATAGGGTTCCCGCCCTGTGCAACTAGCAGCCTAAATTTCGCAGGCTACCGAAAGAATAGTCTGGCAGAACAACCCTTTCCAGGGACATATCAGGCGGAGGATCCGCCTCTTGGTTTATGTTCTCTTCCATTTCAACCTTTCTGTGTATTGAAGTTGACCTTCAATCAATGCATTATACATGCGAATGTATTAATAAAAATATCCCCATTTTTGGTGTAATGTGGCTATCCGGCAAGGGCCAGTGAGTTTATATTCACAATAATCAATCATAAACATGAAACGGGTTTTGAAAAGGCTTACAGGACGTGACAAACAGGCATATTCGAATAAGAAGAAGTAATCATTTCAGAGATAATGACTTCTTCACCAGAAGGCTTATTGCAATTGTGTAGATTAAGGCTTTAGCCGAAAAATATCCCTATGCCGACTAATCGTTTCCTCGGTTAAGTTGTGTAATGGGGCTACCCGGATTTTCAGCAGCCAGCTCCCCATGGAAGCGAGCGTAACGCAGTGAAGCGAAGCTCCTTTTGGCCCACGGCTTTTCTTGAAAAAGCCGTGCTTTGAACCGGGGTCGGCGGCCCCCCAGGCCGCAATGCTAGACCAAGCTACACCATAGCCCCAATTGCTTTTGATTCATTTGGGTGTTTGGCTTAAGCCTTTGTGTAAGCGGTATCGACAACCGAAGGTTGGCGAAACGTGCCGAAGGCACGGAAGCTACCGTAAAGGCTTGACACCATAGCCCCATTTCTTTTGTAATCTTTTTAGGTTTTGCTTATAAGCTTTGAGAAAGGCCTTGGCCTTCTGTAAAAGCTTATGCCCCCGGAGGGATGTTCAGCCTTGCTGGACGCGCCTGCGCCAGCAGAGCGTTCGAATTCGTGAGATACAAGGTTTCCCTTATACCTTCCCACGACTTCCAGCTTGCCTCTCTCATCATCCTGCCGGGCAGGACTCGACCCTTCTAAGATTAGAAGGCTGGCACTCTATCCAGCTGAGTTACGGGGGCCTAGCGTATAAGTTTATTATGCAGTATATTTAAAAGATGCCTTATGGGAAGCCTTGAGGAGGGGGCAAGGCAGGCCATAGAGGTTTGCCTGGGCCTTAGGAGGGGGGAGAGGGTGACCATAATCACCGACAGGGCCACCCTTGAGATGGGGAAAGCCCTGGAAAGGGTCTCAGGGGTGAGTGGCGGGGACGTGAGTCTTTTTGTCCTCGAGGACTTTGGAAAAAGGCCCCTCCGGGGGGTTCCCCGGGAGGTTGAGGTGTCCATAAGGTCCGGGGATATCTCTGTGTTGGCCATACAGAAGATAGGCAACGAGTTGGACACCCTGAGGAAGCCCCTCCGCATCATGGCAACCACCCACGGAAGGTACGCCAACATGCCCGGCGTGACAAGGAAGGTCTTTGAAACAGGCATGTCAACAGACCACAGGAGAGTCTGGGAGTTCTCAAAAAGGGTCTATGGAATCCTGAAGGATTCCAGAAAGATAAGGGTGAAGTCAGGGAACGGGACAGACCTAACCCTGACCTTCTCGCCCGGTATTAGGTGGGTGAACTCATCCGGTGACATGAGAAGCCCCGGCCACCCCGGAACCAACCTCCCGGGGGCAGAGGTATACACCTGCCCCCAGAACTCCAATGGTGTTTATGTGGTGGATGTCGAGTTCGGTGACTACCTCACAGAGAAATATGGCTTTGTCAGAAGGAGCCCGGCAAGGCTCGAAATAAGTGAGGGAAGGGTCGTCTCTGTCGAGTGCGATGACAGGGCCCTTAAGGATGAGCTTGTCCGGTACATGAAGACAGACAGGAATGCGAACGGGGTAAGCGAGTTCGCCCTGGGGACCAATCCCTTCCTCAGGGACTACATAGGGGTGTTCATCCAGGACGAGAAGGTCCCCGGCGTCCACATCGCACTGGGGAACCCCTACCCGGAGGCCACGGGAGCAACATACTCATCAAAGGTTCACTTGGACTGCATAACAAGCAAGCCAATCGTGTGGGTGGACGGAAAGAGAGTAATGGAATCAGGCAGGTTCCTAATCTAGCTCCTTTTCCATGACCACCCTCTTCTCACTGTAGCCGAGCCTCCGGCACATCCTCAGTGAAGGCTCATTGGTCTTTGTTATGGTAACCCTGATTCTCTTGAGGCCCCTGGATTTCAAATAATCCTCTGCAATCCCCATGAGCTTCTGCCCCAGGCCTATCTTCCTGTATTCCTCGTCAACAAATACGTGGTTTATCACGCCGCTCCTTCCGAAGGCTGTCTCTGTTATCTTGAAGTATACGTAGCCGACCACCCTTCCGTCCATCTCCGCGACCTTTATGCTTTCGGGGTCCCCTGAGTACCGGTTCAGAAGCTCCCTTCTGAACGATTCCTCATTGAAATCCCTTCCGGGAAAGCTCACCCCTGTGCTCTCCTTCTTGAACTCAACGAGCTTTTCCAGGTCGCTGTGTTTGAAGTTCCTGATGGTTATTCTCTCAGTGTCCATGCAATTCACTCACGTCTTTTATTATCTTTGTTATCATTTCGGCTGCCCTGTGGGGGTACCAGAAGTTCATGAACCTGCTGCACTCGAAGTTTATGACAATCCTTCCCTTCCTGTTTTTACCCAGCAGCTGCTTTCTGGGGGCCACTGACCTGCCTCCCCTGAAGAAGTGCTCCACTGTTATCTTGGGTGGTTCCATGTTCATGAGGGCCTTCTTGGAGGCCCTGAGGAAGTTCCTGGGGGTGAAATCCCTCTCCAAATCTTTCATAACCTCCCTGTTGGTATAGTCCCGGATGGCATCCAGGTCTGCCTTGATGTTCTCCAGGAAGTCAGGGTTCATGTCATCAAGACCGAAGGTCTCTGACACCCTCATTATGTTGTTTATCGCGCGCTCCTCCTCAAGCAGGACCACAGCCTTGTAGACCTTGTCTATCTCTTTGAAGAACCTCCGGTACTCATCGTTTATGTCCTCCACTATCTCCTTCAGAAGTTTCTTGTCAACCCCCCTGCTGTCAAAGGTGGAGATGTCCATGAGGCTGGGAACGAGCTTGAGTCTGTTGAAGGCGGAATGTATGAGGGCAATGGTCTGGCCTGACTTGACCTCGTTCCAGAAGGACTGGTATATCCCGAGTCTCTTCCTGTAGTCCTCCTCGCTGGAAGCTGCCCATGCATATCTGTTCCTAAATTGGTGGAGCCTTACAGGCCTCTTGTCATCAAGGAAGTCCCTGAAGAGCTCAAGGGCTTCCCCCTTTCTGGGAATCCCCCGGTTGAAATCTATCCCAAAGGCCCTCTTCCGGGGGATTGTCGAGAGTATGAGGGTCCCGCCCGTCTTCATCCAGCACAGGCTGGCTACGGTCTCGGAGTTGTCGTCCCTGGAGGTGGGAATCTCAAGGGCAGGCCCCGAATGTGGAGCGACATAGGTAAAGTCCCGCTTCCCCTTCTCCCTGTATACAACATAGCCCCGCCTGAAGAATATCTGCATGAATAATATTTAGTGGCGGGTCTATTTACCTCTTTTGCTTGCCGTGCTTTTCAAAGGGAGTCTTTACCAGAAGGGAGTTGGGAAGGACAACCCTCTTCTCCCCGTCCTTGAGCGTGACAGAGATTGCATCCACCCTCTCTACCAGGCCCTTGTGGCCGGCAACCTTAACAAATTCCCCGTGCTTCAGGGACTTCTTGAGGTAGAGGCCTGCAGTGAAATCCGCAAGCGTGTCCTTTATTGCCAGAATCAGTACGGCCACCGTCGCTGTAAGCAGAATCGCAAGGATTATGTTGAGCGCCATGGCATCGAGGCCTACCAGCCCTAGGGCCATGATTATAGAGGCCAGGGCAACCGTGTATTTGACCAGTGAGCCTGATATGATGCTTATGGTCTCCTCGGCAAAGAATCTCCTCCCGGCCTCCTCAAAGACCTTGCCCATGAAGTCAGCTATGAGGAGGCCCACGACTATTATCAGTATGGCAACAATGAACCTTGGAACGAAAACCGCTATCTGGGTGAATATGTTGAGAAGTCCAGGGAATCCGAGGGTCTCGATTATAAGGCCAAGGAACATAATGTATATGAACCACTTGACCATATCACCTATAAGGCTCACTATGTTCCCCCTGTAGCCCACGGCCTTTAGGATGTCATCGGTCCAGCTCCTTACAGTCACCTTCCTGAGTCCCGCTATGCTGAGTAGTTTGACTATCACGGCCTTGCCTATCTTGCCCAGCACATAGGCTACCAGAAGCAGCGCACCTACCTGTATTATAAGCTGCAGGTTCGGGAGTATGTAGTTCTCAGGGAACCTGCTAAAGAAATCGACCAGCCATACCCAAAGGGACTGCAGGAACTCCTGGATGTTCATTGCCATGTAATTCACCTGTCACGGGCTTTCCTTCCCGAGCTAGAGTGTCGGGCAACAACCTTTCCTTCCCGACTTGATTATAGCCCAATCCGTCCCCGAAGGGGACGGCAGTCACTTGGGGGAAGATCGGGCAACAAGGCCCTGGATTAGAAATATTTGCATTTTTAATATTAATAGCTTACATCAGGCATGGGCCTTCGGGTTCAGGCCCCTTAGAGCAGCTGCTTGCCCTTCAGGACGTCCCTGACCACTGACTTGGCGTCCTCAAAGAACTTGAGCAGGATGGGCCTCTCTGTATAAGACTTGTAGTTCTCCCTTACCAAGCCTATTATCTTCTGGGGTATGTTGACGCCGCTGGCCCTGCTGGGCTCAATAAGGGAGGGATTCAGCTCCACATTGACCACCACAGGCTCTCCGTTTACGGAGATATCCACCCTGGCTATGTGGGTATCCATGGACCTGGCCGCGTCAAGGGCAAGCTGCTCCTCGTCAAGGCCGAGCTTGTGTTTCCTGAGCTCCCCCGGAGCGAACAGGACATCCGTTGCCTTGGTCTTCTTCTTGACAGAGGCGACAACCTCGGGCTCTGCCACGTATGCTGATATGATGTCCTTGTATACCTCCTCTATGAGAATGGGCTGTTTGAGGTGCGCAAGCGCGTCTATGATGCTCTTGGCCTCCAGGTGGTTCTTGACCACCACACCCGTCTTCTTCTCGGTGGTCCTGATTATCATGGGGTAGCTTCCTGACTCCACCATCCTGATGGCTGCGCTGGTTGACCTTGCCATGTTGAGGTTAATCGTGGGGATCCCCCTCTTCCTCAGAACAGTGAGGAGGAAGAACCTCTCGGCTGCCAGGAGATAGGATATGGGTTTTATGGGCATGTAGGTCTCTTCAGGGAAGAGGGAGAGGAGCTGGTAGGCATAGGATGAATAATCCCTGGGTATCCTGGGCAGAAGGGCCCTGAACCTGAGTATGTCTGTGGCACGGTACTGTATCGAGAACTTCTCATTCAGCCCGATTCCTATGCTGTCAATGGGGACAAAAAACACGGAATCCCATGCTTTCTTCGCCTCTGCCAGGAGCTTCAGGTTGCTCTCGCTCTTCTCCTGGCCTATTATACAAAGTGTCATGCTACCAGGCTCCGGGATTCTTACCTTCAGTTCTTGAAAGCAATACTTAAAAAGATTCCCCGGGTTCAGTCAGGATATAGAAACCAACAGCCAGGGTTGTCATGGTTTATGCAGGCATCATTCCAACCTTGGCAAAGAAGAGGAATATCGCTATCGCGACAAAGGCCATTATGATGCTGTGCTTTATGCCTGCTAGGATAGAGTTCTCACCGAGCTGGCCTGTTATCAGGCCTATGAATATCCCCTGGATTACCAGGGAAGAGAAGAACATGGATATGTAGTATGCCCCCACCTTCTGGACAGGGACTCCAAGTGTTGTTGCTATGGCTATGTACAGTCCGCAGGGAAACGACATTGCGCTCTCTGGCGGGCATGGGTTGGCAAAGATTAGCTGGCTCTGGAAAACACCTCCCCCCATCTCGCTCTGGCTCTCTATCATGGGAACCATCACGAATATTATCATCAGGGATATCCCCAGGAACATAAAGAATATGGCATACATCACCATGATGTGCTGCCTCAGCATCGAGGACCTCTCCTGGTCTGCCTCCTTGAGCATGAGCATGTCCCTGGAAATGGACTCCAGGGTGGATACCATGTTCCCCCCTGTCTGATAGGACTCCCTGAGTATCGTGAGGGCATCTGATATGATATTTGAGCCCTTGGCCTTCTCCTCAAATATCTCCAGGGCCCTCAGGAAGGGGGTTCCCCACGACATGCGGTTGTACATCTTCTTTACCTCACCGGTCAGGTTGCCGTAATTGGACCTGCTCACCACACCCAGGGCTTCTGGAAGGGGCATGGAACGGACAGAATCCGCAAGGTCCCTGATGAAGTTCGGAAACTCCAGTTCCAGGCTTTTCACCCAGAGATACCTGGAATACTTGAAAAAGAAGTGTGGGACGGCTGTGAGGAAGATTGCTATTATAACAAGGTTCCCCAGGACAGCGGCGTCTCCAATTGCTATGCCCCCGATTATGAGGCCGGCGCTTATGACAGCCATGATGGCTAGTGTCCTTTTCTGCCCGTATGCCTTTTCCTCTTCGCTCATTGTCTTCTTTCCCATGCAATCACTCCATTGGCGAGGACCCCTTAAGGATGACTATAAAGGCTACGGAGACCATGGGGGTTAAAAAGAATACCACAAAGGTCTGCAGCATCAGTATGTCCATGCCGCCCAGGGGCGACATTATGGCGGTGAGCACTATGAAGAACAGTGAACCCACCATGACAAGGGTGATGTATATCTCGGTGTAGAGCGCAATCTTCTTTGCATAGTCATTCAGGGAGAGTCTGTACCGTGTCATAAAGGTCCTGGTCTTTGTGTTAAGGTAGTCCTCGAGACTCCCTCCGGTGGTCATGACAGATATCATCCCCCAGAGAAGGTCTGCAAAGGCAGGGGAGGGGGTCCTGTTGGCAACCTTGGCCATGGCATCTATCAGGTTCATGCCCAGGGTCTTAACGCTGGTGTATATCCTGTTGGCCTCGATGCCTATAACACCCTTCTTCTGGGAAAGGGTCTTGAATATCTCCAGGGGATGAATCCCCGAGGTGGCAGTCGTGGCCATGAAGAAGACGGAGAAGGGCAGGGCCCTATCAATCTGGGTCTTTATGCTGTTTGCCTTTATATTGGGATAGTAGTATCCGGCAAAGAACATACCCCCTGACGCAACGAGAGAGAGTATGACTGTCAGGGTGTAGCTGTATATCACGGGATCTGATGTCGCTACACCACCCAAGGCAATGGTTATGAAAACAGAGCCCATGATTATAGTGACTATGAAGGCAATCATGGATGTAAAGAGGAGGATAGAGACATATTCCTGCGTGGTGGATCTGAACATCCCCCTCTTGAGGCTCCTCCCGAGCCCCTCAAAGTACACCATGTAGGGTTCAACAAATCCGCCAAATAATCTCATCGCAATACGTTGCAGCATGGAATCAGCTCTCACCAATAACAGTCATAACCCTTTCCGGGTTGGTATAGTAGGTGGAGATTATCCTGGCAACCTCGCGGTAGTCAAATATCTCCTGCCTGTACATCCACTCAATTATGCTCTTTCTTCTTGCAAGTTCGTCCTTGACCCCTGCCTCATCAAGGGCCTGCCTCTCGGCAATGCTCCTCAGGACCACAGACCTCTCCTCTGTCTTGAACTTGTCCTCGCTGGGTTTCCAGCTGAAGGCACTGTTGGATGTTGGGAGATTATCCTTGATTCCCGTCACCTCGAGTATCTTGTTCGCACGCCTTACATACTTGCCCCCGAGCCTCGTGAGCGTGAGGAAGATTATGATGTCGATGTTCTCGATGAGAGAGGGTGGAAGGGATATGGGCGGTGTGGTCAGCCTGTCAACAAGCTGGTTTATAGATGCTGCGTGTATGGTTGCTAGGGAGGGGTGCCCAGTCGCGATTTGCTGAAAGAGCACAAAGGCCTCCTTGCCCCTCACCTCGCCCATGACTATGTAGTCAGGCCTCTGCCTCAGGGATGACTTCAGAAGGTCGAAGAGGGAGACCTCGCCCGTGCTGCCCTTAAGGGAGAGTGGTGTCCTTGCCACCTCGGGAATCCAGTGGGGATGGGGGAGCCTCAGCTCCGGGGTGTCCTCTATCGAGACTATCTTCATGTTGGGCCTGATGAAGAGTGAGAGTGCATTGAGCATCGATGTCTTTCCCGTGGCTGTCCCGCCAGAAATCAGTACGGACTTGCCGTTGTCTATGGCCATCCACAGGTATGCGACTTGTGTGCTGTTCAGGGTTCCGTACTTGAGCATGTCTATGGGCGTGAGTGGCTTCTCTGCGAACTTTCTTACAGTGAAGTTCGAGCCCTTCCTCGCTATGTCAGTCCCAAGGGTTGCCTGCATTCTGGAGCCGTCAGGAAGCGAGGCGTCCAAGAGGGGTTCTGCTATCGAGATGCTCTTCCTGGCCCTCTGTGCCATCTTGACCACAAAGCTGTTGAGCTCTTCCTCTGTTGCAAAAACAACGTTTGTCTTCAGGGAGCCCAGGTTGGGGCTCCTGTGATAGACATAGATTGGTATGTTTATCCCGTCACAGGATATGTCCTCGATGTTGGGGTCATTGAACATGGGCTCGACCTTGCCCATGCCTACTATATCCCTTTCCAGGCAGTATCTTATGCTGTCTGTCTTTCCTGGGTCCATGTTCGGCTTCATTTTCAGTATCTTATAGATCTCCTCCCTCAGAAGACTCTTGGCCTTTATCTCACCCACCTTAAAGAAGTCTATATCGAGCCTCTCCTCCAAGATTCTCTTTGTGCTTTCTATGACCTCCTGGTCATACTGTGTTATCCTGGGCTCAACTACATAGTACACGAGTTCCCCGAGTCTATTGTCCCACCTTATGTCCGCATATGCGTATACCCTCTCCCCGCGGGCAGGCCGCCTGGGGATGAGGGGATAGCTCATCTTAAAGTCTTTCAGGTTAGCCTCCTTGGATTTAACAGGGGGTGGGGCGGCTGCAGAAACCGTATCATCTGATATCTTTATCCCCTTTACCTTCTCACTCTTGTCTTCACCAGAAGGCTGCTGGTATTTCCTGGGCAGCTTGGTGTCTGGGGGATAGGGTACAGGTGGCTGGGTGCCCGGGGGATAGGGTGCAGGTGGCTGGGTGCCCGGGGGATA
>CAZAEI010000017.1:10282-17829 GCA_964484305.1 uncultured archaeon
GCCCGGGGGATAGGGTGCAGGTGGCTGGGTGCCCGGGGGATACTGGTAAGGCGCAAAGGCCATGCCGGACGGTCCTGGCTGCCCCGGCCTCCTCTCCCTCTTGAGGGTGGCGAGGTAGCCCTTCCTCATCATTCTTGTAATCCTGAAGGCCATGAGGCTCTTCATTCCCGTCCCGACCATGATATCATCCAATTATAATTTGGTTCCCTCTCTTATATATCACGAATTCGCTACCATGCATGGTGGAAAACCCCCCGCTGAGAGAGAAGCTCTGGTTGATTCCGGAGAGCGGCGAGAACACACTCCTGCCGCTCACAAAGCCAGTCAGGTTCAGGCCCTCCTGGGTCAGGTCTATCATGTAGGGCTCGTTTCCCACCAGCTCCGGAATGCGTATCCTGACTGTCGAGTTCACCTCCATCCCCTCAGAGAAGCCTACTATATTGGAGACTATCCACTCGCTCACCTCCTCGAGCTGATTCGCGGCGATGGATTCACTGAAATAGAGCTCATAGGAGTTGAACATAGAGAAGCAGGCTATAAAGATTATCACGCCTATCATGAAGAGTAGCACCTGCTCAAAAACAATAGAAGCGCCCTTTTTTCCCATATTGGTTTCTTGTATCTGTTATATAAAAAATCAGGGCCGTGACATCGATGTCAGGTCACTCCAATAGTGATGTATATGACTGTCAGGGGCCCGCCATCGAACGGGTCCCTGGATTCCACTATGCTCTTATCAAAGGATAGTGTGACATCATTTCCCCCGGACACCCTGCCATTGCATCCGGAGGACGGACAGAGGGCTATAATGTAGCCCTTTGGTGTGCTGCTCCTGAGCTCCCTGTACCTCATGCTTATGTTAAGGTGGGTGTACCTTTCATCAGAGGACCTGGAGAGAAGGATAATCCTGGGCTCGGTATTTCCGTACTCCCCGACATCGTCCAGGCTGCTGGTTTCTATGGGGACGCTGCCGCTCTCTGTCATGATGGGCTGGCTCACATAGAAGTCAAGGGTTATGGTGTTGTTCACCCCGCCAGTGAAATCGTATCCCAGGACCTCCAGGGTGCCCTTGGGTATCGCTATCCTGGCCTCCCCTGAGCCGGTATTGGCAATATCCACTATCCTATCGTCCAGCTCGAGCATGAAGCCCTCCACAAGGTCATAGTCAGTTATCGTCATCCTCTTCTCTATCATGGGCACTGCCCATGTGTAGGCCACGCCTATCAGGGCAATGATTATCCCTGCTATGATGACAACAGAAATCATGCTTACTTGAGCCCTCATGTAAATAGTTCGCAAAACCGGTATAAATAATGTTGCCTCTCTGCAACCCCTGACTAAAGCCAGTGGTTTTATTGGTTCGGCAACAGCTATTGAAAACAAACTATGCATCCATCATCTGTTTGAAAACAGATGTTTTTTGTTTTCAATATAATCAAGCACCCTGCCATGAATGGCGGATTATGCTTGCAATTGGTTGACAAGGTATTGATAACGGCAGTAAGACCCTCAAACCCCACATTGAAAAACGGGGTGTCAGGGTGTTTGAGATGAACAAGGAGGCCAGAGGCCTGCCTGGCCATATAAGACTAAAGAAGAATTGCTTACAGGACTATCCGCTACAGCTAACGATTGCCTCGGCTGCCTGCAGTTCACCAGCCCTTGTGAAGGCGTACTTGCATACAGCTGGTGTTCCCGCTGATGTGCATCCGGGGTCCCTGAACGTGACCTTGGAGAGAGCGCCTGGCTGCGCAGCTGCTATAGTGTCAGCATCAAACCCTGCATTGACCATAGCACCGCCATCGGTCCTGACCACGGTGATGTCACCACAGTCAGCGAACGTTCCCGACTGTGCGACTGTAGCGCAGTTTCCCAAGTTTATAGGCTGCGTTCCCATGTTGGTCACTGTTATAAAGGCCTCTCTTCCGCCTATGCACAGCCCGGGGTTCGATACCTGGAGGGCCTTGCCGGTGTAGGCAGTCATGTAGCCGCCCAGGAAGACGTAGGCTGCGCCTGCAAGGGAAACCGTTATCAGCAGGAGCACGATGATGGATATTATTGGAGTGATTCCCTTCATTTGATTTACCTCCTCTGATATAGTTGTACCTGATTACTTAAAAGCGTCTAGTATCTCCTGGCCCCCGCTGCCGTGCTTCCGAGGTAGATCCTCTTGAGCCGGTTATCTATGCTCGAGAGGTTGGCCAGAACGGCCTGGCTGGCCTCCACAGACTTCTTGTTCTGCTCCACGAGCTCGTTTATCTTTTCCACGAACGGGGTCATGGCATCCTTGGACGTGTCCTCCGAGTTCTCCTCGGTGGCCGTGGCCTTGAGAATCCCCAGGAACTCGTCCATCCTTTCCACCAGGTCCTTTATCTCTCCTGGAAGCCTTGATATCTCACTCCTGAGCTCGCTGTCTGACTTCACCACGTCATCTATAATCCTCTGGTTGGATTTTATCAGCTCTATAATCTGCTCGATAAGCCTCTGCACCTCAGAGGTCGAGGACGAGGACTCCAGCATACCCATCCTCTTCTCGAGCTTTCTTATGGGAGAAGCAGGTATGACCTCGTAGGTCTCTTCATCCTCCATGGTATTATTTTGGTTGCTTAATATATAAATCTTCAACTGTCTTCCTGGTATCGAAATACCCCTTCTGGAATCATAAAGAAGAAAATAATGAAACCAGTACTAGATAAGCTAGTACTCGGGCATGCCTCCCATGCCCCCTCCCGGAGGCATGGGCGGGCCCCCGCCAGAAGAGCTTCCCGAGGATATCATGTCATCTATCCTGAGTATCATCTCAGCAGCCTCGCCCGCGCTCTTTATGGCCTGGAGCTTTATCTTGAGCGGCTCTATGACCCCGGCCCGGATTGTGTCGTGAATCTTTCCTGTAAACACATCGAGCCCGGAATTGACCTGCTTCTTGTCGTGCTCGGCCCTCAGGTTGGCGAGCTTGTCTATGGGGTCGAGGCCCGCGTTCTCAGCCAGGGCCCTTGGTATGGCCTCTATGGCCTCTGCAAAGGCATTCACAGCAAGCTGCTCCCTTCCCTGGAAGCTGTCCGCGTACTTCCTGAGGTGCATGGCAACCTCTATCTCCGTGGCGCCGCCGCCGGCAACTGCCTTCTTGAGCTCAAGGGCAGCGGCAACACCCTTGACAGCATCCTGCATGGCCCTCTCGACCTCGTCGATTACGTGCTCTGTTCCTCCCCTTATCAGTATTGTCACTGCCTTGGGGGTCTTGCACTCCTCAACGAATATCATCTCGTCACCCGCTACCTTTCTCTCTGCAACAATGCCTGCATATCCCAGGTCATCCTTGCCCAACTCATTGAGGTTTGTCACTATCTTTGCACCGGTTGCCCTGGCAAGGGCCTCCATGTCAGACTTCTTGGCCCTCCTAGCTGCCATGATTCCTGCCTTTGAGAGGTAGTGCTGAGCATTGTCATCTATGCCCTTCTGGCAGAAGACAACAGTGGCCCCTGACTTGGCTATCTTGTCCACCATCTCCCTGAGCATCTTCTCCTCCTGATCGAGGAAGAGCTGGAACTTGTCTGGGGAGTCGATGTTTATCTTGGCATCGCCTTCAAGGCTCTTGACCTCGAGGGCAGAGTCCACGAGGGCAATCCTGGCCCTTTCAACCTTCTTGGGCATGCCTGAGTGGACAACCTCCTTGTCTATGAGTATGCCGTTTATCAGCTGCGTGTCATCTATCGAGCCCCCTGTCTTCTTCTCCATCTTTATGTTGTCTGTGTCGAGCTCGAGGCTGCCGTCCCTTATCTCAGCAACCTTCTTTACAGCCCTGACCCCTATGTCAGCCAGCTCCTTGGAGGCCTTTTCGGCAGACTTGCCGGACATGGCTGTCTCGGCAATCTTGAGCAGCATGTCCTCATCCTTTATGTCAACATCCACTGCTATTTGATTGAGAACCTCCAGTGCCTTGGACTTGGCCATCCTGAACCCCTTGGTTATCACAGTGGGGTGTATCTCCTGGTCCAGCAGTCCCTCTGCCTTCTTGAGCAGTTCACCTGCAAGGATAACGGCAGTGGTTGTGCCGTCGCCAACCGCGTCGTCCTGGGTCTTGGCAACCTCCACCATCATCTTTGCCGAGGGATGCTCTATCTGCATCTCGTTGAGTATGGTCGCCCCGTCATTCGTTATGACCACGTCCCCCAGGGAGTCAACAAGCATCTTGTCCATTCCCTTGGGACCAAGTGTGGTCTTGACAGTATCCGCAACCGCCCTTGCGGCTGATATGTTCATCCTCTGGGCATCCTTGCCCCTGTTCCTCAGAGTTCCCTCTGGGAGTATCAGTATCTGCTGTCCGCCAGCCTGTGCCATTCCATTTGTCATTCAATCACCCCTTTTATTTGAAACCGTAAGCATAACCCATTAGGCATTAACCGGATTCAACGTAAATATATGCCGCTTGTATTTAAAAGCCTTTCGATTGGGTTGCTGCTTATCCTGGTTTTATGGGCCCGGAGGGACTTCCACCAGACTTTTCAAGAAAAGTCTGGAGTCAAAAGGAGTTGCCCACTCACTTCAGCACATTCCGGTCCAGAGGACCGGCAGGCACTTGTTCGGGGCAACTTCCATTTTACTGGAAGCCGGTTGGAACGGAGTGGAAACCAGCTCCTTTTTGCTCAAGCTTCTTCTTGAAAAAAGCTTGTTTTGAACCCACGACCTCCCGCTAGCCCAGAACACACCAGGCCTTGACCTGGTGGTCATATAAGACGGGCGCTCTAGGCCAAGCTGAGCTACGGGCCCACTGGATAAATTCTATAGACTGAACTTATAAATAAAGCTTTCCTTGGGGGCCGGGTTATTCCCTTTGAGCAGGACAGATGCAAGAAAGGTTTATTACTGCGAATAGATCTCCTTTATGGCCTTGGACAGTATGGCCACCACATCTGTGGATGTTATGACGCCCACCACCTCGTCCCCGAAGACCACAGGAAGCCGCTTTATCCCGTGCTTGCTCATGATATCAGAGGCCTCCTCCATGTCCTTGTCAGGGGATATGCTTATTACCTTCCTTGTCATGACATCCCTTATCATGACCTGGCCGGGGTCCTTGCCCGGGGCCACTATCTTGTTGAGTATGTCCCTCTCGGTGACTATGCCCTCGAGCGTGTCATTAACCACCATCAGGCATCCTATGTTGTTCTGGGCCATCTTCCGGGCTGCCTCAAGTACGGTGGTGTCAGAAGTTGTGGTCTTCACATCCCCCTTCATGACCTCTTTTACAAACACGATATATACCTGATTTGCTGCCTTAAATCTATCCTGCCACAGGCCTTCCCTTCTTGGGAAAGGCCATGATGGCGCTTATCTGCTTTATAAGCTCGGGCTGCACCCTGGCGAGGTCGGTTGCTGTAAGAATACCCACGAGGTTCTGACCCGACACCACGGGCAGCTTCTTTATATGGGACTTGTTCATGATATCCACTGCCTCTGAGATGTCCTTGCCCTCATCTATCATGACTGGGTCCCTGGTCATGGCCTGGCTCACCCTGACCTTGGAGGCCCTCTTGTCCATTGCTACCACCTTCTCCAGGATGTCCCTCTCGGTGACGATTCCCATCAGCCTTGTCTTCTGAACAACCACGAGACACCCCACCCTGAACTCGTTCATCCTGTTTGCGGCCTCAAGGATGGTCTCCCCCGGCCCTATGGTCTTCACATCCCTGTTCATCACGTCCCTTACTAGCATCCACATCACCCTCCGTTCCTTTGACACCGAAGATGGCAATCCTTCGGAACGGCATTCACTGAACTACCTTCCCCTCTCCATCCTGGGAACAAAGACCCTGTGCTTGTCCTTGTCCTCCAGCTCCTCGATTATCCTCTTTATCACCATCTTCTCCGGGTCAGGGAGAAGGGGAACCCTCTTCTTTATGTCCCCAAAGGACTCAAAGGGCTTGACCTTTCTCTCATCGATTATGGCCCACAGGTGGCGCTTGCCTATGCCGGGAAGCAGCTCAAGCTGGTGCATCCTCGTGCTTATGTTCCCTGACTTATTGAAGAAATCCAGGAACCTCTGCGGCTTCTTCTTTATTATGTCCTCTATCGTATCCTCCAGCTCGCCCCTTGCAGAAACAGTAAGCTTGTCTATACCTATCCTTCCCCGGATGTACCTCACCTTGTCCCTCTTGCTGTCTCCTATGTATATCCTGTCCCCTGCCTTGAGGGGGATGTCATCCCTTATTATGATCTCGAGAAGCGAGAAGTACTCCTCTCCCAGAACATGGGCCACGGGCTGGGAGCGGTCCATTCCGCTGTGGCCATGGGAGAGGAAGTCCAGAATCACTGCCCATTCATCTTTTCTTATAGGCCTCTTTTCCCTCATAACCCTCACCCACCAAGCCCGCTGACATCAAGCAGTATTTAAGCGTCACCCTTAAGCTACATGTCTAAATTGGTTATTGGTTTTAAATTGATTTAGGCAATCCCCTTGCATATCAGGGGGTATCGGGAACCCTCTCTAATATCATGAGGCCGTTGCAGTTGGAGTAATGCCTGATCAGCCAGCCCCCCTCGGAGGCAGTAAAGTCCCTCTTCTCATCAAATGCCCTGCTGAAATATGCCTCCAGGGCCCGGATTACGCCCCTCCTGTTATTATAGCCGAACCCCATGCTCATGTCCCTCCTGAAATAGATGCGCCCAAGATTGGTGTCATGGAAGATTGCCTTTGACCCTTCAGACAGGAAGGGAAACCATTGCTCAATCTCCTTGAGGGTGTGCTCAAACTCGTGGCTTGTATCAATAAAAAGGACATCGATTCTGGGTTCAATCCCAAGCCTCCTGCAGAACCCCTCAAACCCCCTTGCAAGCTCTATGTCATCCCTTTTTACAAACACCCAGTCCTTATAGGAGGAGATGCCTGAGCAGTCACTGATATCCACGCTTATCAGCTTTGACTTGCAGAGCCTGGCCACGCGCTCAAACACAAAGGTGCTCCGGCCGTGCTCCACACCCAACTCTACAATCAGTTTCGGCCTCACTGTAAGCGACTCTGTGAAGAGGGTGACCAGGTGATCGCTTATCTCTGACCTAACACGGGAGTATCTTATGACCTCATTCAGCTCCCTTAAGCCGGATGGGGAATACCTTACAGGGTTTCCCAGGTCAATGAGGCCGTAATAAACCCCCTTTATGATGGATGCTAGCCCTGCTGTCATGTTCATAGTAAATTGCTTATTTTAAATTGATTTAGGCGAACTTCTTGACCAGGGATATTATCTTCTTCTTGTCCTCGTCAGAAACAGTGACTATCTCGTTTGCGAACAGCAGCCTGAGCTCCTCATCGTCCCTGGGGAGCATGTTCACTATCGCAACCTTGTGCCTGTCCTTAAGCCTCTCTATCTTGTCCAGCTCTGACACGAGCCCCTCCGCGGCCTTCTGGGGAGCCCTGGAGAACTTCCTGAGGTGCTCTAAAGCGTTTTTCTGCTCGTAGCCCAGCTCCCTCTCCTTGGCCTTCTTCTCCAGGATCTTCTTGGCATCGTGCCATGAAACAAAGGCTTCTTCCTTGATTTCCATACAAACCA
>CAZAEI010000017.1:17929-20700 GCA_964484305.1 uncultured archaeon
TTCTTGGCATCGTGCCATGAAACAAAGGCTTCTTCCTTGATTTCCATACAAACCAGCTCGCTTAGTTCTGGGTTAATATTATTGTTTAATTGGTTTTAAATGTTCGGGTCTTGCTATGATGCTCTTCTCTTTCTTGCCCGCCCTGAGGCTGAGCAGATAGGCCGAGCCCCTCCTAGCCTTGACAATGCCGACCTTGCCCTTGTATCTTATGTGGGGCATGCCCCCGTGGGATGAGGGGTCCTGCTTTATGACCACACTCTGGCCTGGCCTGAACTCCTGGAGAAAGGGCTCTGCCTTGAACTTCTTCCTCTTGGCACTGGCCAGCTTCCTCCTTGTCCCTGCCCTGAAGCCCTTACCAAACGTGGTCATGCTGTCACCATAATAGGTCTACTTTCAATAAATAGTGAGATGCTCTTTTAAAAAGGTATCATATCTAGATTTCAGGGTAGAATTCCAAGAGATCTTAAATAAAGGTAAAAGAAGATTAGAATGATGATTATGATTACAATTCTTGGGTCAATTGAGCCCTTCTTTCTTCCCGATGACTTTTCCATAGATTCAACCTTGGCTTTGACCTTTGCGATTTCCAGATGTAGATTGAGGCCCTTTTTTAATTCATTTAATTCTTTCCTAATACTTTCTATGTTTTCAGAGTTTTTATTAATTTGATCGATTTTCTTTTTGGCTAAACTCATTATGTAATCCACAACAAGATAAATCACTATAAAGAAGTATATGGAGACAAGAAAAACAATACCAATCTGCGGGTTTGTAGCTCCAAAATACAATGTGATAATACCAACAAGAAGGCTTATCAGAACACCCAGAACCTCAACTGGTCTCGATAATTTTGAAACCATATTGCATCATCTTATTATGGAATAATTCATGCTTTTATCGTGACCCTCTTCTGGGTCTCCTCCAGGATAACAGACTCAATCTCCCTGATTTTCTCATCCAGCTGCTTCCCTGCCCTGGATTTCCTGGACGCGATTCCCCTGAGCTCATCCTCAAGCCTGCCTGACTCCTCGCTGACTCTCCCTATCTGAGCCTCGAGGCTCTCCTTGGTCTTGGGCAGCCTGGAGAGGTCCTGGAGCTGGCCTTCTGCCTTTTCCAGCCTATTCTTGAGCCCCATGTACCTGGATTTCAGCCCCGGCATGTCACCCTCCAGCCTCTCTAATAGCTCGTCCACCCCGAGCTGCTCCTTGTCCTTGAGCTCCACATTCCTGCTGTCTATCTGCCTCTTCAGGGACCTCAGGGCCCTCTGGAGCTCCCTCTCCCCCTTCTCGGACATTATGGCCCTGAAGGGGTCTCTGATAAAGTCATGCAGGGTGTTCTTCTGCATGGGTGTGAGCTTCCCCGCCTTGGCCAGGCTGTGCTCAAGCTTCTTGAGCGGCCTCTTAACCGATGAGAGCTCGGTGCTTATCATGAGCTCCGCCTCACCGAGCCTTTTCCTGATATCAACAACATCCTTGCTCAGCCTGTTGAGCTCGTTCCACTCGCCGCTCTTGAGCAGCTCCAGGAACTCCTTCTCCAGTTCTGACTTCCTCTCCCTGAATCGACCTGCCTCGTCCCTGAGCCCGGATGCCCTCTCATCCAGCCCTTTCATCTCTGCCTGGAGCTCGTTGCAAGACCTTGCCATGCCCCTTACCCTCTCCTTGGTTCCCAGGGCACCTGAACCGGCCCTGAGGAACTCCACGAACTGCTGCAGTAGCTCCTCTGCCTGCTTTATGCTGTCCACAAGCTCCCCACTCTCCCTCTTGAAGTACCTGGAGAGCAGGATTGCCTGCTTGGGGGTGGAGTCCTTGAGGCCCTTTATGGCCTTCATGCCCCTCTCCTGGAAGGCCATGAAATATTCATAATCCGGCCTGTACTGCTGGTAGAATGAGGCCAGGCTGTTGAGCTGGTTGTAGTTCTTCCTCACAAAGGACTCCTTTATCATATTGGCCGCGACATGAGCCCTCTCGCCCCCAACCATCCTGGCGCGGTCGAGCCTGTCCAGGCTCTGCCTTATGTTCGAGAACCCCTCCAGAATCCTGTTGTATATCCCCTCGGTCTCCTGCCTCTTCTTCTTTATCTCCTCGCCCATGGCCTTATCGAACCACCCGGGGAGGTCTGCCAGGCTGACATCAAAGGCCTGCAATTCAGGGGTCTCTTCTGGTTTTTTCCTGAAGAATCCGAACAGGGGCATGGTTTATTTTAAGCCGAAAGTTTTATATTATGACAATGGCCAGGAAAACCCTCATGGACGGGAATGCTGCGGCTGCCTGGGGGGCCAGGCTCTCCAGGGCCCAGGTGGTCCCCAACTTCCCTGTAACACCCCAGACCGAGATTATCGAAACCCTTGCCAAGTGGAGCGTCAAGGGTCTCTGGAAGGGCAGGTTCCTCCCTATGGACAGCGAGCACTCTGTCCTCTCTGCCGCTGTGGCGGCCTCTGCGACCGGGGCCAGGGTCTTCACCGGGACATCGTCCCAGGGGCTCATGCTCATGCACGAGATTGTCTATGTCGCCTCCGGGATGCGCCTCCCCATCGTCATGATGAACGTCTCCAGGGCGCTCTCGGCTCCTATCACCCTGTGGTCGGATCACAATGATTTCCTTGACCAGCGGGATACGGGCTGGCTCATGTTCTTCTGCGAGCGGAACCAGGAGATACTGGACACGGTCATCCAGGCCTATAAGGTCTCTGAGGACGTGAATGTCCTTCTTCCGAGCCTGATAAACCTGGACGGCTTCATACTCTCCTATACCAGGGAGCCCACAGAGATACC
>CAZAEI010000018.1:0-19565 GCA_964484305.1 uncultured archaeon
CAAGGTCCTTGTGGACAACCAGTTCATAACCTGCGAGGAAAAGAGGTATGGTGAGCTGTATTTCCTGACGGAGTTCTTTGAATCCCAAATCGCGGAGTTTGACGACATTGTGAACAAACTTGGAAATAACAATAAATAGAAGCATGCAAAAGGAGTATGTATGGCGCTTGAAATCATTCACCTGGCAATAGGAATTCGTGTTATAAATCTGGTGCTCCTTGCATATCTCATATTCTTCTACTGGAAGAGCTTCAGCAAGATAAAATCAAGCGTTACAACAGGCCTGCTGTTCTTTTCAGTGCTGCTTTTCCTGCAGAACCTATCAGCAATTTCCTTTCGGCTGCTCTCAGGAGTTGACATAGTCGATGAGTTGTCTGTGCAGAACAGCATTCTGAATCTAATGCAGGCTCTTGGTTTAGCATCGCTGGTTTACATAACGAGAAAATAGAATTGCCAACGATTATTCCTCATGGTCGTAGCTTGGTGTCTTCCCTTTACCGGCTGATGCTGATATCACATCATCTATTCTCAGTATCATCTCAGCGACCTCGCTGGCACTTTTTATTGCCTGAAGCTTGGTTTTAAGCGGTTCCAGCACGCCTTCTCTCAAGCAGTCATGAACCTTTCCTTCATACACATCCAGGCCTGAATATACATGTCCCTTTTCGTGTTCAGACCTTAGGCTTGCAAGCATGTCTATCGGGTCCAGGCCGGCATTCTCTGCTAAGCTCCTTGGGATTACCTCCATAGCATCAGCAAAAGCCTCCACGGCAAGCTGTTCCCTGCCCTCGAAGGTGTCGGCGTATTTCCTTATCTGTTTAGCTACCTCAATCTCAGAAGCACCGCCACCGACCACAGCCTTCTTGAGTTCAAGTGTTGATGCAATCCCCTTAACTGCATCGTTCATGGCCCTCTCAACCTCATCAATGACATGTTCTGTTCCGCCTCTTATAAATATGGTTACTGCTTTTGGTGCCTTGCATTTCTCAACAAATATCATCTCATCCCCTGCTACCTTCCTTTCAGATACTAGTCCTGCATATCCAATATCATCCTTACCCAGTTCCTTAAGATTGGAGACAATATTTGCTCCTGTTGCCTTGGAGAGAGCTTCCATGTCAGATTTCTTGACGCTCCTTGCTGCAAGTATGCCTGCCTTTGCCAGGTAGTGCTGTGCATAGTCGTCTATACCCTTCTGGCAGAAGACCACATTTGCACCCGAGACCTTGATTTTCTCAGTCATGTCCCTGATCATCTTCTCTTCCTGGTCAAAAAATAGCTGCAGCTTTTCAGGCGAGTCTATACTTATCTTAGCATCCCCCTCAAGCCCCTTAACCTCCAGTGCTGAATCAATCAGGGCAATCTTGGCATTCTCTACTTTCTTGGGCATACCTGAATGGACAACCTCCTTGTCAACCAGAATGCCATTTATGAGCTTTGTTTCATTTACAGATCCTCCGGCTTTCTTTTCCAATTTGATGAGGTCAGCGTCAAGAAAAACAGAATCCTCCTTTAATTCAGCAACCTTCCTCACTGCATCAACAGCAATATTTGCAAGGTCTTTTGAAGCATACTCGACTGATTTTCCTGTCATTGCAGTCTCTGCTATCTTCTGGAGGTTCTTTTCGTCACTGTAATCCACGCCTATTGAAATCTTTTCAAATACCTCAAGGGCTTTGTTCTTGGCCATCCTAAATCCTCTGGTAATAACAGTTGGGTGTATTTTCTGGTCCAGAAGCTCCTCTGCCTTCTTCAGCATCTCTCCGGCAAGAACGACTGCAGTGGTTGTCCCGTCACCCACATCATCATCCTGGGTCTTGGCAACCTCCACCATCATCTTTGCAGACGGGTGCTCTATCTGCATCTCCTTGAGTATGGTTGCACCGTCATTTGTGATTACAACATCCCCAATAGAATCCACGAGCATCTTGTCCATGCCCATGGGTCCCAGGGTAGTTCTCACGACATCGGATATAACTATGGCAGCCTCTATATTGGTACGCTGGGCATCCTTGCCTGTCATCCTCAGTGCTCCCTCTGGAAGAATGAATATCGGCCTTCCCCCTAACTGACTCATGCCATTTGACATATTATCACCTTGAAATACTCAAATACATATGACTGGCCTAAATAAATCCTTATTTCATAATCTCTTCACAATTCGAAAATGCGTATAACTCTGATTATGAATAAATTCTGAAATAGCAATTTATACAGCTTAATGCATTTATCTTTTGTTTAGAGGTGTGAGCATGGAAAGGGATAATGATATTAATGTTGGGGAGACAGATGATATCTTTGACATCTGTGACAACTGTGAGCATTTTAACAACATACACATCTGCAGCTATGGTTATCTTTGCAGGCGATGCCTTGCTGATGAGAAAATGCTGAACAGGTTCGGGGGATAAATGAATTCGAATTGGGGCGATGACATGTCAGGTTTGCAGCGAGACTGGGAAGACGATGACGATGATTTTGGGGATAATGACGAGCCAGAGGACGACGATAAGATAGATCGGGGGAGCTGACTCCTGAAACCCATGAAATCGTCAAGGAGCAGGGCAGCCATTACCGAAAGGTATGCTTTGGTCTCCTCCCACAATTCGGGAAACGCATCCTCGATTGCCATCTTCATGGCAGCATATCTTTTTTCCATTTCAGCGCTTTCCATCCCCATCCTCCAATAGCTTGAAATATATCCGGAACGCCTCCCCAAGCTGGTCACTTGTCTTGTTGTAATGTTCCATGACCCTCCTTTTCGATATTGTCAAAGTCCTTTGAGAGAAAAAGTGCCTGCTGCGAGAGATAGTTCAGGTATTTGACAATCCTCCTTTCTGACATGCCTTCGGACTGGCATTTCTGCACAAACCTGTCCAGAAACAGAATGTTCCTCTCGGAAAGCTTGCTTTTCCTTATTCTATCAAGCTTGTTCTTTAGCCGTTTGTCTGGGTTCATGGTTAGACTCACCTCCACGAATATTTATTGAACGTTGCCGGGGAGTCTAACCCAAGACCCTACGCCCAGGCCGGGAGTTCCTGCCGGGGTTTCCTTCGGAAACCAACGGATTTGAACCCGGGTCATGGGAGTGACAGTCCCATATGCCTAGCCGTATACCAAATTTCTTTGGTATAATTAAGCCGCTACACTACCTGGGCACTTATTTTTATGCTTTATGTTGTTAAAGCCAATATCATTTATAAACTTATCAACATCCTTTTTTGAATACAAACCATATCTACTAACTCCCCTTGAATTAGGCCTTGACCAACTTTTGTGGAAACCGGCTTTTTTCATTAACTTCTGAAATGTTTTCTGCAACCCTGGGATCCCAGACGCTAACTCAATCTTTAAGTTTCCCCGTTGTTTGAATACTGTGCCGTCTGTATCAAACAATCCCCTAATACATGCACGAATATACTCTTCATTGCCCATAATCCATTGAGGTATTTTAGCATTATTTTTCTTCTTATTCCCAGAAATAAGTCCATAATGCATAAGGTTATGAGCAACGAATTTGCTATATATGTATAGTATTATCTCATTCTGAGTTACATGGTGATATTCTTTAGGCGTTACACCGAAAATGGCATCGAACAATTTTTTTACATGTTCTCTAAGGTAAACCCTGTCGTCTTTTGCGTTTCCGCAAACCCTTACAGCATATTGCTTTTTGTATATATTACCATCCCCCAACATGATGCCCATTATTTCAGCCAGTTCGATAGAAGGTTTAATCAAACTGACATTTTTGGGTTTTGTCCGGGGACTCATCTTTGCCCCCTTCAGCATTCCCCAGTTATGATTTAAGACTTCCAGTATGAATTTGTCGTGTTTTGCTCCTACTATCTTACGAAGTTTGTTGTAGAGAGGTTGTGGGAGCGTCCTTATTTCTTTTCTCAGGTGGTCTCTTAAATAGGATTTATTGGTACCAGTAAGTTTTGATAGCTCTTTCCAATCACCCACAATATCCTTTGCTTTTTCTATAATTTCCTTCTGTCTTCCCTTTTTCATTCTTACTCTTCTGGGATTCATAGATATTATTTGGTTCTATTCTTTAAATATGCTACATCACTACGCAAAGAAAATAGGTAATCCCTAAGCTATTATTTATTTTTTGTACTTTAAAACCATAAGGCTTGGGACAACACACAAAATTGAAGAATGAAGATAATTACAGAGTTCGGCTCGGATGCCCGTAGGCTTATATTTAAATACTCTTTGGTGCATTATATACCCAATGGCGGCCAAAGTGGGGGTGTCTACCCGTTCCCGTTTCGAAACACCCTGAGGGTGCGGAAGCACGGAAGTCAAGCCCTCCCACGGTCTGGGTGGTACTCCTTTCGAGGGGGAAGCCCAGATAGCTGCCTAACCCTTTTTACGAGAGGCTCCCGCCTTCTGCCAAAAGCGCTACCGGAAAAACATGCAATATTCTGCTCAACCATATCATCTGTAAACGCCTTTTCTTTTGTAAGGAGATTCTCTCTTGTAGGCATCCCTGGTTCTGTATCCGTTGCCTTTGGTTTTCTCTTTGTAGACTGGTTTCTCGGGTTGCATATAGTCTTTCTTTTGCTCCCTTGGGGTATCCCTTATTTCAAGAATGGTCCCCTTTGTTATTGCCCCTTCTGTATTTATTCCCTCCAAGATTGCGCCGCTGAAGTCCGCGCCTGTCAAGTTGGAATTGGATAAGTCGGCATTGGTCAGGTTCGCGTTCAGGAATCTTGCCGATACGAGGCGTGCGCCACTCAGGTTGGCCATCGAAAGGTTGGTTCCGCTGAAATTGGCATCAGTGCACTCTGACAGTGAGAGGTTGGTCAGGCTAAGGTCAGCACCGGAAAAATCAGCGTTCATAATCTTTGCTTGGATAGTTGCCTGGGACAATCTTGAAGAGGACAGGTTAGACATGGTCAGGTTTGCGCCGGTCAGGTCAACCCCGCTCAAGTCCAGCCCGGAAAGGTCTGTATTGCTTAGCGGTGCCCATGCAAGGTCAAAATTTATTTCCTTGAGGTCTTTTCTTAATTCGTTGTTTGAGGTATATTCCCTGTTAATTAATTTCTTGACAACCTCCCCCTTCTTACCAGAGAAATAGTAGGTATCCTTGTCAGGAATCATCCTGAGAAGATGCATCATCTTCAATTCCTGGGATATATTTTTGCTTGAGAAAATCCCCTCCAAAATCTCTTTTTTGGTCTTTTCGAGGGGCATAATTGCTTAATTGGCCCAAAGGTTAAAAAACTTGGCACATGGTTCTTATGACTCATAGTTCACTATTTTGTTGAAATCACATTCGCATGGGGCCTTCCCGCAAATATGGCAGTTATCAGAGAATACCTTAGAGAGTTCCTCTGCAATGCCCATGCCAAGGGAATTGAAGACGCAAAGGAAATGGGAAAGCAGGTCGGCTGCCTCCAGGAGAACATTCTCAAAGTGTTCCTCCCTGTGCTCCCCCCTGTAGGCCAGCAGGGCCTCTGAGAACTCGCCTATCTCCTCGGCCATGTGAACACCGGCCTTGTGGAGGGTCCTGCTTTGAGAAGGATATATCTTTTCGAACATCTTCTGGAAGCCACTGAGCGTTGCAGGCCTCTTGGAATCGTCAACAGGAATGGGTTTTCTTTCAAGCATCTTTTTTTCCTGGCATATACACGGGCAATTGGCGCAGTATGAGCATAGGTGTGGAAACCGCTTCCAGAGCGCATCCTCCACATCTATATGAAGGCGGTTAAGGGTGGAAACAAACCAGCTCAGTGAGATGATGATGTTGATGCGCGTCTTATCTGTATCATTCTTTCTGATGCCCTTGAGGCCCCTCATGGCAAAGCGCTGAACATTGCTAAGCATGTCAGGAAGGTCGAAATGCATGTCATTGGGCTTGCCGTAAACTTGCCTGACAAAGTCCTGGTATTCCCTTATGGTGGTGTCTGGTTTTACGCTAGGCATGGTTATTTCTTGGAATAAAGGGTTTTATGCTTTGGTATGGGCCCGACCGGATGTTCAGCCCTGCTGGAGCATTTCCTTCCCGACCCACTATATAAAGGAAGGTCGGGCATTGGCTGCCTGCGCCAGCAGTGCATTCGAACCGGCGACACCTCGGTTTCTTTTACATCTGCCTCTTTGAGGCGGCGTGTACTAAGAGCCGAGTGCTCTAACCAGACTGAGCTACGGGCCCGTTTGCCAAATCAGGTCGGCATGCACAGTTACTGTTTTAATTGAGTAAGTATATATAAACTTAATCGTATTAAGTGTTACGGAGGCTTTATGGAAGGGAAAACCAAGCAGAAGAAGGCAGGAAAATCCGGCCCGGCAACGGCCAGGAAGATGCCCGCAAAGGCCATACCAGAGGTCAACATAGGCCTTGTGGGGCACGTGGACCACGGGAAAACAAGCCTCACCGCCGCGCTGACCGGAAAGTGGACAGATACACATTCCGAGGAACTCAGGAGGGGCATAACCATAAGAATTGGATATGCGGATGCTACATTCTATGAATGCCCCAAGTGCAGGGGCCACGACGGGTACGGGACCACGCCCAAGTGCATAAAATGCTTCTCTGCATGCAAGCCGATAAGGACGGTTTCCTTTGTGGACGCCCCGGGCCACGAGACCCTGATGGCCAATGTCCTGTCAGGGGCGGCCCTGATGGACGGGGCGCTTCTGATAATCAGCGCCAATGAGCCATGCCCCCAGCCCCAGACCAGTGAGCACCTCAAGGCCCTGGACATCGTAGGGATAAGGAACATCGTGATCGTGCAGAACAAGATAGACCTTGTCTCAAGGGAGGAGGCCCTCAAGAACCACAAGGAGATAAGGGAGTTCCTCAGGGGGAGCATGGCAGAGAACGCCCCCATAATCCCGGTTTCTGCGCAGCAGAACATCAACATAGATGCGCTTATCGAGACCATAGAGGAGCAGATCCCGACACCGAAGAGGGATGATAAAAGACCTCCCTTGATGCTCATAGCACGCTCATTTGATGTGAACAGGCCGGGGACCCCGATAGGCTCCCTGAAGGGCGGTGTGGTTGGCGGCTCCCTGGTAGAGGGCATGCTGAAGGTGGGCGACACAGTGGAGATATGCCCGGGCATCAGGGTAAAGGAGAGCTACGAGACAGTCAGGACCAGGGTGACGGGCCTGCAGAAGGCCATGACAGACCTTCCGGAGGCAGGTCCCGGGGGCCTGCTGGGAGTTTCAACAGAGCTCGACCCCTTCCTGACAAAGTCAGACACGCTGGCGGGCAATGCCCTGGGCGTCGCGGGCAGCATGCCTCCTGTACATGACAGGCTGATCATGAAGGTCACCCTCCTGGAGAGGGTGATTGGAATCAGGGACTCGATAAGGGTGGAGCAGATAAAGACCGGTGATGTCCTCATGCTCACCACAGGGACGGCCAGGACAGTGGGAACGGTCACATCGGCCAGGCCCGGAAGCATCGAGGCCACGCTGAAGATACCAATCTGCGCAAGAGCAGGAAACAGGATAGCCATATCCAGGCAGGTCCAGGGCAGGTGGCGGCTCATCGGATGGGGGGAGCTGGAACAGGATTAATTTGTAAACAAGGGCATGATTAAATAATTTCAAGGTTGATTCCAATGACAGAATTGTCGCCTTCCATGTTTATTGGGGTATCTGGTAAGGATATAATCTCCTTTGGTTCAGGGCAGCCGGACTTGCCTCCTCCAAGGGAGGTTTATGATATATTGCCATCATACAGGAATTTCAAGTACGGGCTGATACAGGGGCAGACCAAATTAAGGGAGGCCCTGGCCGGGCAGTATCCGAAATCAAGGGCTGATAATTTCGTGGTCACCAATGGGGCATCCGAGGCACTGGACCTGACATTAAGGGCAATATCCAGTACAGGGGATAAGGACAACAGGGTTCTGATGCCAAGGCCCTATTACTATTCCTATCCCCACATGGCAAGGTTTGCCGGGATGGAGCCTGTTTACACGGATTTAATAGAGGGCAGGATTGACTTCGGTGACTTTGAGAATAAGGTGAGGGGATGCAAGGCGGTGATAATAAATTCACCCTCCAATCCCACAGGAAGGGTCGAATCCATAAAGACACTGAAGCAGATAGAGAAACTGACTAGTGATCTGGGAATATATGTGATATCAGATGAGGTCTACAAGGACTTGATATATGTCAGGGAGAACTATCTGATAAAGGGACCCCATGTTGTGACAATCAATTCCTTCTCAAAGACCTATGCCATGTGCGGCTTCAGGGTGGGCTACCTGTGGTCCATGGACCAGAGACTGGTAAACAGGGTTATAGAGATGAAGACACATACCTCAATGAATACCAACATACTGGGCCAGGAGATGGCATATGAAGCCACCAAGGTCCCCAGGAGCTTCCTTGACAAGCAGCTGGAGGTATGGAGGCAGAGAAGGGACCTGATTTACAGGGGCCTGTCAGACATGGGCCTGGACCTGTGGAAACCTGAGGGGGCTTTCTATGTCTTGCCAAGGATTAAAAACCCCAGGGACTTTGTCTGGAACATGTTCAAGAAGCACAAGGTCATCACGTACCTTGGGGAGTGGTTCGGCTCTGATAGCCGAGTCAGGTTCTCGTATGCACTGGATACTGAGAAGATTGAAGAGGGGCTGAAACGGGTCGGAAAGCAGTTGAATGGGCTTTAATTGTGGCAGGAAATGGTAACTCCAGTAAGCCTCACTCCTTCTTCTTTTTCCGTACACGCTTTTTGTGGAATGCGGAAGCCTCCTGTAAAAAGGGTGTTTTTCTGTAGGGGGTTTCCCTCTTGTAAACTGCTCTGTAGCGCTTCTTTTTTCTCTCAAAGCGTTCCTGCTTTTCCTCAGACATGGAATCCCTCAACTTCCGTCCTCTTGTGCCCCGCAGGGGTATCGGACGGCATGTACTCCCTTGCCTTGCTATATTTAATTATCGGTTTTAATACTAAACATGCCGGGGGATTATAAAATCCAGGAGAAGCTGGAGTGGGGCCACCTCGCCACCTTTATGCCCAACAAGAACCTTCCTGTCTACAACTGGTTCTATTACAAGGAGGGTTTCTCCAGGGAGATGGTCATGCGTCTCCTGCAGATGTTCTCGCCGGGCCGTGAGGACTGGGTTCTCGACCCCTTCTGCGGCGTGGGGACCACCCAGCTGGCCTGCCTGGAATCCGGGGTGAACTCCGTGGGGTTTGACGCAAACCCCGTTGCCGTGTTCGCATCCAGGGCCAAGCTAAGAGCCTACAGGGCAGAGAGGCTCAGGGACGGGGTGTCCAGGGTTCTCAAAAGCAGGTACCAGAGACCGAGGGGTAGCCTGAAGCATGCCATGATAAACAGGGCCTTTCCCCCGAGGCTTCTTGAGCAGGTTATCTTTTACAGGGATGTGATACTGCATATCAGGGAGCCTGAGATAAGGAACTTCCTCACGCTGGCCCTCATGAACGTGGCGGTGAAGTCCAGCTACCTCTGGAAGGACGGGGCGGTCCTCAAGATAAGGAAGAAGCCCGTCCCCCCCGTTCGGGACATGCTCAGAAGGCAGGTTGGGAGGATGCTCAGGGACCTGGAGGGCTTCCCCAGGACAGGGGTTAAAGCCATTGTGGACTTCGGGGATGCCCGGGCCATCCCCCTGGAGGACGGCTCTGTAAGCGCGATTATTACCTCCCCGCCATATCTGAACAAGATTGAGTACACCAGGATTTATGAGGTGGAGCAGGAGCTCTTCCTTAAGCACGTGGCCCCCTCCCCCCATGTAAGGACGTTCATCGGCCTGGGCCTGGAGAAGCTGGAGAGGGATTCTGCCCTTCTGGTCAAGGCCCTGGACCCCGAGACTGTGAAGGGGCTTCCCCGGGAGGCCTGTCCCTATCTTGTGGACATGGCCCAGGCCATAAGGGAGCTCCACAGGGTGTGCAGGCCCGGGGGCCGTGCCGGCCTTGTCGTAGGGAACGGGTGCTTCCCGGAGGGGGTGGTGGAATCGGATGTCCTGCTCTGCCGCATCGCAGAGAAGGCGGGCTTCAAGGTGGACAGGATAGTGGCCCTCAACAAGAGGTGGTGCACCAGGAGGAGGACCGAGAAGGTGGGATTGGCAAGGGAGAGCCTTTTGCTGTGGAGGAAGATTTGAATGATTTACAGGTTTTTTTCGTACACGTTTTTGCAGAAGGCGAAAGCCTCTCGTAAAAAAGGTGTGGAGGAAGCCCTGAGGATTTAAAGAATCTCATTAAGGGTGATAACATGGAAAGGGGACACGCAAAGATAATCGCTGCAGCAGTTCTCTGGTCAACAGGCTCGATATTTATCAGGCTGGTGAATCTTCCAATACCAGAATACATGTGGTCTGTTACCCTTTTTGCATTCATGATATTGCTGTTAAAGATAATTCTGCAGGGGAATTCATCAGGCATATCGGGTGTAAACAGAAGGTCGCTGTTATTGATATTGACAATATCCGTTCTTTCTTTGCTGAATATTGGGCTCTACCTCTTATCATTGAGAATAACTACGGTTGCCAATGCAGTCCTGAGTCACTATTTAGCACCCGTGATTGTGCCGTTTGCTGCATTGCTGTTATTAAGGGAAAGGCTGGAAAAGGCCTCAATAGTTGCCGTCATAATCGCGTTTGCTGGATTGATATTAATGCTAGTCCCCACTGATTTAATCCTCAGCAACGTTCACTCGTTTGGCATAACCATGGGTGCGGCATCCGCGGTGTTTTATGCGTTTGAAACGGTGGGCCGGAGGGCAGCGAGTCTGAAGATGAGAGCTGACATAATCGTGATCTGGCAGTTCATCTTCTTCTTACTGATACTGCTTCCGTTAACGAACCCTTCAGCCCTACTGGGGATTGAACCAATGGGTTTGTTGTTCATCTTATTGTCCGCTGTCTTTAGCACCGCTGCCCCCTTTCTCCTTTTCACAAGCGGTTTGAGGGAAGTGAAGACTCAGCAAGCCGGCATTCTTACATATATCGAGGTCCTGGGCGTCATGGTGTGGGGCCTGATTATTTTTTCAGAGGTGCCTGTTGCAATCACACTGCTCGGTGGCTTGATGATAGCAATGGCAGGTTACATGGTAATAAGGTACGGGAAAGTGGTGCGGGCATGAAGCTGTGATGAGGGGATTGTGGAGGAAGCCCTGAAAGATAGCTCTATCTGTGCCTTATTTCCAGGCCCTTCCAGAGGCCGCTGTTGTAGGCCCTCCCGGCGGCGTAGCCGAAGGCGAAGCCGCCTATGTGGGCCCAGAAGGCGATGCCTGAGCCGGTTCCCCCGACGAGGCTTATGGCCCCGAACATGAGCTGCATGACAAACCAGAGGCCTATGAGGATATAGGCAGGAATCCTGTAAATCATATAGAAGGGTCCGATGGCCCGGACCTTGATGTGGGGGAAGATTGCGAGGTAGGCCCCCAGGATGCCGGATATCGCCCCTGAAGCGCCGATGGCCGGGATAGCGGAGCCGGGGTTGCTGAGGAAGTGGACGATGCCGGCGCACAGGCCGGCAAGCAGGTAGAAGATGATGAACCTGAACCTGCCTAGCCTGTCCTCCACGTTGTCGCCGAAGATGTAGAGGAAGAGCATGTTGCCGAATATGTGGTCAATCCCCCCGTGGAGGAACATGCTTGTCAGGAGCGTGGCAAGGACGAACCTGGCCGGGGTGAAGCCCCATGCCGTGATGATGTTCTCGAAATCAAAGAGGCTCCAGATGAAGACTGCCACGTTGATGACAATCAGGGCAGTGGTTATAACGGGCCAGGTTTCAGAGGGGTTCTCATCCCTGTAGGGGAGGAACTGGCCCTTCATGGACCAAACCCCTTTCTTATCCTGGACCTCATGCTGTCAAAGCTCTTCTCAAGGGAGGCCTCCCTTATGTTGCATACAGCGTCCCTCTCCTTGAACAGTATCACAATCTCATCGAGATTCTCCTTCAGACTGCCTGTGTGCTCGTCAAGGGTCCTGAGCTCCCGGACCCCCTTGCCTGAGGAGAGGAGCTCCTTGTGGAGGCCCTGGATTCCCTTGATTAGGTTTCCCAGCATGGTAAGAATCCTGTAGTCGTAGTCAACCATCCTCTCGAGCCATTTCTGGGACTTTTCGCTGTCCCACTTGAAGGCCCTGGCCCTTATCTCGTCAGAGAACACGCCAATCTCGTCCCTGAGGCCCTCGAAGTCCTTGAGGAGCAGTTCCCTGTGGAGCTCGAATGCTGTCTCCAGGATATTGAACATGGTCTTCTTGGAGAGCTTGAGGTTCTCCACCATGAGGCTGCAGAAGGTCTCATCGGTCCTGTGGGCCGTTTCCTCGGCGGAGTAGTCATAGCCGGGGATGAGCTTCTTCAGGGAGCCTATCTTCACGGCCCTGGTCTTCATGGTCATGTCCCACTCGCTCATGCTAAATAATTCGTTTTGTTTATTAAAAACAGTTCACAGGACTCCTGTGAGAGGAATGAGGAACCGGACATGGCCCCTGATGATATTAATAATTGCTCTGGCAATATCAATCATGCCTCTTGACACCAGTGAAATGAAGGAGAACCGGGGGATAGAAATGAAAAAGACAGGGCTGACCCTCACCACGCTCTATGATAATTACCAGCACGACCCCGAACTGAGAACCGGCTGGGGTTTTTCATGCCTTGTGAGGGCCGGTGGAAAGAGCACACTGTTCGATACCGGGGCTGATTTCCAGACACTGTTCCATAACATGGGGAAGCTTGGCATAGACCCGGGGGGCATTGACCTGATTGTCCTGTCTCACATTCACGGGGACCACACAGGGGGGCTTGAGGGAATCCTGGGGGCGAACCCGAACGTGACTGTGTATGCGCTCAAGTCCTTTCCCAGGGGATTCAAGGAGAGCATAAAATCCAGTGGGGCTGAGCTTGTCGAGGTCTCCGACCCGGTGAAGATATCCGAGGGGGTCTATACGACAGGGGAGCTCGGAACATGGATAAGGGAGCAGTCCCTGGTTATCAATACAGAAAGGGGCCTGGTCATCCTGACGGGATGCGCCCATCCCGGGGTCGTTGATATCGTCAAGGAAGTCAAGGGAATGGTGAACGGGAGCGTGTACCTCGTCATGGGCGGCTTCCACCTTTCAGACACGGGTGATGATGAGCTGGGACCTGTCATATCATCCTTCAGAGAGCTCGGGGTGGAGAAGGCGGCACCATGCCACTGCTCCGGAGAGAGGGCAGGGGAGCTGTTCAGGAAGGAATACAGGGATGATTACATAGCGAACGGCGTGGGAATGGTAATTGAGATATAATGGTCGAAGGTGAGAGAGCTGGAGATGCTAACCCTGGTCATGGAAAGCCTTGCAGAATCCCTGAAGATTCTCTTCATGGTCTTCGTGTTCATGGTTATTGTTGACTTCCTGGGGATAAGATACAGGGAGGGGATAAGGAACTTCGCCAGGGGGTTCAAGCAGTATCTGGTTAGCTCTTTCCTCGGGGCCACCCCCGGCTGCGTGGGGGCCTTTGCCAGCGTGTCCATGTACGTGCACGGGACCATATCATTTGGCGCGATAGTGGCTGCCATGATAGCCACCTCCGGGGACGAGGCCTTTGTCATGCTGGCCCTGTTCCCTGAGACAGCCCTGCTCGTCTTCGGGGTGCTGTTCATCCTGGGCATCGGTTTTGGCTGGCTGACCGACAAAGCAGTCGGCAGATACAGGGGACTGGGAAGGATAACAGAATGTAAGGAGTGCAGGCTGATCGTGCACGAGGGCAAGGAGAGTGTTCCGGAGCATTTCATAAGGGAGCACATCTACGGGCATGTAATCAGGAAGCACATGCCCAAGCTCTTCCTGTGGCTGTTCTTTACCATGCTCTTCCTGGGCATCCTGAACTCCTGCATACCCCTGGAGGAAATCCTGCCGTCCAGCGGGCTGCTCCTGATTCTGGTAGCGGTCCTGGTGGGGATAATCCCGGAATCAGGGCCACACCTGGTGTTTGTGATGCTGTTTGCCCAGGGCCTGATACCCTTCTCGGTCCTGCTGGCCAGCTCGGTTGTCCAGGACGGGCACGGCCTGCTGCCCATGCTCTCGCACTCGGTTAAGAACACCTTTGTAATAAAGCTGTTCAACGTGGGGTTCGGCCTCGTGGTCGGGCTGGCCCTGCTGTTCATGGGGTTGTGAGATGGATAAGGAAGAGGAGATTTCAAGAGTGGCAGAAGGGGTGGAGTCCTGCAGGAGGTGCGGCCTGTACAAAACAAGGAACAGGGCCGTGGTCGGGTCAGGCAGCCCCGATGCCGGGATAATGTTCATCGGCGAGGCCCCCGGGTTCAATGAGGACAAGCAGGGGAAGCCCTTTGTGGGCCGGGCCGGTGGGGTTTTTGATGAGCTCCTAAAATCGGTGGGCCTGGAGAGGGGGGATGTATACGTCGCGAACGTGCTCAAATGCCGCCCGCCCGGGAACAGGAGCCCTGCCTGGGAGGAGATAAGGGCCTGCACGCCCCATCTGGACGAGCAGATATCGATAATCAGGCCGGGGGTCATAGCGACCCTGGGGGGCTTCTCCATGTCCTATATATTCGGGAAGTTCGGCCTGAAGGAGGACAAGATAAGCAGGGTCCACGGGAGGGCCTTCCCTGTGAGCAACCTCGCGGGGATTGAGAGGATAGTCGCCCTCTATCACCCGGCGGTTGCCACATACAACCCGGGGATGATGGGCGTCCTGCTCGAGGACTTCAAATCACTCGGGGGACTGCCGAAATAATCACGGATTTGGCTTTGCACAAAAACCTCATTCTGCACAAAGATTTAATATTTGTGCAAATATTAAAAGAATAATAATTTGATACCTGAAACAACAACTAACAACACAAACAACCGTTTAACCCATAAATTCCCTTTCTTTATCCCAACATGTGCACCTATATAACCACCTGCTGCCATGCCCATAAGCAATACAATTCCAATACGATAATCAATAATTCCGTTGTATGCAAAAATAATCACAGAGGAAATTGAAAGTACCATCCAAGGAATAGTATTTGTGGCATTTGCCTCAATGATAGTTAAACCAAAAAATATCATTAATATATAGAAGATGAGTATGCCTGTACCTCCGCCGAAAAACCCCGTAAAAATTTGTACTAAGAAATACAACAATAAGCCAATTATAATTTTTTGTTTTTTGATTTTACTACGTTGAACACCAATCCCTTTTCTTATAAATATGAGGGGTAAGAGGAGAAGTAATAATACACCAACGATATAGTGGAGTATTTCGGTATTGATATTCAATAGAATATTGGCCCCAATGATGGACCCTGCTAAACTAATAATTGTAAGTAGAGGTACATATTTCCAGACAATTTTTTTTGATTTGTAGAATTTTATAAATGCTGTAATTGACTGACCAATGCCTCCAAACCTATCGGTTGCTATTGCAATCTGTGGAGGAAGTCCAACAAATATAAGAAACGGAATGGAGAGTAAGCCTCCCCCGCCTACAGTGGATCCAAAGAAACTTGCTATAACACCAACCAAGAATACAAGAATTAAGGTTAAAGCCTCAGCCATATTATTTAATTGGTTTAGGTAGGTAAATATTATTTTGACATTTATTATGCAAAGCCAATAAAATAGGCAAAGCTCACACAGCAGCTGCCACGGCAAAGAAGGCGGCGAACATCAGGGCGACCTTGCCTATGAGCTTTATCAGTATGTTCAGGCTCGGTCCCGAGGTGTCCTTGAAGGGGTCGCCCACGGTGTCGCCAATCACCGCTGCCTTGTGGACCTCTGAGCCCTTGCCCCCGAGGTTCCCGGCCTCTATGTACTTCTTGGCATTGTCCCAAGCGCCCCCTGCATTGGCCATCATTATGGCCATGAGGAATCCTGTCATGAGGGCCCCGGCCAGGAGGCCTCCCACAGAGGCCGCGCCCAGGGTCAGGCCGAGTATCACAGGCACTGCTATGACTACTATCCCGGGCACAATCATCTGCCTGATTGCGCTGCGCGTGGCTATGTCCACGCACCTTGCATAGTCGGGCCTGGCCTTTCCGGACATTATGCCCTTGATCTCCCTGAACTGCCTCCTGACCTCGCCTATTATTTCAAAGGCGCCGGCGCTCACGGCCCTCATCGTGAGGGCAGAGAACAGGAAGGCGAGCATGGAGCCTATCATGAGGCCCACCATGACATTGGGGTCTGTTATGTTTATCACATCGAGCCTGGCAATCGCGAAATAGGCGGCCAGCCAGGCCAGGGCCGAGAGCGCCGCAGAGGATATCGCGAAGCCCTTGCCTATCGCGGCCGTGGTGTTTCCCACGGAGTCCAGGGCCTCGGCCTTCTTCCTGACGTCCTTGCCAAGGCCTGCCATCTCGGCTATGCCCGCTGCGTTGTCCACTATGGGGCCGTAGCAGTCTATCGAGAGCAGGATTCCCAGGTTCGCGAGCATGCCCACCGAAGCAATGGCTATGCCGAACAGGCCCGCGTAGTGGTATGACACCAGGGTGGCCAGGGAGACCAGGACTACGGGTATCACAGTGGACATCATACCCACCGAGAGGCCCTCTATTATGTTCGTGGCAGGGCCGGTCTGGGAGGACTTCACTATGCCCTGGACAGGGCCCCGCCTGTCAGAGGTGTAGTATTCCGTTGTCTTGCCTATCAGGAAGCCCGCCACCAGGCCTGACACCAGGGCCAGGAAGACCCCCAGGTCGTCCAGGACGTACATGGTCACGAAGTAGGCGGCTATCACCATCAGGACATTGCTCACTATCACTCCCCTGTTCAGGGCGTTTCTTGCAGACTCTGTCTCCTCCTGGAAGCTCCCGGGCTCTCCCGAGGGCCTCACGAAGAGGCTCCCTATCATGGAAGCTATTATGCCGGCCCCTGCAAGGAGCATGGGAAAGATGAGGCCGGCCTGGCCGAACACGAGGACCCCCAGAATCATGGATGCCAGTATGGCAGACACATAGGACTCGAAGAGGTCAGAACCCATGCCCGCTATGTCACCGACATTGTCGCCGACATTGTCGGCTATGGTCGCCGGGTTCCTGGGGTCGTCCTCGGGGATGCCCTTCTCGACCTTTCCCACCAGGTCAGCTCCCACGTCGGCTGATTTGGTGAATATCCCGCCTCCTACCCTGAGGAACAGGGCTATGGAGGAGGCGCCGAAGCCGTAGGCAATCAGTATCTCGGTGTCCGGGGTCGCTGAGTAGAGGAGGGTGAATATGCCCAGGAGGCCTGCGAGGCCGAGCCCGACCACGACAAACCCCATCACAGAGCCGCCTGAGAAGGCTATCTTCAGGGCCCCTGAGAAGCTGGTCCTGGCGGCATTTGCAGCCCTCACGTTGGAGTTAGTGGCAATCCTCATGCCTATGTAGCCGGCCAGGGCGGACACGATGCTGCCCACCATGTAGCTTGCTGACACGTAGAGGCCGAAGAGGAGGCCCAGAATGAGCGCAATCACCAGAACGAAGACGGAAAGGGTCCTGTACTCCCTACTGAGGAAGGCCATGGAGCCCTCCTGGATGGCCCTGGCAATCTCCCTCATCCTTTCTGTTCCCTGCTCCCTGGAGTTCACGCTCCTCGCCAGGTATCCCGCAAAGAGCAGGGCCAGGACGGATGACATGAAAATGAGTTCAAGCATCATGGTTTCCACTTCTCTATAAATTGGCGGCCCTGATTTAAATAAACTGCCCATCCGCGAACTGCGGACTCAGCTTAGGCTTAAAAAGGTTAGCTCCAATAGATATCAGGTGATGTCATGCCGAAAAGAAGGGTCTCTCTGGCAAAACAGAGACGCGACTGGGAAAAGAGGGTCGAGGATGGTAGAGTGGTTCGGGTGAGTCCCAACAGGTGGAGACTTGCATGCTGGCCGGAACCTGAGGGGCATGAAAGCCAGGTACATGATTATGCTCCTTCTGATATCCTGGATGCCATGAAGGAATATTGCAAGGGTATAAGGCGCTGCCCTAAATCCCATGTATTCACCGGAGATAAATGCGAGCTGTCAGATGATTGCTACGGACGGAGCCTCTTTGGAGGACCCAACTTCCACTATGGCGCCGAAGAATCGCTCGGCCCGCCAGTAATCAGTATGCTCGAGGACTCCGACTACCTCCGGAAGCGCGCCTCCTCTTCTTCTTATTAGGGCTCATACAGAGGGCTTGGGAACCCAGGAGCGCGCACTTGCCGGGCTCCTTCTCTTCCACCACCAGGCAAGGCCGGCCCCGAAAGCCGCCATGGCCACCATGACTGCCGCGTATATGCTCGTCGCCGGGTCGAGGAAGAATCCCGTGGGCGGCCCGCCATCTTCCCCTGAAACATCCTCTCCATACCCAAGGCACTCCCCCTGGAAGCACCTCTCCGGGCAGACCATGACCTCCTTCCAGGCGTCCCCGGTACATTCCATCAGCCTCTGGCCCGCGCACACCCTGAGGCCAGCCACGCAGACCCGGGGCAGCCCATCATCAGGGGCCTCGCAGGCCTTGCTCTCGGCCGGCCTGTTAAGGTCTGTGCCGCAGCTGTTGGCATCCGAGCACTCCCTTGTCTGGGTCCCGTCCACCACGCATTCCGACCAATCCGTGCATTCCCAGAGCGGCGTGCAAGCAGGGGGCGCAGCACCCCCGCCGCCCCTTCTCGGGCATGAGCCGCAGTCCTGGGGGCAGGAAGAGCAGGTCTCGCCCCCGTTGCATGCCCCGTCACCGCAGAAGGGAGGTACAGTAAGGTTGATATTGGTCACGCTCCCGCTGTGCCACTCGCCGCTCTCTGCGGCCTTGTGGCCGTTCACAAAGAAATCAACAGTCTTGCCCTCGTCCGAGGCATTGCCATTGACGAGCAGCCTCGTGGTATCAAAGGGCCCCTGGGTCCCGTATTCGCCGCTCCTGTTCGTGGTGACGCTTCCCCTCTCCTCGCCGTCTATCTGGGCGGTTATCGATGTCCCTGAGGGGGCGGGGCCGCCGGCAAACTCAACCGTACCATAGAACGCATGGGGTATAGAGCTTGGCGGTGGCGGAGGAGCCTGGGCCAGAGCCATAACAGGAAGCGATGCAACCAGGAGCACAAGGATAGCAAGTATTGGCTTAATCATATTGCACACCACACGATTTTCAATAACAGGGAAAGTGATTTAAAAGGGATGGGGTTCAGTAGGGGAACCCATAGATGGTGCCCGCATCGCTCATCAGCAACCAGTAACCCTTGCCGAGTCCCAGGAAGACGTCAGCACCGAACAAATCACCAGTGGTAGTGAAGGTGCTCCCTGACTCGTTCTGTAGCCTGGTGTACTTGCCCTCGACCACATCCAGTGCATCGTCAGCCAGGATGGATGTCTCTCCCTTCTCAGGGGATGACCCTATCAACTGCCATCCTGCAATAAGGTCCCTTTCAGGGGGCATGACCACGGGCATCTCTGACATGAGCCAGTTAAAGGAAACCTCCTTTCCGCCGCTGGCGAACTTGACATAGTACCCATGAAGCGGCTTGAGCTGGCCATCCTCGGGTATGTACCAGCCGTTATCTGAGTCATACTCGTATATGACGTCATCGGGCCCCATGCCAAGCGCGCTCGTTGCAAGGCTGTCATTGAGCTCCGTGGGTACCGAGAACAGATTCCAGTCGTCATGGAAGGTTATTATGAAGTCCTGGAAGGTTAT
>CAZAEI010000019.1:0-17463 GCA_964484305.1 uncultured archaeon
TAACATCTTCGCATATCTTGTTGCTTCAGTGTACTTCTTACACAAAGCCGGTTGTTGGTTGTTCAGCATTGTAACAGATTCGAGTAAATGAGTAGAAATTGTAGAATGTAACGTTATCGGGGATGTAACATTATCGAGAATTCAGTTAAGATATACAGTATCCAGAATTACATCCATTAGGGCATTCATAGGAAATTGCCTTAGGTTCCCCATTTCTTGTCTTTGTATCTTATATAGGAGCAATGTTTTTCGGAAGTTTTGATTACCTGTTCTGCACGGTACTATGCGGAGAACAATATCATTCGGCTAAGTTATTTAAAGTAGAGAAATATCAATATTTCATCCTGTAACTAGCCATACTTCAACAGCCTGTGAAGCTGAGTCGATTGTTATGCTACGCAAAGAGCTGGAATCTCCATAAGTAACATTCAAAAGATAGTCACCGTATTCTAGAGAGAATCCTCCCTGTCCATAATCATTGGTTGTAATTATGCTACCTGGGATGCCTGATACAGTTTCTTCATTGCACTCATTGGGTGCTGTGTGGGTATCCTCACAAATTATCAGTTTTGCTTGAGGAACACCACTGCTTGTTGTGTAACTGTTTACCTGAACATTCAGGCTACCGTATTCTTTTGGCGTTGGTTGTGGTGTAACTTCAACAGATCCATGTTTCAATACACATTCTAATTCCTTTGTAATACCATCAATCCAAACTACTGCATATAAGCTTGTTTCAGAATCGGTAATGTTAACAAGATAGAGATCTTTCGTTTCTATATACTCGTTATTACAATCATTCCGAATCTCATTCAATATGTTTTTTGCTTGGTCTTTAGTATAATGAGTAACCCTTACTTCTGCATTTGGATGTTCATCCAGAAACTGTTTAATCATTGGATTTGCAAGAGCTAGTGCCTGGGGATTAATGTTAACGCAACCAGAACTTAAGATAACTGTAACAAGAAAGATGGGCAATAATAACTTAACAATACCTTTCATGATATATAATTAGTTCAGATCCTTTTTATAGATTCGGAAGAATTCTGATAAGAGTCTTTGCTTATAGTGCCTGATTTTTCTTCCCTGAAGAGCCGTCAACATCCCCCTGGACCTTCTCAAGGGCCTTCTCGAGCGTTCTTATCTTGCCTTTGAGGGACTTTATCCTAGACTCTGTCCTGGCGGAACGCTTGTACCTTTTCAGGCTGTTGATGGTGTTCCTGAGGTTATCATTCATCTCCTCAAGCTCTATCTGGACCTTGTGAATCCTCATCAGGAGGTCGCTCTGCGTGAGTATGCCCAGGAGCTTGTTCTTTTCGGTTGCCACCACTATCCTTCTGAAGTGGTATTTCTGCATCATGTTTATTGCATCTGTTATTCTCTTGTCCGCGGGCATCGTGATGACAGGGAATGTCATGACATCATCTATCTTGGTACTTCTCGGGTCGAGAGCATTCTTTAGAACGCGCTTTACCATGTCCCTCTCGGTTATTATCCCGATTGGCCTGTGGCTATTGTCTACAATTATTACGCAGCTTATGGTATGCTTGGCCATCAGCTTGATGGCATCAATTACCCTGCTGCCCTTCTTAAGAGTTACGACATGCCTGCTCATCACGTCCCCTATCTTGCTAATCATGCAACCATTGATAGTTGCATCTGCGGCTATATAAAATGTATAAATAGCGGGGCTGCCTATGCAGGCGAGCTGTCCATCCTGCTCAGGAATATCCGCTTTATCATCTCCCTCCGGGCGAATTTGGCGAGCCTCTTTATCACGTCCTGGGGGAGCCTTCCCTCCTCTACGAGCTTCTCGAGCTCCCAAGTATCGAGCATGGAGGCGTTGTCCCACTGGCCCGAGGATTTTATTATATCCTCAAGCTCCTCCCTGCCAGGATCCTTCTTTCCCGGGAACCTCAGGCACTCCTTGCTCCATGTCCTGGCCTTGACATCAGAGCCCGCCACCACCTGTACACCCTCATTCTCGGCATACCTGAACAGGGCCTCCTGGACCTTGGCAAGCTCCTCACCCACCTCCTCCCTAAACTCCTTCTCCTTCTGCTTGAGCTCCACGTAGCGGTTCACAAGCTTAACACCAGGATCCTTGAGGTATTCGTTCGCGGGCAGCTCCTCGGTCTTGGCTATGTGCCTCTGCGCAGGGCATTCGGTCCTGAACTCACACCATGAGCAGAGCGGCCCGGTTTTTGGGGGGAATACCTTCTCGGCATGTATCTTTTCTATCAGCTCTATGATGTCCCTCTTGAGTCTGTCCAGCTCCTCATCGGTCTTCTCGAGCACGACCTCCTTGTCCGCTGACATGAAGTGCCACACGAGCCTCACCCTCTTGGCATCGTGGTAGTTGTGCAGCACGCCCAGGGCATAGAGGGCCAGCTGCCTGTCATCCTCGATGTATTCCTTCACGGGTATGTTGAAATTGGTCTTGTAGTCATGGACCTCGTAAACCCCCTTGCCCGCATAGGCCAGGCGGTCTATAAAGCCCTGCAGGCGGTATTGCCCGTCAGGGTCCAGGCTGATATTGACCTTCTCCTCCAGGGCAATGGTCCTGGTCTGGTCAAAGGGCTTGTATCTCTTGTAGTAGTCCCTTATGTAGTCCTCTCCCATCTTCCTGTAGTTCTCCTGGGTGTATTCCTTTCTCACTATGAGGATATCATCATTCCAGTTCCTCTTCCATTCGTCCCTGAACCAGGCCAGGAGCTCCTCAAGGGCATTGGCCTTCCTGAACCTCAGGTCCTTGTAGAGCTTCTCCAGGGTGGCATGGACAAGGCTTCCCATAAAGGCCTCGATTCCCTGCTCCTGGACAGCCTTCACCTTGTCGATGTACCTGAACCTGAACTTGAGCGGGCATCTCTCAAAGCATGCAAGCCTGGAATGCGAAAACACAGTCATATTCACTACCCATTTTCAGCTACCTGTTCATAGATTCTGTTGAAGATATTAAAGTTTAAGCATAGGGTGTTATTGTCCGGCTCCCCAAAAGTGTCTGCTGTCCCCTTCGGGGGCAGATTGAGCTATAACCAAGCCGGGAGGGAAAGCGCTCGTTATTCCGTTAGAATAATGTTAGGCGAAATAACTAAACCGTCTACTTGTGGGGTTTTAACAATCTGCCCCTCTTCCAGTCCGCTATGGCCTTGAGCGTGTAGTAAAGGACCATCAGGGAAAAGAAGGCAATCACAATGATGAGAACACCGGACCATCCTCCAAGCAACCAGGAGCCGTAGAATCCCGCCCAGGCCAGGCCTAGATTCATGATAATCTTACCTATAATAGCAGCCATAAGGAATTTCCTGATGTCATATCTTATTACGCCGGCCAGGATGCCCACGATATCGTCAGGAAGGGGTGTGGCGGCAAAGAGGACAATAATGGGGAACATGCCGTACCTCTCCATTATATTCTTGGCCACTCTGATTTCCTTTTCGTAACGGGATTTCAGGACCCTTCTGCTGCCAACACCGAGGACATAACCTGTCAATTCACCGAGTGCGGCCCCGATTCCTGCAGCGAGGCCGACAATCCAGGGATTCAGAAGGCTTCCTGCTGTAAAAACCGCCAGAAAGCTTGGGACAGGCAGGGTTATGCTGGCATTGCCGACAAGGCTCACAAGAAAGACTCCTAGGTAGCCCCATTCCAAGGTGAATGCCTGGGTCCAGAGGACAAACTGCGTAAAGGGGTCCATGACAATCGCTCCTGCTCAGCGCATGAAGGGAAGGTAGAGCCCCAGGAATGCCCCCACCACAAAGAGGCCGGCGAGTAGGCAAACAACCCTGTTGGTGTTGTTGACCCTTCTCATGCCAAAGGCCACCAGGGCCAGCTGCCAGATTCCGGGGAAGGCATATTTCCTCTCAAGCTCCAGGAGCTCACTCCATTTGAGGGCACTGCCCGGGCCCATGGCCGGCAGCAGGAAGGTCTCTGGTATGAACCAGAACATGAGGTATGGTATAGCAATCGAGAGGGCTGATATCACGAGCGCGTCCTCGTACATCGCTTCCTTGCCCGCAAGGCAGGTGAAGAGGTAGATGGTTCCCGCGGAGGCAAGCCAGGCCACAAGCATCCAGGGAAGGGTCCACAGGGCCTGATAGAGGTAGTAGTCCCCGGGCTGTATGTAGGGAACCCATGCCTCAAGAAGGGGAATTCTCCCGCCCCTCCAGAGGGTCCAGGCCGTGAGGGAATAGAGGATGGAGAAGACCAGCACGATATAGAAGCCCATCCTGACCCTGTGGAGGTCCCTCTGGGCCATCCCAAGGATAACCCCCGGCCTGCTCACCGCGAACATCCAGTAGTTCATGGCCCGCCTGAACCTCTCCAGCATGTTAAATAATTATATCCCTGGGTTAAAAAAGAGAATTCCTGCGGTCACTATCCCCGGGATTCGCAGCCGGATAATCCCCCGGGGATTAGCAGGGAGGCAGAAATGACCCACATCATGCCATTTCAGGCAAAACAAATATAAAGAGGCTGCACCATAATATTAACATGGCGAATGGCGGCTTGGTGGCGGTGGCGGTAGTTCTAGGCTTCATGGTTCTCATAGGCATGCACTGGTACTATCCGCAGAATGCCCTCTCACAGGTAGTTGAGAGTGCCACAATGGACTCTCGTGTCAGCGGGAATTTTGCAATGGGGCCTGTCCTGTCATACTCTGTCGGGATACTGATAGAATACTTCATAGTGGTCTTTGCCATCTATCTGTTTTTCAGGGGTGTTATAAGAAGCTTTGGGCAGAAATAGACTCGCTAACCTTGTTTCGGGTATCTCCGCAGAATCCACTAAACCCCCGCAATATCCTCCACGGATATGGCCTGGCTGGCGCCCGGACAGGCCTCTGAGGTGAACACCACGCTCTCTACCAGCTCTGTGAGTCCCTCCATCTCAAGGGTCTTGCGGGCACCGTAGGACAGGATGAAGGGCTCAACAACCTCCTGGAAGACCCCGTCCTCCCTGAAGAGGGTCCTTATCTCAAGGTCGATGTTGCCCGTGTTCCTAAGGGTCACGCTGAATACCCTGGTTCCGAAGTAGAATTTCTTCCTCTCAACCTCAAATGAGGCCGCGCTGCACTCCAGTATCTGGCCGGTGTCCATTCCGCCTATCACAAATCCCCTGCTCCCCTGCCGGGTCAGGCCCTTGCCGGGCACATCATAGAGAACCTCAACATCAATCCAGAAGGCGCTTTCCTTCCCGGCTTGGTTATAGCCCAACCCGGTGCCAGAGGCACCGGCAGGCACTTTGGGAAGGTCGGGCAATATCCATTCAGCTGTCCTGCTGAAGTCAAAGACATAGGTGAGGGAATCCCCTAGGGGGAGCGGGCCGCTCTCTGTGGTGTTGACAAGGACATCATCCAGGTAAGAGGCCGTGACCCTTTCTATATCTATCTCGTCAGGGTTCGGGTTGCCTATGTCAAGGTACAGCCTGTTCCCATAGAACTCGGTAGTCCGGGTATTGATGTCAAGATTGGAGAACCCCGTTATGGTGAGATCTGTTCTCTGCTCTATCCCAGCAACATCCCCCGTGGGAATATTGCTGCCTACACATCCCGATACCAAAACAAGCGCCATGATTCCGAGAACAGGGAGAAGGGGTCTGGCCATCATTGTTGTTAGTTAAATATCAGACTTAAAAAGCCTTTATTCACCAGATGGGCTTTGTTTAGAAAGTAGCAAGTGTTTAAAAAGTCGGGATTTTGTTTAAAAAGTCATTTTTTTGCTCTTTTCAATAAGATTGTATTCAAAATTAAGCCAAAAACAGCAACCCCTGTTATTAAATAGTTGTAGATTAAAACATCATTCTGGATGCTGTGTTTAAGATTTAGAATCATATTTATCAAGCTATAAACGCCAGCTCCTATCCAAAAACCTATTCCATATTTATAGAGTTCTTTCATTATTTTTTCCTCTTAAGAGCTCTTGCAATAATGAATTTATAAACTTAAACCATTCTGTTTAAAAGGTAACCCAAAATTATGACTTATTAAACAAAGCCTGCCATATACTAAGCTTTAAATACTACTAAAAAGTAATAAAATATATGGTATTAATAAAAAGCAGGCCGGATTATGAGGGAGCAGAGAAATACATTATTAACTTATTGGAGACCAGGCTGCCCCCAAATGCCCCTTATTATACGGGCGGGGAGCTGGAGTTCCATCATATCCGACACACATATGACGTGTCAAATGCGGGCGAGGAACTTTTGAGAGAACACAAAAGGCTTGGCGGCCGGGCGATTGAGGAAGAAGAACTGAAACTTTTTCGCCTTGGTTTGAAATCCCATGACATCGGTTATACAGTAAGCTATGACAACCATGAAAAGATTGGTACCAAAATGATAACATACGTTTTTCCCGATTTTGGCTTCAATTCAGAACGAATATGGGTCATGTGTGGGATGGTCATGGCATCCAAGATGCCCCAGAGACCCCAGGAGGGAAATATTCTGCAGTACATGATGTGCGATTCTGATGTGGTCAACTTCGGCAGGACAGGAAAGGACGGCTTCCTTCCAATGACCCACAGGCTGAAGAAAGAGGTAGAAACCGTTAATGGGATAGAGCTTCCGCTCGTGAAGTGGTATGAGGACGGGCTCAACCTTCTGGAGGGGCATAAATATTTCAGTGACGCGGGCAAATCCCTCGGGAATGAGGGAAAGGCGAGAAATCTTGAAGAGCTGAAGAGGCGCCTGGGGAAATTGTATTCCAATCCTGAGGAACACGCCGAGCTGGAGAGGCAATTTCTGAAGTCGGAAATCATAGACTGATTTCTGAGGATTTCTCAAGAATTCTAGATATGCGGTTAGAAGTCAGAATCTGGAAATATTAGTGGTTCCAGATGGGCCGGCGAACCGGACCCACCAAGAACAGAACCACTACTTTATAGGCGGCGTTAGATGGCGTTGAATAACAAATGGGAATAGGGTTTATAAAGGTTTCGGCGGCCTTGGTGTATGCTGTTTCCCGTCTTTCCAGAGCGACTAGAGAACCCCGAAGCTGGTTAGTATCTCCTGTATCTTGTCCATGAACAGGTAAAGGACAACCACCAGGATTATCGCCGTCACCACTATTATCACGCTTGTCTTACTCATAGCTGCTCACCAGTTTCCCTATCTGGTTAATATACTGCTGATAGAGGCCCAGATTGTTATCACCCAGGGCCTCCTGGGCCCTCTCATAGAGCTCGGCTATCTGGTTCAGAAGCTCATCAGGGGTCTCGCCAGGTACCTGGCCGGGAAGGGCTGGCCCTGAAGGGGCCTGGCCGAATATCACAGAGAGGGCATCCTGGAGGGTATCCTGCATGGTCAGGCGGTTCCCGTAGGCCACTATCACCCTCTTGAGCTCTGGAAGGGTCCCCCTCTCGGTGGCCTCAAGGTAGATAGGCTCGATATAGAGTATTGAGTTCTCCAGGGGTATCACCAGGGTGTTGCCCCTCACCACGCTGGAGCCTGACTGGCCCCACAGGGTAAAGAACTGGGATATGTCAGTGTCCTGGTCTATCCTGGCCTCTATCTGCATGGGCCCGTAGACAAGCTCCTGCTTTGAGAACTGGTATACAAGCTTGCTCCCGTAACCCGGCTGGTCGCACCTGGCGGCCATCCACCCTATCATGTTCTCCTTGCCCCTGGGGGTGAAGGGAATCATGAGGAAGAACTCCTCTTTATCCTCTCCAAGAAGGTGGACTATGACAAAGTACGGGGTTATCTGCTGCCTTGTCTCCCTGTACACCTCGTCGGGTATGACCCACATGTCCTCCTTGTTGTAGAAGACCCTCGGGTCCTTCATGTGATAGACAGAGTATATGGAGGACTGTATGGAGAACAGGTCCTCGGGATACCTCACATGTGCCTGAAGGTCCTCGGGCATATCAGAGAATTCCCTGAACATGTCCGGGAATATCCTCATATAGGTCTGGATGACAGGGTCCTCGCTGTCTATCACATAAAAGGTCACATCACCCGTATATGCATCCACCACAACCTTGACCGAGTTCCTGATGTAATTGAACACACCCGTGTTCTGGGAATAGAGCGGCTCTGAGTACGGATACATGTCTGTGACAGTGTAGGCATCGGCTATCCAGTAGAGCCTGCCCTGAGAGACCACTATGTAGGGGTCAGAATCAAACCTCAGGAACGGCGCCAGCTTGCCAAGCCTTGTCCTGATGTCCCTGTAGAGCAGTATCCTGCTGTCAGCTGTGACGGAATTGGACACCAGGAGCTCAATCGAGCCGAACTTCACGGCATAGGTCAGCCTTGAAAGCGGGTCACCCAGGGAGACGCCCGAGTCACCCTCATATGTGGTATAGATGTTCTGCTCCCCTGAGGGGTAGTCCAGTTCCTCTGTGGTGCTCCCGACCACGACATAGTTCCAGGTGTCCTCCCCAAAGTATATCTCAGGCCTCTCTGTCTCCAGTTCCGAGAAGGAGGCATCTGGGGGGATGTCCTGTATATAGAACTCGGGAAGGCCCTCCTCGGATACCCTGTCCACGGGGTTCATGACAAGGCCATAACCGTGCGTATATACCAGGTGCTCATTGACCCAGGTCCTGGCGTTTTCCGGAAGGTCACGAGTGTTCATCTCCCTGGCTGATACCATAACCTGCTTGTAGGAGCCATCCAGATGGTAGCGGTCGATGTCAATATCATTGAAATCATAGTATGTCCTGAACAGCTGGAGCTGGTTGTAGGTCTTGGTCAGGGGCCTCCAGTCCCAGAGCCTTATGTTGTCTATTGTCCCTGAATTGGCCTGTATGTCTGCCTGTGTAAGGTCGTATTCCACAGGGAATATCTGCTCCTCCATGTCCTGAAGGTCATAGGCCGAGAGGGTGTGCTGTATGTTCCTCTCGATATAGGGGCCCTCGACATTGAACTCGTCCGGGGAGACTATGAAGGCCTGGGTCACCCCGGAGGCAAGGAAGCCGACAAATGCTATGATGGCAAGGGCAGCCACGCCCTCCAGTATCAGCCTCCACCTCCTTATCCTGGCGTTCAGGAAGAGGAGTATCCCCAGAAACAGGCTCACTATGGAGAGGAGCATGTACACATAGAGCGTCACCGAGAGGTCGGTGTATGCGGCGCCGAACACTGCCCCGTTCTCGGAATAGAGCAGCCCCCACTGGGCCAGGCTCATGCCGAATGATATGGCAAGCAGGAGCAAACCCAGCAGAACAGATAAGTGGGGGGTAAGCTTTCCCTTTATGGCCGTGAGGTCCATGGAGAAGCTGGGCATGCTGAATTCGCCCTGCCCTGGAGACTCTTCAGGGGCCTCCTCAGACGACCTTTTCACACCGGCATTGACCGTGTAGGAGGCCGTGGCAAGGAGCATGGTCAGGACCACTGTCGCGATAAGATATGACAGCAGAAACCCGTAGAACGGCATGGTGAATACATAGAAGCCCAGATTGAGGCCGAATACAGGGTCTGTGGCCGCAAACTCGCTGGGGTTCAGAAACTTGAGCCACACCTCCCAGTTGGAGAAGCTCGAGCCCATCACGAGGGCCAGGAGGGCGGCAAGCCAGAACAGGAAGCCGTCCCTGGACTTCTTCCTCCCCTTCTTGAGGGAGCGCCTCCTGGCGATGTAGAGGTTGAGAAGGGAAAAGGCCAGGAACCCCAGGCCGGTGAGGACAGCGAGCATGACCGAGCCAAAGACCACGGTCGTGAAGACCTGGGGATAGCCGGCCGAGCTGAACCAGAGCCAGTCGCCATAGAGATTGAACAGGTAGCCTGCTGATATCAGGAAGGCCACGATAAGCAGGCCCAGAACCTGGGTTATCTTCATAGGTAAGAATTGGGGGCAAGGCTTTAAATTGGTGACGCTCTGGGAATCAACGCACCGGCAAGAGACATAGCTGAAGGTGACTTTTCCACCTGTTTTACAATTTTTTGCATTGGCTCACCGAAGTTTGCCCTTCTCAATTCTTCCATTGCTTCGCTCCTGTATTTCCGGTGGTTTTCATTAAGTTTCGGGAAAGGGATTTTCTTATATTTCTCAATAAGGGCATATCTTGCATCTTCAGGGCCTGCAATAGCCCTTATTCTATGGGCTCTAGAGAAATCCTTGTAGGCATTAGGAAGTTCACGGGGATTGATGCCATCTATTCTTTCTATAAGGTCTTGGGTAAAATAATCTGCAAGCTTTGTATATATCTCAATATCACTTAGTCTACTGGTTGGCATATCTGATTTGAATGCATTGAATTCCCTTAAAACGGAATCGTAATCACTTCTTCTTGGCATGCCATCACCCTGTCACCATATTACGGGTGCATGCGCTAATTTCTTGATTTCCTTTTTTCCATTATTTCTTTGAAATCAATATCCGGTATTTCTTCTCTCGTCCATTCTTTATCTGATATATATCCAAAGGATGACCATGCACCTGTAATATCGCCTTTCCTGTTAAATCTCAATATTCCTACAAATCCCTTTATTCCTATATCTTCATAAGAATCTCTTATAGCTTCTTCAGAGCCATAAATTCTATCATCTGAGATTTCTTCAAAATTATTACTTGGGGGTGTTGTGAGGATATAGAATTCATCAGTATCACATACCCTGCCTCTCAAGGAATCTCGCTCTTTCCCATCAATTTCGCCATCCCCATCACCCAGAGTATCAGCAAGATAATATAGAGAGTCACTCCCCTCAAAATGTAGTGGTCTTTCACAACCTTCTTTATGAGTAAGATCAGTGTATGGACTCCTATGTCTAGCAGTAGCTGCACAGCCTTCAAGTGCCATGATTAATGCCAGGGCCAATACTTTGTAATTCATAGTATCAACCTGTAACTATATAATAGTGACAAATAATGGTTTATAAAGCTTACGCCAGGATGATTTGTGCCTTCTGGCCAACCCCTATTCCGTGCTCCCTTGCAAACCCCGAATTGGCCTCCACGACGTATATGGCCGGCTGGCCTGAGCTGTAACGCGGGCAGGACGGTGTCGTGCAGGGCTGAGCGCCCCCCTCTATATGGACTATGTCCAGGGAGGAATTGATGAATATCATGTCAAGGGGGATGAGGGTGTCCTTCATCCAGAAGGAGCGGGGGGAATTCCCATCAAAGACGAAGAGCATGCCCCCGTCAGGGGCCAGGTGCTCCCTCCCCATGAGGCCCCTGGAGTGTTCCTCAGGGGTGTCGGCAAGCTCCACGCCAAGCGTGACAGGCCCGGAGGGGCCTGAAAAGGTCACGGTATCTGCCCCGGCCATCCCGGGCTCCGTGGCCACAGGGGCCAGCATGATGGGTATTACAATTACCAATAACAGCACGATAAGAAAAACCAGCAGCACCCTTGAAGTAAACATGATATTCATATCTTCTTTTTTAAAGCAGGGAGTAATATTATAGTATCGGACAAAACTTTTTGGAATAGTGTCCGATACAACTAGCAAAGGACAATTTCCAACATGTTATGTCCTTTACTATAATTGGTGGTTTGCTCCGCTTGGGTGATATCATGAACGAGAGGCACATTCTTCACGGGAGGATAAAGAGGTTCTGGGTTTTCCTGGCAGCCACATCGCTGGCGGCCTTTCTGTCAAACAGCGCCATACAGATGCTTCTTAACGGAGAGGTGAACATTCAGAGCGCGATAACAATGTCCCTGACCCTCGGGATAGTCCTGGCCATAATCATGTCCTCCCAGCACAAGCAGAGCCACAGGGAATAGGGGTTTTGCATGGTAAAAAAGAGGCGCAGCGGCGCTGCAGGGGAATCCCTTGAGCCTGAGATAAGGATTGACTTCAGGAAGCCATGGGTCATGATAGTAACCCTGGCCATTGTGGCCCTGATACTGGCTGCCATATACTGCCTGCTGGGTTAGGGAGCCTCTAGGCGCCCTCTACCACACGGATCCAGACCGGGTTTGAGATGGCGTGGACAAAATCATGGTATTCTGCTGTGTAGTCGCCTCCCCAGACATCCGCTGAGAACCAGGTATCACGGGCAACTATGCTGGCCATGTTGACACTGTACCTGTTCAGGGATTTCCCGATCTCCTGTATGACAACGCCGTTCTTTATTATCCTGACCCTGCTGAATGCTGCTGCAGAGCTGACATCCAGGGATATGTTGACATAGTTCCCGTATGATGCATTGACCTCTTCCCCAGGGCCGTGGCCGTTCACAGCGAAGTTGAGAACAGGGCCGTTCGTGACATAGAACCTTCCTGAGAGGAGGGCCTCCCTGACAGAATCCTCAGTGAGGTTGTCCTCGATATAGAGGCATTGGTATGAGCTGTCCAGCATGTCCGTGAGGGAATATGTGCTTGTAAAGGGCTTTATGTCAACCTCCCCGAACGCAGAAACATGGTGGCCGTTGTTTAAAAGGGTATGCCACTTCTCAAGGGCCTCATCGTCATCCTGTCTGGTCTGGGTCATGGGAGAGGTCACCGCCAGACCGTCCCAAGTGGATATGTCCCATCTCCTCCATTCCGTGCAGTTTCCCTCCTGCATGGGATGGGTTATATAGGCCACACCGTCATTCTCATGAATGGAGTCAATCATGCCCTCCAGGCTCTGGTTCGTTTCTATCCGTTCCCTCACCCCTATCGCGACCAGCCAGCCCTCGCAGCTACCAACAACCAGGCCGGGGATGCAGAGGGATCCCTCCCGGGTGGCCCGCTCGCATGATTCAAGGTGGAGGTCCGCATCCTCCCACGAGGGGTCTATTATCATCCCCATAAACGAGAAGCCTGCCTGCCTTGCCGCCTCCACAGCGGTATTAATGCCTTCCCTGCCTGCAAGGCTTGAATTGAGCTTGAAGCTGCCGCAGTGCCAGCCTTCCCCTGGGGCAGTGAGCAGCGACTCTATAACAACATCCAGGTAGCCGCCTGATTCATTATCATCGGGCCAGGTCCCATGGGCATCCTGCCCTGGCTGGCCGGGCTGGGTGCACCCGCTTGCCATGAGAACCGCAACCATCAGCATCAAAACCAATCTCATGGTTCAGAACCTCCAGAAGAGGAAATCGTCTATTGCCTGCCTCTTGATATATATTATAGACAGGGCTACTAAAATGACTATCGCGGCCACCGCTACCCAGAGCTGGTTGTAATCGACCTCTATCACGATTTGTGTGACACACTCTCCCTCCCTGCATCCGTACAGGCACGTGGCCTCGTTTACCCACCCGGTTCCCCATGTGTTGCAGGCCTGGAGAATCAGGCCGGCCACGCACTGGCTTTCACCCGGCTCGCAGACATCCCCTGCTGCTTCAGGCAGACCTTCGGCAGGCTCTTCCTCCCCTTCAGGCAACTGATCAGGGACCTCCCCTTCCGGGGCTTCGGGTTCCTCCCCGGTCACGTTCTCCTCTAACTCCCTGCCTGTTACCGCAAACCATGAAAGCCCCGGGCTCACGGCCGTGAACTTCAGGCTGGTGTTGTCCGAACCCATCAGGGTGGTGGAAAGCCCTGTCCAGTTGCCCTCCAGCCTCATAAGCTGTATTGTGGTATTGTCTATGCCACCTCTCTCTATCCAGGACCTCTCGACAGAGAACCCCACCGTTACCCTGCTTAACCTGCTCCTGTTCGCGGTGGTGGTTATGTTGAGATATCCCTGGACCCTCCCGGGCGGTGCCTCTGAAACCCCGGAGGGCCTTGACGGGAAGCCCTTGACAACAACATTGCACGTGCCCACTGCCTCGGAGACCTCAATTGCAACAGAGGTCGCGGATATCCCCTCCCTTTCTATCTCCATCACTGCAGGTATGCCTGGTTTGATGCTCTTCCAGACCTGGGTGGCCGTTGGGTAGGTTTCCCTGCCGCCTCCCCTGCCGCCTCCACCGTCACTGTCACATTCCCTAGAGGTGGCGCTCCGGTTATCATAGGTTCCACATTCATTGGAGTCTGTATAAGAGCGGTACTGGTACCCGCCAGTACAGGAACCCCAGTCCCCATAGGACCAGTCCTCCAGGCAGAGCGTGGTGAAGTTCCATGGTCCTGAGGTGTTGCACACGCTCAGATTATCACAGGACGTGATTTTATAGAAGTACTCGGTCTTCATGGAGAGGTTGTCCAGGAGAAGCGAGTGGTTTGTGTCAGGGGTGGAGTTCGTCACGTTCAGGGTGAGGTTGGCATCGTCCCCTGAGCCATAGTATATGGCCGAGTCGGCGGGGAAGCTGGTATTCCAGGATACCCAGGCAGAATAGACTCCCAGCACTGCGGTTCTGTTGGATATTGTTGTGGGTGTGAGGTCCACTGTCAGCCAATATCTCCCGGATTCGTTCCAGGCACCCTGGGTGTTGTTCATCCAGAATGTGTAGTTCAGGTGGCCTTCTTCCTGGCCGGTGACGTTCAGGTAGCAGAAGCCCTCCGAAGAATTGAGGGTCATGTTGAGCTCCCAGGAAGAGCCGTTGTCAAGCCTGAGCAGGCAGGTGTCGGGGTCCTGCTCCGTAAATGTGAAGTTGGCAGGGAACCATTCATGATTGGTCACGGAACCGCTCGGGAGCGTGCCCTCCCCCGGCTCCAGGTCATGCGGCACCGGACCTATGTTCAGAAACCAGGTCCCGTTCCATTCAAGGTTCCCTGAGGTGTCATTGAGCCAGACCGACCAGTTCAGGCCCCCATGGGTCTGGCCGCTGGCATTGAACCAGCACGAACCTTCAGCCATCTGCATGCTCCAGTTCTGGGCAGTCCCGTTATCGAGGTCCAGGAGACAGGCCCCTGGATTGAATTCATCAAAGCTTATGTTCACCAGGAACCAGCTCTGATTGGTCCATGAGTTGTTGACCGGTGTGGGTGGTATCGGGGCCATCCCGGAGGGTGGGGTGGTATCATTAACCTGAACCAGGACGGCCGTGCTGTTGGTCACGTTCATGGTGTCCAGTACCGTGATGTTGAAGTAATAATCCCCCGGCGTGGTGTTAACAGATGCATTGAACACGAACCAGGCCCCGCTAATGTTGGCTATGAAGCCCTCCTGGGTCTGGTTTGTCCAGGTCATGTTCACGGAGTCGTTCCGGAATTCTGCCTGAAGGGCCGAGGTCTGGTTCGAACCAGGAACAAGGACAAAGCCCCCGGGAAGGGTTATGTTCACCCCTGTAATGTTCACGCTCTGGTTGGTGTTGTTTATGGTGAAATTAAACAGAATATTGGGGGAGCCGGCCTCAATGCTCTGGTTCGGCACAACCCAGGCATCGAAATCCGCGGCCCGGACCATGGAGAGAAGTATCGTCAGGGCAGGGATAATCAGCAAGGGAAGCATACGGTGGTAATGCATGTTAATTAGTTATTTTAGCCGCCATAAATAGTTCAGGAACCTTATGGAAGGAGTCAATAAAGCTTTCTTGGCCACAAATACATAACCACCACCAAGCTATACACCCAAGCGAACAGAGTTTCATTAATGGGTATCACCAACCCGTTAGACCAACTCCCAGAAGTAAAACCAGCATCAACCCCATAACCAAGACTCCTTGAGTTGGTATAACCCTTGTTATACGCAATCGCTGGTGTACGGTTAATTGAAAAGATATTAATATCACTGATAATTGTTGTGTATGAAAACATATGCTTTGCGTTTGAAACCGGGGAATGATTTGAAAGTTGAATTGACTCGCTTCGTGAAAGAGAATAATATCCGTGCAGGTAATATGTTAACCTGCGTTGGAAGTTTGAAGAAAGCAACCATCCGGTTAGCTGATGAGAATGTAATCAAGGAATTTGATGAGAAATTTGAGATTGTTTCCTTGGTAGGAACATTATCACAGGAAGGGTTGCATCTGCACATCTCGCTTTCAGATAAAACGGGTAATACAATCGGTGGTCATGTCAAAGAGGGTTGTATAGTCCATACGACAGCGGAACTGGTAATAGGTGAGAATGAGCATCTTGTTTATTCTCGCGAATTTGATGAGCAGACTAATTTTAAAGAGATTAAAATCTCGAATAGGTGATACATCAGCGACTACGGTGCTTAGAAAGCACCTGCGCATAACAACGGATTAGGCGGGCAAATTTCGACAAGGATAAACGTCGAATTTGCCCCAAATTTTCGTACTGATAGCTATGCTTATCACTTTTGGCAAATTAACAGTGAACGAAAACTTCGCCTAATCGCTTACGTTATACGCAATGGTCGGCATTGGTGCTCTTCAAGAATTCATTGAATAATTGTATTTCAGATTTTCCGAATATCTGCCCAAAAAGCTTATGATAATTATCTTTGACCGGATTTTTCGAGTATTTGTTCATCAAAATAATTATTTTGCCACTTCCAAACCTATTTACCAGATAATCGGTGAAGCCTTGCCATATAGGATAGAATGGGATATGTCCTGTTACTTTCCTTTTGATATATCTGTAATGGAGTATCTTTGAATTGATTTTAAAATCATTTATTAGCTTCTTAAGACTGTATTTGGAGAAGTTCTTTCCGATTGAGGAAGCCATCCCCTCTTCTAGCCAAGCAGGCTTTGTTGTCTTGTAGAGCAGTGTCCAGAAAACATGATTCATTTCATGGTTAATTATGTCCGGGTAATCTGACTTCTTCCATTTGGTTGATATGTCCGGGTGCTTAATGACAAGATTTCCATTCCTTAATACAGTGGCTGTTGCCCATTTTGTGTAATAGTATCTTGCTTCCTTTTTGAATTCAGAGTTTGAATGACAGGCAATTATTTTGAATCTGGGTATTGGTTTATTGAAAAGCATATAATTGGTATTGTATGCAGTATCGAATAGCCTTATGAAATCATCATCTAACTGCTTCCTGCTTGATATCTCAAAATGTTTGTTCATGATAATAGTTGATATTTGATAATAAAACATGCCGACCACTCTCTCCTCCATTCTGTCGTCGAGCCGCACTCTCCAAACAGGTAGCGGGCGCATAACACAGATTATGCAGGAAAGCTATCCTATTCTTGAACTTTCCCCAAATTTTTGCACGGATAACTATGCTTATATCAATAGGCATAGTAGCGGTTAGCAAAAACTTCGCATAATCTTGTTGCGTTAGGCGTAATTTCGGTCGGCTTTGAATATTTATTTACCTAAGAAGAAATAATATGTATGAATTACAGACCATCGAGTTTTAAAATAATAATTTCTTTAATAATCACCGCAATAGTTATCTTTCTGATAATTTCTAGTATTGTTTGTCCCCAGTGTCTTGGTTGCCCTTGTCCACCTTTGGAGAGTTATCCGATGATTATTATATCTGCTTTGTTTGCGTTTATTATACCTTATTTGGTTCTGAGTTTAATAACAAAGAATGAATGAGCCGACCGAAACTCCGGAGCATGTAAACGCTCCTACGCCTAACATCAGGTTAGACGGTTGCGCTAAACAGGTAAACGTTACGCTCCACCCAAATTTTCGCAAAGTTAACCATGCGTATAGTATTAGGCAAAATAACGGTTAGCGAAAACTTCTGATAATCGCTTACGTTATACGCAATTGTTTCGAATAATTGGTTGAAGATTACGAGGGCGCCTCAAAAATATTTAAGTAGAGTTTA
>CAZAEI010000020.1:0-16961 GCA_964484305.1 uncultured archaeon
GGCTTGACGGGCAGTGTGTGCAAGGAGCAGGAACGTATTCGCCGCTAGATTTCACGCACATCTCTTACATATTCTTTCCCGCGGGTTTCTTGAAGAAGCCCTTGGGCTCTCGTAAGAAAGGCGCTTGATGACCAGCGACTACTAGGGATTTCGGCTTCACGAGGGCGAGTTGCAGCCCTCGATCCGGACCTGGATCGGGTTTAGAGATTAGCTCCCCTAACTGCCGTTAGATGGCTTGACCCAATCGGTATAAGCCATCATTCGATTTCAGGGTCGCATCCCATTGTCCCGACCATTGTAGGCCGCGTGTTGCCTAGCAGATTTAGAGCATACAGACCTGCCGTCGACCGCCCCTTCCTCTGGCTCTTCGCCAGCGGTCCCCCATAAGTGCCCAGGCTCAAAGAACCTGGTCGCAATATAGGGCGCGGGTCTTGTTCGTTCCGCTCCGTATTGCCTCCATAAACTCGGCAATTCAGATTTACGACACTTAAGTCGACAGCTCTAGCGAAGCCCTTTTATATCGTTTTTGGCTTAAGCCTTTTGGCATAAGCGTAAGCTATCGTAAAAAGGCTTACACGCCACGAACTGACGACGGCCATGCACCACCGCTCAGCTTGTCTGGTAAGACCATCAGCCTGACCTTCATTCTGCTGTCGCTGCTAGTGAGGTTGAGGGAAAGAACACTTGATTCTCCATTGAGCAGCCTTGGATTCTCTTTTCCTCTCAATGAGACCTTTATCTTTCAATTGCTTGATTCCCATTCTTACAGTTCCAGGCAAAACACGTAGTTTCAAGCAGATTTCTTGCAAGGTTACCCAATCATCTGCTTCTTTTAGCATCTTCATTACTCTATCCTCGGTACTTGTCTTGTTTACCTGATAACCTCCTATTTTTCCGAATCTTTCAACGAGAAGATCTGCCCATTCTATTTTTCTCTTATTGCAGAATGGGCCGGCGTTGTTGTATATCTCAACGAAACCCTTTCTCGATATCCGGAAAAACAGGTTGGGTCCCCTTCTTTTGTACGAGTCTGATCTTAACCAGTTATGTTTCTTGCATATGTTGAATATCGCAATTAGCTGGTCCTTATTATTAGGAGATTGTATCAACGCTGGTGAATCATCCCCTAAAAACCCGAATTCAAACTCGATTAAAGGAACCAATATCTGAGAGGCAATTCGTTTATTATCCATCGCTAGATCATAAACGCTTTTCTTCACCATAGGTAATATTTACCTATTGTGATATATAAGCGTTCTTTCTTTCCTCGCGTTGAATCGAATTAAACCGCAGCCTCCACCCCTTGTGTGCTCCCCCGCCAATTCGGGGAGAAGAAGCCCATATCATGAGATTTTTTCTAAAAGTTTTTGCATTCTCTCACTTTTCTCTGGATGCCAACTTCCAATTTCGGTGCAATATCTCTTCATGTGAGCTCTTCTCGTGATTCTGAACTCATGTGCTTCGCTACACTTAGTGATATTTGTTGGCTTATAACCCATCTCTATAAGAGAATCTCGAATGAAAACCAAAGGTTCCTTGTCTTTCTGGTGAAAGGATATGTACATCTGTTCTGCTTTGTTACAGTTCTCTGGTTTTTTAGGGATTCCTCCTTCAGCGTCCCAGAAACCTCGAATATATGGTATCCGGGATTCTAAAGGGATTTTCTTCACTGTTTCTGGTGTTTTCCAACCATGGGGTTGGATTCCAGAGATTTGCTGTATCTCATGAACTGCTTTCTTATTTGTCAGTCTGAGCAAATTCCCGTGTATATTAACCCTAACACCAAAGTTGCTTTCTATAATAGGTTTAATTATGTCAGAAAGCCACCTCTGATCTTTTTGGCCAATCTTTATCTCATAATTTTTGCAATTCCGGTTGTCAATACTTCCGTCCCGCAAGGCTGCTATGAGATAAAGCACATGTTCATTCATTCTTTATCTTTGTTTTCGTTTGTTAAATGACTTCTTCTCTTTCCCTTAAGTTTCAGCCTTGCGACCGTACTCCCCAGGCGGCCCGTTTAACGGTTTCCCTACGACTCTGAAGTCCCCCGTAAGAACTCCAATGTCTAACGGGCATCGTTTACAGCTAGGACTACGCGGGTTTTCAGGACCCTTTCTACATTGCATGTTTTTCCCGAGGGTTTTTGCGGAAGCCCTCAGGCTCCTGTAAAAAGGCTCTATCTAATCCGCTTCGCTCCCCTAGCTTTCGTCCCTCACTGTCGGATCCGTTCTAGCCGAGCGCCTTCGCCACTCACCCGAAAAGAGCGATGCTCAATTCGTCAGGTGGTCTTGTAGGGATTATAGGACTGTTACGTTTTTTCCGTAAACGCTTTTTGCGAGTTCATACGGGAAAAGGGTTTAACCCCTACCCCTACAATACCCTCGGCCTCTCCCGGTCCCAAGTCCGGCAGTCTCCCTAACAAGCCCCATAGTCAACCATGGGATTTCATGTCCCTGTTGGCGAAGCCAACAGTGGATTTCATTAGGAACTTTCCGAACCAGCTACGAACGCTTTAAGCCCAATAAACGTGGTCACCACTTGCGACGCAGGTATTACCGCTTACCGTACTGGTAACCGTTTGTGACAGCGACCAACATGGCGGCTGGCACCTGTCTTGCCCATCGCTTATTCCTCAAGCTCTCCAATCAGGACAGCCGTGGCTATCCGAGAGATTTGGACTTGAGAAAAGCTCCCTGCATAACAGGAAGCACTCTGAATCCCTCCGTCACACTTGCGTGCATTGCGGAATTTTCGCGCCTGCTGCACCCCGTAGGACCTGGATTCTTGTCTCAGAATCCATCTCCAGGCTTCCTCTCTCAAGGCCTGTACAGATTATCGCCTTGCCTGGACGTTACCCAAGCAACAAGCTAATCTGCCGCAGTCCAGTCCTTACTTGAGTGAGATACCATTCCAGGCCATCTCACCTATCCGGCGTTAGCCCCAGTTTCGGGAAGCCCATCTTTTTGCGCATTCTTTCCCAAGGGTTTCTTGAGAAAGCGTAAGCTTCCGTAAGAAAGGCTTTTTCCCGGGATTATGCCGGGCATAAGGGTGTGTTAACTACGTGTTACTGAGCTGTTCGCCCTGAAAAACAGGACTAGCATGGCTTAGTCGAATTCAGATAGCAGTGACCTCCGGCGGGATCAACCGGAATTAGGTTTGGCGGGTTGCTACTCCTTCCTTTTCCAAAGGAAAAGGGGTTTTTCCAATCAGCTCTCAAAATCCTACCTCAAACCCAATTCTTACATTAAGCTCTCATGATATCATCACCAGATTCCCCGCTTCCGGATCCTCCGGCTCGGTACACAACTAATTGTACAATAACTATATAAAGATTTCATTATATAAAGATTTGCCGGCCGGAGGGAGGCCTGGCTTGTGCTTTTCTGCAGATTCCGGGCATCCTGTGATTTTTAAATACTCCGGGCCCTATTTTACTAACAGTGGCTGACGTTTCCCCCTGGGAACGGATTGTGCACTATGGCCATCGTGGTGTAGTACTGCCTCCCACCCCCATGTGAGATGGGAGGGGGTGCACAGCGGTTAGCATTGGAGCCTGTGGAGCTCCCGGCCCGAGTTCAAAGACCCCTTTCCGTTTCGAGCTTGCAAAAAGCTACGGAAAAGGAATGGAAATCTCGGCGATGGCCCTTGTGCCCTTTACAGGGCATTAAAACAGGATGGGGTCGATATGCCTTTCAGGTGGCTCCATTGACTTCTGAAGCATCTTTTCAGCCCATTCTATGGCTTCCGGGCTGAATTTCCCATAGAATGCAGACATGTATGAATCTTCTATCCGAGTGTCGCCGTTTCTGGCGATATCATACCCTACTATTACTGCTTTATCTATATCATCCGGAACTCTCGGTGTGCCTTTATAGTCTTTCCTAGCAATTTATTTCACCGAAAGCTTTATAAATGATATTTGTAACTATCTATCAGTGGTTAATATGGAGAGCGAAGAGGTTGAAGTGATACTCAGGGACCTTGAGGACATGACCAGGGAACTGGACAAGGTCCAGAGGGAGATAACCAGGGATATTGTCAGCAAGATTTCCTCTATACAGAGCATGCTCGGGAGCATGCCCGCGGATGGTTCTTTCAGGTCAAACACGAATCCCAGGGAGATAATCCTGGAGAAGGCAAGGATCATACTCAGGGAGAACGGGGAGACCCTCTTTGAGGGCTTATACTAGTTATTGCCCGACCTCCTCAACATAATCCAGTCGGGAGGGAAGGATTCCGGGCCGCAAAGGTATTTGTTTCTGCTCAGGCAAATATTATACAGGTGTATCCATGAAGCTGCCCAACCCCAGGGAATATATAAGGAAGAAGAAGGGCCAGATAATGATGGCCCTGGCCGTGGCTGCAGTGGTCTTTGTGTTCTATACCGTCATCTCCCTGATATTCTGGAACGAATTCAGTCTCAGCTATGCGATAATATACACGATTGTCCTGACTGTGATATATTTTATCTTTCAGAGGCTTCTGAGGTATATTATAAGAAAAAAGAAGGGCAACCTAGAGCTCTGAATGGCTTATAAAAGGCTGTTTTGCATATTAAGTGCATGCTGGCCTGAACCAATATAAATGAGGCCGGATTATCTAAGAGTGCATGCTGGCCTGAGCAACTAGACCGCGGCCAGATTGCGGGGGTTCCCGAGTGGCCAAAGGGACAGGACTTAAGTGCATCTTAAGTGTTGAGCGCGAAAGCGCGGTGAGAAATCCTGTGGCTCAGTTCCCAGAGACCCGGTAACCAAGAGTGAATGCAGTCCCGAAGGGACTGACCGTCAGGTCCTTGGGTGAGAGGCCTTCGCTGGTTCGAAGGGTGGTTGGCGGCCTCTGGTCGCACCTCGAGATTCCGGCCCCCCGCATACAACCCATAAGATGAATAAGGGGCGCAAACAAACCCTGATTTCATACACTCCAGAACAACATTTTTAATACCGTTAATAAAGTGATTATAACAATAAGCGATTTTATGTACTTACTTCCCTTCTTGATTGCATATCCTGCACCAATCCATGCTCCTATGGCACTTCCTAGACCAAGACTTAACCCATAAGAAAGGTTTATAAGACCAGCATAGGCAAAAACCACGGTTGCGGTAAGAGACATTATCAATCCTACAACCCGACCAATTGCCGCACTTTTTAGAGCGGTAAATCCTGACAAAACTAAGATAATGGCAATAAATGTGCCGAAGCCTCCACCAAAGAACCCACCATAAATGCCTAAAAGAAATGTGAAAACGGATGCTAGGAGCATACTCTTGCTGGAAAATACCCTCTCATGCACTCCTATCTTATTCTTACCAAAAAGGAGTATTGCAAGAATAAGGAATGTAAAGGCGATAATGAGATTCAGAATGTATGCATCAACTGCAACCACGATATTTGAACCGATAAATGAACCCGCACCAGCAAAAACTCCAAGCGTAATACCAAGTTTAATATTTAATTTCCTTTCCTTGTAGTACCTCATGGAACTGGAAAGTTCTAAAAATACTGCACTAAGTCTGTTAGTTGCTATTGCTATATGCGTTGGAATTCCAACAAGAATTAATGATGAAAATGTAACCAGAGCGCCACTACCGGCACTTGAACCATAAAAACCTCCTAACAACCCTGCAAGAAATAATATCACCGTTATTATCAAATCCATAACAAATGTTATCATTTCTCGTTAATAAAGAAACTTGTCAACCTGCTTCCTGGCCTTCTCCCTCTTCTTCTGGTGCTTCTCAAGGAAGGTATGGAGCCTCTCGATGGTGAGCTGCTTGAGCTCGCCTGTCAGAAGGGCCCCGGAGCGGTAGTCGTCATGGATTTTCCTGATTTTTTTGTCGTCAGGCTCCATGCCGAAGAGCAGGATGTTGAAGGCCACGTCCACCTCTGGGATGCCCCCCCTGAGCCTGTGCTCCTTGACAGAGCCCCGGCCACCTGAGAAGGCGTGCTTGATTATCTTCTCCCTGACCATCTCGGGGGAGTCGTCCAGGGCTATGTAGGAGAGGGGGTCAGAGCTGGACATCTTGTGACCCTTGAGGCCGGGAAGGAACTCGTGGTAGGTAGAGGAAGGCGGGATGAACTTGAACTCCTTCATCCTGGAGGCGATGTCCCTGGTGAGCCGTATATGGGGGTCCTGGTCCACCCCCACGGGGACCACCACCGGCCGGGGCTCCCCGAACTCAGGGAGCTGGGTGTGGAGTATGTCAGCGACCTGGGTCATCACGGACATGATTTTCCCCGGGGAGAGCTCCCCGTAGATGTCCCTCATCTCGTTCAGGGTGGTCTTTCTGGAGACCAGGCCTATAAGCCGGTAGAAGGCGTTGGATTTCTCTGCGTCACGGGAGCGGGCGCTCTGGAAGTAGAAGTTCACCTTCCTGGGCTTCAGGCCCAGGGCTATGTAGTTCAGGAGATACTCCTCGATGGCGGTCTTTCTGAGCTTCTCAAGGGGCTGCCTCCTCATGTTGTAGGCCTCGATGTCAGCCACGCAGATAAAGAGCTCGGCCCCGAGCTTCTGGTAGTATATGAACTGCTCTGCCAGGGCCTTGTGGCCCAGGTGGAACCTGCCGGAGGGCATCAGGCCTGTCATCATGGCAAAGGGCTTCCCCTTCCTGGCGGAATAGAGTATCCGCTCGAAGTCCCTGTGGCCGAATATGATTCCCCTTCTCATGAGCAGGTTGGGTTCGGGAACCCTTCCCAGAATCTTCCTGAAGTCCTGGATGCCGAACTGCCCTATAAGCTTCCCGTAGTCCCTGATGTCCTGGGATTTCCATGGGTCGATTCTCTTAATCATACGTCTCGCCTCTCAGTTGGTGACGGCTCAGGTGCTTCGCACCTGCATGTACCATTTAGCCTTGCCTCTTTATAGTTTGGTCTAGCCCTGTTATATTGGTTTAGTGCTTCAGGGTGCCTGCGCCCTGTTTCGTTTTGTTTACAGGCGCTGCTCAGAATAGGGGCTGGGCTGGGTAAATGCCTGAATTCTATTCCAGGGGGGGGTTCCAGTTTGACGGCATCACCATCACCAGACACTTCACAATCCGTCCCTTTGGGACGGCGTACACCGGATTAGGATTTGGGGATGGGTTTAAAAAGGTTTAAGGGCACTCAGCCAAATAATAACTATGTTCACTGCTATCAGCAAGATGAAGAAGGGCCGCCAGACCCTGTTTGCGATAGTGATTGCCTTTGCCGTGATTTCCTTCTGGAGGGGTATCTGGGGTCTCATGGAAGAATATCTGTTTCCAGAAAACTATCTGCTCAGCTGCTGGGCCTCGGCCTTCATAGGACTTGCCATACTCGTAGCTACGCATAAGGCGGCAAAAGAACTGGTCTAGCTACCGCGTAACTTCCTGCTTCTTAACAAACTGATAGAGCTTCCTGGCCCTGGGATTCTTATCGAAGTGCTCCCTGACGGGCTTCACCATCTCGTTTATGTAGGATGCTACGGCTGCCTTGAGGTCAGCCGGGTGCAGCTGGCCGTCCCTGAAGGCCTGCTCGAGCTGCTCATAGGATTCATAGAAAACAGGGCCGCCGTACTTCTGGGGCCTGTCCACCTGCATCTCCCTGTAGGCCCTGAAGATGAGGTGCCTGGCATAGTCGAGCATGGGGTTGTTGGCTACCTCCTTGGGGGCACAGTAAGCGGAGTTTATTTTATTGAGTATCTGCTTCTCGGTGTCATGAACCAGAAGGGCAGTCTGGGGCCTGCTCTTGCTCATCTTGGATGATATCTCGATGTCCATCTCCTTATTGTCCTCGAAGCCGTCCGGGGTCTTCTGGCCCTCAAGGCCCATGAGCATGTGGTGGGAGAGGACCACGGGCTTCCAGAGGCCGAGCTTGGGCCCGACCTCCCTGGCAAGGATGTTGGCCCTCCTCTGGTCGAGGCCGAGCTGGCAGATGTCAGCCCTGAGCTGGAAGATGTCAGAGGTCTGCATCATGGGGTAGTAGAACTGGGCCACATAGGCGAGCTCGCCTGCCTTCCTTCCCATGATTGAGAGCATCCTTGTGGCGCGGTTGAGTGTCGTTGTCTTGGCTATCTGGATGACGCGCTTCCAGTACTCGCTGTCCATGTTCTCGCTGGCCCAGACATATTCGACCCATCTGGGTTCCACACCGGCGGCCTTCCAGACCTCGATGAAATACCTCCCGACCATCTTTATCTTCTCGAGGTCGCCCCCCATCTTGTTGTTTATCCAGCCGTACCAGTCGGCAATCCAGAGCTTGAAGTTCACCCTGGCCCTGGTGAGGTCCCTGAGAAGGAGCGGCCTGTAGAGCCCGAATGCCAGTGTAGCCAGCCCGCTCGGCTCGAATCCGTCGTAGGCGACTATCTTGTTCCTGGTCTCAACAAGCTCCCTGAGTTCCCCCTCTGTTATCGCTTCCTCACCCACACCTCGGATGAGCCGGAGGCGGGTTTCGGTGTCCATGGTAATAATTGAAGGGCTCCATTTAAATTTTAATGCCAAGATTAGGGCATGGAGGGCGTAAAGCTTCCCGAGCCGGTGAACAGCCTGATAAAGGGCCTGGAGTCCAGGGCCCTGACCAGCCTGTACGGGGCGCCCGGGACAGGCAAGACCAACCTCTGCCTGCTGGCGGCAGCGGAGTGTGTTAAGGAAGGCGGTAAGGTGGTCTATATCGATACAGAGGGGGGACTCTCCCCGGAGAGGCTCAGGCAGATTACGAATATGCACCAGGCCGTGCTTGACAGGACGACCCTGATAGAGCCGAGGAATTTCAGGGAGCAGGGAAGGGTAATCAGGGAGCTGGAGAAGCAGCACGCAGAGTTGTTTATAGTGGACTCCGTGGTGGCCATGTACAGGCTGGAGTATGCCGAGAAGAACGAAGCGGGGAAGCCTGCATATGAGGCGGGACGCGCGGTGCTTGAGGCCAACAGGGAGCTCTCAAAGCAGCTCTCCATCCTGTCGGGCCTGGCCAGGGAGAAGAAGGTTCCTGTCCTGGTGACAGCCCACACCTTCAGGCACTGGGAGACCGGCCTGAACGAGATAGTGGGCGGGGATGCCATAAAGTACTGGTCCAAGGTGATTGTCTACCTGGAGAAGACGGGGAGGATGTCCGAGAGGAAGGCCACCCTGATAAAGCACAGGTATCTGCCCGAGTGGGGCAGTGTCAAGTTCAGTATAGTGAATGAGGGGATAAAGCCCGCGGGATTCAAGATATTCTGATTTACTCGACCTCAAGCTTCCTGGGCGGCTTCTTTTCTGAGAAGATGTGGGACTCGAACCTGAAGACAGAGGTGGCCGGGTCCCTCCAGGCATCGGTGGGGAGGTAGGCCTTCATGCAGGTGTGCTCGAGGAAGGCCCTGGCGTCCATGTTATGCTCGGTAGCCACCTGGGGAAGGAGGAGGCCCGAGAGCTGCCACTTCCTGACTATCAGGCCGTGCTTGCCTACCTCTATCAGCTTTGGGTAATCCCCGGGGGATTTGGCCCTGATGCGCTCGGGCCGGGTGAGGATGGAAACCTCGACCACGACCTTGCCGAGTTCTTCCCTGGTGAGTTCGGAGAATCTGGGGTCCCTGGTGGCGTGGATGGCGGAGTTGATCAGGGAGCGTATCAGAGGCATGAAGGGCTCTGGGTAGCCGATGCATCCCCTGAGCTCGAGGCCCGGGTAGCTGTGTATGGTGGTGAAGACCCCCGCCTTCTCGTCAAAGCTCCTAGGGTAGTTCACAGGGATGTACTTCTCTCCCCTGAGGACCCAGATGTTGACGGCCTTCCTGGCTATCTCAAGGGCCTTCCCGCCTTCACTGGATTTCATTTATTCACCCCGTTTGCCAAGAATCGTTTTGAGCAGGGCCATCCTGATGTAGAGGCCGTTCTCGGCCTGCCTGAAGTATGCAGCCCGCGGGTCAGAGTCCACCTCAGGAGATATCTCGTCAACCCTGGGAAGGGGATGCATGATTATGGATTTTTCCTTCATTAAGTTGAGGATTTTTCTATCTACGACATAGCACCCCATGAGCTTCCTGTACTCGGCCTCTGAGGCAAAGCGCTCCTTCTGTATCCTGGTCATGTAGAGGACATCGGCCTCTTGCGCTGCATCCTCCATGGAGGTGCTCTCCTTGAAGGGAACCCCCCTTCTTTTCAGGTACTGCCTTATGTTGCTGGGTATCCTGAGCTGTTCAGGAGAGAGAAAAGTGAGTCTGATATCATTGTAATGGGCCAGCAGGTAGGTAAGGCTGTGGACTGTCCGGCCGTAGAGAAGGTCCCCTGCCATGGCCACGGAAATGTTGTCTAGTCTGCCGAGCTCCCTCTTTATAGTGTACATGTCAAGAAGGGCCTGGGTGGGGTGCTGGCCGGCGCCATCCCCTGCGTTTATGACAGGCACAGAAGAGCACCCGGCAGCGGTTCGGGATGAGCCCTCCTGGGGGTGCCTGATTACTATCACATCCGCATACCTTCCCACAACCCTTATCGTGTCCGGGAGGGATTCCCCCTTTACAGCAGATGAGAAGTGCGATGCGGCCTCTGTCCCTATAACAGAGCCCCCGAGGCGTGCCATGGCGGATTCAAATGAGAGCCTGGTCCTGGTGCTGGGTTCATAGAACAGGGTTGCCATGATCCTTGCCTTCATTATCTGCGGGGGGTTACCAGAGCTGGAGAGCCTCTCCATCTCATCGGCCTCTTTGAAGAGGCCTTCAAGGGATGCCCTGTCCCTGAACTGCTGCGACTCCAGGATATGCCTAATCTTCATGGGAACTGATAATGTTATCGCCTTTATATTTATCAGCTTTGTGGTGGCGGGCCACCTGGGGCTGGTGCACTTAAAAGTCTTTCTGGGTGAATGAGATTATAAGCGCCCTGAAATTAAGCAAAGGAAGCAGTGTTAAGATTTTGCCGGGAAGGTTTATAGACAGAGACTATACCATTTATGAGAACGGAAGGCTGTTTAAACATCCCGAAGAAAGTGGCTATTGGTTTTATTGCCCCGCTGAAAAAAGGGATGTTTATATTCGGGGGGAACATCTGGATCTCCTAGAGAAGATAGAGGAATAGCCAGAAAGGGAGAGCGTGTCTAGGTATTCACTCCTGCTATCGTTTTTAAAATGGCATCTTTTGACTCAATGTAGTGCCACACAAAGGAATTCTCATTCTCTATGCATATTGATTCTACACCGGCAGAATCATCCACGCATTACTCGATTAATTAGACACGCTCCAGAAAGGGAAAACTTATTTATGTGACTGATTTATAGGGAAATATGGTAGAGGGGATTTGCAGACCAGGGGAGCCGGAAAGGCTCCAGGAATTCATGAAGGCGCATGCAGGAAGCTCTGGGAAGGGGCTGCTCCTTTATCACAGCGATGCAGACGGGGCCTGCTCGGCCGCGCTGTTTCTGAGATTCTTCAGGGGATTTGAGTACAGCCCCAGGAAGGGCCCTGTCATGGGGGAGAACTTTGTCAAGGCAGTCCTGGAAAAGAAGCCCGGGATGCTTGTCTTCCTGGACCTCCCGGTGGACCAGGAGTGGAGGAATCTGGAGCGGTTCCTAAAGGAGATTCCCGGCGTGAGGATAGTTATTATAGACCATCACATCCATGAGCGGGACATGAATTCTGAGAGGATTCTGCACATCAATCCCAGGTTTGTGAGGGGGGATGCCTACATGCCGGCGGCCTGCGTGGTCTACAGGATTCTTGAGGACCTTGGCAGGGAGGTGAAGCCCCTGATATGGATAGCGGCCATGGGGGTGATAGGCGACTATGTCTGGGAGGACTGCCCTGACCTTATAAGGGAGTGCAGGGAGGAGTATCCCTACCTGCTTGAGGGAGAGCCCCGAAAGTCCAGGCTCGGGGCGGGGGCTGACATCATAGCAGCGGCCACCACCCTGAAGGGGCTCCCGGGGGTTTCGGAGTGCCTCAAGGTCCTGATGGCCTCGGAGGGGTTCGAGGACTTTGACTCTGCCAGGAAGCTCCAGGACTGGAAGAGGGAGCTCGATGACGAGTTCCAGATTATAGTGGAGGACTTTGAAAAGAAGAGGCAGCTCTTTGAGAAGGAGGGGCTGATGGTATATGAGGTGAAGTCAGGCCTGAGCCTGACCTCCATGGTGGCGACCCGGATGGGGGGGAGATTCCCTGACAACATAGTTGCGATAAGGAAGGCCTCTGGGGATGTCTGGAAGGTCTCGCTGAGGGGCCAGAACACCGGGCTCAACCTGGGGGATATCGTAAAGAAGTGCGTGAAGGATATCGGTTCGGGCGGGGGCCACGAAAAGGCTGCCGCTGCCGTGGTCAGGGACTGGGGCGAGTTCCTGAAGAGGCTGAGAAGGAAGCTCACCGCTTCTTCATGACCAGGAATGCGTGGTCCCTCTCATAGGGCTCGAGTTCCGCCATGTCAAGAATTTTGAAGTGTTTTTTCAGTTTTGTTTTTTCCTGCCTGAAGATTTCCCTGGGGGGCCTTGTGACATCGATGCTCCGGGCCTTGATGGCGAGGAGGGCGTGTCCTCTCTTTTTCAGGAAGCGCTGGGAGTTGCGTATTATTATCTCGCTCTGGTCGTTCGTTGCGACGTCCTGGTATACCACATCCACGGGCTCTATCCAGGAATAGGTCTCGGGCCTCCTGGAGTCTGCAAGTACGGGGACGATGTTTTTCCTCTTCTCGGCAAGGGGAGCAAGGTCCCTCATGGAGCGCTCTGATATCTCCACGCCGTATATCACGCCGTCAGGCCCGATTATGTCAGATAGGAAGGAGGCGGTCGAGCCAGAGGATATCCCGAGGTAGAGAATCCTGCTTCCCTGGTTTATGGGGAAGTTCCCTATGCCCCTGAGTATGGCAGCAGCTGCCTTGGAACGGTAGGGGTCCCACTCCCGGTATTCAAGGCCCCTGAGCCTTACAAGGGATTTTGCAAAGGCCTTGTTCCCAGGGACAAGGTTCCTGGTGAAGAGCCTGTTTCCAGAGCGAAGTATGCCCGGGAAGGGCTCTGATGTCTTCATGGGGTGGTCTTGTCAGGCAGGCTTAAATAAAGGGCCCTGGTGGACTGGGTCTTGAGTTCCTGGATGTGTTTTTTCCTGAATTTAACTCTGAAAAACGGGTAAAATAAGTGAACAAAACCGATAGCATGCAATAACGTCTTATGTCGAACAAGTCCGATATAGACTTTGTGTAACGTAAAAGCTTTTAAAGCCTTCTTTCAATCGTTAAACAATCCCACAGAACAGGAGAAGCCAAAGGGAAGTGGTGAGGTGCATGGACATCCCGATATGCCAGATATGCAAAAACCCAATCTGGAGCTTTATCTGCCCGGACTGCCTGTCAAGGGATATAAGCAGGTGGCTTCCCAGAACCCTTAGGGGGGCCTTTGGTGAATTCAACAGGACCTTCCTCAGAAGCTTTTCCAGCACCATCGATCTGGACGGGCTCAGGTGCCTCCATTGCAAGGAGGTCAAAGTTGCAAACATCTGTCCATTCTGCTACGTTGCAGAGGCCTATGACTGGCTCCGTGAAAGAAACGGGAAACTGGCGGAAACCCTGTTAAGGATGCTGCCCCTGACAAAGGGCTGGACCCTGGGCAGTAACGGAGAGTGTTCCCTGGACAGTAACGGGGGGTGCGCCTGGAGCGGCGGCCTTGTTCCTGTCACAGAATCAGAGCTTGAGCAGAGGGACGAAGGGGTGTGCGAGTCGTGCGAGCGATACTCGGATAATCTTGCCCACATCAATGGAAGGTGGATCTGCAGAGAATGTGAGTCACTTGAAAGGTGAGGCAGACAGGCTATAAGACGGCAGCAGGGCACTATTAGATTTTTCTATATACTAGTCATCTCCCAGTTCCCTGCTGATTGTGTCCATCTTCTTCTGGTATACCCTGAGCCTCCTGTAGGATTCAAATATCTCCACCATGCCTGTCAGGACGAATGCCCAGCCTATTATAAAGGCCGAGGTTGAGGGGAATATGTTGATTATGACTATCCCGGCACCGATTGAGGCAAGACCTGTCCTCATGAAGGAGAGGATGGTTCGCTCCTTGGAGAGGATGGTCTGCTCGCGCATGAGAAGGAGCTTCTCCTTTCTGTAGTCTATATGCTTCCTTCTGGGCCTGAGGAGCCGCTTCACTACATGTTTCACCATATCTATAGATATTGGTCAAGCCCATTTAAGACTTTTATAGTGGAGTATATAGGTCAGCTAAACACGTACAAGACTTTTAATCCATGACACCAAGACTTATCTATGGAATATTCGAGGCTTGCCAAGGCCTATGAAGAGCTCGAGAAGACCCCTGCAAAGCTCAGAAAGGTTGAGATAATAGCAGAAATCCTGAGGGGGTGTGGCAGGGGGGACCTTCCCAGGGTGGTCATGCTGCTACAGGGAAGGGTATTCCCTACATGGAGCGACAGGGAGATTGGGATTGCAACACAGCTCATGATAAAGACCATGGCCAGCGGCACGGGCTTCCCTGAATCAGAGATTGAGCAGGGGTTCAGGAAGTCAGGGGACCTGGGCCTGGTCGCCGAGGGGCTGGTCTCCAGGAAGAAGCAGTCCACGCTGTTCAGAAGGAAGCTCACTGTTGATATGGTATTTGAGAACCTGCAGAGGCTGGCAGGGGTCGGGGGAAAGGGCTCGCAGTCAAGGAAGTTCCAGCTTGTCTCAGAGATACTGGGCTCTGCAAGCCCCCTGGAGGCAAAGTACATCGTGAGGACGGTCTTGGGCGACCTGAGGGTTGGTGTTGCCGAGGGCATAGTCAGGGATGCCATAACAAGGACATTCTTTGGAGAACTGGAGGGTGAGGAGTTCAAGAAGGCTGTGCAGGCTGTTGAGTGGGCCTGGTTCCTCAGGCCTGACTACGGGGAGGTTGCATGCATAGCCAGGGATAGCGGCCTTAAGGGCCTGAGGGGGGTGAGACTCGAGGTCGGGAAGCCCTATATGGTTCTGCTCTCTGAGAAGTCCCCGGGGCTCGGGGAGGCCCTGAAGGCGTATGAGAGGCCCGCCCTTGAGTACAAGTATGACGGGGCGAGGATTTGCATACACAAGGACGGGGAAGGGCTCTGGCTCTATACCAGGAGGTTGGAGAACGTGACCGGGCAGTTTCCCGAGGTTAGGGGGATGGTAAGAAGGGCTGTTAAGGCAAAATCGTGCATAATCGAGGGGGAGATGGTGGGGGTTGACAGGAAGACAGGGAGGCCGCTTCCGTTCCAGTTCCTCTCCCAGAGGATAAAGAGGAAGTACGACATAGGCAGGGTCCAGAGAGAGATACCGGTCAGGCTGAACCTCTTTGATTTGGTCTACCTCGATGGGGAGACACTGTTCGATGTGAAGCTGAGGGAGAGGTGGAAGGGACTCAAGTCCGTGGTAAGCCCCATAAAGGGGGGCTTCCAGCTGGCAGAGCACATCGAGACCACTAACCCGAAGAGGGCAGAGGCCTTCTATAAGGAGGCACTCTCCAAGGGGCATGAGGGCGTGATAGTCAAGAACATGGAAGCTATTTACCAGCCCGGGAGGAGGGTCGCCGGCGGGTGGCTCAAGGTCAAGCCGACCATGGAGAACCTTGACCTCGTGATAACAGGCGCCACCTGGGGAACCGGGAAGCGGGCCGGGTGGCTGGGCTCCCTGGTCCTGGGGTGCAGGGACCCTAAGACAGGCAGGTTCCTGGAATGCGGAATGATAGGGACAGGCATAAAGGAGAAGGGTGAGGGCGTGACCTTTGAGGAGTTAACCAGGCTCCTCAAGCCGCACATAGAATCCGAGAAGGGCAGCTCGGTCGTGATAAGGCCCAGGCTTGTGGTTGAAGTTGCCTATGAGGAGATACAGAGGAGCCCGAACTACTCATCGGGTTATGCCCTGAGGTTTCCTAGGGTGGTCAGGCTGAGGACCTCGGACAAGACAGCTGAGCAGAGCGACACGCTTGAGAGGGTCGAGTACCTCTATGGGCTCCAGAAGAAGGCAGTAAGGTAGCTCTCTGTAGGGTTTTTGCAGCAAAAAGGTAGGAAATAGGTGTCACCGTGGAGTAGTTAAATATTTAAATGTTACTGTTATATCTGTTTTACAAAACACGATGTTTTGTCACTAGAAGACAATAACCTTTTAAATAAGACAGGCAAAATATAAACCAGTGGGTGAAATGATGGCATCGACCGAAGTGCTGGATGCATTGAAATCCATAGGCCTGAACCTGTATGAGAGGAAGATATTTGTAGCCCTGCTTGCAAAGGGCGTTGCAACAGCAGCAGAGGTCTCTGAGATTGCCAATGTTCCCAGGTCACGTTCATATGACATCCTTGAGAGCCTGTCTGAGAAGGGCTTTGTCATGGTGCAGCCATCAAAGCCCATCAGGTATGTCGCCCTGGCCCCCAAGGAGGCCCTGGAGAGGACCAAGCAGACCCTCAGGGTCAGGCATGACCAGATGGTTGAGAGGATAGACAAGCTCAAGGTCTCTCCTGTTATACAGGAGCTTGAAGGCATATTCAAGAGGGGCCTGGACCTTGTCCAGCCAACAGAGATGACAGGGACGCTCAAGGGCCGCTACATAATAGACCGGCAGCTCAGGTTCGCATTCAAGGATGCCAAGAGCTCCATCAGTATAATGACCACAGAACAGGGCCTGAACGACCTCTATTCCAAGCATTTCAGGATTCTCAAGAAGGCCAACCGTGCGGGGGTGAAGCTGAAGATACTGGCCCCCTTCGGGGAGGACTCCGTGACCAAGGCCTTTTCCCAGATAGCTGAGATAAAGAGGCTCGGGAGGCCCACAGGAAGGATGGCCATCATAGACGGGCAGAACCTTCTCATGGCCCTCACCGATGACAAGGATGTCCATGAGACCCAGGACATAGCCTTCTGGGCAAACTCGACCCATGCTGTGAAGAGGGTGGCAGAGCCGCTCTTCAGCCAGCTCTGGGTAAAGGGTAAGTAAGCTGGTTTTTGAAAGGCTTATAAGATTTAGTATAATTCTTAAATGGTGAGCATATGTTAGCGACATATAATGTCAGATTGGTGGAAGGCGCTACCCCGGATGTTAAAAACCTT
>CAZAEI010000021.1:0-15168 GCA_964484305.1 uncultured archaeon
CGGGTGGAGCTAGAGCCTGTGCTTTACCGCGACAGAGACGTTTATCCATAGGAGACCTGCCATGAGGATGAATATCAGGGCCACTATCATGGCTATAGCATAGGATATCTCGGTCACGCCGATTGTCAGCCTGAGGTTGTTTATAATCCAGACCCCTAGGAGGAGGAAGACGCCACCGAGAATCCAGGAGAAGACCAGTTTGGAGGACATGTTTATAATTTGTCGGCTTTCTTTTTAAATTCCTCTGCCTTGGCCTGAAGTATCTCCCCTGCCTGCCCTACTATCTCTGCTGGGGAGAGTCCTGAGACCGTTTCCACCCTGAATATGAACCTGTTGGGGTCTGCCCTTACCTTTACCCCGTCGGTTACGGATTCGCACTTGAGGCATAGGTCGCACCTGACAGGGTCCTTGAGGGTTAGCTTATTGCCCTTCAGGGTGAGCACCCCCTTGGGGCATTCAGATACGCACTTTCTGAGGTCATGGAGACTGCAGTCCCTGGAGACCTCGAGCTCGGGGTAGTATTGGTATGACGCGCTGGCGGCCTGCCACTTGGCGTGCTGGCGGCCTGTTCCGAGCTGAGCCCTGGCCTCGAATTTGATGCTCTGGTCCTTGAGGAGTTCCACGATGGGGAAGTTGGGGCTGGTTGGCTTGACTGCCCTGTTCGAGGACCTGAGGTCGCCGGAGCGGACCATGGCAGGGCCCTTCTTCTCCAGGGCAAACACAACCTCGCAGAGGGGGCAGCCCTTTCCCCCGCACTTGCATGAATCCTTTGGGTTGAGCTTCTTGGGGTCGAATACAAGAGGAATGAGCCCCAGCCTGTGGGCTATGATTTCATCAAAGAGGACAGAACCGTTTGTGTGAAAGTCGACCCATTCCACAGCGAGGGTGGGGACCTCTGATATCATGAGCCTCCTCAGGGCATTGGCAAATGCCGGTGTTGCCCCGTCCAAGACGAATACAAGGGTGTCGCCCCTCTTGTTCAATACATGTACCTTCATTCATATCACCTTAACATTTCAATCTGGTGATTATACCATATCTGTTGCTTCGCGACAGCATGTGCATCTTCACCTTAACTTCTTGATTCGGTAATTATGCCATATCTGTTGCTCTTGTGCCCCTATCTTTCCTTCCAGACTCGATTATATCGGGAAGGTCGGGCAGTTTGGGGTACTGGGCGGCAGGCACCCGTTCACCCTAGCCTTTCATTCTGGTAATTGCGTTACGTCCGTCCTCCGGACGGAATGCACTGCATGCTCCTATCTCAGCCTGACTGTCTTTATGGCAAAGTGCCTCTTCATGATTTCCTTTATGGCCCTGATGTTCCTCCCACCCCTTCCTATTACAGCCACCCTGTCAGAGGCCGGGACGCTCAGGGAGAGCGTGTCCCCTCCCATGTCGATGTTCTTGACTGTGGGTATCATTGCCCTGAGCATCTCCTCGGGCTCCTTGTGGTAGGCAAAGAGCCTTACTGTCTTGCCAAAGGTTCTGCTGACATCCTTGATGTTGGAGCCGTTCCTGCCTATGGCAAAGCCTATCCTTTCCGGGTCCACGAGAAAGTATATGCTGTCCTCCATTATAAGGCAGTCCCTGGCGTGGACCTTGGTCATCTGCTCGAATGCTGCTATCGTTCTTATGCTCTGGTTTCCTAGCTTGACTGACATCTGTTACCTGCCTTTGAGTTGATTATTGTGCATGGTGATTTATATCACTTTGTGATTCCCAGGAGGAGTATGCTGAAGGGCTTCCCGCACAGTTCACCGAGCTGAACAGAGTTGCCGGGAAACTCCTGGGTGTCTATTTTGGATGTGTCCGCATAATGTCGAATGTCCCTTAAGGTGTTGTCGGGGGTGTTGGTGGCGTACACCACGCTCCCGAGAATGCCTGTCTTGGCTGCCTTGAGAACACTCCTGCTTCCTATAAGGACTCTCTTCTCCTTCAGGGCATTCCTGATTTCCTTTTCCAGGGTCATGTTATCCTACTCCCTCCATGGAACGGGGCGGTGCCTGCAACTTCTCTGTGGCCGTCTTTTCAAGTATGGCCTTCTTCCTGAGCCTGAGGAATCCCTGGTAGTGGGACCAGAGCTCCTTCTCGTCCCTTTTGTTTACTGTCTTGACAGCAACCATCCTCGGCCTGTTGAGCCTCTCGCTTATGGGGTAGTAGTCCACCAGGACCATGCTGCCCTCCCTGAGCTTGCCTGATATCTCCCTGGAGACCTTGACTGTATGGAGGTTGTTGTCCCAGAACCTTATGGTTGCGGCTGTTTCCCCCTGCCTTCCCTCGGCAGGGAAGACCTTCAGTACCCTTCCCGGATGGTAGACCATTTATATCGCCTTAACATGATTCAATCTCACACTCTGGTAAGCATGTCTTAGACTCCCCTAGTAGACGAATCCCAGAAGCTTTCCTCCCGTGTTCTCCTTGACAGCGTCCCCCTGGTCCATTATGCCCCTGGAGGTCGTGACTATGAGCACGCCGACATTGTCTGCAGGAAGGAACCGCTTTTCCCATCTTATGAAATCCGAGGCCTGGACCGAGAACCTGGGCTTTATCACATTGCAATTGTTTATCCTTCCCAGGAGGCGTATCCTGAATCTCCCACCCTTGCCGTCCTCGATGTATTCGAACTCCCCTATGTAGCCGTGCTTCTGCATCACCTTGAGGACACCCCTGATTACCTTGGATGCCGCTGTGGTGCATTCATTCCTTCCTATTGCCTCGGTGTTCTTGATTGTCGCGAACACGTCAGCCAGCAGATCATGTCTCATTATATCACCCTAACTTTCCATTCTGGTAAACATGCATGTCCGTCCTCTTGTGCCCCTTGGGGTATCGGACGGCAGTCACTCATCACCTTAACCGTTCAGTCTGGTAAGCATGCAAACCCGTCCCAGCACAACCAGTCCCGAAAGGGACTGCGGGCATTTGACTGTATGTGCCCCTTCACCGTAACTAATTATATTTCCTGAAGCCTATCTTCTCGGCCTCCTCCCTGAAGCACTGCCTGCAGTAGAGCAGCCCGTACTTCCTTATAACCCCTGCCCTCTTGCCGCACTTCCTGCAGACATGGACATTCTTGCCATGTTTTCTCGGGAGGGGCTTGTTGAACCTGTCGTATCTGGCAAGCTTTACTGGCTTGTTCTCTATGGATTTCCTGACCCTTTCGTATGTCATTTCCTTCACCTTAACCGCTCAATCTGATAATCATGCATGTCCGTCGCTAAGCGAGGGCTTATGCACATTCACCTTAACCTTGCACTCTGGTAAGCATACAAAACCCGTCCTCTTGTGCCCCTTGGGGTATCAGGCGGCATGTACACATTCACCTTAACCTTACACTCATGTAAGCGTGTCACATCTGCCCCTTTAGGGGACAGCATATGCACGTTCACTCAGGTAATCAGTACCTGCTCTCCTCCTCGTCCGTGACCTTGACCTGGAATCCCTTTATGACCCAATCCTGGGCCTCCTCAGGGGTTATCCTGTGGCTCCTGCCTATCCTGCCCGGCCTGAGCCTTCTCCTTGAGACCCTGAAGCCGGGCCTCATGAGCGTGACACAGACGTCCATCCCGAGGATGCCGATGTCGGGGTCGTACTTGAGGCCGGGGATGTGTATGTACTCCTGTATGCCGAAGGAGAAGTTCCCATTGGAGTCGAACTGTCCGGGCCTGAGCCTGCTGTCCGCTGCCTGGAGCAGGTTCCCCAGGAGCTCCATGGCCTTCTTGCCCCTGATGGTGACCTTGACCCCGATTGGCCTTCCCTTGGTCCCGCCGAATGTAGTCCTCTTGTGGGTCTTGGTGACAACGACCTTGGCCTGGGAGAGCTTCTCGAGCAGGGCCTTGGCCTTCTCGATGCCCGGGCCTGCCTCCCCCACCCCTATGTTCAGGGTGAGCTTGTCCAGTCTTATGGCCCTCATGGGGTTCTCGCTCATTTGTCCCCCTTAGCCTTGGCCGGCTTCCTATAGGGCTTGCTCTTTGCAGCTTCCTTATCGGCACCGGGTTTCTCTTCCCGCCTGGCTGCCCTGGGCTTGCCTGGCCTCTCGGCAACGAATATGTATTCCCTGAGGGTCTTGATTTCCCTATTGTCTGTGCCCTGCCAGTTGTCTCCCGATGGTTTCTCGGCTTCGAGTGTGATTGTGGATTTCTCAAGATTATGCTCCCTCTTCTCTATCTCCTTTATCCTGCCCCATATCCCGATGTTTCTCCCTGCTGTGATGAATCCGTGGGAGCCCTTCTCGAGCCTGTAGTGCTTGAGTATCTTCTGCTCTGGCAGTGAGAGCGTTATGGAGTCACCCACCTTGTAGGTGTCCCTCTTTATCAGCAGGCTCCTTCCGTCGTGGAGGTTCAGCTGCTGCATGCCGCCCCTGACGGTGGTCTTTCCCCTTATCTTGCATACCTTACATGAGGCTTCGTCTTTGCCTATCTTCTCAAGCTCAAGCCCCCTAGTGCCGGCCACCGCCCTGAAGTAATCCCTGGTGTCGGGTATCTCAATCACATCCATGAGGCCCACGGGGAATCCAGAGTCCCTCCTTGGCCTCTTGTCCACCAGGACCTTGCCCTGGGAGAGTATGCTCCTGGCCTCCCTGGCGCTGTCTGCGTATCCCAGGATTTCCCTGAGTATCACCCTCAGGGGTATGCAGTCCATCCTGGCGTGGGGACCGGGGCTGGGTGAGATTGCGAACTTCTCCCTCTTCCTGGACATGGGCCAGGACATGGGTATGCTGAACCTCTTGAGATGGGTCATATACTTCACCTTCCGTCCCTTCGGGACGGCATGTACTCATTCACCTTCCGTCTTGTTTCATCCTGTCAATGACGGCATGTACTCATTCACCTTCCGTCCCTTCGGGACGGCATATGCTCATTCACCTTCCCTTTGGGTTTTTTCTTGGCTGGCTTAGCCTTGGGTTTCTCCTTCTTGGCCGTCTTCCTTGGTGATTTGGCTTTCGCTGAATCCCTGACTGGCTTTTTTGTTTTGACAACTTCCCTGGCCTTCCTGGCGGGCATCTTCTTGGGCTCTGGTTTAGCCTCATCCCCCTTCTCGCCGGGCCCCTTTTCCGGGGGCTTCTCCTTTTCGGTTTCTTTGGTCTCGGGTTTTTTGGGTTCGGGCTTCACTTCCATGACCTGCCCGGTCCTGTCAAGGATTGCCTGCCTCCTCTTGTCATCCAGCTTGAGCTTGGTTATCATGAGGTTGGATGGCTCCAGGGCCCTGGGGATCTCTGAGCCGTCGACCTTCTTGACCTTGAGCTCTTCCATGTATATCCTGCTCTTGGAGAGATCGACCCTCTCTACCGTTCCTGTCTTGCCCCTGAATCCCCCGCGCATCACCCTGACCTCGTCTCCCTTCCTAAGCTGCATGCTCCTCCTGGCAAACCTCTTCCTGAGTTCAGGGGAGAGGTTCGAGGAGACAAAGCCCTGCCTCACATGGAGGGGTGCGTTGTACCGATACTTTCTCTGCTTCCTGGGCTGCACGCTTGAGAGCCAGCTCGGGGACCATTGTTTTTTCATATTATTCACCAATGCTCAATTGTGCTGAATACATGGGTGTCAAATTCTCACAACCGAGTGTTTTTCGAATCCATGTTTCAACGTTATATGCTCTTTGGAGAGATATCGTATTGACCAAACTCATAATATAATATTCTTCGCCAAGTTCCGGGCAATATTCTATATGGGATTTTAACATTCCCTTCAGAAGCTCTCCGAATGAAATTGCTTTCATAATCATACCACCTGATTTGCTATCTTGCCTATCGTAGAGAACCTCTCAACCGCCTCCCTCGCGACAGGGCCCTTGACCAGGGTTCCCCTGGCCTCGCCCTTTTCGTTCACCAGGACAGCAGCGTTGTCCTCAAAGGATATGTGGGTCCCATCGGTGCGCCTGTACTCCCTTCTCTGCCTTATTATGACAGCCCTGTGGACCTCATGCCGCACCTTCTCATCGCCCTTGATTACCTTTACAGATACCTGGCTGGCCACGCCTGCTGTTGGCTTGGTCCTTCTCTTTCCCTTGAATCCCATTACCGATATAATCTTGATTATCTTGGCGCCGGTGTTGTCGGCACAGACCAGCTCTGCCCCCACCGGAAGGGCCTTTGTAACCCTGGTTGATATTGCCTTCATTATTTCACCTTGACTGTTCGATTTGGTAAGCTTGTATCCGTCCCGAAGGGACGTCAGGTGCTCTCACTTTCCCTTCTTCTTGGTTGGTCTCTTCTCTGCCTTCTTTTCTTTAACATCCCTTTGTTCTTCAGGTTTGGTGGGCTTGGGCTTCTCCCCTGCCTTCTCTTCCTTGGCCTCATCCTTATTGGCCTGCTCCTCTGGTAGTTTCTCGCGCTCGGCCCCGGTCTTTAAGGCCTTTGCCTTGGTCTCTGCCTCGGCCTCTATCTCAGCCACCTTGAACTCTGTCCTCTCGACCCTCCTCTTCGTGACAGCGACCACCACGAAGTGCTTGGTCTTGGAGAGGGGCCTGCACTCTGCGATTATGACCTCGTCGCCCTCCCTGGCCTTCATGCACTCGGGATTGTGGGCAACCACCCTGGACCTTCTCCTCTCATATCTCTCGTACTTGGGAACCAGGTGGGTGTATCCCCACTCGACAACCACGGTGTCCCTGGCCTTGGAGGACCTGACAGTCCCCTGGAAGGTCATTCCCCTGACAGGAAGGCTGCCGTGCCAGGCGCAGTTCTTGTCCTGGCATTCCCTTTCAGGGGGTTTCACAGGAACCCCGATTGACTCCCTTATCATAGTCTCATCTTATCTGTTATGTTTTAAGCTGTAGAGAAACAATCAGCCTCTCTACCTTCGCGGGGCCTCGGCCCGGCGGTGGGTAACTCAGCTTATCGCTTGGTTAGCGGGTTTATCCGCTACCATGCATGCGAGTTCGATTAATAGATAATGTAATGCATATTTAAAGGTTTTCAGTTCCTCTCGATTGAATCCTTTATGCATATGCTTTCCTGATGGCCGGATGGCCTGCAATATCTGGGTACCTCGATGCCGGTTTCCGCAAGGGGAACTGGTATCAATAAGCCATAAGGCTCATTGACCCTGAAATATTCCCTTGCCCTCGCTGGGATTATCTCCCAGTCAGAACTGGGTGTGTTCTCAAACACCATCCTTCCTGTGCTGCCTATGTGGTGAAGGCCTGAATTGCCTGTTATCGTGGATTTCAGCCTTGACAGAAATGTTACTTCCAGGTGTTCTGACCTGAATCTACTGTAGTAATTTCCCAGATGTTTGTAAATGTCCTTTACATGGAAGGGGAATACGTATGCCGGTGTATCGCTATGGATATGCTCATTGCTAATGGTGAGGCTGGGGAGGGCCAGATATTCGTCACCGATATCATCAATCAGAGCCTCTCTGAATAGCCTCTCTGCATCCTCTTTTCTTGTACCGTAGCGTATCCTTGCGCCTGGAATCTTTTCCATGAAACTGATCTCGGGTGAAAGGGTAAGCATGTAACCCGGGAGCTCTCTATCGCCTGAGCGCGCATCATCTGACACGTCTTTGCCGTCCCTTTTTATCCTTACCTTGTCCATGACATCTATCGTATAAAAGTTCCTTTCTGATAGTGATACCTGGAATGGAGCACAGGGAAGCTTGTCCATCACGTAAGGGACACTTGCCCTGTTTGCGAAGAGGATGTACATTCCGTTGTCATTACGGTCACCATGCCATATGAAGGGGCTAAACTCGCGGTGGCCAGTGTTGCTGGCTACAGCAAAACCATAGGCATCCAGTTTTGTTTTTGCCACGTTGCTCCGGGTCTCAAGGCACAGGAACTCCCCTTCATTGATTATGGGTCCAATCGGGCAATGGCCCACAAAGACTTCGTGCGGAAGGATCTCATCCCTTCTTCCAATCTCTGTCCTACCCTTATAGAATTTTGTGATTGGCATGTCCACTGATTCGGGGTTGGGATCTCCATTAAGATAACCCTCGATTCCGGGGAGCCTTTCCAGAAGCACGGATGAGGGATACACGACGCCCAGCTCTATTGTTACATCATCGATATACTCGGCTGGGGAGAAGAGCATCTTTCTATTCCTGTAGAACTCGGCATCCTTTTGCCTCCGTTCATCCAGATCCGGTCGCCTCTTGAACAGCATAGCCTAGATTTGTGTGTCTTATTTAAATGTTTGTTATCTACAAGTGGTTACTTGTTGTTGCATTTTACCACTTCCTTAGTTTCTTCTTTACCCTGTCCTCGGGGCGGGCCACGAGGAGGCGGCCCTCGACCCTGACCCATTCACCTGAGGGGAGGTGGAAGGAGAAAATACAGGAGTCCTTGGGGAGGTTCCTGACCCCGGCCCTGGTCTCGATGGTGAGGATGTTGCGGGATTCGTCCACAACCCTGCCGGAGAGGCCGGCCTGGGAGGGGTTGGTGGATTTGACAACCTTCACCTCCAGGCCAATTAATTCGTGGCGGACGAGATTGCTGGGAGTTATCATGTTGATAATTGGAGATGCTATTAAAAGGCTTGCAATGTACCCGAGGCAAAAAGGTTTTAAAGGGATATTTCAAGTATATTGTATGAATCAGAAAAAATCGATTCCGGGAAGGATGGATTATGTGACATCCCTAGCTGGGACTGTTTCTTGTTGCTGATTCTGAGTTCATTGGCTCTTGTCGACAATCCTTGGTTTTGTTGATGTTTAATCAAATCGCTATGGAGGTGAGTATATGAAAAAACATGTGCGGACAGAAGATATAAAGGGTGAATATCGGTGCCTATGATGTACTGGGCATCATAGGAAATACGCCACTGGTAAGGATAGGGAACTTGTATGCAAAACTTGAGACGACCAACCCAACGGGAAGCGTCAAGGACAGGATGGCCTCGTACATGGTAAGGAAGGCCGAAATTAGAGGGGAACTCAAGCAGGGAATCCGGATAATAGAGGTTACCAGCGGGAATACAGGGATATCCTTTTCAATGATATCGGCCATTAAGGGTTACAGGTTTATTGCGGTAATGCCGGAATCAATGAGTCTGGAAAGGAGGAAGATGATGAAGGCATTTGGCGCAGAGTTTGTTTTAACGCCTGCAGAAGAAGACATGGCTGGGGCAATGAAAAAGTATGAGGGGCTTGTGAAAAGATATCCGGATGCTTGGCTTCCTAGGCAGTTTGAGAACCCGGACAACATAGTAGCGCACAGGGAAGGATTAGGAAAGGAGATTGTTGAGCAGATCCAAGGGAGGGTTGATGCATTTGTCGCAGGAATCGGGACAGGCGGAACCCTCATAGGCGTTGCCCAGGCATTGAAAGAGGTAAATCCAGATGTAAAGATCATTGGGGTCGAGCCGGAAGAATCAGCTGTGTTGTCCGGAGGGAGACCTGGTCTGCACAAGATACAGGGAATAGGAGAAGGGTTTGTTCCAGGGCTTGTGAAGGACAATATTCACCTAATTGATGAAGTCATAACAATCAGGAGCGACGAAGCAACCAGGATGAAAGGTGTTTTGGCATATAAATATGGGTTGCTTGTCGGAATAAGCTCAGGTGCAAATGTCCTGGCAGCAATGGAGGTCAGCAAGAGGTATGAAAACGTAGTGACAATTCTTCCGGATCGCGGAGAACGGTACCTGTCTTGATAAGGAGGTTAAGTTGATGGTATGCATACAAACTCGGGTAATATACCTAGAGATAGCTTAAAATGTGTGGGTTTCCGGCTAGGTTGTCTATTGCCTAGGCGACCTCAATCTGGTCCTCGGAGAAGCCCAGCTTCTTGAGGGCATCCAGGACCTTGCTCCTGTGTTCTCCCTGAAGCTCTATCACGCTGCCCTTGAGGGTCCCCCCGCAGGCCAGCCTCTGCTTGAGTTCCTTGAGAATCTTCTTGTTGTCCACATCCTTGCCGATTCCCTCGACAATGGTTATGAACTTGCCGTATCGCCTCCTGACAGCGGAGACCCTTATCTTTTCCTTCTCCTTTGCAATGGTCTCGCAGATGCAGAGCTCCTTGGGAAGACCGCACTTCTCACAGATTTCATCCATTCCTATGCTTTTCCTCCAGAGATTTAGACCTCTCCCTCTCGGCTGTAAGGATTCTGGCAATGCTTCGCCTGATTTCCTTTATCCTTCCGGGAGAAGTGACAGAAGCCCCGATGTTTATCTTGGCGCGCTCCTTGGAGAGCTCAAGCCTGAGCTCTTCCAGCTTCTTTCTGGCCTCCTTGTCATCGAGCTTCCTGATTTCCTTTTTTCTTAGAACAGCCATATGGTCACTTTATAGTTATTTAGAAACATTTAAATTACTTGCGCCCTTCTGGGTGTGCCCGGCAGGCTTGCCCTGCTTCTTGGGGGTTGCCTTCTTTTCGGAGGCCTTCCTGGCGGATTTCCTTGCCCCGGCCTTGGGGGTCTCTTTCTTGGGTTTTGGTTTGGCCCCCTTGGCTGGCTTGGCTTCCCTCTTGGGGGTTGCCTTCCTTTCAGGGGCCTCCCTGGCGGGCCCCTCCTCCTTGGAGGGCTTCTTCACGGCCTCCTCGTCAGGGACCTCCCCGGATTCCGGGGCTATATCAATCCTGTGCTGCACGCTGTCCCGTATCTGGCCTGTTATGTCCTGGAACTGCTTCATTATCTTGACCTTGATTCCTATCTTGCCGGGCCTGGTCTGGGCCTCCTCAAAGCCGTAGTCCACAAGGGTCCGGACAGGCTCGCCGCAGTGCTTGAGGTAGCCCTTCTGGAACTTTCCTGTCATGCCCTTTCCACCGCCAAGCTTTCCTGATATTATTATCTCTGCCCCAATGGCCCCGGAATCTATTATCCTCTTGATGGTTAGGTTGCCTATCTTCTTGTAGTTGTAGCCCTTCTCGAGAGCAGAGGCAATCTGCTTGGCCACTATCCTGGGGTCGAGGTTGGGGTTCTTTATCATCTTGACATCCAGCTGGGGATTGTCAAGGCCGAACCTCTGCTTGACAGCTTCGGTCATCTCGTTTATGTTCTTTCCGCTCTTGCCGATTATCCTGCCTGGCTTGTTGGTGTATATTATTATCTTGATTCCCAGGGGAGTCCTCTGGATCTCGGTCTTGGAGTAGTCGCCCAGAGGAAACTTCTTCCTTATGAACTCCTCTATCTGGGCCTCCTTGATTCCCTGCTTGATGAAGTATTCATTGAGCATTATCTCGCCTCCAATACGACCTGAAGGTTGGTGGATTTTCTCTTCTCCCTTCGTCTCTTCCATCCCCTTGGCCTGTAGAATGTGAAGCCCTTGTGGGCCGAGGCGTGAATGTGCAGCTTCTCGGTGTCCAGACCCTTGATCTCGGCATTGCTCTCAGCGCTCCTGACCATGTTCAGGACCTGCCTGGTTGTGTTGGTGTAGTATTTGCCAGAGAGGCTCCTCTTCTGGTCGAGGAGGTCCTGGAGCAGGGCCTTCCCCCTTTCGAGCCTCATGCCTGAAACTGCCCTGCAGAGCACGGCAGTGCTCGAGCTGGAGATGCTCAGGCCCCTGCCGTAGGCGCGGGCCGACTTCTTTGGGTCTGTATCGTGTGCGTAGGTCATATATTCATCTCTACTTCAGCGGGACGTACTTGCTGGACCTTGTTGCGCCGAATCCCGGGGCTGAGTGCTTGACCAGCTTCCTTGTGGGCGCGAACTCCCCGAGCCTGTGGCCCAGGTGCTCTGGGGTTATTTCCAGAGTGATGTACTCCTTGCCGCTGTGGATTCCGAGCTTCACTCCCAGGAGTTCCGGGGTTATTACCATCTCCCTTGCATGGGTCCGGTGGAACTTCTTGGGGTTCTTCCTTATCCTTGTAAGGAGCTTCTTCTCCACATCGGTGAAGCCCCTCTTGAGGGCCCGCCTCTCCCTGGAACTGCAAATCTTGGCAAAGTCCTCGATGCTCATGCCCTTGAGCTCCTGGATTGTTGCTCCCTTGAGTGTAAACTCACGTACCATATAATCTCTCCTTCCGTCCCGAGCCCAATCAGTCCCCTCCGTGGACTGCAGGCAGTCTAGGACGGCATGTAATCATGAGTTGGTCAGACCCTTCGGCCCCTCCTTCCGCCAGGCTTCCTGGTGGTGTCGTGTGGTATAGGTGTCACATCCTCGATTCTGCCTATCCTGAGACCCTCCCTTATCAGGGCCCTTATGGCGGGCTGGGCTCCCTGGCCCGGCATCCTCTTTTTGTGGCCGCCGGGGGCGCGTATCTTGAGGTGTATCCCCGTCAGGCCCTTGTTGCGGGCCTCCTGGGCAGCCTTCCTGGCAGCTATCATTGCGGGAAAGGGATTGCCCTTGTCCTTGTCCCTGTTGGTTACCATGCCGCCGGAGAACTTGGATATGGTCTCGGCCCCTGTAAGGTCTGTGATGTGTATCATGGTGTTGTTTTCAGAGGAATATATGTGGGCCACTCCCCATTTCTGGTTCTGCTGCATTGACATCATCTACCACCCCTTACAGATATCCTGCCCTCTTCCTCGCTGGGCACAAGGTAGGAGGGAAACCTTACCCTCCTGGCTCCCACAAAAACATGACCGTGCGTTATGATCTGCCTGGCGTGCAGGGGGGATGTGGCAAGCCTCCTCTTGGAGACCAGGCTCTGGAGCCGCCTGTCCAGGATGCTGGTTATCTCAAGTGCGAGGACGTCATCAAGCTCCGCCTCCTTACTGAGCATGCCGAGCTTCACCAGCCTGTCCATAAGTATCCTCTGCTTCTCGGGGTCCTCCACTGCAATCAGTCCCCGGGCCCGCCCCCTGAACTGCCTGATTATCTCCTGGGTCCTCCAGAGCTCCCTCTTTGTCCTGAGGCCGTAGGTCTTCATGAGGACCTTCTCGTCTGAGATTCTCTTGGAGTCCCAGGGTTTCTTGGGACGCTTGAACTTCTTTCTTATTCTTCTCATTCAAATCACTTCTGAGCCGCCTTTTTCTTGCTCACTCCGACTGTCTTCCCCCTTCTGAAGCTTCCCCTGGTCCTCTGGCCCCTGACAGGGAGGTGATGCATGTGCCTGATTCCCCTGTAAGACTTTACCTTCTTCATCTGGTCGATGTCCATCTTGTTCCTGAACTCAAGGGTTGATGCCGAGAGGTGGGAGGTCTTTCCTGTAACAGGGTCGGATTTCCTGTTGCAGAGCCAGGGTGGAATCCCGTGCCTGTCAGGATTGGTTATTATATCCTCGAGGTTCTTGAGCTCCCCGTCCGAGAGTTCGGAGAGCTTCCTGTCGCCGAGGCCAGAAACAACAGCAATCGCATTGCTGAACATGAAGGATACGCCCTTTATGCCTCTTATGGCTGCCCTTACCGGTCTGCCACCGTCCAGGTTGGTTTCCACCAGCCTGACAATCTGCTGCGTAGCCTTGCCTGGTTTGTCCTCGGCCATGTATTTCACCGTTAAATCAATGCGACCACTGGCTGCGGCCAGCGGAAGGGAGTTTGCCAATGGTATTGGTGAGGGTTTAAGCGTCAATAGACGCCTTCAAGGATGGCCAAATCCCGGCCATCACAAAGACATGACAATAGTATGATATAAGGTATTTAAATATGCGGGTTCTAACAAGGCCGGTTAGGTCTTTCGGCCTTGCTGCAGGAGAGCAGTAGAATCATATTTAAAGGGAGAAGCCCGATTTAATAGTAAATGATTATGCAGAAATCGATATTGAGGGGTTGCTGGCGAAATGAGGGGTTTTATGTCGACGAGGATGATATTCATAAGGCACGGGGATACGGGCAACCCCTGGGGAGTCTTTGTTGGAAGCACGGATGCTGACCTCGTTGAGGGTGCCCTGGAGAAGGCCAGGGAACTGGGGGAGAAGCTGAAGCCTGAGGGGATTAAGGCTATATACACCAGCCGGCTCCGGAGGGCATGGAAGACTGCAGAGGCCGTCGGGGAGGTCCTCGTTATCAAGCCTGTAAGGATGAAGGGGCTTAATGAGTTGGACTTCGGGAAATGGGAAATGAAATGGAAGGGCGACGTCAAGAGGGACTATCCCGACTTGTGGAAAGCAAGGAAGGGGGACATCTGGGGCTTCAGGGGGCATGGGGGAGAGAGCTACGCACAGGTACGGGACAGGGCAATGCCCATAATTGAGGGGTTGTTCAGGAAGCATGAAGGGGAGACCTTTGCCGTGGTGGCACACGGAAGTCTTATGAAGATAATCTATTCTGTTTTGAGGGAGATATCTATCGAGGAGATTGCAGGAAAGCAATACAATCCCCTGTGTGCCCTGTTCTTTAAAAAGGATGGTGATAAAATAGTTTTGGAGAAGTCATGGGGTATTGAGAATGGACAGCTATGAGAAACTGCTCGGGAGGGGGCTTGCAAGGGTTCCCAAGAAGGAGAGGACAGGGGAGAGGTTCGAGATGCCCGGGTTCCGGGTGCAGAAGTCAGGGAGCAGGAGTCTTCTTGTGAACTTCTCTGAGGTCACTGGCATACTCAGAAGGGATACCAAGCATCTCATGAAGTTCCTGCTCAAGGAGCTGGCCACCTCGGGGGAGGTCAAGGGCACAGGACTCGAGGTCCAGGGCGTGTTCACTACAGAGGCTGTTAACAAGAAGCTGGAGAAGTATGTGGACCTGTATGTGAAGTGCCCGGAGTGCGCAAAGCACGACACCAACCTTGTAAAGGACAGGGGTTTCTTCTTTATCAAGTGCGAGGTCTGCGGGGCCAGGGAGCCCGTGGGCAAGGTATAAAAGACTCCTTCCGAATTATAGCTATGAATTCTTTTGGCGGATATGTGTTCGTCAGGAAAGAAGATTGGGAAGGGGCCCCATTGTACATTCCTTCAGACTACCGGGGATGGCCGGATAGCCACTCTCTGGAGAATCCTTTGGCAAGAGTCGGCGATAGAGATGTTTTCTCTTACAAGGGAATGTTATTCAGCAGAGATGGAAGGGACGTGTTGAATACAGATTTCAGCTACAGAGGCTGGCGCAGGATCCCCTCCGATGAAAATGACGTGGATTACGAGGGGTTTGTATACGTTCCTAATCCGATGCTGACCTCAGGAAAGGAGTATGAGCCTAAAGCAGATTCCTCTGAAAGGCTCAAGAAGGAACTTTCAATAATGAAGGGGGCGATATTGGACCGTTCACTTCCTGCAAGACTATCCCGCGAAATATTCATGGACGAGGAAGAGATGTACCTGATTGGCTGGGAAGAGTTTGGAAGGGATTACATAATAAGACTTATACAGGGCCGGGAATACTGCGTGGCCCGTTAACCAATTGAATGGAAGGGCCC
>CAZAEI010000022.1:0-11371 GCA_964484305.1 uncultured archaeon
TTAGATTGAAAATGAAATCAGGTATCTTTTGGTTGTTTACTACCTTTCTTCCGGGTTTCATTCCGAACTGAGAGAGTACTTTCCCGCACAAAGGAGGAAGGCTGACAATTTTGACTTTATTGTTGTCGCTTTTCTCTCTCAGGCTATATTCGATGTCTCCAAAAACCACTCTGGTATCTTGAATAAACCCCCTGATTAGGTTCTGGTTGGAATTTGTGTAATAAACCCCATATCTTCTGTTAAGGCAACCGTCACCAAGAATCGCAGCAATAAACCTTACTCCTGAAAATGTAGTGAAATCAAATGACATGAAAGGGTTGGTTATTTTGCATCCTTTCTTACCTCTCACGTATATAATATCGTTCTGAATATGTATCTTTTCAATACCGAGGATTGGTAATATTCTCTTTAAGACATCAACTCGTAAAGCAGACTCATCGCTAAGCCAGTGAAGTAATACCCTTTTGCTTACATCAGCATCTCTTGCAAATTTATATATTCCAATCCTTCGAATCTTGTTTGCAAGTGTTCTATGAAGTTTGGGTTTGAAATGGACAAAAACCTCTCTTTCAGGCAAATCCCATAATCCAACAATACCGTCTGTTTTCATTCTTTCAACCGACCTGATACTATACCTAACGATTATGATTGGTTCAAGTCGAATATAAACCTATGGATAGGACATTTCCGTTTTCCACCAAAACCAGTAGCAAGAATCATCACTGTTTTACAAATTTCCGTTAGAAACAGACTATCAGTCGTTGTCTTCTCCCTTCTTCCTCTTTTTCTTCATCTCACTGTATTTTCTCTCGTACCTGTCGATCCAGTCCGAGACCTCCTTTACTGTCCGTCCGGAGTTCCCGACACCCGAGGTGTTCCCGACCCCGACAACTATCACGGTCTCACCCTTCTTGGTCCTCTCGAGGCTCCTCTTCAGGGACTGCCTGACCTTGGGCAGGGCATCCTTCACGGCCTTCCTCATGGGCATGATTGCCTCTTCCTGGCTCATCTTCACCACAATGGAGTCAAGGGGTATGCCCTTCTTGACCACTATCTCCTCTATATATGACCTCTCCACCCCTGGTCCGCCCATGGCGACACCCACGCCCTCGGCCAGGGAGCCTGTCTTCTCGCCCTCGAGTTTGGCTGCCGCATCCACTGTAATGACCCTGACTGCTTTGTGCTTCTTCATGGCCTTGAGCACCGCCTTCCCTGGGAAGCCTATCCTTCCCCCGGGGCCCTTGGCCTTTATGACTAGGAGGTTCCTCCCGTCCATGGGAACCCTGGCCATTAAAACATCCTCTTCAATCTCCGTGGTCTTTGCGCTGCCTATAAGCTCTGCTGCCACCAGGGGGCCAAGCCCGTCACCAATGGGCTCCCCCCTTGCCAGGGCCTTTGTTCCCCTGAACATGGCCTTTGCTATCTTCTCAATCAGGGGGAGCTGCATCTGCAGGACCATGGCAATCTGTATGTTCTTGGTCTGCCTCACAAGCTCCACATAGTGCCTCACTATCTTGGCTATCTCATGCACGGTTATGCCCCCTGCCAGGCCCATCTGAATGTTGGCCTTACCTTCCTTGTCCATCTTGGGGGCCACCTGGTCCACAAAGTAATCGAACCTATCCTTCTGGTTCTTGAGCATGTGGTCCAGCTTGGGCACATACCCATAGGGGTCCAGGCCAACCGGGGTTATCATAAAGAACTCAAAGAACCTCTCCACAGAGTCCCTGAGCCTCTTGTCAGGCTTTTTGGATATCTGCTTGGTTATGAACTTCAGGGACTTGTCTGACATGAGCTCCAGGTCCCTGGCGGTCTTCTCAATCTTCCACATTATCTGGGAGACCATAATCCTCGGATAGAAGAAGAAAAACACCACCATGAAGAGAATCCATATAACCCAGGAGATCCAGTCACCCCCCGGAGCCAGCTGGAACAGAACATGAGTCATAAAATCACGTTACAATTAATTGTCACTGTCTGCTTTTAAAGACATTCCATGCATCTGGAATATTAATATTTATCATGGCAAATATATATAGTATCGGACAAAATCTTGTGCATCAGCACGAGAGTGCATGCACATCTCTCGCATTGGCATGCAAGACCCTTTGGAATAATGTCCGATACAACTAGCAAAGGACAATTTCCAGTTTGTCATGTCCTTTACTATAATACTTGGTGAGAGCCATGTTTGACTGGAAGATACTCGCGGCATCCTTTGCGGCCCTCCTGGTGGTCTCCTCTGTCCTCGTGGGGGGCTTCGGGTTTACCGACATACTCGACAATCTAAATGACTGGCTGGGGGGCTCTCCCTTCGGCGGCTTTGTGGCAGCCCCAGTCAGGGCCACCAAGCCGGTCACGGTGATATTATTCCCTGAATACTTCGAGCTCCCCCTTGACGGGGTAAACTTCAGCGCAGGCGACACGGGCTTCGAGGACTTCACAGGAACCCTCCGGGCCAACCTCTCCTCAGAGACAGTCTCCCTCTCCCCTGGGGATACACTGTTCAGGGTCACCCTCCCGCTTTCTGACCTCGCCATCGATGACGTGAAGATAGGAAGGCTCTCCCTGGAAGACACCAACTTCCATGTGATAAGCCACGCCCTTGACACCTCGGGCGAGAACGCATCCCTTGAGGTCTATGATTTCTCAGGCAAACTGAGCATAACCCAGGAGCTTGTCCGCCTTGACGGCAATGTCACAGCAGTCAAGGGCAACGGAAAGGACATAGTCTAGCTGCCGGCTTTATTTAAAAAGGCATTTATATAATTAACAAGCCATACCAAAGACCATGCCCCAGTAGCTCAGCAGGTAGAAATTCGAAATCAAATCGATTTCGATTTGCTCTAAGCGCCCGGCTGTTATCTAGCCTCCTAAGGAGACTCAGCCGGAAACCGGTAGGTCGCTGGTTCGAGTCCAGCCTGGGGCGTTACAAGTGGTTGCCATGTCAAAGGCCCAGCTCATTGCAGATACATTTGAGCTCCAGAGAAGGAGCAAGCTCTGCAACATCCGTGGATGCGGCAAGCTCCCTGCAAAAAGGGTCACCCTGTACGAGGAGAACAGGATAACCAGGGACAGGAGACCCCTGGCCACGGTCTACCTCTGCAATGAGCACTACGCAACCAGGATTCCCGGCTTCATGACCGAGATAAACAAGCTCAGGGAAACAGGAAGGGTAATAGACAAGAGGGTCCAGGACATGGGCTTTATAACCCACTAAACCTTTTTAAATGAATAAAAAGAAACATAGGAAACACACCGGCCTGGGACGGTAGCTCAGCCCGGGAGAGCACATGAGGTGTGGTCAATAAACCAAACCTGTGAAGCTGAAGACTCTCGGCAGTAACCATGGAGTCGTGGGTTCAAAATAAGCTAAAGCAACTAAACTTCCAAAAGAAAAGAGCTTATGGAACTCCCACCCGTCCCATACAAGGTGATACCATGGGAAGAGTAAAGAGCATTGCAATCAAGACGCTGGGAGACGACCTGATAAGGGAGCACCCCAAGAAGCTTTCCCCTAATTTCGACAGCAACAAGAAGGCCCTTGGGGACATAACCGAGATAAAGTCCAAGAGGGTCAGGAACGTCCTGGCAGGCTACATAACCAAGAAAATGAAGGGAACCAAGCACCCAGAGGCCAGGGAAGCCAAAAAGCCACATGAACATTAATTTAAATACACAAAGGCCATTAAATGAAGATGTTTACCCCTTAAACATGACTATCCCCTTTACCCGAGAGGTCCCGGAGGCCGAATGAACAGAAAAACATGGTCCAGATACTCGAATTCGAGTCCCTTCTATATAATAATCGGAATAGTCCTTGCCCTGGGAATAAACCAGGGTCTCGCCCTTGCGCTGTCCACTGACATGCCCATAGTGGCAGTGGAGTCCAATTCCATGGTGCCTGCGTTCCACAAGGGAGACATGCTGGTTCTCCAGGGGGCTCCCCAGGAGCAGCTCTCCATGGGTGATGTGATAGTCTTTGACCAGCCTTCGGGAGGTACCCCCATAGTCCACAGGGTGGTGGCCATAAACAGCGACGGGACCTTCCAGACCAAGGGCGACGCCAACTCGGGCCAGCTCTCCTATGAGAAGAGCATATCCTACTCCCAGGTGCACGGGAGGGTGGTGATGATAATGCCCTATCTGGGCTGGATAAAGATAGGGATGACACAGTACCTAATGCCAAACATGCTCTGGATTCTGCTGGGTTTTGCGGTGTTTGGTATGGTGTATATCGGGGGGCGGGCCTTTACAGGTCTCCACCAACTTGGAGGTGTTTGAATGGATTTCTGCAGCAAGTGCGGGAGCGTCATGGTGGCAAAGAAGCAGGGCAGCAAGACAGTCCTGACCTGCAGGAAGTGCGGCTTCAAGATGGAGGACTACAAGCCTGTTGAGATAGCAGAGGAGGTCGAGAAGAACCCCCTCGAGGACGTAGTTATAATAGAAAAGAACGAGGAGTATCTTCCCAAGACCAAGGTTGTGTGCCCCAAGTGCGGCAACAAGGAGGCTGTCTGGTGGATACAGCAGACCAGGTCAAATGACGAGGCACCCACCCTCTTCCTGAGGTGCACCAAGTGCAAGCACTCCTGGCGGGAGTACGGCTAGCCAGCTTTTTTCAGAAAAAGCTGGAGCAAAAAGGAGTTGCCCTGTGCACTGCTCGGGCAACTTCCAAACTAACAGGCTCCGTTACACCTTCTATAAACCTTTACAGAGGCTGCCGCTTTCACAAAGGCTTAAGCCAAACACGAACCACTTCCTATTTGCTTTTATTTCTGCCCGGCCAACTCTAAACATGAAAATCCTCATGCTGGGAAGCAAGGAATATCCCCTCGGGGTGAGCGCCGGCCGCGATCCCAGGGCAGGCGGGGGAATTGAGTTCCACGTGGAGAAGCTCTCCAAGTACCTTGCCCGCCACGGCCATGAGGTCTTCATAATCACCAGGCGGTTCCCGGGCCAGCCCACCCAGGAAACCACTGCCAACATCCATGTATACAGGACGAGATACATCCCCGGCAGATACTTCAGGGCCTTCGGCCCCACACTTCCCGGCTTCTTCGGGGCACTCTTCCTTATCAGAAAGCACCGAATCGATATCATCCATTCACATGCAGCCATGGCAGGCTTCTTCGGGGCCATCCTCTCCAGGCTTACCGGGAGACCCATGGTCTTCACTCCCCACGGAATCAATGTAGACCTCTGTTTTCCCGCAAGGGGAGCTGTCAGGTTCTTACTGGGGGCCTCCCTGAGAGGGGCCGCAAGGATATTGTTCATAAGCAGGGTTGCCAGGGATGCCCTCTCCCCCAAGACAAGGACTCCGCATGCCCTCCTCACCAATGCCATAGACCTTGAAGACTACGACTTCAAACCATACAGACACACTCAGGCAGCAAAGCCTCCTGCAGGCACTAAAGTGCAGGGCGAGATAAACTTCCTGTTTCTTGGAAGGCTGGAGGAGGTCAAGGGCGTGGACACCCTTATCGAGGCCTTCTCCCTCCTCCTCAAGAAATGCCCCAGGGCCCAGCTCATGATAGCCGGGGAGGGCAGCCTTAAGAACAAGGTAGTCAATCTTATCATCCAGAAGAAAACAGACAGGATACGCTACCTGGGCTGGGTGGACCCCCGGCAGGCCCTCAGGGACTCTGATGTCTTTGTCCTCCCCAGCAGGGAGAAGGGCCAGCCCGTGGCCCTTTTGGAGGCCATGGCCTCGGGCAGGATAATCATCACCTCCCTTCCCTTCATAAGACCAGGCAGGACAGGCATTGCCTGCAGGGCCGGCAGCCCCGAGGACCTCTACAGGAAGATGCTGATGGTATGCAGGAACCCGGGCCGCTACAGGAGACTGGGAAGGCAGGCCAGGGAGGAGGCGCGCTCCTTCACCTGGGACTCTGTTTCCAGGTTATTCGAGAGAGAGTACGGGCAGGCCCTCAGGGACTCACGTTAGCACACCCAAACAGCCCCAGGGAATCACGGAGCGATTCATGCGGGCCCATGACACTTCCCCTAATTTATATACACTGTCCTCAACTATCTAAAATGGAATCCAGGGTCATCGGCGGGGACAGGGAACAGGGGGAGGTCACCGATTTCTACCAAAGACTCGTCTATCCCTCGCGGGTGAGCGATGAGAGGTATGCAGGGCTTGCCAGGATAAAGAGCGGTGAGATGATTGCGGATTTTGGCTGCGGACAGTCGCTTTTCTATGAGAGCTTCAGGAACCACAGGCCAAAACCCGTTTTCTTTGACATATCTGACAGCTGCCTGAGGACCATATACTACGGCTTCAGGGTAAGGGGCGACATCCAGCACCTGCCATTCGCGGACAAGACCTTTGACAAGATATTCTGCATAGGCGTGATACACCATGTCCCGGATCCCCGGGCCGCAATCCAGGAGACATACCGTGTCCTCAAAAAGGGGGGCCTTTTCGTCATGGGCGTGTATTCTGATAAGGGCTTCCAGCCCAGGTTCAGATACCTGTATGACAGAATGGGCATCATGAGGGGCCTTGGCTTTCGCATGGGCAAGCGGATACTAACCCACCACCACCGGAGCAGGGGCAGCCCCCTGACCAGGGGGGAAATCGAATCGCGGGCGAGTGACTGGCTGGAGACGCCCGTCGTGAGGTACATGCCTGAGGGCCGCTGGCTGGATTTGCTTGAAGGGTGCGGCTTTGAGGTAGATGTCCCAAAAAGAAAGAGGATTTCCACCATGGAGATATTCACGTCCCGGAGGAAGAATGGAAGTGACTAACATAAGCTTCAGGAAGATAAACACCTTTGACAGGGATATGGCAGGGATCCTTGCCTGCCCCAGGTGCAGGAAGGGCCTGGATATCCGGGCCGATTCCCTGAGATGCGCCCGCTGCGGGGTCTCTTACCCCATCGTTAGGGGCATCCCTGACCTGAGAATGAAGAACAAGGGCCAATAGAACCGAGCTGTTATTTCCCTTTGGGCCGGGAACCCGCGGCCAGCCTATTGAAGGGGAATATCAGAAAGCCCTTCAGCAGGGTCGCAGCACCTGTCCCTCCAGGACCACAGGAACCTCCTGAGCCAGAAGGGCAGCCTTTCCCAGGGCCACTTGCAGGGCTTATAAACCCCGAAGTCTGAGTACCTCGGCCCGGACGAGACCCCCGCATCGAACAGGGCCTTTACCTGATAATCCCCGGCCTCCCCTGGCGTGAACGTGAAGACATCCCTGGCGGTCTCCCCTGCACCCACCTCAAGGGGCCTGGAATACTCCTCCCCACCAACCCAGACCCACAGGGTTCCCGGGAGGGCCTCATCACCCCCATTCGAGACCTTTACCCTGATTTTCTCTGCCTGCCCCAGCTTGATGTCCCTCGTATTCACCATAACCTCTACAGGTGATTCATACTCCACCGAGAGCCTTCCCCGCTTCAGGACCCTGGTCCTGCCACTGCTGTATGTCACGCCAGGGACATATACCCTTACCAGGGTTCTCCCGTCAAGGAGGGTGCTGGTCCTGTACCAGTATTTGTCCTCCGGGTATCTTCCAGAGAACCCCTCCGGCCCCTCCTCATAGTACTCATCCCAGGGCAAAACAACGGGCTTCACCCACCAGTAGCTCCTGTAGAACCCTGTGAACCTGATGTCCTGGACACCAGAGCCCTCTGGAAGGACAAGCTCCCTCACGAACATGGGTATGAGGGGCTTCCCGCTCTCAACAAGGTAGTCATCGGCATTGTGCACATACACCCTTCCCTTCTTTATAACATAGTCTGACTCTATCAGGGCCTCGGCCAGGTAGCTGTTGTATGGCCTTATGGTGAACACATACTCATGCTCAGGGATGCCCTCCTCCACCGGCCTGTAGGCAGGGTCCCCGAGAAGGAGTCTCTCGTATTTTGTCTTGAAATAGAGGTTCGGAATCTCCCCTGACCTGAAGAACAGGTCGAACAGCGAGAGGGGATTCTTCGGGACAACGTTGTTTACAGCATCCCTCATGGCCTCCCCCACGGGTTTTCCCCTGGCCAGGCTGTCAAAGAACAGGCCTGAATAGTACATCGTGTAGGGGTCGTGGACGATTCCTGATGAGCCCGCGGCCATGCCGCCGCCTGACAGGACCTGCATATCTATGTCAGAGCCCGCTGACATGTCATGGTCGTCATACAGGAAGTTCGAGAAGTCCAGGTCCTCCATGGGCGTGGCCCTTATGTAGGGCACGGTCATTAGCTCAATATCATCCTTATCATCAGGCGGGACAGTCCAGTGCCTGTCGCCCACCCCGAAATAACCGAGTATCCTGGGCTGCCCCAGGTCAGTATCCGGATAGAGAACCTCAAGGGCCCCCGGGGCGGTAACACTTCCCTGCTTCAGGTCATCCAGCCATTCCCCCCAGTCATGCTCAAGGTATGCGTACAGCAGGACCTCGCCTATCTCGGCAATCCCCCAGGCCAGGCTTATGCAGGTAAGCGTGCCCGCTATACCCCTTGTGCCCTTTATCCCGTAATGAAACATGGCCACCTTCAGCATGTCATTCAGGCCCACACTTACGGGGGATTCCGAGCGGTTCTCCACAATCCTCCTGGTCTGGAACCCTGCCGCGTCCAGGGTCAACTGAGCAGAATAGGCCTGTGCCATGCCCCCGCCCTGGAACTGCATGTCCTGGTAACTCCTGTGCCTGTACTGGCCTATCAGGACAGCGTCCTTCTCCTTGGGGAGGCCCAGCCTCTCAAGCTGGAGCGAGATGCCTGTCAGGTTTCCCAGGAACCTGCCCACCGAGAGGTCAAAGTGGCTGTCGTTATTGAGGTCAGCATATATCAGATCTGTATATAGCCTGTCACCGTCCCTGTCGTTCAGGACCTCGAGGCCGGGGTCCCTGAACAGGGCAAATGGTATTGAGTATCCATCACCCACTATGGCCAGGTAGAGGGGCCCGCCCTTCCTGTATTCCGGGGAGCCGGCGAACAAATCCTGGCCCGACAGGGCACCTGCAGCATCCACTATCCCCTGCCAGATACCAAAGACTCCGTTATCATGGTTGGCCTCGTACGGGTCGCCTGCATATTCAATGCCCGACACCCTTACAGGAACTACAAGGCCGCCTCTCATGCCCGCGACCCTTCCCGCAAGCAGGGAGCTCTCGTTCTCCAGGTTGGCCAGAACGAGGTAGTCTATGCCATCACCGTTGTTTTTGACCTCGTCAATATACAGCTCCTGTATATCCTCTCCTGTGAGGCCGGTGAGGTCAATAAGCCTGGACGGGTCCCAACCCGAGCTGTCAAATACCAGGGGAATCCCCAGATAATAGGCTAGCTGGGAGGCAATCACCCCACTGTCCCTGTCATCTGCATACACGGCCCTGGTCTCATTGGGAAAGAACAGGCCGGGCACATCCCCAGGGCCTATCTGATAGGAATTGGCCAGGCCCAAGTCCATGCCCAGTGTATAGATGTTGTCGGGCCCGTAATCATCTATAAACCTCTGGACATTCCCTGTCAGGCCATCAGAAACAATCAGGGGAACCCTTGCCGGAACCGCGGCCAGGACATCCTGCCAGGCCGGGGATGATATTATCATGGAGTGGTTGGTTGGGAGTGGGGGTTGGGGTAAAATAGAAAGTTCTGCAATCCAGATATCCATAACTTGATATCCACCGGGTTTTCTATCCCAACTAAATGCTATCTTTTTTCCATCGGGACTCCATTCTGCTTCGAATTCGTTTCCAGACCAATTGGTTAGTTGGAATAATTCTGTACCATCTATATTCATAATCCATAAATCATATCCTATATTTCCAGCTCTATTTGATTCAAAAACTATTCTTCCGTCATAATTAATGTCTGGGTTTATATCGACTGAATTATTAAAAGTAATCCTAGTATGATTTGAGCCATCAGAATTCATAACCCAGATATCTACATTGCCATCTTTAATTCCAGTATATATTATTTTACTTCCATCTTTGCTCCATGTAGGAAACATACCATTAAAATCCCCTGAATTATCACTTAATTGAAGAATTTTTGATTCATTCAGATCCATAACCCATATTTCATATGGCAATCCATAAGAAGCACCACTGTAAACTATCTTGGTTCCGTCTGGGCTCCAGTCTGGATATCGTTCTAATCCAGAAGAAAATGTTATTCTATGCTCGTTTGTTCCATTCGAATTTACTATCCAAATCCCTCCACCACCATACAATTTATCCCTTACAAAAACAACGCTATCTCCAACAGGACTCCAATCGGCATGAACGTTGTTTGACCCGGGCGAATCTGCAGGGTCAACTATCATTTTTTGATTAGTACCATCTGAATTCATTGTCCACAAACCCTTTCCTAGACCACCCGATGTATAATCTATTCCAGAATCATAAACAATCTCACTCCCATCAAAATTCCAAGAAGGCCCCCCTTCTGCGTTATTGGTTATGTTTGTTAGTTGGTAGAATTTTATATCAGGTGTTCCTTTAACAGAGTTAATAAGAAACAGTAGGTATAAGAACATAAATAAAATAAATAAACCTTTTCTCATAAAGAAAATTCTAATCTATGTTTAATAAAACTATCTATTGATATTATTGAAAAAACAAAGCCTATTTTTAATATACGACAGTAATAGCTTTCCTTTCGAATAAGTCTATTTTAAACAATTAAATGTACTAATAAGTGAGACTATGTTAGTATCTTTTATAATCCCCACTTTCAATTCAGAAAAGACCATAAAAATATGCCTTGAATCAATAAAAAAACAAGATTGTAGAAAGGAAATTATAGTTGTTGATGGCAATTCTCGTGACAAAACAATAGATATAGTGGAGAGATTTGATATAAGATTAATAATAGAAAAAAAGATAGGAATAGCACCCGCCAGGAATACTGGACTTAGAGAATCCAAAGGAGATTACATAGCATTCGTAGACTCAGATGTTGTGTTACCTGAAGATTGGATAACAAAGGCATTAAAATTCATAGAAGGTAACAAGAAAATTGCTGCTGTGGGGGGCCCTGGAAAAAGTTACGAAAAAAACACAATCTCAGATTCTCTCAACTTCCTTCTCTTTGGGAACTCTTCTTTGGTAAAAAATAAATTTGTAGATAGTATTGCCACAATGGATGTTTTATATAAAAGAAAAGCCATTAAAGGGATGCTTTTTGATGAATCTATGTTTTTAGGTGAGGATCCTGAATTTAATTTCCGGCTCAGAAAAAGAGGATTTAAACTGCTTTATGATAGAAATTTGTGGGTATATCATCAACATCCTACAAAATTTGTGGGATTACTTAGAAAGTGGTACAATTATGGTAAGAGTTATCCTCTTCTTGGCTCTAAACATAAAGAAATAAGAAACATACAATTCTATCTCAGGATATTCTATATACCAGCATTTTTCTCATTCATT
>CAZAEI010000022.1:11471-13513 GCA_964484305.1 uncultured archaeon
TTAAGTGTTTTCATTTCTTCTTTCATAATCTTTTCTATGAAGTATTTTTTACTCTCCTTTAAGGCATTCCTTGAAAGCATTTCTCTGAAATCTACATCTTCACAAACTTTCTTTATAGCTAATGATAGCTGGGCTACATCTTTCGGTCTAACAACGATGCCGTTTACGTAGTTACTGACAATCTCTCTTGAACCCCTGACATCAGTGACTATACATGGTGTACCAGATGCAAAAGCCTCTATGATCACCTTAGGTTGACCCTCCATTGTAATTGTAGGTAAGACAAGCGCATATGATTCCCTTAGATATGATGATAACTTTTTCTGCTTGAGTGATCCAGTAAAAACGATATTATTAAGATTCAGATCCTTTGATAATTCTTTAAGACCTTTCATCTCGTTACCACTACCTATTATAAATATTCTTAGTTTTTTGTCAAATTTACCTATGGCTGAAAGAAAGTAATCCAAACCCTTAAGCCAGTGCAGTCTGCCTACAAAAACAATCTGTCTTTTCTTTTTCACTGAAGGATAAAAAATAGAATTATCAACGAAGTTTGGAATTACTTTAGTTTTAATCTGGTATGACCCTTTCAGCTTATCTTCAAGCCTTTTTGTGGTAGTAAATACATAATCAAGTGAGATAAAAACAAACCTTTCTATTAAAACTGCTACCAACCATTTGAACATGTTATGATGGATTTTCTCTTGCTCTACCCAGTCATAATGGTAACTAGCAACAACATGATTCTTTGAAAGAAACTTTACAAATGGCAATGCTGGGTTTGACACACCAAAAACCCTAATTATACCTCTTTTCAATTTTGCGCTTGATAAAACAATAAAAATAAAATATAAAATTTGTTTTATTATGGGTTTCTGAATCATAAAGGGCAATGTTCTATGTTTTATACCAAGATATTTTGAGTAGTTTACTTTATCTGAGGATATTACCTCAACATCAAATTCTTTTCTGTAAAAACGAATCTGTCTATTAAATCTCTCCAAAAAACCGAACTTTTCAAATGTTTCTAAATCACCACCAGTTGACATCATCAAATGAAGTTTTGGTTTCATAATATCATTATACTCTTTATTTTACTGTAAGTACTGTTCGTACCACTCCTCTAAAGCAAACAAAGTCCAGACTACAAGCGAATTGTGGTAATTTTTAATATTTCCTTTCATGAGTTTTTCCTCTACTTTATTAATAACATTCTCATCAAAGTTCTTTTTTATGAATTCTCCCTCTAGGCTTTGTAAGATATAATCCTTAAGTTCACCCTTCATCCAAGCATCTATCGGAACTCCGAACCCCTGTTTCTTGCGCCATAGAATATCCTTTATACCCTCAAGCCTTTCTTCACCGGCCTTTCTAAGTATCCATTTCCCTTTGTTATCTTTGATTTTTAGTCTGGGTGGTATTTTATATGAGAATTCAACTATCTCCTTATCCATAAGGACCAGCCTTTCCTCTATGCTATTTGCCATTGTAGCTTTATCCGCCTTCATAAGAAACTTTTCTGGAAGAAGGTTTTTCAGATCCATAGCAAGCATGAAGTTAAGGGAATTTCCTATTTTTTTTGGAGTTATTGCGTGAGCATAAGGGTTAGGAGTTTTTTTCATAGCCAGAAGCCACTGAATTTCGTAATCAGAAAGCCCACTAGTAATATATAGATGGACTTTTTCCAAATCTGTTAAACTCAAATAATTCAGTCTTCTCAGGTTTCTGTTTTTCCAAGGATTTCCTTTAATTGAAAGTGGTAAACTCCCTATAATAGAACCAATAACTTTTCTTCCTGTTTTCGGTAAAGCCAGATTCACATGATATTTCAGGCTGTCTTTGTAGTTCCCATACCCTGCGAAGAGCTCGTCTCCAGCCTCGCCCGCAAGAACCACCTTTACATATTTTTTTGCATTCTGGGATAAGAAGTAGTTAGCTATTGTCGCAGCATCCCCTACGGGCTCATCAAAGTGCCATGTAATATGTGGAAAATTCTTTATAACATCACTTCCCTTAATTATTATTTCGTGGTGTTCTGT
>CAZAEI010000023.1:0-6663 GCA_964484305.1 uncultured archaeon
ATGTAGAGCATTCACAGCGCAAGCACTGGAAGGTTAGCCGTGGGATGCAGAAGAATCTTCTACAGTTTGACGTTAACTAGGCGGGGAAAACCCCCGCCACTTTAGTGGCGGGTAGTTTAGGGATGGAGAAGCAGTGAGATGCATTCGAGGCAATCTTGTCTCCTTCGATGCTGACTACATACAGATCCAGACTCTCTCAAGGAAGATACTCATCAGCAAGCATACGGTCTCGAAGGTAACGAGGATCTCAGGTGATAGTGATGGGAAAAAAGAACAGGTGTGATATATCCAGGGACAATGTCTATAATACTACCCGTAAATATTGTAAACTTGCAAAGAGTGTGCTGAAGGAGATTAAGAATATACCCAGACCTGAGAACTACTCTGTTGGTGAAGTCAAGAACATTACTGAGAGTTCTGAGGTGGGTGGGTTGCTGAGGCACAGAACAAAATATAACATTGTGGAAACCTGGAACTCAAATGATCCCACATGCAAGCGTTACCTTTACGACAAGACACGGATGATAGACAACTCACAGAATCTGCGGACTTATATACGCAGAATGACGGAAGCAGAGAGGAAGAGACATCTGACGGATATCAGTCATCAGTTCAAGGAACACCAGAACATGGATTTTGTTGTCAGAGTGAACCCCTTTGAGCACAAGAAAATATTCAGATCCCTTAATGATCAGGGATTCTCATGCAAAGACCTTGTAAATCTGTGGGTACAGGATGGCTATCAAAAAGACCCTATAATCCTTGAGATCACGAAGTCGTTGATAATACCACTCAAACCCAGGATTGACAGAAAGACTCTGCAGAACTGGAACAACCATACATTCATGATTACACAGAGAAATACTGCAAAAAGTGCGTCAATGAGAACGGTTAACAACCCATTATATGAGGGTGAACTGACAGATGCAAAGCTATTTGGTTCATATATGGGACAACACTATACCCGTCTGAGAATGGGTGTCCTGCACGGTCATGGAGGATTCGCATGGGACGAACCCAACACTGCCGATAACCCCGAGGTTATGAATCGGTTCGGCGATGTCATGTCAAATGGAAGAAGAACCCGTGGGACCCAAGGTGATATAGATTGTCTGAGCACCAGAACTGTCATTATCCTGGGTAACCCAAAGGATAGTACCACTGTCTTAACAGATGAGACTATGCCCGTATGTGTTGAGGCTTTTCTCATGCCTCTACTGAAAGAAGTGAACTCAACAGCACTTGGCAGAAGGTTTGGAATACAGTGTTTTAACATAAATGTTGTGCCAGTCAGTCAGTATGATCCTGTCCCAGCGTTAAAGAATTTCTCATCAATGCTGGGTGAGTTTTTCTACTCAGGTATTGACAAGGTATATGATAACATATTCAGAATCATGCTGAAGTATCAGAGATGGCTTGACTACAAGGACAGGGATTACACCAATACAGTCAAGAACATTGTCAAAGAGGTCACCTATCCCAAGACCCGTGGATTCATGACAGGTCTCACAGACAATCCCCAGAAACACCGCATGGCTGCACTGAAGATATTATTGCTGGAAAATCTTGATGCATTCATGCTGGAGAAGCGTCCAGTAACCACAATCTGCAGGCTTATTGACGAAGGCGTGGAGGATAAGATAAGGTTCCTTCAGGGCATCAACATATCTTCTATAAAGGCGTGCAGCAACCCTACTGATATCGATAAACGCACTCCTGAGTTTGCAGAAAAGGTCATAGAGTTTATGGGGGATTCAGGCTCAAGGAAGATAGCCAAAGCCACTGGCTATAGCCATACTCATATAGCGAAGATTCGCAGGAGGATGAATAAGAATGGAATCCGACAGGAGAATGACAAGAAGGATTCAGGGAGTTCTGAATAAAGGCAAATTCAGGAACATGGGTCCACAGGGAAGAGAGGAGGTCATGATGGCAGGTTTGAAAAAGGATTCGGACAAAAAAATATCCTGCATTCAGTAAAGCGATAGATATTATGTGCATGCACTACTGTGAGAAGATATCTCAGGAAGAATACATACAAATAATGAGTGATAAATATGGCTGCAGACGGGAATCAGCACTCAATAACTACAACACGTTCAAGAAGACTATATTGTGTGCTATAAGGTCACACGAACTTGGGATCCTGAGAAAGAAGTATCTCAAGAAATCATGCAAATATCTTGGTTTAAACGAGGACCAGATATTCAGAATATACGCACTCTATACACTTATTGGGAGTCTGGAGGGATATGATGCAGAACTTTCAAGGGTTAGAAGTCTACAAATTATCAAAGAGATTGGTGGTTGATGTAATAAAGGAACTGGAGGATGTAAAGTCTTACTTCAGGCTCAAGGAGCAGCTGATATCTGCAATAAACTCCATATGCTCAAACCTTGGAGAGATGTCAGCATTCGATTCTCCAGGCACAATCAAGCAGAAGATACAGACCTGTATTGGTGAGGCCAACGAGGCAGAGCATGACATTGATGTGTTCCATGAAATCGGTATCTTTGATTTAGTTAAACACAGGGACTTCATTGAGAGGATCAGAATAATCAGGAAGATGTTGATTAACCTGCTGAAAAAGACTGGCTGGAAGAGCAAAAGATATCAGAACAAGTCTTAAAAGATTTCCTGTGAATATGAAAATATGCTGTATGAAATCAGCCAGAATGATTATCTGGGTTCCCTCAAAGATATTGACAGGGAAAGCATTGATATAGCAAAAAACACTGTTCACACGGCATACGGGAGCAGAGGTATCAAAACTGCTATGCTGGCATTTGATCCAAAACATCAGGATGACAATGAGCTAAATATTCTTCTTGGTCCCTGCTCCAGTAATGAAGACTATGCTCACCAGTTCCAGGATGATATGAACTTTCTGAACACATTCATGAGGCACAACTTCAGAATAGAGATCTGGAATTACAGAGGAATGTGGGTATTGAAGAGGCTGGACCATGAGGAGATTGATAAGTTACCGAGGGTGGCACACCGTCCTAAACTTAAGATGGAGGGTGTAATGCCGCTTAATCTGTTCTTTGAGCTGGGCGGAATCAATCCAGGCAGAATTGATGAATTGAGAATTGCAGATCACATAGAAAAGTATACTGTCATTCAGAATGGGTGTCTGTCTGATTGATTATCTGTGATCAAAAGGCCTTTCGTTGGATTCAGTTGAGAGGCACACGATGCCGAGTTCTTCTGCCTTTTCCTTTATTGCCTGGTCTTTGAGAGAGCCCTTTGGTGTTATGATATACTTTACCTTGAAGTCGTTGCAGGCTTCAACACTGTCGTTTTCAGGTGGGAATCCGTCTGATGCAAGAACAAGCGGATAACTCATATCCTCCAGCCATTCCCCGTAGTATGGGGACCTCTCGCTTGCTATTCTCAGAGCCTGCCTTATGGCATCAACCCTGCTGCCACATCCTGCTCCAACTCCATAAACAATGTTCTTATCCCCAAAGTTAGCTGAATTTGAACGCAGGCCAGATGCATTGACTGTCCACTGGAACAGTGCTGAGTTCCGCACGTCATCATCAATCTCTGCATCTGTCAGAGTGATTATATGTTCAGATTTTGTTGTCTGTATTCTGTGCCTGTCTGCAACCAGAATGCCTCCTGTCACGTCCTTGATCTCATAACCATGATCCTTAATCCTCTCCCTGATCTTTGGCTCCAATAAAACACGCATGTTGGGCTTTCTCATCATAAGCTCAATTGCCTTGTCCGAGTATCCCTTTGCAATTACCCCGTCAAAGAAATGATCCTTATGTGTCAGATGTTCTGCTATATCCTGGTCTATTACGCCACTGAAAGCCACCACTGCACCGAACTTAATTATAGTATCTGCATCAAAGGCCAGCTGATACGCCTTTCCAAGATCCTGGTCTTTTGCAATCTGGAAAGGGATTCCATGCTTCATAAAAGCAACGTATTCCTCTTCAGGGAAAGCTTCGGTGAGATTCTGGACAACCCGAATGCCAGTATCCCAGTCTTCAATGTTCCCGTATGACCTTATCTTTTCCCCACCATCCTGTATCCTTTCTGCTGTAATTGCGGACGGGCCTTCGTATCCTTCCTGGGCAAGAGCACTGGCTGCAGTATATTTGGGCGTAAGACCGTATCTCAGAGGGAAATCATCTCTCTTAAAGTCAATATCTCCTACCTTTGCTCCCTCCGGCAGATGGGATGCATCTACAACCTCGAAATACTGTTTCCTTACCTCAGATCTTGCCATTATTTCACCCTAAGTGATTATCTTATCAACCATTTGTTTTTTAAACCCATCCTTTATGTCCATCATCATCCTTCGTGCGTAATTTACCTCTCCCAAATCTGACTTGTATGTGAAAAGGCCATAAGGAGAACCGTTTGCCAGGGCATTGGAACCTGCAACAATTCTTGCACTTATCTCAAAGCAATATACATCTCCGTCTGCATCGACAACGAGTTCAAGGCAGTACGGGCCAATCAGCCCTTCATTTGCAATATGTTTTGAAGCATCAAGAGTCTTTCTTCCTGCAGGTATTACATCCCTCATTAGCGTGCTTTCCCTCATAACGCACGGAAAGTTGCCTGTTACATTGAAGGTAGGCGGATATCCTGCTTTGAGAAGCTCTTCTGGAGTCCCGAGCTTGAAGGATTCGTCAATATCGCTCTCTCTTCTGACATCAAATCCGAAGAACTCAAGATCAGTTCCGTGCTGCATGTAAGGAGCAGGAAAGAACTGAGCATAGTATCTTGTTCCAGGTATGAACTGCTGTATTGTAGAGCCTTTATAATCATTCTTCCCTTCGAGTTCTTCCATGGCACGCTTGTAACTCTCAATGTTCCTGACAATGACCGAACCCCTTCCTCCTGGCGCTCCCTCAAGCTTAACAATTACAGGCCCCTTGATGTCTTTCGGGTCCTTTATCTCGACTGGCATCTTCAGCCCAGCCATCCCTTCAAGCCATTGCCTTTGCTTCACCCTATCAAATTCCCAAGGTATAAGCTTCCTGTTTCCGTATGTAGGAACAGGAAGGACCTCAAGGCCGTGATAATCAGAGACAGGATTCCTCAGATACTCTACAGAAGATCCGTGAGGTATGAAGACGGAATTCCTTTCAGCAAAATCAGGCCCTCTATCAAGCAAGTCCTCGTATTCTTCAACCTCATAGAACTGGTCAGGTCTTGCCAGAGGAAAAGCATCATAAGAGTCCCTGACCACCTTGTCCCTGGATCTGATAACACCAAGAGTCTTGAGGCCTTCGTTCTTAGCTGCATTGAACAGCTGAAGACTTGAGTGAGAGCAGATTGTAGCAATAGTCAGGTCATCAGGATTATATAATTCAGCAGTCTTCTGATTTTCCTGGATTACATTATCCACGATATCGTTTTCAGTCATAGAAACATATTGAAAGAAAACATTAAAAGGCTATGTGCTATATCTCTGCACCTGTTTCGTCCCTCTTGTAGAGTTCCTTTAATCTGTCAAGCTCGTCCATGGCTCTTGAAGCAACACTCCTAAGAGCACCACCTGCACCATTCTCCTTCAGCAGACCCATCCTTACTGCATCATTGGCATCCACGACTATTCCCATTTGTTTCTCATCAAGCAATGGTGGTGCAGGCCATTTGGACTTGTCTTCTGGGGATTCCTTCTGTGCTGCTTTAAGTTCGCCTTTGTACCCGTTTATGGTATATATGTTCCTTGGAAGCTGCTTGCTCAGATCAATGAATCTGCCATCTGGCAGTTCGTACAGAATCCTGTTCTCGTCCCATGTGTAGCATGAATCTGCAACAAGAATCTCCCTGTCAGGACCCATTATACATTCTATCTTACCGTCAGCAATAATCAGGCCAGAGTCCGCAGCATCCTTCTTTATAGCATCATAAACCACCAATGCAGTATCGTTTAACTGCTTAGGTTCACCGTCAACGAGGCCAGCGAGTTCAAACAGGTCCTTCTTAATCTCTGCCTCATACTGATCCACTGCCTCTATCTTGGTTGAGCGTGTTATTCTTGGCTTATCCAGAACAACAGTCTGGCCTTCCTCTGGAGGGCTCTCAAGGCCATATTTAGAAGGATCTTCAGTGCCTTTTCTCAATCTTCCGTGAAGAGATGAGACAGGCGTTACCCATTGCGAAAATACTACCTCAATAGGAATGAGATAAGTAGCAGTCTTGCCAGGCTCAATCCATTCATAATTTGGAGGTATTCGTGCAACCCGAACCTCAATCTTTTTGTCACCGAGGTCCTTAACCATGTGGTGCGGGATTCCTTCTTTGTCAAGAACTTTGAAGAAATTTACAGTTTCCTTATACATCGCATCTGCTTTTCCGTCAATTGTCTGCGGAAACCTCCCGAAATCGAATAATGAATAGAAATCATCAGGCCATGTCTGATAACCTAAACCGAATGCTTCCTGGGAAGGATCAGCACCTCTATATTGAAAAAAATCCTTTACTTTTCCATTCTTTATCAGAATTGGTTTTCTGTCGCCATCCATATTCATCTTCAAAATAATTGATGAAAAACAATTTAAGTCTATATTATTCAAGAGCTCGTTTTCCATGATAACTGCTGAACACGTCCCTGATAATCTCCTTGCTCATACCGATATACTGGAATGGATCTGTAATCCTTCCAATTGTTTCCTCATCATACAGTG
>CAZAEI010000023.1:6763-13280 GCA_964484305.1 uncultured archaeon
CCCTTGGCATCTTTGTGAGGCATAGCTGATGATCCCTTCTTTCCTCTGGGAACCCTGAATATGCCTACATCATCGCTTCTTCCCCATCTGATATAATGGGCTAATCCGCCCATGGTTTGAGCAGCTACAGCCATTCCATATACAATATTACTGAGAAATTCCCTTCCAGGAACCTGGGCAGGCGCCTTCATGTGCCTCAGCCCAAGTCTCTTGCAGTATTCCTCCTGGAGTTTCATTCCGTCAACATCAAGTGCAGTTGCTGAATGATGATTTCCTGTGGCATCGCCCCATTTGCCAAAAATCGAGTTTTCATACAGGTGTTCCAGAAACTTGATTCCTTCATGAAGCATCTCACCGTAGAAAGCAAAAGGTCTTCCAGCAACACTCGGAAGAGCATCATAAAGATGGGAGGTGTCCATGTTGACAATGTCTATCCAGTCCACTGCCTTTTCCAGCGTTATGTCCCTGAGATTCTCAAGGGAGTCTATGGCAACCTCGACTGACTCCTTTATCTGCTTTCCCTTTGCAGTATCGGTCGTGTCAGCACTTGTTCTCGCCTTGTTAATATGAGCTCCTGCTCCGGGACTTACGACCTCGCCCCACGCAGTATTGATTGCGATGACATCGTGTCCTGTCTTCTCTTCGAGTTCACGTATCCTTTGGGCATCAATTGATTGTAGGTTTGCCTTCTCAATCAGTTCTTTGGCATGGTCGGGCGGAACTATATCAGGTTTCATATCAGATATTGTTCCTATTGAAGCAGCCTGAGCATCAAGGCTGTACTGGAATGTATTCTCTGGGCCCCAGATCCTTATCATATCATCGGTTCCGTACCTTCCGTGGCAAAGAAGAGAAGAGTCGGTATTCTCATCAATTCCTGTAGGTTTGGGTGCAGTAGATGCCATAGAACTGAATTGTCAGTAAATTTTAAATGAGGTATAGTTCCCGTGTTTCCAGACAAACCCTTATAAAGCTTAGTTCGTTGGTTTAATTATGTCCCCAAAACTCAGCACAGGGGACCATAAACTCGACCGCACTGAACCCAGGAAGGTTCACCCTCCCGGGGCTTTAATACCTCTTATAGCGTCTTTTTTACATATTCAACAGCATTTCTGAACATATGAAGACCGATTCCTTCTTCGGGAATATCTTCTCTTGTCCATCGTGGGTGCTGCTCCCTGAAGATAAAGCCTTCTGGATGGGGCATTATACCAAAAACTGTTCCTTGTTTATTGGTAATTGCAGCAATATCGTCCATAGAGCCATTAGGATTTAATGGATATGTTGGATTCGCTTCTCCATTCCTTCCAGAATACCTGAACACAACTAAATCCTCTTCATGGAGTCGTCTCAATGTTTCATCATCAGTGACAAATTTACCCTCTCCGTGTCTAACTGGTAATTCTATTGTATCAATACCCCCAGTAAAGATACATCTATCCGAACCATTTTTTAAGTTTACCCACCTGTCTTCGAATCTTCCTGAATCATTATATGTTAGTGTGACTTCCTGCTCTCCATTACCATCCAAATCCGGCAAGAAACCCCCCCTGACAAGAACCTGATATCCATTGCAGATACCAATTACGGGTTTACCATCTCTTATAAAACAATCAACTTCCTCTCCCAGTCTCTGTTTCAGCTTCGTGGCTAATACCACCCCTGCCGAAATATCATCTCCATAAGAGAAGCCTCCTGGAATAGCAAGGACATCATATAGTCGAAGCTCTTCTGGCCTTTCCATTAATCTATGGGATAATACTCTGTCTGCCTGTCCTCCTGCAAGATTGAAAGCGTGCTGCGTCTCATAATCACAGTTCAATCCTACACCATACAATACCGCTACTCTTACATGTCTTGTCATTTACATACCTCTAAATGGAGATTGCCATGATTCTTTGAGTGCTCCTATATCTTCTTGAACAATTCTTTCATCTCCAGTACCATACACTGATAATATTCCATCTCCTCGAACAGTTCCAACATGACCATATGAATTTTCACCCATGACGCTTTCAAATCTTTTTCTATCCCCCACTCTAACAGTCACCACATACCTGCCAGCTGACTCGGAGTAGAGGATTCTTGCATTACCCAAATCCTCATCAAGTGGTATATTGTCCAGATGAACATCCATTCCGTATCCACCAGCAAATGATTTTTGTGCCAATGTCACACCAAGACCGCCCTTGTAACATCCATGAGCTGAACGAATAAGCCCCTCTTCCATTGCATCACTCAATGCATTATACAACCGTGTATTTCTATCAATATCCACTTCGGGTGCCTTTGTCCCAATATTTCCTGACATAAGATAGAATTCAGAACCACCCAACTCATCTTTAGTCAATCCCAGCACATAGACTAAATCTCCTGGAGATTTTACATCCATTGTAATGGCCTTTCTGACATCATCAATCTTTCCAACAGCTGACATTTGCAGTGTGGGAGGGGCCGATACTCTAGTTGGTTCGTCATCAAGCACATCTATAGGTCCATCCATTGACATGCTGTCCTTCCCAGAAACACATGGAGTTCCATAACCCATTGAGGTATCATAAAGAGCTTTATTTGCTCGAACGAGCTGAGCCATTTTGTATTCTGAATCCGGGTTGCTATCGCTTGGTAAAGGACTTGGCCAACAAAAATTGTCATTGAGAGCGATTTGTTTTAGGCTCCCACCAACAGCTATTACCCTTCTAATTGCTTCATCAAACGCTGCTGCAGTCATATTGTAAGTATCAACATCCCCGTAAGCAGGATTTAGTCCGGCTGTGACTGCAATGCCTTCATATGTTTCAAAGTCAGGCCGTAGAACTGCTGCATCACTAAACACATCACTCTCTTTCCCAACAAGTGGTTTTACTACACTGGTTCCTTGAACTTCATGGTCAAACTGTCTTGCTATATATTCCTTGCCTGCTACATTGGGTCTTCTCAATATTTGGTGTAAGATCGCACCATGAGATTCGATTGGTTCCAGTTCGGGTTCTACCAAATCACGCTCTTCTGGTGTTTTCCATTTGGCTGTGAGTTCCATTTGTGGAACACCATCATGAACAAAGTCCATATCCATGTGGGCTACGGGTTTACCATCATGATAAACTGAAAACATACCAGAGTCATTATATTCACCAAGGTTGCTCAATTCAACTCCGTGTTCTCTTGCAAGATCTTCCAGCTCTCCATACCGTTTAGGGTCAACAGCAAGTGTCATTCTCTCTTGTGACTCAGAAACAATAATTTGCCATGGATTAAGACCGTCATATTTCAAAGGGACCCTATCAAGGTGCATCTCAAATCCCCCACTCTTCCTTGCCATTTCCCCGACTGAAGAGCTTAAACCGCCAGCTCCATTATCTGTGATGCAACGATATAATCCAAGGTCTCTTGCTTCATTTAAGAAATCCATCATCTTCTTCTGTGTATATGGAGAACCTATCTGGACATGACCTGCAGTTATGTTTTCACCAGCTTCCATTGATGATTGTGTTGCTCCATGAATTCCATCAATCCCAACCCTCCCACCAGCCATGACAATGAAATCTCCTGATTCAACTTCGTTTTGAAATCCTGGTTTTCCATCAACTTCTGAAGGAATTAATCCACCAGCAAGAACATAGATAGCAGGCTTGCCTATAAAGCCATCATGGAAGTATGTTTGGCCGAATGGTGTTGGAACCCCACTCTTATTTCCACCATCTTCAACACCTGAACGAACTCCTTCCAACAAACGACTTGGATGGAGACGGGGTTTCATCTTTCCATCATAGTCAGGAAATCCTGTACAAAAACCATAAGTGCCGAATATTATTCTTGAACCCATTCCAGTTCCCATTGGGTCCCTGTAAACCCCAACTATTCCGGTTACAGCACCACCAAAGGGCTCAACATTGGATGGACTGTTGTGGGTCTCACCTTTGAATGCCAACAACCATTTGTCATTAAACTGAATAACACCAGCATTATCTTCAAGGGTGGAAAGAACCCAAGGAAGTCTTTCCTGAAGCGCTTTAGTGGAACTCTTAATGTATGTATCAAACATACTATCAATTTCTTCAGGTTCATGATCACCTTCTGAATACGAAACCCTTGCATTGAAGATTTTATGTTTGCAATGTTCTGACCATGTCTGTCCTAACACTTCTAACTCTGCATCTGTTGGTTTCTCAGTCAGACCGATTGATCTTCTTGCTTCAATAACTTCATGTCTTGAGAAGTATTCTTGAATTGCTTGCATCTCCCGTAAATTGAGTGATAATGATCTATCCCTGCTAATCCCAAATAGTTCCTTGTCTGGAATATCGAGTCCAATGTATTCAACTGTTGGTTTTCTTGTCATTCTTACTCTTGGTGAATCAAAGTCATGTCCTCCCGACTGGAACTTCTGGTAATCAGTGATTCTCCATCTTTGTATGTTATCATTTGCAAGGTATTCACATGCAAGCCTCTCCATTCCTTCTGGGGTTAAATCGTCACCACTGATAAGCAATTGAGCTGATGTATAGACAGCTTCTCCCTTTCCAAATGGTTGCCCGATTGTATCTCCAATTGCTTCTGCTGCCGTGTTACCTACAGTATCCATCACTCCGGGTTTGAAACCCACTTCAATGAGATAAGAGAATCTATCTTTTCGTGCAAGCGAATCATCAACTGAGGAAATCTCTACGATTGGATCTGAAAACAGTTGTCTTGTAAGCATATTCAGGTCTTCGGTTGCTAAATCCTTGTCAATCGTGTATGCCTTAATTCTTCTTACACCGGTAACATCAAGACCTAATCGTTGAGAAAAATTCAATATATTACTTGCTACTGCATCATTCTGGCCTTCTTTGGATCCAACTTCAATTCTATGAGACATTCTATTCCCCGTTTAATTGATAACCGTGATATGGTTGTTCATGACCATCTACAATAACGACATTGTCACTATAATCCAATCTCCCTTGGGCAAATAGTTCGACTGCGGCTCTGAATGCAGGAACATCACCCTCTTCTTTCAATTGAGATTGGAGTTCTCCTCTATGTTCCATCAAAGTATCCCAGTTTCTATTACGTATCATTCTTTCCGTCCACTTCATATCTATGGGAAGTGCGGCAGATTCTACAATAATTGGGCCAGAATCAACATCTTTAGTCGCTATGTGTATAGTTGACCGTAAATCTGAAACACCATACGCATGGCCAAAAACAAGAACATCAAAAACCCCAGTCTCGCCTCTAAATGCTCGCATTAATGTATTCTCTTGCATTAATATTTCAACTTCTTTTGGGTGCAGATTGCCAGCATCTATAAGAGAATCGTATGAAACTCTAACAACCCCTTCCTCGGGCTTGGGAGTCAAATAGTGAAGAGGAGCAGGGTGAACATTTAATATTAAAGGATATTCTTGTAAAAAATCAGGGGGGACAATCTTAAAATAGCCTGATAAAGCAATCATATGGGGGTCAAACGGTTCAATTTTTCTTAACCATTCTTCATGATACTGACTATTTGAATCTCTTCTCTTTGGATCAATTTCACGTTCTTCACAAAATTGATTATAATCAATAAATTCTAATTCACTAATTCCTCTATCAGTAAGTTTATTCACACCAGATGTATCTGGATTATTAGTTCCCGCCCCAACAAGTTCATATGTTTCTCCATGAGAGTCCCCATCAACGAGACCAATCAATGAAGATGCGCCCCCACCAAATAGCCCAAATAATATTAATCTTTCTCCACCCGAATCATTATATTGCCTTGCCATAATATCAACTTAATTATTGAAAAACCAATTCTGGTTCACTACCAGAATTCAACCCACGATTTCTTACACTAATTCCAGGTCTTTTAGATATTTCTCCAATTATTTGGGAATCAGTCTCATGTTCTTCTGCTATTTGCATCACTTCGTCAGGTTTTGGTGTGATAACGACCATTCTCTGACCCATGTTCCAGGTATTGTAAGCTTCTGCATCTGTTACACCACCAACACATATAGCTCGCAAACCGGAAAAATCGGGGAAAATCCCAACCACTTCACCAAGCCTACCTTGCCTGTTACACCAGGTCAATTTTGCTGCCTCATAAAGAACACGAGAAGCATCATTACCAAGCTCGATGTCAACCCCAGAACTCTTGTAATCCAGTCTTCTTTGCATAGAGAATAATTAGGAATAAGTTTTTTAACTCTATTGTTATCTTATATATACAGATATCTAAAAAGCGATATGCGTTGATTCTACAGGGCTCATTGGCGACTCTCCCGGGGCTTGGGTCGAGTATTCACAGTTAGGGGGTTTTCAATAAAACCCACTAAAGGAAGGTGATAATATGCCCCCTAACCTGAATACCAAATACAATGAAAGAGTCCAGCGAGCTATTGAGACTTTCAAGAAAAGAAAGGATATCTCAGAAAACAACAAGAAACTGATTATCAAGTTCAGCAAATTTCTTGACATTCCGATATGATGTTGTTTTAGGCCAGTCGTATAGAGCGTGAACCCCGCTGGCTTCAGCCAGCGGATGGAG
>CAZAEI010000024.1:0-13247 GCA_964484305.1 uncultured archaeon
GCGGCGAATACGTTCCTGCTCCTTGCACACACTGCCCGTCAAGCCAACCGAGTGGATCTTTGGTGAGGCTTTGTCTTTTGTCAAAGTCGAACCACGGGTTTGCAAGGTGGGCTAAGTCGTAAGACGGTTAGATGGGCAATCTGAGCTCGCTTTGGCGAGCAATGACGGAATAGGTGCAATTGAGGCTTGTTTCCAATCGGAGCCAGCCGAAGGCACTTGTTTCAGGACAATCATCTAACTGTCCGATAAACAAGGTAGCCGTAAAGTCGGGAGGGATTTCTCGGCTCGGTAAGGGGAACCTGCGGCTGGATCACCTCCTTATTTCCAATTGGCCAAAAAATCCTACCTTGAATCGCTTCTTCTTGCTTCATCAATAAGCATTTAAACCCCCGCAGAAATCATTTTGTTAAGGGCCGGTAGATCAATGGTACCCTTCCCGCGAAAGTGGGTTAGGCAGGAAAGATCGCTGCCCTTGCAAGTCCGCTGCGGGCAACTTCCCAAGGCGACCGGGCAAGGCAGAGGCTCCGGGTTCGAACGCACTGCTGGCGCAAGGGCGCGTCCAGCAAGGCTGAGCATCCCGGCCGGTCCATAACAATCCCAGCGCAAGTCCCTTCATTTTTAAGTATAAATCAATAATTATAGAATATGATGGAATTAAAAAAGCTGGATGTTGTGTCTGTTGGGAAAGTGTGTGCATTATTCGGGGCAATTTTCGGTCTGATAGCTGGTATTTTTATGACCATAATAGCAGCTTCGGTCTCCTCGATGATGTCAACAATGGCTCCTGTCTCAACCGGTATGCCATTTGATCCAATGATGTTTGCTGGATTTGGAGCATTGTCCATAGTAATATTCCCAATAATCTATGCGATCGGTGGATTCATAGCAGGCATAATATATGCATTCATATACAACATCATTGCCGGTAAATTTGGTGGAATCGTTGTTGACCTTCAGAACACCCAAACTGCGAGTTCATCACCAAACACTGCTGCCAAATAGATGAATGCTTTACAACAGAATTATCGCTTTGGTAGCAGAAGGTTTTCCTTTAGGACAAGACTTGCCATTTTATTTCATGACTAATGCATTTCATGAAGCACAGACATCACCCAGAACAGAAAACCGTTTGCACCAAGGAACTTTCGCGCCGAGGCGCATACCCGGCCGGTCCATCTCACTATCACCACGAGCCACTTCAGAATCAGCGATAACTATTTATATATGTAAACAGATATGTTTACAGGTGATTATATGGTTCAGGTTCAGTTGAGAGTGCCCGAGCAGACCGTAAAGGAGATAGACGAATGGGTAGAAGAGGGTAAGTTCAGGAGCAGGAGCGATGCAGTCAAGACAATCATTGCCCTCTATGAAGAGAGGGTGAAGACCATGGAATTCTTCAGGATGCTTATGAAGAGGAGCAAGGAGGCAGAGGAAAGGCCTGAAATCTTGATACCGCTAGATGATATGAATGTTTGAGGTTCTTCTGCACCCATTGGACGCAAAATTCCTTGAAAAGGCAGATTCTGAAATCAGTAACCGAATCAGGAAGAAGCTGAAAGAATTAAAGGAACACCCTGAACAACGAGGCAAGCATCTCAGATATACCCAGTTCTGGAGCCTTCGTACAGGTGATTACCGGGCAATATATGAAATCAAAAACAAGGATAAGAAAGTGATAATACTCTTCATTGGGCACAGGGATGACGTTTACGATGACCTTTCCAAGCTGTATTGATTATCCCGGCCGGTCCAAGCAGAGGCAGGCCCTGCTCCACTGGGCGGTTGACCGCAGGGAATTATGATGGGCCGTCCTGGACCTTCAGACCCTTGCTCCTGGAAGCGAGCGTAGAGTGCTTTCCTGTCCGACCATCCCTGTAAAGGGGCAGGCCGGCATGTACCCGGAGCGAAGCCCCTTTCAGTCCCCTCAGTTCAGAATCCAGATATTATAGTTAAGTAAAGCAGCAAGGCTCACCCATATTATGTAGGGAACCAGCAGGTATCCCGAGGCCTTCCTTATCCTCCAGAAAACCGCAATATTTACCGCTATGGCCACCCACAGGGCAGCTATCTCCAGCAGCCCCAGGAACGGGCTCCTCAGCCCGAAGAAGACAGCGGACCACATGATGTTCAATACCAGCTGCACGCCAAAAACCGACACAGCGAGCCTGAACCCTTTGTCCCCCTTCTCCCACACCAGGAACAGGGAAAGCCCCATGAGCAGGAACAGGGCTGTCCAGACCGGGGCAAAGAGCCAGCTGGGCGGAACAAACCAGGGCTTGTTCAGCCCGGCATACCACGACGGGATGGCCGGCGCGGTGAAGAGTGCTCCCAGAAACCCGGCCAGCTGCGGAATAACAAGGGCTGCAATCAACCTCCTGGCCCTCTGGATATCCATAATAATATATGAACCCGGGGAAATATATTTTAACTTAATAACACGGTTCAGCTATTCCTATATTACTTCAGCTTTATCCTGTTGGTGAGGCCGTGCCTCTCCTTTACAATAAGCTTCTTGCTCTCAAGGCGGGCAAGAATCCTGGTCATCTTGACCTTCTTCAGGCGGGTCTTCAGGACAAGGGCGTTCTGGAGCATCTCCCCCTTGTTGTCCAGAATCTCCTTAAAGACCATCCTCTCATCGCCCCTCAGCAGCGGGATTACCATCTCGTATTTCCTGTCATACTCCCTCTTCTGGCCCAGGGCCTTCAGGAGCTCCTCGGTCTCTGACCTGAAATAGAGGTATATGGCAGTCGAGCCTATAAGGAACGCAGCCGTGATAAGGATAAGCACCTGGGCGAGCGAGAAATAGTCAGACCCCTGCGTGACAATCTCCTGCCCTGTCTCCAGAATTATCTGTATTGGCTGCGGTGTGAACAGCTGGTTGAAGAGTATGGATACTGATGCTATCAGCATCACTATGGATATGATAATCTTGAACTGCTTCATGATACTAGATATGAGATTCCTATATAAATGCCTTCTGTGAATCTAATTTCACTAGAATGAAACCAGTTACACCAAACCCGGATATATGGTTTCAGGCAATTCTATTGCATCAAAAGGGGAGGTGACCCAATGAAAAAAGCATATCTGTTGTCACTTCCTGTACTGGCTCTGCTTGCGGTGGCAGGAATAGCTGCTGCATACCCTGCAGCAAACACGGAGGAGATGACGCAGGAGGAGAAGGGCCTGAGGGTCCAGATGCTTGAGCAAAGGCAGGAGATGACACAGAACCAGATAGACTACCTCAACGGGGAACTTACACAGGAACAGTTCCAGGAGAGGTTGCAGGCACACATGGATGAGATGCAGCCACTTCGTGAGCAGCTGAGAGAAAACTTCTACAATGGAGAAGGATGTGCTCATGGATTTGGCAAGGGAATGGGCCGCATGGGATTTGGCCCAGGGATGTGGGGGACTTAACCCCCATCCCCTTCCATAACATTGGCCTGGTGTTTCACAAAACTGAAACATGTTACACCACAACTATATATCCTGTAACAGTCAAGACATGACCATGAAAGGCAAAAAAGCAAACCCCGGAGCAAAAAGAAACGTCTGGAAAATCGTTTCAGTGGTCTTCATTTCACTCTTCATACTGATACTTCTCTGGGGGCTGATGAACCTGAGGTCCAGGCCGCAGTTCTCTGAGCCAACCCAGGAACAGATTGACATGGCAGGGGCCATCGTCGCAGGTGACCTCCGGGCCAGTGGCGACAGCATAGACAACTACGAGGTCTCTGTAACAAAAAGGATGGTCGGGTTCATCGGCAGGTCGCGTCCGGGGAACGGTATGCCTGGCATGAAGCACATGGCATCCACTAACGGAATGAGAAACCTTCAGGTATCCCTCAGGGGCAACTCGACCGGGCACCTCTACATAGTCGACCTGGAATCAGAAAGCATCGTCATGCATTCCTCCACGGAGTGGTTCGATGAGTAGTCCAATCATTGGTCTGAAGGATGTCTGGAAGGTATACCAGATGGGAGAGGTCCAGGTCCAGGCCCTCAGGGGCATTGACCTCAGTGTAAAGAAGGGAGAGTTCCTGGCCATTTCCGGCCCGAGCGGCAGCGGCAAGAGCACCCTGATGAACCTTGTCGGGTGCCTTGACCTTCCCAGCAGGGGGGACATATTCCTCGACGGCGACAACATCGCCGGATTCAGGGAGTCAATGCTCGCCCAGGCCCGTGGGAAGAAGATTGGCTTCGTTTTCCAGCAGTTCAACTTGATACCGACCCTGACCGCCCTTGAGAATGTCATGCTCCCGCTGGAATTCCAGGACACGGATTCCTCAAAGGCCGGCAAGAGGGCAAGGAAACTACTCGAGCTGGTCGGCCTTGGCGACCGTATGGACCACCTCCCCTCCCAGCTTTCGGGAGGCCAGATGCAGAGGGTGGCCATTGCAAGGTCATTGGCAGCCAGCCCTGAAATCATTCTTGCAGACGAGCCGACCGGGAACCTTGACAGCAAGACAGGCAGGTTCATCATGGACTTCCTGGGGGAGATTCACGAAAAGGAAAACAAGACCGTAATCATGGTCACCCATGACCTCAACCTGGTCAGGTATGCTGACAGGGTCGTTTATCTGAAAGACGGGTTAGTGGAAAGAATTGGTCACAATCACAAGATGGGTGTTGCGAAATGATTGGAATGGAGGTGAATTGAATGAAAAGAGTTCTTCTGTGCATGATGTTTATGGTGCTAGCCCTTAATGCCGTGAACGTCCAGGCTGCAGAGGGGGTCAACGTGTCCCTGGTTAACCAGAACCCTGACCCGGCAAGGGCAGGCGACCTGGTAGATATAAGGTTAATGGTCGAGAATAAGGGGAGCAGGGAAATCAATAACCTGGAACTTGAGCTGCTTATGCAGTATCCGCTTGTCGAGATTGCCGGAGAGGAGTACACAAAGACGATAAGCACGCTCTCTGCATACCAGCAGGGAACAGATGCCGTAATAATCAAGTTCAGGGCAAGGGTTGACAAGGATGCGGCTGATGGCACAAACGAGATAAGACTCAAGGTCAAGGAGGCCCTGAGCTCTGTCTCAGTCATCCACAACTTTTACATTGACGTGAGCAGCAGCGAGTTCGCCCAGATTATCTACATAGACAAGGCAAAGCTATATCCAGGAGAGGAGACAGCGCTGAAGTTCACAATCACGAACGTGGGCAGTTCGCCCCTGAGCAACCTTGTATTCTCCTGGAGCGAGGAGAGCGGCGCAATCCTGCCTGTCTATTCAGATGACACCAAGTACATAAAATACATTGACGTGGGAGATTCCTCAGATCTTGTGTACACCGTTGTGGCGGACATAAATGCGGACCCGGGCCTGTACCAGCTTGACCTGAGCCTGGAATTCGAGTCCGAGGGCAGCGGCACGCAGGAGATGAGCACAAAGGCAGGCATATTCATCGGGGGAGAGACCGATTTCGATGTTACCTTCTCCGAAAGCACCGAGGGCCAGACATCCCTGTCCGTTGCAAACGTTGGGAACACCCCTGCCCTTTCCGTGACCGTGAGGATTCCCGAGCAGGACAACTTCAGGGTCACCGGAAGCGCATCGTCAATAATCGGGAACCTTGACAAGGGCGACTACACCATTGTCTCCTTCCAGATAAGCCAGACCAGTGCAATGTCTTCAAGGACCGGAACCTTCAACCGCTCTGCAGTGGTTCCGAACTTCACCGGAGACAGCGACCTCCTCGTCCTTATAGAATACACCGACACGACGGGGGTGAGGCACACGGTCGAGAAGGACGTTCCCATACAGTTCAGGAGCCTTGGCACGGAATCCTTAGACATCACGCCTTCGGCGAGGTTCAGCAGGGTGAACCCCTGGGGCAACCTCATCACAGCCGCCGCGCTGGTGATACTGATAATCGCGGGCTACCTCGGCTACAGGAAGAGGAAGACCCTGATTCCCCGCATCAGAAGGATTCTGAAGAAAAAGAGGGGCTGATTCAATGAGAGCCTCCAAATCAGCGAAGCTGGCCCTGAATATCCTTCTCCACAGCAGGCTGCGCAGCTGGCTCACCATAATAGGCATTGTCATCGGCGTCGCCGCTGTCGTGGCAATCATCTCACTGGGAACCGGGATGCAGCAGAGCATCGAGAGCAGCCTCGGGGGGCTCGGCGCGGATATCATCACAATTTCTCCCGGGGCGTCCAGGGCCTCGGGGATGTTGTTCGGAGGCGGGGGGATGAGAATTCAGGGCGGCATGCCTTCATCATCCGGCGAAGACAGAGAGAACCTCACCAAGAAGGACGTCCAGATAATAAAATCCGTGGACAACGTGGAGCTCGTCCAGGGGACCGTGTCGGGCAGGGGCGAGATTGTCTATCTCGGAGAGACCGCTTCGGCCTCGGTTGAGGGGGTCGACCCCCTGGTGTGGAGCATGATAACCACCTCCGAGCTGGAGTCAGGGAGGTTCCTCACCACCTCTGACTACAACGCGGTCGTGGTGGGGAACCGGATAGCAGAGGACATGTTCAAGCAGCCCCTCGCAATCAACAGGATGATAACGATAGAGGACAGGAGCTTCAAGATAGTGGGAATCCTGAAGGAGAGCGGAGGGGGCTTCGGCGGGGGCGGCGACAGTGCGGTATACATGCCCGTGGAGGCCGCGAGGGACATCCTGGATGACGTGGGGCTGAACGAGTTCGATTCCATTGAGATTAAGGTCGCCGACGAGGAGCTTGTTGAGGAGACCATGGAGGCAATCGATGGGAGGCTCATGCTCTCGAGGCACGTCACCGACAGGACCAGGGACTACACCATCACCTCATCCCAGGCAATGCAGGAGACCGTGAGCGAGACCATGGGCTCGATAACGCTGTTCCTGACCGCGATAGCCGCGGTCTCACTCCTGGTCGGGGCCGTGGGCATCGCCAACACCATGTTCACCACCGTCCTCGAGAAGACCAAGGAGATAGGCATAATGAAGGCCATAGGGGCCAGGAACAGGGACATAATGATGATATTCCTGCTCAACGCCGCCATGGTGGGCATGGTGGGGGGCGTTATAGGCATAACAATCGGCTCGGTGGCCTCCTCCTTCATCTCCTTGGGCGGTACCGGGGGGATGGGCGGGAGGATGGGCGCCTCAGGGCTCGTCACCCCCGAGCTGCTGGCCATGGGGATGTTCATAGCGGTCGGCATCTCGGTGGCCTCGGGGATAATCCCGGCCTACAGGGCAAGCAGGCTTAAGCCCGTGGACGCCCTGAGGTATGAGTAAATTTACGGAATCTATTGCATTTGAAAGGTTTAAATTAGTTCCTTCTTTTTAGTCTCATGCAACAAATAGATATGCAGGTTACATCGCCGCACGTGGAATTAAGGTTCCACGAGAATTACAAATTCTCCTGCCAGAGGTGCGGGGAATGCTGCAGAAGACCAGGTTATTTTACCCCCGATTCCATGGAAGAGGTGGCAAGACGCTTTGATTTGGGAAAAGAAAAATTCTATAACGAGTTCTGTGAGCTGAGACCTGGAAAAACACTCATCACGCCCAAAATATCTCAGGATACGGGCTACTGCATATTCCTTGAATGGGATGATGACAGGGCTTCATGCACCATTCAAGATATTAAGCCGCGCAACTGCGCTTATAGCCCCCTCATGATGAAAAGGTACAAGCTCGATGATGATTTGAATGTAATCCTGAACAAAAATTCCTTGTTCGCCCTTTGTTCCTGCCCTGGCACAGGAAAAGGAAGGAAGCATAAGGTGAGAGACTGGGTTAGGGAAACAGGGATGGCCAAAGATATGACCTTTCAGATCCAGGTCCTGATGAGGATAGCAATTGATACCGGGATAGACTTCGAAACTATATTAGAACGTAAGCACGTTAAAGATGGCGCGCTATCCTGGCAGGATGAGTATAAGCTGAGGAAGGCTGTGGAACGTTCATATGGAATACGTACCCCCGAGATAATCGTGGACATTTGACATTAAGATACGGCGTGCAGATCAGAACCGCCAGATTAAATCCATGGAAGCCCAGTTGGAACAGTGATTAATACTTAAACACTGTACATCGTCATATCTCAATCCCGAAGGACACCCTGATGAGGAACCCTATTGCAAAGGTCAGGCCGGCCACGCCGATGCTGATGGCCGCCATCTCGAGGAACCTCTTCCTGAAGGGAAGGTCCCTGGCAACGGAGATATAGAACGTGAAAACCAGTATCACTATGATGGCGTTGGCCAGGGTCGCGCCCAGGGCCAGGTACACATTCTGCAACAGGAAGAACGGCAGTATAAGGAACGCGACCGTGAGGACATAGGCCAGGCTGGTATAGAGCGACGCCCTGGCCGGGCTCTTGGCCGCCTCCTTATTCTCCTCTGACTTGGTCGAGAGATATTCTGACGCCCCCATCGAGAGCGAGGCAGCCACCCCCGTGATGAGGCCGGCCAGGGCTATGAACAGGGTGTTCTGGAACGCGAGCGTGAATCCGGCGAGCGCCCCTGTCAGCTCGACCAGGGCATCGTTGAGACCCAGGACTATGGAACCCACATAATTGAGCCTCTCCTCGTTTATCATTCCTATGAGCTCCCTTTCGTGCTCGTTCTCGTCCCTCTCAATCCCCCTGGCCTCCGGCACCTGCCTGGATATCTCCCTGTACGATTCCTGGGCATACCCCTCCCCCCGCTCCATGAGCTTTATCCCGAAGGTTATGCCAAGCATCCGCGATATCAGATAGAACTTCCATACCATCAGCCTGGAGGGCTTCACGTCCTCGCCGGTGTATTTCTTAAGCAGATTATAGTGCCTCAACTCGTCCCGGGATATTTCCCTGAGGACCCTCCTGTTGCGGCTGTCCCTGACCGAACGCGAGAGCTTCTCGTAAATAATATGCTCTGAAATCTCGTTCCTCTGGAAGGCCAGGACCCTCCTCCTGAGCCCCTCATCCACTTTCCCGCCGGCCATGATTAGGATTGGCAGGTTTCCATATAAACCTTGCTCCCAGGCAAATTACGAAAAGATATATACAAAACCGTAAAGTATTTAAATGCCAATTACGAAAAGATATATATGAATTCGGAATACATCATCCCAAAGGACCAGATAAAGGCCATAAACGAGAGATATGGCGGAAGCCTGAGGACAGACGCCGAGATCGAGACCGCCCTCTCCATGGGCAGTGGCAGGAGTGTCTTCAGGAAGATAGCCGCCCTCTGGAGGGCCATCCTTGTGGGCCACCCCTTCACCGATGGCAACAAGAGGACAGCCCTCATGGTAGCCCTGTACATATTTGACAGCTGTGAGGTTGAAATATCCGAGGAGAGAAAGGAGGATATGATTTCAGAGATAACCAAGATCGCAAGGGAGAACATAACAGACATAAACAGGATAGAGAGGCTGGTGCGCTATGCTGCTACGAAAAATTGAGAGGATAATGAAAGAGAACGAGAAGTACGCCAGGATGCTCGAGGAGTACGACCGGACCGGCCACCTCCCCATAGAGAAGGTCAGGCGGAGCTTCACCCTCAGGAGGATGACGGTCCGGAAGCTCAGGGACCTCTCAAGGAAAACAAACAAGAGCATGTCCGGCCTCATCGACGAACTTGTTAATGATGAGAGCGTCTAACTCTTTTTCTTCCCAAAGAACCCCCGGGCAGGGCAGCACATCCTTCCCTGTCTGCAGTGAGGGTAGGCACTTTATTTCCTGCTGAGTATATCCTGTTTTTTTGCGAGGGCGGATTTCAGGCTCTCTATCTCCTTTTCATAATAATTTACCAAACCTATGTTGCCTGCCTTTTCAGCCTCTTTCAGCCTCTTCCTGTGGCTCTCTATCTGCCTTCCTACAGACTCAATCCCCTTTCTAAGCCTTTTCTTTCTTTTCGGCATCAACTATCAGCTCCTCAAGCAACTCCAGAAGCCTTCTTAAAGCATGCTCCCCGAACCTGTATTTCCCGGGACTTTTTCCGTCCCTTACCGCCCTGTAGTTGCTTAAAAGTTTCCTGAAATCAGATTTTGATATACCCTTCATTCGTACGGAATCCTCCAGAAGCCCGAGGGAGTATTCCTTACCCTCCAGTATGCATTTTATGAGAAGCATCTCCTTTATACGCATTATAACCGGATAAACAAGGCTGGTGTTTTCACCACCCATTTCAAACATGCTCTTCATTATTTCAAGCGAGGATTTTGCAAAGCCTATCCTGTCCCCAAACCTCCTGCGTGTCTTCAGGGATTTCAGCTCATCAAGGAGGCTGTCATTGAATATGGCCCTGGAACTCTCAAGGGATTCCCTGAGCAGAATATCCCTCTTTGCAAACTTTATTATCTCTTCCCTGCTCATTATCCTTATGTCATAGTTCATGCCCTTCAGCTGCGCAGGCACTTCCATACCCTTTACATGACTGTCTGTGACAACTATCACATCTATATCAGATTCAGCTGCATGCTCATCCCTGGCATAAGAGCCATATACCAGAATGCTTATGATATGCTTCATCTCGCCGGCAAATGCGAGCGGCAGGTCCCTTTCAGGCCTCGGCGGCCTGCTTATGAGGCTTACCTCCACCTCGCCGCCTATCCAGGAAGCGGGAAGGTAGACCCCGCCCGAATTCCCGTATTTCCTGACGGTCTTGGTCATGCTCTTTGATGGATTCATGTATATACAAAGTATATACATATTTATAAAGCTATCGTCCTGCCTGCCGGGCACAAAAACAGGATTAAGGAAGATTCCCGGGGCGGCTGGCCCCTAATTCTCCTTAACCCTCTTCCCGAAGAACTCCCGGGCAGGACACACTGTCCCTCTCTGCAGCAGGTTAGAAAGGGAATCAGCACCCGTATTTCTCTGCCCACTTCTCGCTCCCGAACTCGCTCCTGCTGCAGTAGTGCTCCATGAGCTCCCCGTGGCCCTTCCTGAGGAGCTGCTCGTTCAGGTTCTCCCCGCTGCAGTACACCACGGCAAGGAACCTGCCGTACCTGTCCTCTTTCTGGCGGTCATCGATGTCAAAGACGGCAAGGGAGCCGGGGGCGCACAGGGCCTCCGTGAACCTGTTCGCTTCCTCGAACCCGGGCTCGCCGCTCTCGGGCGTGTCCACAAGGGCCAGCCTGATTAAATACCCTCCAATATAGAGCGTGTCGCCGTCGATCACCCTGTCCACGGCGCCGAATATGCAGGGTATGCTTCCCATGCACTCGTAATCCTCATAGTCTATCTCCTGCTCGATGGCCTCCCCGCCCTCGGGGACGTCTCCCTCATAGAGCTCGGGCAGGTTGTGTATGTCCCCGCTCATTACGGTCTCGCTGACACCCGGGCACTCCACCGGGTTCAAGCTCACGGACTCCACGTTCCTGCTAACGCCGACCACGGCCAGGTGCTTCTCCTCCCCGGCCTTCACGGCGCCTATGGAGTCCCATGACTCATATTCCCCGTCCAGGTAGTCCACGCGGGCCCGGAAGGCCAGGTCCAGCCGCCCGGTGTTCAGTATCCGGACAACCAGGACGTTCTCCTCAAAGGACATGTTCTCCACCGAGAACCCTGCCCCTTCACAGGCAGCGCCGCTCGGCCCGGGCTCCTGGCCGCTCCCCTGGCTGCCATCGCCGGCCTCGCTCTCACCGGCCTGCTCTGTCCCGGCGATGCACCCGGATATAAGGACAACGGCCACCATGCCGAGAAGAATGGCCAAATCCCTGGTCATGTTACAGAATTGGCGAAAAGGGTTAAAAATGCATCCTATCCATCTTGCTGACGTGAGATAACTCCTTCTGCCTCCCCGGACAGCATGAATTCCTTGAAATCTTCATATCTGTTTGAGAAATCGATTGCATAGGATGGTCTATCAAGAATCCCTTTCATGTAATCCGGTGTCTCGTAAGGTATTCCCAGCTTGTCCAGCACTTCTGGGAACTTTGCCTCGTGTGCCGTAGCCATGGATACAATAGTCTCATCATCCCCAAGGAATATCCTGGCCCTCTTAGCGCAGGTCATCCCGACTGCACCGTGAGGCTCAAAAACCTTCCCATGTTCATTGTAAAGCTCTGCAATGGTTTCCTTAGTCTCGTCGTCTGTCACGTGACCAGAATACATTGCATCCCTCATGGCATCAAGGTCAGGCATTTTGTCAATCCTGCATACTGTCTTCTCTTTCCCATCAGCAGCCACGAACTTCTTGTCCTTTATTAACTTCCCTCCAAACATGTCAAATATCCTTCTTACATTGCTGGGGTCAGCTACATTCATAGCATTGGATATTGTGGGGACTGTATCAGTAACCGTATATTTTCCTGTTTCCATGAACATATCAAATACCCTGTTCTCGTTGTTGGCCACATAGATTTTATTATCAAATGCACCCATCTCCCTGGCCAACATGAATGCATATGTGTGACCAAAATTACCGCTCGGTATAATATAATATGGATCCTTGCCCGTTTCCATTACCCTCACATCTGTCAAGGGAATCACAGCGTGTATGGCCTGGGGCTGTGCCCTCCCAATCCCTATGGAATTGGCTGACCAGAGGTTGTACTTCTTGAGATCAGGATCACCAAATGCTGTCATGAACATCTCCTGTAAATCATCAAAGACCCCATCACATGCCAGGGCAATAACATTTCCTCCGTACCTGTCCATTAATGCAGCCTGGGTATCTGTAACCCAGTTCTTGGGATATGCAATTATGACATTAATACCAGGAACCCCATGAAATCCGCCCCGGATTGCTGCACCCGTATCCCCGGATGTTGCAACCAGCAACCATGATTCCCTCTCACTTCCCTCCTGGATATAATAGCTTGCCTCCCTTGCAAGCATGCGGGCTGCCGTGTCCTTGAATGCACCCGTGGGTCCCATACCCTGCCTTTCCGTGAATGTCCTCCCATAGACACGCTCAACAGGTATTGGGAAGTCCAGCGCATCCTCGCACATCTCATATATCTTATCATCCGGAATCTCTCCCTTCAGGAACTTGCTCATCACAGAATAACCAATATCAGGAAGAATCAGCCCCCTTTTTAGATTTATCTGGGTAAGGTTATAATCCAGCCACCATAATATAGCTTATATGCCACGATTAACGTGTCCCAAATGTAGCTCAAAAAACGGGATCAATATTCGAAGACAAAAACGACGTTGTTCTTCATGCAAATATGAGTGGAATACAAAATCCCTACCGCTTAATTTGAGCAGGAAACAATGGAAAGAATTACTCAAATGGTTCATTCTGGGGCTTAGCTCAAACAAGATATCGGAGCAAACTGGGATCAACAAACCAAGGATACTCCGGG
>CAZAEI010000025.1:0-12866 GCA_964484305.1 uncultured archaeon
CTGGGAAGCGCCCTGAGGGTACCCAGTTACGCATTTGAGAACTGGGGAATAGCTCCGGACAGGTACAGGAAAGAAAGCGGGGAGAAATATGAGGTAGAATGGAAGGGTGGTTCTAAGAGGCAGATGGATTATGTAATTGAATCCTTGAAAAAAGCAGGGATGAAAAATTATTCCCAGATGCTCAGGGACACAAATGCGAAGCTTGTAGCAGCGACTGTTAGAAGGCTCCATGGAAAGGTAAAAATACTTGAGCCGGGATTTGGTGTAAGTACAATTAACATGTTTGATGCTCTTGATAATAATGACAAGGACAGAGTTTACATAACGGGGCTTGAGCCATCGGAAGAAAGGGGTGAGGATGCTGCAGCGGAGCTTGAGAAGAGGGGGCTTAAAAGGGATGGAGATTTTGAGTTTCATGCCGATATTAACAATCATATGCTTGATTATGTTGGACCTGAATCGCAGAATATAATATGCTATGTTGCAACGTTTCACCACCACTCCTATATAGACACGCCCCTTGCTGTTGCATATAATGCCTTAATGCCCGGAGGGATTATCACCTCATCGGACTGGCACAACTCAATGTGGGAGCATCCCAACAGGGTGTATGAATTCCTCAAGATTCTTGACTGGGAAAGGAAGGGAGAAGATTTGGAAGCGTTCGTAAATATGTTTCCAAGGGCTATTGAACCTGTTCCCAGATTGAATTCGCCTGATGAAATGGCAAATGAACAAATCAGGATGTTCTGGGGAGATGGGTGGGTACCAGTGAGGGAGGAGGCTGTAGAAAGGGGTGATTTTGAGGACAGGGATGGCATACTTATGCTTGGGGCCCAAAGACCTGTGGAGAGGTGTCAAGATGGAATGAACAGGATCGACTTTAGAATGTATACTCCTCTCATAAGAGAATTGTATGGGGAAGTTGACTTTACCGAAAATCCCCATCAGCTTCTGGATAACAGCAGAATCCTTATGACTATCACTGGTCAAAAGCCCATAGGATAAGAGGTCTCTGGGCACAACAGGCCTTATTTCACGAAGTCAATCCCCAGGACCTGCTCGATTTCCTTCTGCTTCTCATCGGTGAAGGTCTTCTCCGGGCCGTATATCTGGGAGGACTTCACGCCGGTCACGATGAGCATGGCCCTTATGGTGTCTCCGAGTTCCTTGATTATCTGGGCCCCCCAGATTATCTTGGCATCGGGGTTTATCTTCTGGGAGACTCCCTCGACGATTTCCTGGCACTCCCTTATGGTCACGTCGGCCCCGCCGAAGACGTTGACCAGGGCGCCCGAGGCCCCCTCGATATCCACGTCAAGGAGCGGGTTGTTAAGGGCCTTCTCCACTGCCTCCATGGCCCTGTTCTCGGTGTCTGACTCGCCCATGCCTATCATGGCCAGACCTCCAGAGCCCATGACCGCGCGGATGTCTGCAAAGTCAAGGTTGACCAGGCCGGGCTTTGTGATGAGCTCGGCAATGCCCTTGACGGCGTTCACAAGTATCTCGTCAGCCACCTTGAAGGCTGTTGTTATGGAGACGTCAGGGACTATCTCCAGGAGCTTGTCGTTGGGTATGACAATCAGGGTGTCGACCACGGATTCCAGGTCCTCAAGGCCCTGCTGGGCGTTCTTCTTCCTGTTCTTGCCCTCCATTTCAAAGGGGAGGGTGACGATGCCCACGGTCAGGGCTCCGACCTTCTTGGCTATGTCAGCGATTATGGGAGAGGATCCGGTTCCGGTTCCGCCGCCGAGTCCGCAGTTCACGAAGACCATGTCAGCACCCTCAAGGGCCTTCTTGATTTCCTCCTTGGATTCCTTGGCAGATTCTACTCCAATCTTGGGGTCCGCGCCTGCGCCGAGTCCGCCTGTCAGGTCGCGTCCGATAAGGACCTTGTGGTCTGCATCGGTATAGAGGAGGTCTTGGGCATCTGTATTGATGGCAACGGTCTCAGCACCGACTATGCCCACCTGCATCAGGCGGGATATGGTGTTGCCACCTGCTCCTCCCACTCCTACAACCTTTATCTCAGCCTTTCTTGACTCGAGAATCTTTCTTAACTCCTCGTCTGTCTCGGTGTCTCTCTCAACTACCCTCTCATCCTGCAAAGCAGATTCCATAACGGACTCGGTCATTTGAACCCCTCCTCTCAATATTATTGAATCAAATGCAATCGCAAACACATGAACGGTGAGCGCGAATATAAATCAGATTAAGAAAGTAAGTTTTTTAAACCTATGCAGACAAAAATGAGGGCATAACACCGTTATACTGGCTTGGTCTCTTCCTGAGGGTGCTTCTTATCTGATGCATTCTCCCCGGGCTTTGCCTTGGCGCTCGGGCTTACATAGGAAATCTTCCTGACCTCCTTTATCCACCTGGTTATCTCCCTGTTCAGAAGTTGCTTGGCCTGGTCAGGGGGCTTGCTCCCGGTCTTTATGGTCAGGCTGCTGCCCTTCAGAACGGCCGTGGCCTTGAGGCCGTAGTGGTCAAGCATGGCCTGGGCCTTCTCGCCCGGGCTGGTCAGCCTCCTTACTATCCTGACCATGTAGTGCAAATCCTTGCCTGCCAGGGGATTGTTGAAGTCCACCCTGACACGGCCTCCGGAGACTGACTGTATCTTTGCGTGGCGTCCGTCTATGTTGACGAATACCCCTGGCACGGGGTTTATCTTCTGGCCCACGAAACGATGGTATGATATAATCTTAATCAGCCTGGGCTCGCGCCTTCCGAAGGCCTCGGCCTGGCTCACATCGAACTCCCGCTCCTCGCCACTCTTCATCCGGAGGAGCTGCTTCTCAACACCCGGCACGGTCATGCCTGAGCCCAGTATGACCAGCTGGGGTCCGTAGGCCTGCTTGGGGTTGTGGATGCCCTCCTTCCTGGCAGCGGCCTCGTCTGTGAGATCGAAGACCTCGCCTGTCAGGGCTATCCTGCCGATGTAGTCTATCTTTAGGAAGTCTCCCTTGCGCATGAAATCACTTTTGTCGGGGGTTATTTAAATCATTTGGCCAGCAGAGAGTCAGAGCACATTGATGCTCCTGCACTCTGTATATATCTCCAGGGTCTGATAGAATTTCTGGAGCTTGCCTGAGAGGAAGACCCGGTCACCCTCCCTTATGGCTGCTGCCCCGCTGTACTTGGAGCAGAATACCTTGACCTCGCTCTGGCCGTCAGAGAGGTAGAACTGCTGATATTCATAGCCCCTGTCAGAGGTGAAGTCATCATCTATGCGGGAGACGTTCCCTGAAAGGGAGATATACTGGTCAAGGGGCATGTCATCAAGTAGCTCGGTAACAGTTTTGTATTCATGTGTGGGGTAGAAGCTCTCGAGGGGGTCTGAGAGGCTGTAGCTTGAGAGCTCGCCTGATACAGCAGCTATGGCCAGGGCCACTGCTATGAAGCCGGCCATCATCAGAAACCTGAGCATGTTCTCATCCATATATATCACCACCCATCCCCTTCGGGGACGGCATGCACTCCATCACCCTCTGGCCTCCTTTGGTGCCTCAAGGTTGACGCTGAAGGCCCTGTGGGCCCAGCCTTGGAAGCCTTCAGAGCGGTAGAGCAGGATTGCTGCCAGGGAAAACGCGATTATCCCCATGTTGGCGAATATGTTGTTGTAGACAGCGAGGTTCAGGGTGTAGTACACAGGCAGCGGATAGAGCAGGGGTATCCCTGAGGGGGTTATGATGTCCAGGAGCAGGTGGGAGAGGAAGCCCGCGCCAAAGGCAAATGTGGTGGAGTTGTCCACAACGAGGTAGAGGAAGACCACGCACACTGTCAGGAAGAATGGTGTGTGGATAATTCCCCGGTGCACAAAGGGGAAGCCGTACTGGAGGAGCAGGTCAAGGTCAGGGATTATTCCGCCTATGGCCATGGGAATCCTGGGAAGCCTCAGGATGTAGGCGAGGGCCAGGGCAAAGAGGAGGTGTGTGGGACCGAGCATGGGAATCATCTATTAATTGGGGGTTTCCTTTTTATGTGTAGGTTGGGAATGCTGGTGGGAAAATATAACGGTGTTATATGTGCGGGCAAAACCCAGAACATAACACTGTTATATTTATAAACCTTTCCTGCAATTCTAATCAAGTGATTAGGCAACATTGACTGTAATGGTGATGGAGTACTTGCCGCTGTGCCAGCAACGGAGAGTGATGGAGTACTTGCCCGAAGGGCACGGATGGTGATGTTGATGAAACCCGTATGTGAGGTTATGGTGATGGAGGTCCTGCCCGGCATCCGGGCCATGGTGGCCAGGAAGCTTATTGAGAAGCACAATCTATCCCAGAAGGCCGCTGCTGAGAGGCTCGGGACCACCCAGCCCGCGATATCCCAGTACAAGAGAAGGCTCAGGGGCTCCGGCATGGACTCCCTTCAGAGAAGCCCCAGGCTTATCGAGATGATTGACTCCATAGCATCGGGGGCGGCCTCGGGAAGGCTCTCCCAGGAGGAAATCACAACCGAGTTCTGCTCTGTCTGCAGGTTCATGCGCTCCTCAGGCATGGTCTGCGAGTTCCACAGGAGGATGTACCCCTCCCTGGAGAACTGCACAATATGCATGGACGGGGAAAAGAAGTGACCATGCAAAAACCTTCGTATTAATGCCCTAACAGCCGATTATATCTCATAAGCAATCTCGATTCTGTATTTCCTAATTGCACGGGAAACCTCTTCTACCGCTTTAGGATCGCCATGCTGCGCTGCTGTTGCCAGATCTGATGCAAAACCTCTCTTGTTCTCGTTGGAGGGAATGTCATTCAGGGATACTATGGCAGGTCCTAGGGCAATACTCATTTCAGTGCCATATATGTCTCCCCTGCTATCATAATCGCTCTTTACTTCCTTAAGGACTCTCATGGAATCCCTAAATGATCTCATTTTTCCCATATTGTTACCTCTTAGTGATAATGTTCGTCACTAATTCATAGTGATAAAGGATTTTTATAAAGTTAACGGTATGCTACATTATTATATTGAAAACAAAAAACATCTGTTTTCAAACAGATGATGGGTGCATAGTTTGTTTTCAATAGCTGTTGCCGAACCAATAAAACCCCTGACTTTAGTCAGGGGTTGCAGAGAGGCAACATTATGTACCTTTAAGTTGACAAAACAAAGGAAGAGACAATTAAATACAACAAATATGTCTCTTCTTATTCCATTATGTATTGCCGTACATTCTCTAAGATATGATCCAAGAGGTAAGAGTCATGGATATTATAAATACTGCCGAAGCCGTGAAGTGAATCCCCAGCGCAATCCACGCCTCAAGTGGCCTGTACACATTTCTCATGGACCAGTTCAAAAACAATAACATCAGAACGGAAAATAGGATTGCTCCCGCCAGAGATGCAAGTATAGCTGAACTGTATGTTAGCTCAAAGAGGTTTGCACAGCAGAGGTATATCCATGTCGGCCCAAGGATGTATCCATATATTAACATTACCTGCTTAATTCTGATATCATATGCCAAATATCTCTTTTCAAGCATATTCAGGAACCAAAGCATGAGAACTATACCGAGCAGGCCCATCAGTATCAGCAGGGCAGAAGGGAGTTTAAAAATGGTTGCCCAGAGATATACCCAGAGCTGTCCAAAAAAGTAGCTAGCGGTTACTATAAAGAGTTTGGACCTAATTTCATTCCTTAGTCTAAATATTCTTGGACCGAAAAGAAATACTAATACCAATACTATTAATGCCAAAAGATTAAACATGTTGCCCCTCCTTGTTCTATATTTTAATTGTTGTTTCCCCTTTGCCTTGAACCAACTTACTAATCAACCATGAAATGCATGTTTCCTAATCAAAAAACCGACTGCAATCATGAAACCAAGGATTGCAATCCAAACTGTAATCTTAATCAATGTACATCCTTCCTCTTTCTTTTTTCCATAGGATATACCTCCTTTCTAATAAAGCAAATAAAGGGGAACAAAGAAATCAATTTTTTACTTCCCTGATAAGCTCGTGATAAACCCATTTCCCTTTTTCGGTCTTCAGCCAGCTACCCTTTCGGCCGACAATCCTGATTCTTGTTCCCTTATATCGGCAGAACCCGCAGATTCTCGATGTAATTAATGGCATGGTCCTTGCTCTTACGCATTCTCCCTTAGTGACATAGGTAACATGCCTCTTGAATGGCTGGTAATCGCCTTCAACAGCGATGCCGAAGTATTCCCCGAAGATCCAGACCAAGGGCGGGATGTTCATAGAGGGATCGGCTTCTGGATGCTGGTTAACAATCTCTATCCAGCCGTTCTCTTCCTTTCCGGTCCAGTCGACCGTGCAGGCATTCCAATTTTCATGGGTATAGACCTTCCCTATCCTCTTCCCATAAATGCTGGGCTCGTTGTGGACTAGTATCCCAACCATGTTGGACTCTTCCTCGGGAACCAGCCTTAGAATCTCGCCGGCATGGGAATTCCCACGAAAAGACAAATATGAACACAAAGGCTAAAACAAAGGTATACCTTTTCATTTTTTACCCCCTTTCTTATTTAAGAAATCGCGAGACAGCCATAATGCCGTCCCGTTATTGCTTTATATATCTACGGCTAACAGTGCGTTCTGCCTTATGGGGCAGGCCTGCGGGCCGGGATTTCCATCGGTTTAAAGGGTGGCTGGGGTCCATGAGGGCCGAAGCCGTATTTGTCTTGATGTAATTGAGGAACATGAATTGTGTTACTATTATTGGATGACTAATTTATAAAGTTTTGTAGGCAGGGAGCAGGGCCAGTGTGGGGGGTTCTTTTCCGTGAACGCTTTTGTCATTTATTAGTATTCGTTACAGCCAATCTGCTATGTAGTTAATTGGTGGTGAAGGGAGTAGTAAAAGGGTTCTTTTCCGTGAACGCTTTTTCTCACCAATATCACTCCAATATTCTACAGGTTGCTCCTCGGCTTGCGTGCATGCTGGCCTATCCCTTTATATCCTGGCCGGATAGGAAAGTGATGCGGGAGCATCTGTAAGCCGAGTTAGCGGAACTCTGCCTTCTTCCACTGCTCCGGCCTCTTGCCCTTCTTCAGGGCCGCGGTGCCCAGCATGGTGAACTCCTCGTCAGGCATCTCCATCAGGTCCTTGAGGGGCTCCCAGGCATGGTCCCTGACTATCTGGAGCTGCCTGGTCTCGTCCCCTGCGACAGCTCCCTTGTAGCCAAAGAACTCGGGGGGGAGCTTGCTTGGGTGGACATCCTTTTCGAGCTGTTCAGCCACAAGCCTGAGTGTCTCCACCGACCTCTTGAAGGGGTCGTCCCCCCCGCCCCTCTCGTATATCATATAGACGTCCCGGCCCTTGCCAAACCCGGTCTGGCGCATATAGTAGAGCAGCTTGTAGACTCTGATGTCCCCGAGCTCCAGGGGCTCGTGAGCATGGGAGGGGTTCGGGGCATTGGAGTGGCAGGATATGCATATCGAGCCGAAGTCTGGTATAAGCCTTACTATCTCCTCCATGTCCACTATCGGGTCCACGCCCTGGGTGGCTGTGTGCTCGAAGTCAGTGAGCATCCACACGTTGTTGGTCTTGAGCTTCTCCCTGATAACCCTGACGGCAACGTTTATCTGCCTGTTGCTCCAGAGCAGGTGGAGCCCTGCGTGCTGGGCATCCCTGGCGTCAGGGGTCTCTATGGCCATTATCAGGTCCCTGGCATACTGCTGCAGCCTTGGCTGGCTTGCCAGCTCCTTGGGTATGAGAACCTTATCGCGCCACTCCAGGGCCTTCCTCATGTGGCCCTCGAGGTACTTGGCAGCCACCACTCCATAGAAGAACTCCTTGAAGACCCTGTCGTTCTCGTCCTCGGCCTTCCTCCAGGCCTCATGGAGCCAGTTAAAGTTAGAGTAATCCATATTGTACTTTTCTTTCAGACTGGGGTAGAATTTTGCCATCTCAATCCACATGGGATCCTTAGTGTAAAACATGTAGTGTGCCATAATGTGGTAGCCGTCAAGGATTCCCTGAGCACCACGGAGCTCTTCAGATTCCCATGGATCACCATCAGCAAGCTTCCTTGTCAAGACCCTGTCCATGACCCTTTTTTGCTCATCTGCCCTTTTAACATGGCTCTCGTTATCGAGCTTCTCAACTATTTTCCTTCCCATCTTCTGTAGGGCCTCTCTCCTTTCTGCTTCTCTGTTTACCAGTTCTTCTGCCTCTTTCGGGGATTTGCCCTGCCTGATAAGGTCATTTAATATTCGGTCTGCTTCTTTTGCAGAGACCTTGATTTCGGGAAACCTGTTGTACTGAAGGACAGTGTCTATTATTTCCTGTTCAACCCCCCTATCCGAAAGTCTGTTCTGGATTTCATCCTTGTGCCAGTTCTCAAAGTTTATTTGCCCTTCACTCTGAATCTCTGTGTATTCCTTAGTGGAGAGTATATCCCTCCAGTAGAAATCATGCCGTTCCTTGACAAACCACTCCCTGAGGGGCTTGCACTCCTTGAGTATGTGCGAGATGAAGTGGCCCTCGTGATCGCAGAAGGACATGGTGAGCTTCCTGGAGGTGTAGGTCATGAGTTCGAGCCAGATGTTCAGGCAGGCATGGAAGTCCACGTACTTGGCCCCCGAGCGGACAGCCGAGCGTATGGACTTCTCGATATGGTCATGGGCATCCCGCCAGTCAGAGCGCTCGGGTATGCCCATGGGTATGGTCAGGGAGCCGTGCATGAGGATGTCAACCTTCTGCTTGTCAGCTATGTTCCTGAGCTCGACGCCCTCGGTCTCTGTCACCTCGTGGGGGACATCCAGGGCTATCTCTATGCAGCTCGTGCCCCTGGTCAGGCCGAAGCCGAGCTTCTTCACTGTGGTGGCCAGCTCCTCTGACCTCGCCACGTAGTGGAGTCCCGTGGTGACGCCTATTTTATAGCCCATAAATAACCCTGTATTATAATTTGTTCTGGGGGAATAAAAGTTTCCCTGCCTGGCTGTGCGAATCAGCCCACTTCCATCTTCTTCTTCCACCAGTCGACCTGCTGGAGATAGAATCCGCCGACCTCGACCAGGTACATCTTGACCACCCTCTCATAGAAGGCGCTCTCGTAGGGGCCTGGCCTGAAGAGGAACCTGCTGTATTTCCCGAGCCTCTTCCTGGTCTTTCTGTACCCGCTCCGGACGCTGTCCACAAAGCGGGCTGCTGCGCCCTTCTCTTCTTCCTTGGGGGGCTTCTTTCCGAGCAGTATTCTGGACTCCTCCATATATCTGTCTTCGACGTCCCTGGTGCCGAGCATCTCGCTGACCTCCCTCTCAAAGGCCCTTTCCTTGGCATCCAGCTCCATCAGGTGCAGCAGGAGAACGTTCTGGGAGGCTATCCAGGTCCTCATTGGCTTTAACATCATGTCTTCAAGTTCGCCCCCAGCAGGGGGAGGTGTCTTTATAATCATTCTGTTTATGGTGATATCGAAGAGGACATAGTAGAACTCTGAGGGCAGCATGGCGGGATAGGGTGTCTCGGCCGCATAGGGATGCTTGGTAACGGATTTTCTCAGGATTTCCCTGATTCTCTTATCATTCTTCTCTGTGTAGTGCCCTGGCTCAAGCCGGTATTTGTACTCAATCTTCCTTGCCCATTCCCTCACGAAGTCGTCAAGGGGGTCTATAATCCAGGGGATGCCGTCTATCTTGTGCTCTGTCCTGGCTTCGGGTTTCCTCTTCTCACCTATTGGGAAGTTCTTCCAGACCCAGAGGCGGACCGAGGTCATGGCAGAGCCCGTGCCAAAGGCCGGCGCCATGTACGCATTGGTGGCAAAGGCCGAGGGGTTCTCGGTCTTCTCCCTCATCATCTTATGCCTGGCGATGTAGGGCTTGAGCCACTCCTTGTAGTCGTTTATGGACTTCCTCCTGGCCTTGACCATGGCCTCTATCCTGGCATACCTCTCTGCCACACTGGGCATGAATAGCTTCTTCCACTCCCCGAAGAGCCTGTCCTTGGTGATGAGCACGGTCGCCTCGGCCTGGGTGACATCCAGCTCGCGGCCAATCTCATCCGTGGTCCACTTCTTTCCCTTGTACTTCTCCTGGCCGAGCCTTATGAAGTCTGTTATTATGGTGGGCCACCTCTTGGCCATGGTAATCATGGAGTAGCCTTCACCTGTGAAGGCGTCCACCCTGTCCACGAAGAGGCTCCTCAGGACGTGCTCGTCCTCCCTGCCCTCCCTGAAGTAGTCCAGCACCTCCTTGTAGCGCCTGGAATCGTGGGCCAGCAGCTCGTAGTCCTTCACAGCCTCCATGGCAGAGGCCAGGCCCTGCTTTATCTGCCCCTCGAGCTTCTGGCGCTGCCCCATGAAGAGGTTGTAGGCATCGACATGCACAGGCGATATCTCCATTGACTCGCTGACCTTCCTGACGTTGTAGTACCACTTGGGCATCTGAAAGACATATGACCAGTACATGCCCGAGCACTTGCCCACCGAAGTGGTGAAGTCCATGACTATGTCTGTGTTGAGCGGGGCTACATAGAACGCAAAGCCCATAATGGGTGGCAGTGCGCCGGGTGATCTGGCCTTCTCCTGCAGGTAATCGATAACGAGTTCGTTGCTGTCTATATTGTCCTTCTCTTTCTGGTCAATGCCGAACTCCCCATCGGAATAGTCCCAGGTCTGCCATTCATCCCTTCCTATACTCTCTATCTCCTTGAGCTCCTCTTTCGTTATGTCTGCCATTTTGTTCTCCTTCTGTTTTCCTTGGGTGCGGTTACGGGAATGCCGGGCTACATAAAGACCATGATTGCCCCGAGTATTATCATCACGAAGCCCGCCACAACGGCAGCTATGCCGAACTCCTGGGGTTGGTACTGGGATGAAGCAGGGAAAAAGAACACCAGAGCACCGCCTATCACTATCAGTATGATACCCACTATTACTCCTGTAAGGCCGAACATACTAATTAATATTATCTCTTCCAAATTATATATAATATTGCCCATCCTTCCCCTATATAATTGAATCAGGAAGGGAATGGGCTGGAAGGTGTTCCAATGGTCTATGCCAGGACAAAGATGGTGATGCAGGACAGCTGCTTCCCAAAGGACCCGGGGGACGTTATCCTGAGATATGTGGGCCCGAATGTCCCAAAGATATACAACAGGTTCTATGACATGATAAAGTCGGTATTCAATATTCCTGACAGCGCAATTCAGGAGGAGAGGTTCAACTGGGGCAAGGGCATAACCGAGAAGTTCAAGCTGGCATGGTTCGTCCACAAGGATATAGACCAGTTCACCTATATCTATATCAAGATAGCTGCCAGCGGGGAGGGGGATGAGAAGACAGGCAACGTGCAAATCAGGATAAAGCCCTATCTCAGGACAGAGTATCCCCAGGACACCCTGTGGCAGCGCTCCCTGATATATGAGTTCATAAGGACCTTCTGGCACAGGATGTTCTACCACAAGAAGAGAGAGGAATACAATGAGGAGTGCAAGCACCTTACAGTAATGCTCCAGAGGCAGCTCCATGAGCTTTTCAGGGAGCTGAGGGAAACCAAATAGGTGTGCTCATGGGAGAGATTCAGATAGTAGAGGACTGCCTTGCTCCCGCAAGATTCGTCTATCTTACCTATTCTGGAAAGGGCCCGTTCGATGTAGCCAGCAAGATTGCAGAGATGCTCCAGCCCTTCTTCAGGGTGAGTTCTGCGGGCATAAGCGAGACTGACTTCAGGTGGGATAATGCAGGCGACCCCATAGCATTCTACTTCACCTGGTGGGTTGAAAGGGGTGGTGTTGAGCAACCGAGCAGGTGGACCAGACAGAGATTCAATATAAAGGTTCAGGGAACCCAGACCAAGGATACCCGGGAGGGGGAATTCACCATGCAGCTTAATGCCAACCTCAACACAAGGTTCAGCTTCAGCAACCCCTTCCTTAAGGGGCTATTCTGGATGTATGACTATCTCTTCTATTGGAGGAGAAGGGCCTCCTTCCTCAAGGAATGTGAGGAACTCACGTACGAATTCAGGGATGAGATAAAGAAGCACTTCAATGTGGCCGTGCTTGAGAAGGGGGGCTGATATGATGGAACACGGACCGCTTGTGGAGGGATTTCCCCTTGTCAAGGGCCTCCTCTGCGGTTCCCTCGTCGCAGGCTCCCTGACTGTGCAGTACGGGATCCTTGTCCAGGCCGCGCTCCTCATTATCGCTGCGCTGGTCTTCCTGGACACCCTCTTCATCTTTGACAGGGAGACTCATCTCATGAGCTTCCTGGCCGCCATGGTGCTGGGGGCCATCCTTGGTGTGGCCTTTGCCCTGGCAGGCCTGATAGGCCTGTACATGCTCATAATCTTCATAGTCATGACGATAGTCTACCTCTACGAGTTCATGTCATACAGGGAGGGCAGACGCGTGAAGGCCGGGATTGCCAGGCTCCTGTCCCGCTAGGTTATATTAAGCAGCAACCTGTCTGCGGTGTTTAAGTACCGTTAAGTTGACAATACAAAGGAACAGGGCCTGCTGGATAATAACAACAGAACTCTAAACACTAGCATTCATTCCCTTTACACACCTTCTCTATCTTTATATTTCTGTCTAACCAGAGACACCGATTCCTCAGCAGGAACAAAGAGATAGGATAGCCGAAAACAATAGCCCAAATTCCCAGATCAAGAAAGAACCTGTTTTCGGTTTTACCAATGAGCGGAGGGAGTATGTTAAAGTAGAGATGCAATATTAAACCTGCGCCACAAAACAATTTAGCTTTGCCGGCTTTAATTAGAATGTAAGTGGAGATTGAATCGGCTATGACAAGCATAAATAAAAGCCATGTTTCTTTGCTGATTTGTCTGAGAGTATCCATAATTTATACCCCCTTTCTATTGGGTTTCGGTTATAGTTGACGACAAAACTATTTGGAAAAATCAGGCATAAACGTCTCCAGCCAT
>CAZAEI010000026.1:0-940 GCA_964484305.1 uncultured archaeon
CTTTATACTAATTGCTGTTTTGGTTTAAATATACACACCATCTAGGGGAAGAGCGGAAAATAGCAATAAGAAGGCAGTAACTGTTAAAAGCACCCCGATGATTATCGGGGTGATTAATATGGCAAATGCCCTCAGGCCTGAGATTTCATGGAGCCTTGAGAGTCCCTTCACCTGAAGGATGAATGCCCAGATGTAGATTAATGCGACAGCGCCTATTGCGGCCCAAAGATTGATTAGAAGCAGGCCCATAACTGGCCAGATAAGGATGCTTGGGGCTGTGGCATATATCAGGGCCTTGTATGTGTTCTGGAATCCCCTTTTTGCGCCGAATATCACTGCAATAACATGAAGTAGGGCTGCGCCCATAAATGTCCCTACAATGCTGAGCAGGACAGACATGTTTGCTGATAGGATGCTTGAGAATACCATTTCTAGTATTAATTCTATTCCCAGGCCTGAGCCAACACCTGATATTGAGGAGAACAGGGAGAATGACAGCAGAAATATGGCATTCAGTGCTATGACCTGAATGAACATAATGAACAGGTAAAACTTCACAGGGGCCTCGAAGCCCTGCTCGTTTTTCACGGCATCGAAGAATTGGCCAGGGTGGGCAAGGACCATCCTGAATTTCTGGAGGATTCCCATGGGTTTCTGCTGGCCAGGGGCGGTCTGCTGGGATTGGGATCGTGGTTGTTGGGGGTATCCCCGGGCCTGTGCTGCTGGGATTCCCGGTGGCTGTGAGAACCCTGAAAGCACATGGTTGAGTGCCTCATCGATTTGCTGGTGCGGCCAGCCTGAATTGAGGAGGCTCTGTCTTATCTGCTGGTGTGAGTAGCCGGCCCTGAGGCTCTGGGTTATGTAGTCAACAAGTCTGTAATCAGGCATTGTATTAAATTTGTCCCTGGTTTCTTATAAAGCCGGTCTGGGGCCTCTCATA
>CAZAEI010000026.1:1040-12824 GCA_964484305.1 uncultured archaeon
AGCCGATGTGTTTGTTGACTGGTTTGGTAGAATTTGCCTGTTGCTTATCGGCTTGGAGAAGCGGGAGCTCTCGTAAGCCGATGTGTTTGTTGACTGGTTTGGTAGAATTTGCCTGTTGCTTATCGGCTTGCGACCTGCGGTAGCGTCTGTAAGCCGATTTAGACCTTCTGCACGAATCCGGGGGAGGGCTCGAAGAGGAGGCCCTGGGTCTTGAGGCGCTCGATTATCTCGTCGATTTCGTCTATGCCATCGGCCCTGGCCGAACTCCGCAGCTCGTCCACGGATATCTCCTTCTTTACCTTGGTGAGGTTGTCTATGATGTCGAGTACTGTCCTTATCTTGGAGCGCTCGCTTGCCGGGGTCCCGCCCTCAGACCTGTCAACATCGATTTCACCGGTCTCGGGGTCAAAGCCAAGCTGCTTGAGGGAGAACTTCATGAGCCGAATGGCCCTCTGGGCATCCTCCTTCCTGACCTCGGGCTGGAGCTGCATCTTGGCCGAGGCCTCGGACAGCCTCATCAGGGCCTCGAACTGCCTGAGTGTTATGGGGACAGAGGATGCCGCTCCCTCGGCCTTCTTCCTGGTCCTGAGGTAGAAGGTCCTGAGTATCTTTCCCGCTTCCCCGGTGAGCCTGGGCTCGCAGTGAGTCCTTGCATAGGCTATGTACTTCCTTATCAGTTCGGGCTCAAGCTTGGGCCTGGCCCCCTCATAGTCCTTGTCCTCCCTGGTCCTGAGGACGTGCTCCACCATTTTCTTGTCGGTTTCGACATCGGGGACATCCCTGAGCGCGAACTTGAGGTCGAACCTGGAGAGCAGGGTGTCGACTATGGTTATCTGCTTGGCTATGGGAACGTAGGGATCGAACCTGGAGAATTTGGGGTTCCCGCCGGCAAGGACCGAGGTCTTGGCAGGGAGGGTGGCCACTATGGAGGCCTTGGCTATGGAGACAGTGCCCTGCTCGAGGCCCTCGTGCATGGCAACCTGGTCCTCGGGGGACATCTTCTCGAACTCATCAATAGCGAGCATACCCTTGTTCGCAAGGACCATGGCCCCGGCCTCCAGGACCCATCCGCCCATGAACTGCTCGTCCTTCGTCACCGTGGCCGTTAACCCGGCGCCCGTCGCCCCCTTGCCAGAGACGTACTTGCCCCTGGGGACGATTTCAGGGACCAGCTTGAGTAGTTGCGATTTTCCGCTAGCGGGGTCACCGATAAGCAGGACGTGGATGTCCCCCCTTATGTGTGTCTTGTCCCTGAGGTGCTGGGGGACGCCGCCGAAGAGCTGGAGTATTATGCTCTCCTTGATCTCCCTGAGGCCGTAGAGGCTCGGGGCCAGGGAATCGACCATGAGCTCGTATATCCTGGGGTTCCTGGTGAGCCCCTTTATTTCCTCCTCGTCCTCCTCGGTGAGATCGAGCTTGTGCCATCCCACATCTGTTGCCTCTATGTGGTTGGAGCTTATGAACAGGTCCAGTTTTGAGGAGAATATCTTGCCCTTGGGGGTCTCCCTCAGGATTCCGGTGACCTTTATCCGGTTGCCGGGGTCTGTGATGCGCCGGCCGTCAGGGGAGACAAGGTCGTCTATTAGGACGATGTTGATCTGGGATGGCCTGTCGCCCTCGGTGAGCTCGAATGGCTCCTCTATTGTGAGCCACCTGGTATCGACAAGGATCGCTTCCTTCTTTTTGAAGCCGCTCCGGTTGCCGCACTTGCATGCAAAGGGCTTCCTTATCATGCCCACCTCCGAGTAGGCCTCGATAACGTCGCCGCACTCCGGGCACTCCCAGAGGATCTTCTGGATTTCGGGCCTGATTTCAGAGGCCCGGCGGATCGTGCCCTCCACGCAGAGGAACTTCTTGATGTGTTTTGACCTTAGGTCCCTTATCTGGGTCATTCCGGGGAGACCCATGAAGCGGACCGTGACAGGGCCCGGGAGCTCCAGGGACTCCACGGCCTCCTTGGCCACGTCAAAGACGAAGTCAGGCTCGTTCAGGAGGGCCTCGCCAAGCTCGTAGCTGAACTTGCTCAGCACAGGGAACTCCACAACAAGGGGCTTCTCCTCGAGCGCGGCCTTGCTCAGGGCCTTCTTGTATTTCTTATGGAGGAGCTCCTTGAATCTCGTAACAAGCTCTGTCTTTCTCCCCTCCTCCGGGACGGCCTCTTTCTTGGGCATACAGTTCACCATCCTGCCCTTCGGGCAGGCATGTGCTCCTTCACCATCCTGCCTTTCAGGCAGGCATGTGCTCCTTCACATCCGTCCCCAAGGGGGCGGCAAACACTAAATTGCCTCTGGTAGAAAAGATTACAGGTTTAATATGCAAATAGGATTTTTAAATGGATTTTGGCAGGCTCCTGTCTGGCTGCCGGTGCTCCCTGTATGCAAACAGATATAAGGGAGAACCCACAATTCTTTATGGATAAAATGGCCGCAAAGAAACAGGAAACCGTTATAATCAGCCTGGGTGGCTCGATAATCGTTCCTGATGATGTGGACGTGAGGTTTCTCAGGAGGTTCCGCAAGCTTATTCTCAAGCACGTGAAGGCGGGCAAGAGGTTCATAATCATCTCAGGCGGGGGAATGGTGTGCAGGAGATACCAGAAGGCCGCAGGCAGGATAGCCAGGCTGACCAGTGAGGACCTGGACTGGTTGGGAATCCATGCCACCAGGTTCAATGCGCACCTTCTGAGGACCATATTCAGGGGCTACGCGCATCCGAGGGTTATCAAGAACCCCACGGAGAAACTTCGGTTCAGGGAGGGCGTCCTCATAGGGGCCGGGTGGAGGCCCGGATGCTCCACGGACCAGGACGCTGTACTGATGGCCAGGAGCTTCGGGGCCAGGAGGCTTGCCAACCTCTCCAATATAAGCTATGTTTATGACAAGGACCCCAAGTACCACAGGGGCGCGAGGCCCCTGAAGGAGATGTCCTGGATGGACTTCAGGAAGCTCGTGGGGAACAGGTGGGACCCGGGGGCGAACCACCCCTTCGACCCGGTTGCCTCAAGAGAGGCCCAGAAGCTGGGCCTCGAGGTTGCGATTCTTAACGGCAGGGACATCAGGAACCTGGACAGCTACCTGTCAGGGAAGAGGTTCAGGGGCACGCTGATAAAGTAGACACCTGGATATTTCAGGCGGTCCGGGATTCCTGGGAAAGAAGCTTGTCTGCTTCCCGGTAGGTCTCGAGGGAGCCGATGTCTATCCATCTGTTCCTGAGGATGAAGCCGTGGACAGGGCTCCTCTTGTGGAGCCAGGATATGAAGTGGCCAAGGGTGTCGGGGTTGTTCCCGCCGCTCAGGTATTCATGGATTACCCCGAGTTCGCTCCTGGGGATTGCGTATATCCCGGTTGAGACGAGGTTTGATTTGGGCTTCTCTGGCTTCTCCTCGAAATCAAGGACCCATCCTGCCTCGTCTATGGATGTTATGCCGTATCTGGAGAGAAGGGAGCTGTCCTGCATCTCATAAAGGCCGAAGGTAAGGGTTCCCTGGCTTCTGAAGAACTCAAGGAAGCTGTGGAGGCTGTCCTGAAAGATGTTGTCGCCTGCGATGCAGAGCACGTCGTCATCGATAGCCTCCTTGTCGATTATGTGCTGCATGGCCCCCACAGAGCCGAGCTTCTCCTCCTCTGCAAGGGTGTCCTCGACAACCAGCCTTATGTCACCCTCATAGCCGGCAGCCCCGAGCCACTCCCTGAAGGCCCCCTCAAAGCGCTTGTTGATGGTTATGTATATTGTGCCTATCTCGCCTATATCCAGGAGCCTGTCCATGATATGTTCTATGACCGGCCGTCCTGCCACCGGGAGGAGCGGCTTGGGCCTCTCAAGTGTGAGTGGCCACATCCTCTTTGCAAATCCGCCCGCAAGTATTATCGCTTTCATGGATTATCGCCTGTTGGAGAAAATATTGGTGAGGGTGCTTTAAAGCTTGCGGTAGACAGGAGCGTGTCTGATTAATCGAGTAATGCGTGGATGATTCTGCCGGTGTAGAATCAATATGCATAGAGAATGAGAATTCCTTTGTGTGGCACTACATTGAGTCAAAAGATGCCATTTTAAAAACGATAGCAGGAGTGAATACCTAGACACGCCCGGGCTAACCGTTAACTTTATAAACCATTCACTGCATACAGAAAACACAAACCACAACAGGAGGTTATACCATGGTGGAATTCCAAACCGTAAAGGCCGAAGAGGTAAAGTTCGGAAAGAACAACTTCCTTGAGATCGCCCGAAAAAAGGCTATAGCAGAAGATGGCGAGAACGAGTTCATAGCAATATCAAGGGGTTTCTTCCTCCCTGACGGCACCAAGAGGTTCAAGAAGAGCCTTGCGATACCAGACCAGAAGGAAATCAAGGACTTTGTCTCAAAAAATATAAAGGAAATGTAAGCGAAGGGAGCCAACCTCCTCTACGCGTTACATACCGGAAAGCAGAAAGGCAAACCATTTGAAACAGAGGCAATGATGGCCGCTGCCTAGTGGTGCTTATAATATTGGTAGCGCCACGGTACAAACCGAAGTCTCCGTGTTTATTCTTAATTCTGAACCGCCAGTATTATACTAATAAATAAGCTCTGTATAAGATAATAGAAATGCCGGTGTGGCTTAGTGGTTAAAGCGCCAGACTCATAACCAGCCTTTTTCAAGAAAAGGCTGGAGCCAAAAGGAGCTTCGCTCCGCAGGCTCCGCTCGCTTCCGACAACAATTCAGATTATGGTTATGAGTGTTGAGGACTCTGTCCTATGATAGCTGGGAAATCTGGAGATCGTGGGTTCAAACGCATTTGCTGGACGCAAGCGCATCCAGCAGAGCTGAATGTCCCGCCACCGGCATAAACCTCTTATTTAAACTCCCTGAGCCTGTCAAAGAAGCCCTTCCCGCTTCTTGTCCCATCGCCGTGCCTCTTCAGGGAATCCAGGAGGTCCTTGTCCGCTTTTTTGGGAATCTCAACGATCACCTTGACTAGTTGGTCTCCTCTCTTTCTTCCATGGAGCTCGGGCATTCCCATTCCCTTGAGCCTGAATACGGTGTGGCTCTGGGTCCCCCTGGGTATCTTTAAGGTAGCGTTCCCTGTTATTGTGGGGACCTTGATGCCGCCGCCTGATATCGCTGTCGGCAGCCCTATTATGGTCTTGCAGAACAGGTTGGCCTCGTGCCTGTCGAAGACTTCATGTTCACTTATCCTTATGACGACATATAGGTCGCCAGAAGACCCGCCGTTGCTGCCAGCCTCCCCCTGGCCGGAAAGCCTGAGGTACTGGTCATTGTCCACACCAGCAGGGATCTTTACCTCGACCTTCCTGGTCTTCTTTTCCCTTCCGGTCCCGCCGCAATTGCTGCAAGGGGAATCAATGATTGTCCCAGAGCCCCGGCACTTATCGCAGGGGCTGATGTTCAATGTCTGCATGAATCCCATCTGCCTGACGAAACGGACCTCCCCAGTTCCCCTGCATTTGGGGCATTCCTTGGGCGATGTTCCGGGTTTGGCTCCGTTCCCCTTGCAGACAGAGCATTTTTCGTATCTGGGGACCTCAATCTTTGTGGTGATTCCATAAAAAGCGTCCTTTAGCCCTATCTCCAATTCGTACCTGAGGTCAGCCCCCCTTTTGAGGCCATGCCCCTCCCTTGATCTTTCACCGAAGCCTGAGAAAACGTCGAATATGTCGCCCATGCCGAAATCCCTGAACAGATCGTCAAAGCTCGGAAACCCCCTGCCCGACTGCCTGAACCCCTCGGACTCCACGCCAGCTTCCCCGAACTGGTCGTATGCCTGCCTTTTATCAGGATCTTTTAGGGCCTCATATGCCTCGTTGATCTCCTTGAACTTCTCCTCGGCATCCTTTTTGCCAGGATTGACGTCGGGGTGGTACTTCCTTGCCAGCTGCCGAAAGGCCTTCTTTATCTCGTCGCCTGATGCGTTCCTGGAAACGCCGAGCATATTATAGTAATCCTTTGCCATGAACGCACCTCTCCCTTCTCGCTAATCCCGACAGTCCGGTCTTCAATATCCATTTTCCCACATCAGGGATCATTTCTTCTTGTCTTTCTCTTCATCTTCGACCTTGTACTCTGCATCCACTGCCTCTTCTTCATGATCCTTTTTGCTTTTCTTGGAGTCTTCCTGTGCGGATTTTTCGGCAGCTTCCTGCGCTGCCTTCTGGTATATGGATGCACCTGCATCTCCTACTGCCTTCTGGAGGCTTTCGGTCTCCTTTTTGACCTTTTCGATGTCCTTTCCCTCCAGTGCTTCCTTCAGGGACTTCATTCCGGACTCGATATTTTCTTTATGATCATTTGAGATCTTGTCCCCGATCTCGGACACTGTCTTCTCAGTCGAGTACACAAGGGAATCAGCAGTGTTCCTCACCTCTGCCTCTTCCTTCTTCCTCTTGTCCTCTTCTTCATGCTCCTTAGCGTCCTGGACCATCTTGTCAATATCGTTGTCAGAGAGCTTGGATGATGCTGTTATGGTTATCTTCTGCTCCTTGCCTGTGCCTTTGTCCTTTGCGGACACGTTTATGATGCCTGATGCGTCTATATCGAACGTGACCTCTATCTGGGGTATTCCCCTTGGCGCCGGCGGTATGCCATCGAGGTTGAACATCCCCAGGCTAGTGTTGTCCTTTGCCATTGTCCTTTCTCCCTGCAGGACATGCACCGTGACAGCGTTCTGGTAATCAGCTGCAGTGGAGAACACCTTGTTTTTCTTGACAGGGATTGTGGTGTTCCTGTCTATAAGTGGTGTCATGACCTCTCCAAGTGTCTCGATTCCCAGAGAAAGCGGGGTGACATCAAGCAGGACAAGGTCCTTGACATCCCCTGCGAGCACGCCTCCCTGAATGGCAGCGCCCAGAGCTACGCATTCCATTGGGTCAACTCCCCTCTCTGCCTTCTTGCCTGAATATTCCTCGACGAACTTCTGGACAGCAGGCATCCTTGTCGGTCCGCCCACGAGAATCACCTTGTCTACCTTGTCTTTTGTGAGTTTGGCATCCTTGATTGCCTGTTTCATGGATAACTTGCACTTCTCGATTACAGGCATGACAAGCTTCTCGAGCTGTGATCTTGAAAACCTTATGTTAAGGTGCTTGGGTCCCTTGTCGTTGGCAGTGACGTAGGGGATGTTGATGTCGGTTTCAAGTGTTGTGGACAGCTCGATCTTTGCCTTTTCGGCAGCCTCCCTCACCCTCTGGAGTGCCATGTCGTCGTTGTTCAGATCGATTCCTTCCCTGGACTTGAAGTCTGAAATAATGTGATTCATTATTATCTCGTCCATGTCCCTTCCGCCTAGCTGGGTGTCCCCAGATGTGGAGAGAACTGTAAACGTGCCCTCCCCGAACTCCATGATAGTCACATCAAGGGTCCCTCCCCCGAAGTCGTAAACCATGATCTTCTTGTCATCACCTTTCTTGTCAATCCCGTAAGCCATGGCTGCTGCAGTGGGCTCGTTTACCAGCCTAACGACATCGAGGCCGGCAATTTTTCCGGCATCCTTTGTGGCAGTCCTCTGGTTGTCGTCGAAATATGCAGGGACTGTTATGACAGCCTTGTTCACCCTTTCCCCAAGGAACTCCTCTGAATCTGCCTTGATCTTTTGTAGTATGAAAGCGGAAACCTGCTGGGGAGTGTAATCCTTACCGTTGATACTGTAATTGTGCTTTGTGCCCATCTTCCTCTTGGCACCCATGATGGTGCCTTTTGGGTTGGACACTGCCTGCCTCCTTGCGGGTTCTCCCACAAGCCTCTCGCCGCCCTTTGTGAACGCAACCACTGAAGGAAACATCTTTCCCGCGACTGTCGCGCCCTCTGCTGACGGGATTATCGCAGGCTTGCCTCCCATCATAACTGCTGCCTGGGAGTTCGACGTTCCAAGGTCAATCCCTATGATCTTTTCTTTCTTTTCTGTCATGCTATCAACCTCCTGTTTACATCATTTAAGCAGGCCGGCTTTTGCCCGTCGCCTGCTTTTGTAACCAAATCTTTTATTCTTTCGCAACCTTTACCTTTGAGTGCCTTATTACCCTCGAGTTGAGCATAAATCCCTTCTGGAGTTCTTCTATCACAGTCCCTTCCTCTTTATCAGACTTCTGGCTCATGACTGCTTCGTGGTAGTAATGGTCGAAGGGGTTTCCCTTTGCCTCTATGGGCTTCAGGCCGTGCTTTCCCATGACATGCATGAATTTATCGTATATCCTCTTAAAGCCCTCACAATCGTCTCCTGCCTTGCTTATGGCGTGCATGAAATCATCAACTACCTCCAACAGATCGCGTATTATACTTTCCGATGCCCTTGCCTCGGACTCTGCCTTCTGTTTCTCCAGTCTTTTCCTGTAGTTCTCGAAGTCTGCCTGGATATGGATAATCCTGTCCTCAAGCTCCTTTACCCTGCTGTCGTGCTTGGATGATGCAGTTCCCTCGACCCTTTCAGGGGGCCTGGCAGGAATCCTCCCACTGTTTTTTCTCTTTGTCATGTCAATCAATAAGCTAATTTACCTTTATATATTCCTTTCTTTTTTTCCTTGTGTATTTTTGGTATCCTGATATCAAGGACCCCGCGGCTGTGATTTTTACTGATTTGCTCGCGTCGACTTATCCTTTCTGTATGAATGAGCAAACAGAAAAGAAGAAAATCGTGTAAAGGTGCGAGTTCCGCATGTGAACCAGCGACCGTCACCCTTAAATGCCCAAATCCCATCTATTGAAACAGTCCGCAAAAAGGCTCAAAAACAGGGGCGGGCATCGCCTAAAGGGGGTTTATCCCGCCACCGGCACTTTATTTTTTAGAAATCTAGATGAATTTGCCCACCAGCTTGGTGGTGTCGTGGTCGAGGTTCCTGTTCATGGCATCGATGAGGAGCTTCCTGTCCCTGTGCCTGACCAGCCAGTATGGGTAGTATGCCGGCTCTATCGAGCGCACGGGCATGGACCAGAGCTCTGAGACCTTCCTGACAAAGTCCTGGGATATCATGAAATTCAGGGTGCGGCCCTCGGGCTCTGCCCTGACAGGCCTCCCGGAGAGCTGGACCCTGGAGGGGTCCGGGGGGATGTTCTCGAGCCTGAGCCTGCTCCTGAACATGTAGCCGTCTGTTGCCAGGGATTCCCTGGACAGGAGCTCCCTGATGTTGGCCTTGACTGTGCTGAGGGGCATCCTGAGGTCCTCGGAGAGCTTCTCGGCTGTGGCGAGCCTGTTCTTGGTGAGGTATAGCAGGATTGTCCTGCTCGAGGGGGCAAGCTCCATGAGCTCCCTGAGGCCGCGGGAGCGCTCGATGGCATCCCCGCTCTGGAAGACAAGCTCTCCCGTGATGCCGTCCACAAAGAGCGTGGTCGGGATATTGCCGAAGAGGGTCTTCACCATCCAGAGGGGATAGTGCAGCAGGGTTATGTCCTGAATGGATTTGTATTCCCTCTTTATCTCATCCATGGCTATCCTGGGCTCGAAGGCCAGGGGCTTCTCCCTGAGCTCCCCGACATCCGCTATCTGGACATTCTCCCCGCCGTGCTGGGTTCTCCTGACCCTTATGTCTATCACCAGGGGCTGGTCGGTCACGCCGACCACCATAGCCACACCCACTGGGAGGTCCCTGATTTCGTCCTTGAGGCCTGGGGTGACGCCCTCCACAGAGTCTGTTATGGCCTTTAAATCGTTCGGGTTGGTGACCTTGAGTATGACCTGGGTGCTGCACTGGCTCAGGACGGATTTGTCCACCCTGGCGGGCCTCTGGGTGACTATGCAGAGGCCGAAGCCGAACTTCCTTCCCTCGCTGGCCACTGTTCGGATTATCCTGGAGGAGGACACCTCACCGAAGCCCCTCTCGGGGCAGAAGTTGTGGGCCTCCTCGAGCATGAGCAGGAAGGGGGGAATTTTCCCGTGCTTTCTGGCGCTGAACAGCTCCTCAGTCAGCTTCATGACCACTATCTGCTGTATCGAGGGCCTCTCCTCCTTGAGGTCGATTATGGATAGCTTGCCCGGCTGGACTATGTCCCCTATGGGGGTGGGGTTGGCCGAGAAGAGCTTCGTGTCCTCAAGGAACTCCAGCATGGAGAGAAGGTTCCACCTGGCCTGGGAGGTGGAGTTTGCGACCTCGTCTATGACATCCCTGAGGCTGTAGTCCCTGTCCCCGAGGTTCCTCAGGGCAGAGAAGAGCAGGCCCTTCTGGGTTGATGGAATGGCAGCAGGGAGCATCTGGAATATCTCATCGGCCCTGAGCTTGGTGTTGAGGCGGAGTGGCTTTCCAGAGGATATCCCGAACAGCTGAACCTGGTCACTGTAGCCCTTGGCCTCGATTCCGAAGCGCTGGAAGAACCTGGTCTCCTTCTTGTTCTTGTTCTGGAACCTGATGGTGCTGTACTCCCCGTGGGGGTCGATAACAACAACGGGGACCTTGGCCTCGGCAAGCTCCTCGAGGAGGACCCCCCCTGCATAGGACTTTCCCGCGCCCGTCTTGGCCAGAATCGCTATGTGCTTCCTTATCATGTGGTCCTTGTCAAGGCGGACCCTGATGTCGTAGCCCTCGAGGAGGCCGATGTAGACTCCCCCCTTGCCTATTCCAAGGGTCTGCTTTATGAACTCCTTGGGTGCTGCAAAGACCGGGGTTGCAGGAGCAAAGGGGACCCTGGGAATCTTGAGGAAGCCCCGGCTGTCCCTGTAGCCGATTATCCTGGCAGAGGCCACGGTCTTGCTTTCATAACTGGTGATGGAATCGATACAGGCGAGAATCCACCTTCCTTCGGGGTCCTTTATGGAGACGTAGTCGAGCTTCCTCACCCTGGCCTCGGCCTCAAAGGAGACCCCCTTGGTGGTTATCCTGCCCGATATCTTTCCGAGAAGCATGCAGTCACAGATTATATTGGGCCCTTAATCATTATATCCTTTTCCTGTGGGACTCGTCCTCCGCGAGGTCGAGGCGGACTATGAGGTTGGCGATTATTATCAGGAAGCCCCCGAGGAAGATGTACTGGGGGACGACCTCGCCAAGGATTAGCCAGGCAAAGAAGACAGCGGCAGCGGGCTCGACCAGGGTCTCGATTATGGTGGCGTGCTTGGCCTGGATGGTCTCGAGACCCTCGGCATAGAAGATATAGGCAAGGAAGGTGGAGATGAATATCAGGCCTGCAAGCCATATCACAGTGTCCTGGTAGGGAAGGAATACCATGGCTTCGGTGAGGTTGAGTGGAAGGAGCATGAGGCCGCCCAGGAGGAGGGGCCAGAAGACCACGTCCCAGAAGGAGTGGCCCTTCTTTTCCATGTAGCGCATGGAGACTATGAAGACTGAATATCCGAGGCCGGCGGTGAGGGCGTACATGCTTCCCTCGGCGCTTGAAAGGACATTAACGCCCTGGCCGTATATCAGGAAGATGCCTGTAAAAGAGAGTGCCAGGGCGAGTATGGTGTACTTCCCGAGGCGCTCGTCAAGGAATATCTTTGCAAGAACGGCTGTGATGATGGGATAGATGAACATAAGGAATACCGCATTGGCCACGGGTATCAGGGTCAGGGCCTTGACAAAGAAGCCGAAGCCGAATACCACGCCGAAGAGGCCTGCAATGAGGAATATGTGGAAGTCTCCCCTCCTGAGCTCAAGGAGCCCGGCCCTCCTCTCTGATGCCAGGAAGGCAAGGATAAGCCCGGCGGCGGCAAGTATCCTTATTGAGGCTATCAGGAAGGCAGAGATGTCAGGGCCTATCAGCTTGACGAACACGCCTATGGTACCGAGACATATTCCGCAGAGTATGAGGTAGCTTAGCCCCTTCATGTGTAAGTATTGGCAGAGGTGGGATAAAATGTTTT
>CAZAEI010000027.1:0-12101 GCA_964484305.1 uncultured archaeon
TTGACGTTAACTAGGCGGGGAAAACCCCCGCCACTTTAGTGGCGGGTAGTTTAGAGATTGCTGACCAGAGATTAAGGCTATCAGAATTATTTAACGGCAATGTCTTTTCTGTTGCTGAAATAGGGTATGTTTCAAAACCCAACCCTGATATATTTTTGTATGCCGCAAGAAAGCTGAATTCTCAACCAGAGCACTGTTTAGTTATAGAAGATTCTCCTCATGGAATTGAGGCTGCAAAGAGAGCAGGAATGCGGTGTATAGCTTTAACTACCACATATACACGAGATAAACTAGCCCAGGCGGATTTGGTAGTCGATTCTTATTCCCAAATCGATTTAGGCAGATTCTGAGCCGAGAGCCAAGATTATATTTAAATATATGCAGTCCATCTATTATACCAAGTTATAAGATAATGCCCCCTTGAAAGAGGGGGTTTGCATAAAGAGCCAATATAGATAAGCAGGTGAATGTTATGAAGGCCAGCGCCCTCAACGACTTCATGCTTCCTGATACCCTTCCGGGCCTTCTCTCGCTCGCCCTCATTCTCCTCCTGGCCCTGCTGCTCTAGCAGCGTTCAGTGGCATTCTCTTATTGTGATATCATGACAGAGATCAGGCATACCCCGGGTTCGAAGCCGGATTCCCGCAGCAATAGCTTTATTAAAAATCCAGTGCTAAATCAATCAGGGGGCCCTCCATGGATTTCAGGAAGATAGAGGAGAAGTGGCAGAAGAGGTGGGAGGAGGCCGGGCTCTTCAATTCAGAACCTGACCCCAAGAGGAAGAAGTTCTATATCACGGTTGCATATCCCTACCCGAGCGGCGGCATGCACATAGGCCATGTCAGGACCTATACGGTCCCTGACATAGTGGCCAGGTTCAAGAGGATGCAGGGCTACAACGTTCTCTTTCCCATGGCCTGGCACGTCACAGGAACCCCCATAATCGGGGCAGTCAAGAGGCTCAAGGAGAGAGAGCCCAAGCAGATGCATGCCCTCAGGGAGGTATTCAAGGTCACCGAGAAGGAGCTCAGGGGCATGACAGAGCCCATGGCCTATGCCCGCTACTTCATTGAGAACCACTACATAAGGGGCATGAAGTCCCTGGGCTATACAATAGACTGGAGGAGGCAGTTCACCACCAATGACCCGCACTACAAGAAATTCATTGAGTGGCAGCACAAGATTCTCCACAAAAAGGGCCTTGAGAAGAGGGGCCTCCACCCTGTCAAGTGGTGCACCAGGGACAAGAACCCTGTCACGACCCACGACATCCTGGAGGGCGAGTCAGCAGACATCCAGGAGTTCACGCTCATCAAGTTCCCCCTCGCGGACGGCTCCCCAAAACACACCAGGGGGCGCAAGGGCACAGTCAAATCCCCTGCCGGAAGCAAGGACATGCTGGTGGCCGCCACCCTGCGGCCCGAGACCATATTCGGCCAGACCAATATGTGGGTCAGCCCCAAGACAGAGTATGTGAGGGCCAGGGTGGGCAGGGAGACCTGGATAATAAGCAGGGAGTGCGCCGAGAAGCTGGGCCATCAGAGGAAGAGCGTCAGGGTCCTGGGCAAGGTCCCCGGCAGGGACCTGATAGGCAGGCACGTCAGGGCCCCCGGCGTAAGGGATACCGTGCCTGTTCTCCCGAGCGAGTTCTGCGACCCCAGGCTCGGCACAGGCATAGTCACCAGCGTCCCCTCTGACGCTCCCTGGGACTGGGTCGGCCTCAGGGACCTTCAGGAGAACAGGGAGCTTGCAGAGGGTTATGGCCTGGACTGGGCCATGCTCAAGGAAATCAGGGTAATACCAATCATAAGGACCAGGGTGTGGGGAGACCAGGCCGCTGTCACGATATGCGAGAAGATGAGGATAGGCAGCCAGAGGGAGAGGGAGAAACTCGAGGAGGCCACGAAGACGGTCTACAAGGCAGGTTTCCACACGGGCCTGATGAACAGGAACTGCGGAAAATATTCAGGCATGAAGGTGGAGAGGGCCAAGGAGATGGTCAAGAGGGACCTCCTCAGGAGGGGCAGGGCCTCCACCATGCTGGAGTTCTCTGAGCCTGTTGTCTGCCGCTGCGGCGGTAATGTCATCGTCGCCAGGACAGAATCCTGGTTCATCGATTACGCCAACAAGGGGTGGAAGTCCCTTGCAAGGAAGGCGGTGAAGGGCCTGAGGAACATCCCCCCGAACGCAAAGCAGGACTTCGAGCATACAGTAGAGTGGCTCGGGGAGTGGCCGTGCGTGAGGAACTTCGGCCTCGGGACACCCCTGCCCCAGGACAAGAGGTTCATAATAGAGCCCCTCTCTGACTCAACCATATACATGGCCTTCTATCTTGTGGCCCATGTGATAAAACGCTACAGGCCGGAGCAGCTGACCCCCGCTTTCTTTGACTTTGTAATGCTCGGCAGGGGCCGCGCCGGTTCAGTCTCCAAATCCACAAAAATCCCGGTGAAGGAGCTCATGGAACTCAGGAAGAGTGTCCGCTACTGGTATCCCCTTGACTGGCGCTGCTCAGCCCTAGAGCTCATAGCCAACCACCTGACGTTCATGCTCTTCCACCACGCAGCCATATTCCCGAGGAAGGACTGGCCAAGGGGCATAGCCACCTGGGGCATGGGTCTCCTGGAGGGCGGAAAGATGTCAAGCTCCAAGGGTAACGTAATCCTGGCCAGCGACGCCGTCAGGGAATACGGGGCCGATACTGTCAGGTTCTTCCTGTTCTCCTCAACAGAGCCCTGGCAGGACTTTGACTGGAGGTCCAGTGAGGTCAGGGCCGCCCGGGATAGGCTGGAAAGGTGGCACGACCGGGTTCTCAGGCTTTCCAGGCTGGGCAATGAGAGGGAGCCCGCCCTGATTGACAGGTGGCTGCTCTCTGAGGCAAACCAGATAATCAGGGGGGCCACGAAATCCCTTGAGAGCTTCGAGACCAGGAAGGCCAGCCTCGAGTGCTTCTTCAGGTTCAGCGATGCCATAAAGTGGTACGAGAGGCGGGCCAGGGATGTTAACAGCACCGTCCTCAGCCAGGTCCTGGATAGCTGGATAAAGCTCATGTCCCCCTTTGTCCCCCACCTGTGCGATGAGATCTGGGAGCGCCTCGGCAGGAAGGGCTTCGCCTCCACCTCCCGGTGGCCCAGGGCCGACACCAGGGCCATCGACCCCAGGCTGGACAGGATGGAGGAGCTCGTCAGGCACACCTCAGAGGACATAGCCTCGATAATCAGGATACTCAAGAAGAGGCCCAGGGAGGTCAGGGTATACGTGGCCCCGAACTGGAAGCACGTGGTCCACAACAAGATAATGGGCATGGCCTCCTCCCCAGACAAGATTATACCTGCAATCATGAAGAGCCCCGAAGGCAGGAAGCAGGGCAAAGACGCCCTGCGCTTTGCCCAGAGGCTTTCCCAGAATGCGGCCCAGCTCAGGGAGGCCCTGACAGAGGGGGAGGAGCTTGATATACTGAACGACGCTGGGGGCTTCCTGGAAAAGGAATTTAAGTGCAAAATACATGTTATTCAATCATACAAGAGTAAAAGCCAGAAGGCCCTGAGGGCAGAGCCCGGAAAGCCCGGCATTGAGGTGATAGCGTGATAATAGCCATACTCGGCCTGGTTGACATAATAGCCGGCATCATCCTGGCAGTGGGCGGACTGCCGCACTTCCCGGGAAACGGCTTTGTCGTAACCATTGCGGTAATCATGATTATCAAGGGCGGCTGGTCCTGGCTCTCCAACCTGGCCATGCCCGACAAGGGCCTCAAGTTCGACCCCATGGGAATCCTTGACATCGTAACAGGCCTACTCCTGTTTCTGGTATTCTCAGGTATCTTCTTCTTTTTCTTTGCCTACCTGGGCATCATGCTGATAATCAAGGGTGTCTACTCCTTTGTGGTGGGCCTTGTAAAATAGGGGACCCCATGAAAGGAAGCCCCCTGCCCATGAGAAGGAAACCGCTCCCGGAGGGAAAGCCCCTGGATATCGCCGGCTCCAACCCCCGTGTGGAGGAAGCCCGGCTCCTCCCTGCCAGGGACATCCCCGTTCAGGAGTGGGTCAGGGAGGCCTGCCTCTCCTGCAGATATCACGGGAAATCCTGGTCATGCCCCCCAGGGGTCGGCGGCCTCGAACAGGCCCGCCAGACCCTATCTGGCTACACCCGCGCCATCTTCCTCAGGTTCAAATCCTCCAGGGACAGGGTTGCTCTTGAGCGGGCCGTCCTCGATATCGAATCCTCCCTCAGGGGGGCCGGCTTCCCCAGGGCCCTGGGCTTCTTCACCAGCCCCTGCACGGCCTGCCCTGAATGCTCATATCCGGAGCCCTGCCCCAGGCCCGGGCGCTCCAGGCCCACAGGGGAGTCCTGGGGCATCGACCTCATGGATACCTCTGTAAGGGCAGGCCTCCCGGTAGAACTGGTGAAGGAGGGCGAGGACTTCAGGCCCGTGACGCTGATTCTGCTCGAGTGAGGCTCTCCCTTAGCCGATTTAAATATTAAAGCCACTATTCTACTATGCTATCCCCAAGGGATGTCCTGGAATACTACTCAAGGGAGGATGTTCAGAAGGCCCTCCTGCAACTGGGAAAAAACAGGGAGGTCGTGGGGGTCTTCGGGAGCGGCTCCTTCGGGACAAGGCCCAATGTCATTCTCTATCCCCAGGACATCGTGAGCATGGTGAAGAACGGGGTTCAGGAGTTCCACTCAAGCCTCGAGAGATGGTCCAACCCCATGGGCCTCAGGGCAGACAACCACGAGGGCCTGAGGATAGGATGGGACCTCATACTCGACCTGGACTGCAGGGACTTCGGCCACGCCAAGCTGACTGCCGGAATCCTCTACAGGACCCTGGAGCGCCACGGCCTCGGGGGCATATCCCTTAAATATACAGGCGGCAAGGGCTTCCACCTGGGAATACCCTGGGAGAGCATGCCCGGGGAGGTGAACTACAGGAAGACCGTGAACCTCTTTCCGGGGCTTGCCAGGCAGATGGGCCTCTATCTAAAGGAGCAGATAAGGTCTGAGCTCGAAAGGGCCCTGCTAAAGCTCAACAACCCGGAGCAGCTCTCTGAGATATCAGGCAAGCCCCTCGATAAGATAGTCACAGAGGACGGCATAGACCCCTTCCAGATTGTTGATATCGACCCTGTCCTGATATCCCCGCGCCACCTCTTCAGGATGCCATACTCCCTGAACCGGGGGACAGGCCTTGCCTCCCTTCCCATAGCCATCAGGGAGCTCGGGGAGTTCGAGAAGGAGCATGCCAGCCCCAGGGGCCTCAGGGTTAGGAGGCTGTTCCTACAGCCCAGGGAACCCGGGGAGGCCTCAGCCCTCGTAGCAGAGGCCTCTGACTGGTGGGGGATATATAAGAAGAGGATTGAGAGAAAGAGCGAAAGGAGGGTGAGGAGCGGGAACAAGGTCCCTGAGGAGCTCTTCCCCCCGTGCATCAAAAACATATCCATGGGCCTTCCTGACGGCAGGAAGCGCTCCATATTCATACTCCTGAACTTCCTCAGGTCATGCAACTGGGGCTGGCAGGATACCGAGGCCTACCTCTATGCCTGGAACCTCAGGAACAAGCCCCCCCTGAACGAGAACTACATCAGGGGCCAGGTCAGGTGGCACCGGATGAGGGGGAAGTCCATCCTCCCGCCCAACTGCACCCACCAGGGCTGGTACGACTCCTTCGGGGTTTGCAAGCCCGATGAGGCCTGCGGGGGCCAGGCCATGACAATCAAGAACCCGGCTGCCTATCCCTTCAGGAGGATGGAAAGGTCAGGCAACCTGCGGGGCCGGTTCGGGATGAAGGCAGGCAAGAATAAAAAACTAACAGGGAAATCTAAACCAGCCAGGAAGAGAGGACCCCCCGAGCCGCCCGCTTCCTCAGGCCTGTAAACAGGGCGGCCCCATAACCAGTTGCGAGGCGCGTGGTGCCCTATGCTGACGTACGAAACAATCAGGGAATTTGTCATAAAGGAGAAGAACACGCCCAAGCTTATCGAGCTCCCTGACAACTTCTTCCAGGATGTCAGGGCCTACCTCGAGAGCAAGGCCAGGGTGAGTGAGGGAAAGGAGGACCTCTGGGAGCTGGACAACTCCAGGAGGATGCTCCAGGACCTCCTGGACGCCAGGGAGAGTAAGCTGGTGAAGCTGGCCCTTGTCTTTGTGCGGGCCGGGGTGACCCCCGGCAAGGTCATGCCTGAGGAGAAGGCATTGTTTGACAACACTGTCCAGAACATAAAGGCATTCCAGGAGGCTAGGAAGGAAAGCATCGAGGGTCAGAGGGAGAAGATGGAGACCGTTGCAGCCCTGGAGGAGGTCCCCCGGTTCGTGGGAGTCGACATGAAGACCTACGGGCCCCTCAGGAAGGGTGATATAGCCAGGGTCCCCAGGGACAACTCCCAGCTCCTGATAAGCAAGGGCCTGGCAAGGCTGATAGAGGGCAAATAATGTTGCCTCTCTGCAACCCCTGACTGAAGTCAGGGGTTTTATTGGTTCGGCAACAGCTATTGAAAACAAACTATGCATCCATCATCTGTTTGAAAACAGATGTTTTTTGTTTTCAATATAAATATCAGAAAACCCAATCTGAACAGGGTGTTAAGATGAAGAAATTCCTCCTGGGCTCCATTGCACTGATGCTTGTGTTCTATGCCGTGGCAGTTCCCTATGCGAACTACTACAGCACGCTTGAAACCCCCAGCGAGGCCCAGACAGAGCATGCCCTTGTCATGGGGCTCCAGATGACCAACTGCTTTGCCATGGCAGTGATTCTCTTGGGTTTGCTTGCATACCTCTGGATTTCCGAGCGCTATAAGCCCAATCGCCAATAATCCCGGATATATGCGGCGTCTTAAACATTTATAAGCATACATCATGCATTAATTAACCAATCGACAGCAGGGAAGAACCAGAATAACAGAACAGGTGCAATAACGCATGCCGTCGCTTGTGACGGATGGTGATGATATGAAGTTCCCAAAGAAGATCATGGCCCTGTGTCCCTCGTGCGGGAAGCATACCCTGCATGCAGTGAAGCTGGCCAAGAAGAGAACCAGGGGGACGGCCCATCCCATGTCCCAGGCCAACAAATCCAAGGAGAGGCACAAGAGGGGCTATGGCGGCCATGGCAAGTATTCAAAGCCCGCTGTGGGCAAGAAGCCCACCCAGAAGGTAGACCTGAGGCTCAAGTGCGAGGAATGCGGGAAGTCCCACACCAAGAGGGGCTTCAGGGTAAAGAAGTTCGAGATGGTATAGGTTGCAAAATCCGCCCAAAATTGCCTGCAGTCCCCGAAGGGGACTGACTGTACTGGGGTGGCGGATACACAATCTCCAAGTAAAACGGTGATGATATGACTGGCAAGTTCCTCAGGGTAAGGTGCAAGTGCAAGAACGAGCAGGTGATATTCGAGAAGCCCTCTACCACTGTCAGGTGCCTGGTGTGCGGCGAGGTCCTTGCGGAGCCCACCGGAGGCAAGGCCGGCCTCAGGGCCAAGGTTCTCGGTGTTGCCAGGTAGTCCCTTCACAATCTGACTTCTTTCAGTCAATGCAGGTCAGCATGTACCCTCACACGGGCTATGTATTTAAATTGGGATAACGAGGTCTTTATCATGAGAAGACAGGGAAGCCCCGGCAGGTATGAACTCGTGGTGTGTAAGATAGTCAAGATATTCCCCAACTCTGCCATTGCAGAGCTTGTGGAGTACAGGAAGAGGGGCATGGTACACGTCTCTGAGGTGGCCCTGAGGTGGGTCAAGAACATCAGGGAGTTCCTCAAGCTGAACCAGTATGTCGTGTGCCGCGTCATGAGGGTTGATGGCGATGACATCCTCCTCTCTGTCAAGCGGGTCAGAAGGGAGGAGTCAGACAGGCGGCTCAGCGAGTTCAAGAGGGAGCGGAAGGCCGAGAAGATGCTCGAGCTCTCTGCCAAGAAGCTCAAGAAGAGCCTTGACGATGCCTACAGGGAGGTCGGGTTTCTACTCCAGGAGGAGTTCGGGGGCCTCTACAAGGCCTTTGAGTTCGCCATAAGGAACCCCGAGCTGCTCAGGAGCAAGGGGGTCCCCGGGGCCTGGCTCGAGCCCCTCACAGAGATAGCCAAGAAGAACTATTCAGAGAAGGCCTATGAGGTAAAGGCCAAACTCAAGCTCATGTGCTACAGCCCTGACGGCATAAAGACAATCAGGAAGGTCCTCTCAGCAGCCAGCAGGGACGGCCTCGAGGTCAGGTATGTCTCAGCCCCCAGGTACGTTATTGTGGGCAGGGGCAAGAACTTCAAGGAGACACGGGCCAGGGTGGAGGCAGCTGCAGGCGAGGTCTCCAGGGAGATAGCCTCCCACAGGGGTGAGTGCGAGTTCGAAATCCAGGAGGATTAGCCCATTAACGCATTTAAACCCTCCATACCGATTTTTTAACTAGTATTTGGGTGAAAGTTATGGTCTTGAAAGGTTTTGGGGACTCCCTGAAGCAGACCTTCAGGAAGATAGCCCGCATGGGCGTGGTGGACAGGGAGGCCGTCGACATGGTGGTCAAGGACCTCCAGAGGGCCCTGATTCAGGCAGACGTGGATGTCTCCATGGTGGCAGAACTCTCATCAGGTATAAGGAAGAGGGTTCTGGATACAAAGCCCCCCAGCGGAATCACGGTCAGGGAGCACTTCATCAAGATTCTCTATGACGAACTCGTCTCCTTCCTTGGGGCCGGGAAGGGAGAGCTAAACCTGAAGCCCCAGAGAATCCTGCTCATCGGCCTTTTCGGTTCAGGCAAGACCTCCACAGCAGGCAAGATGGCCAAGTGGTTCAAGACCAGGGGCCTCTCTGTCGGCCTGGCAGCCTGCGACACCCACAGGCCCGCTGCCCAGGACCAGCTGAGGCAGCTCGGCAGGAAGGTCGACGCCAGGGTCTATGAGGAGGGCAAGAAGCCCAGGGACATCGCCAAATCCGCAGTCAAGCATGCCAAGGAGGATGTCCTTATATTCGACTCCGCAGGCAGGGACGCCCTTGACAGGGGGCTTGCCAAGGAGCTCAAGGAGCTGGGCAGGGAGATAAAGCCGGACGAGATCCTGCTCGTGATACCAGCTGACATAGGCCAGGTAGCCAGGAAGCAGGCCGAGGAGTTCAACAAGCTTGTCGGCATAACAGGGATAATAGTTACCAAGCTCGACGGCACCGCCAAGGGGGGCGGGGCCCTTGCAGCGGCCTCTGTATCCGGCGCCCGTGTGCGCATGATAGGCGTGGGTGAGAAGCTCGGCGACCTCGAGGTCTATGACCCCAGGCGCTTTGTGGGAAGGCTCATCGGCTACGGCGACCTCGAGGGCCTCCTGGAGAAGGCCAGGGACGTGGGAATCAGCAAGGAAGCTGCCGAGAAGGTCCTGAAGGGAGACTTCACCCTCAATGAGTTCTATGAGCAGATAGGCTCGATGCAGAAGATGGGCAGCCTCACCAAGATTGTGGACATGATTCCCGGGATGTCGGGTGTCAAGATTCCCAAGGGCATGCTGGATGTCCAGGATGAGAAGATGAAGAGGTGGAAGTTCGCAATCGACAGCATGACCCCTGATGAACGGGCCCACCCCGATACAATCAAGCACATCAGGGTGGTCAGGATAGCCAGGGGCTCTGGAGTCCCCCAGGGCGAGGTCAGGGAGCTCCTGAAATACTTCAAGCAGGCCCAGAAAATCATGAAGATGACCAAGGGTGGCAAGGGTCTGAAGCGGGGCCCCCTGGCCAAGTTCGCCAAGCAGTTCGGCCTCCAGGCGTGAACAAGTCACTGGTGCACCATTTATAAATAGTCCCCTCAATATATCCAATAAACCGAGCAGTAAGGTGACCTTCATGTCAAAATACAAGTGCGAGAGGTGCGGATGGGTCGGCAAGCCCATCTTCATGGAGCCGGCCACCAGGCTGTGTCCCAACTGCAGGAGCATCAATGTCAAGAAGGTCAAGAGGGGCGAATAAGAACCCTGTCAGCCCCTAGGGTTGATAGCGAGAATAACAACAAAAGCAATGCGTGAGTAGTCTATATCAGCTTTACAGGAGTGGTACTTGCCTGCCTTCCACAAGCAAATCAAAGCAGGAAGGACTGTACTCACTTCCGCAAAGCTGATAAGCAAATATGAAGAATAGCGAGAATAACAACAAAAGCAATGCGTGAGTAGTCTAATGGTAGGACATCACCCTGCCAGTCGGGGCACCGAGCAGATCGGTGGTAATCCGGGAGGCCCTTTGCCTGATGGCAAAGAGTCCGGAAATTCGAATCCCGGCTCACGCATCGTTATTTTTCGGTAGGGTCCACCATCCCCGACTTCGGCGACCCCGATGAGGGCATATACAGGAGCTACTAGTACGTGAACGAGAGCCACGCAGCAGTATCCAATTCTAACGGAATAACGGAAATGTCCTATCCATAGCTTTAAATTGAGTGATTTTAAGTCTAGTATTAAGAGAATAACAGTGATTCTTGATGGCAGATAACAGCTTTGCGGAGGATGTACTAAAGGCCTTCAGAAACATTATTAAGGAAATAGAGAAAGGCTCATCAGAGCATGACGTCAGATATAGGTTTGTCAAGTATTTTCTTGAGAATGTCCTTGGTTATGAGCCAAAATACGTCAAATGGGAAAAGAAAAGGGCTGACCTGACTATAATCGATGAAAATAATTTTGCTGTTTTTAAGATTGAAACCAAAAGACCAACTGAAAGCATAGACAAAGCACGGCACGAAGAGCAGGCCTTCAAATACGGGGAAGAAACAACACGATTCATTGGTTTAACCAATTTCCTGCGGTTCAAGCTATGGGAAGTCAGGAAAACTGGAAGCGAATTAAGGATTAATCTCGATTTTTCCAGGATTTTGGAACATAAAAAGCCAATAGAAAATCTGTCCGCTGAAGAAAAAAGCCAGATTTTGTTTTTTAACAATCTGACCAAAGAAACCCTTTTTGATACAAGCAAATACGAAAAATTCGATGAGACTTATGCAAGAATTGATATTACAAAGGATGCGGGATTCAGAAAGCTTCTCGAGAGGCTGAATTTCATAGCCAACAACCTGCTCCTGGGATACACGCTCAAGGCATTCGGCGAATACAAAGAAGGATATGGAAAATATCAGAAAGACATGGAGGATGTCTCGGGAATTCCCCGGAATGAAAAAAACGGTTATATGCTGGCAAAGGCAAGGCAGAAAGTGGAGAATGAGTATAGTAAATACAAAACATTCGGCGGCTACTTCTTGTGGAAGGAGTATTCCGGTAAGGACACTTTTTCTGATGATGAGGTAAGAGAAATTTTCTGCAAGGAATCCATATACGTTCTCTTGAATAAACTGCTGTTTCTGAGGATTTGCGAGGATAAGAGGCTTCTGGAGAAAAACATATCCAACGGCGGAATAGAGGAACTAAGGTCAATGCTGAAAAAAAGATTTGAGGAGGATGAAATAAATAAGGAACTCTTGGAAATCGCTTTCAAGAGCGGGAAATCCCTGTATTCCCACTTCTATGAAACCGGGATACTTGACTGGTTCAGGACCGGGGACGGGGAACTGAACGAATTGCTCAGCAGGGTTTTGTGGATACTCAACCAGTTTGACTTTGCCCATGTCGACAGGGACATACTTGGGAATCTCTACGAGAAATACCTGCCGAGCGGGGAAAGGAAAAGGCTGGGAGAATTTTACACACCGACCGAAGTCATTGATTACATTCTGACATCGACCGGCTACACGTACAGCCATGACATTGAAACCAGAGACCTGCTCGACCCCGCCTGCGGCTCCGGGGGCTTTTTGGTAAGGGCATCAAGAAGGCTGATAAGCAGATACCTTATGAAATTCGGAAAGACCGACAAGAAGGAGCTCAGGGACCCCAGGAAATGGAAAGGCATTGCAGGCAGGCTGTCACCGGATGAGGCAAGGATAATCCTCGAATCACTTCAAGAGCATATTTATGGCCTGGACATCAACCCGTTCGCCTGCCATATAGCAGAGATGAACCTGCTCTTCCAGATTATTGACCTGTACCAAAAAACAAAAGAGAAATACGCTGAATTCAGATTAAAAAGATTCAAGATTTACCAGACAGATTCCCTGGAACTGCCAAGGCAGAAAAAGATTGATGACTT
>CAZAEI010000028.1:0-11930 GCA_964484305.1 uncultured archaeon
CTTATAGTGCCTCCAACAATTCTGAACCTCGGATTGACCTCAAAATATTTCTTTATTATACCAAACAAAAATTCGTAATAATCTTTTTCGTATTCAAGATTCCCTGAAAACTCCACGTGATACGAATTGCGAAACTTTCCATATCTCCCAATAAAACCATCTCCAATAAAAACACCTATAAGTTCAGCCAGTTCCTCGTTTATTTCCATGATAGTTCTTGGTTTATATTGATTATAAGATTATGGATAGGACATTTCCGTTATTCCGTTATGTAGCATGATATTGATTTTCTATTAATCTACTCTGTTAGGTTGATACTGAGATTATATGTGCGACACCTGCAAGCTGAAGATCACAGCATGGAAACTATGTTAAAGGCCTTTATGCCCGATTTCGGTGAAATTGATATTTTAAGCATAAAAGACAAAAATAAGACAGGTCTATATGGCAACAAAGGAAGAGGATTTGAAGAAGATCCTGGACGACTTCGAGTCAATAGGAAACGTGATAGGCTCGGCGGTGGTAAGGCGTGACGGGCTCATGATAATCTCAAGCCTCCCCAAGGAGGTCAACTCCAAGGCAATCGCTGCCATGGCCGCTGCCATAGTGGGAACAGGGGAGACGGCCAGCAAGGAGCTGAGCATAGGCGAGTTCGGCCAGGTCGTGGTGGAGTCAGCCAGCGGCAAGCTCATATCCATAGGCGTGGGCTCTGATGTCATATTCACAGCCCTTGTCAAGCCCAAGGCCAACATGGGTCTCGTTCTAATGAACATGGAGCGCTCCATCAAGAAGATAGCGGTTGTCATAGGCTAGCCAAATCCCGCCATACCCAGCCTGTTTTAAGACTTTTAAACCCATATGCACCAATACTTATATTCCCTCTGCAGGGCTTGGGGGCGTGAGGTAGTGGCTATCCTGACAGGCTCCAGTTATTATTGGAGCTTTGAGGGCAGGCTGCCTTTGCAGGTCTGTTGACTGCCGGATGATAGAGGGATACCTGTTCACCCGAGTTCGATGAGCTTTTTTCAAGAAAAAGCTCAAGCAAAAAGGAGTCTCACTTCACTCCGTTTCGCTCGACTTCCAATTGAAAGGAGCTCGGACAAGTCTCGGCGCCCCCATTAAACCCTTTTTACGAGAGGCCTCTGCCTTCTGTAAAGATGTGCACAAAACACACACCGATTTTGCTTTTTATAATTCGGAACCAATATTCTATTATGAGGGGACAGGCGGCAATCGAGTACCTTGTCATAGCAGGCATGGTCATGATGTTCATGATTCCTATATGGGTCTATATCGTGACTATCCAGCAGCAGACCGCTCAGGAGCTGTCCCTGTCCTATACCAGAAACGCGGCCAAGCAGATGGCCGATGCCGCCAGCCTGGTTCACTCCCAGGGGAGCCCCGCAAAGATAAACATAAAGCTCTATATCCCTGACGGCATAAGCAACGTGAGCATTATCAACAAGACAATAATATTCCACGTGCTGACAGGCTCCCAGGAATCCGAGGTGTGGTATACCTCCACAGCAGAGCTCCGGGGCGAGGACGATATACCTGTCAATGAGGGATACTATTATTTTGACATCATATCCCATGATACCTATGTCGAGATCAACCGCACAGTCTAGGAAGGGACAGGCCAGCATGGAGTTCATGATACTTTTTGTGCTGTTCCTGGTGGCAGTGGGGTTTGCCCTAGTGGTGAGCGTGCACAGGAGCCAGGCCATATCCCAGGCCCAGGTTGACATGGAATCCGATAAGACACTGAGGAACGTGGCAGACAGGATAAACACAGCCTACCTCGAGGGAGACGGATTCTCCATGGATGTGACTATACCAGAGAGGATACTCAGGATGGAGTATACAATAAACATAAGCTCCAATGAGGTCGTGCTAAGGCTGGATGGCGGCACCCATGTCCGCTATCTCCTGACCGACAACGTTACCGGGGAGATTGTCAAGGGGACAAACCGCATCCTTAACCAGAACGGAGAGATAATAATCACGGAGGCACCATGAAAGCACAGGTATGGTCATTCGATTTCATGGCATCGGTTCTGGTCTTCTTTATGATACTGGCGGTGCTCTTCTTCGCATGGGAGTACACCACCTTCCAGAACGAGGACCAAATCATTTTCAATGACATGGAGAACAGCGCCCTCACCCTGGCAGACAGCATTATAAGGACCAGGGGATTCCCTGAGTACTGGAACGAGTCAAACGTCCAGGTCCTTGGCCTTGCATCAGAGGAGAACGTACTCAACGAGACAAAGATTCTGATGTTCGTCCAGATGGACTATGACAGCGCCAAGAGAATCCTGGGCATACCCGCCTACGAGTTCTATTTCCAGCTCCTTCGCCTGAACGGCACCCAGGCCCGGGCCAACAGCACGGACCTCCTCACAGGCCTCGACCCCACAGAATTCCAGAACAGCACCATCATTGTCCCGGTTGAGAGGTATATACTCTTTGAGTCAAGGGTGGCCAAGCTGAGGTTCATGCTCTGGCGCTAGAGCTCCACCTCAAATAGCTTGTACCGGAGCTTTATCCTGAACCCCATCTCCCTGACGGCCTTTCTTATGACAGACTTCTTCTCCCTCTTCTTGAGGAAATCCATGTCCAGTCCCAGGCTCATCAGAAGAAGGGGGTTCTTGACATCTATCAAAAGCACCCCCTTTTTGCAACTGACCTCTGCGACAGGGGACTTGTCTATATTCACGACTATGTTTGCCCTCCTGAAGAACTTCTCTATCATCTCCTTTCTTGAGGGTTCCATAATCCTCTCCAGAAAAAGCTACTTCTTCTTTCCTGGTATAAGCGTGAAGCTGACCTCTCCCTCGAGCCTTACCTTGCTCTTCCCGATGTTGAACTGCACACCATCAAGGTTGACCTTGGCTGTGGCCTCCTTCCCGCTCAGGACATCAAGAAACCTTATTATCAGCTCCTCTTTGTTCCTGACTATATCCTCAACTATTCCCATCAAATCACCCCTTAAACCTTCGCCTTACAGTTGGCGCACTGCAACTTTTAGTTGCAGGCAATTATTTCCCAACCACAACCACCACAATGTTGGTTGGGTTGTGCACTACTGCCTGCCTTTGGCAGTGCATTGGTCACAATCCGCCCCTTCGAGACGCCTGCATCAATGGATTTATTATAATTAAACTCCTATATATAAAACATCACCTTGTTTTGGTAGTTTGCATGGTCGAGAAAATCATAGTGGGAAGGGACAGGCCAGACCTCGAGAGGTTCGGCGAGAAGGGCACGGTCTTTATAGGAAAGCACATAGTCGGGGAAGGCGAGGATGCCCACCTGACAAACCCGGTCTACATGGACGTGAGCAGGCCCCACATCGTCCTTGTGTGCGGCAAGCGCGGATCAGGAAAATCGTACTCAAGCGGTGTCATTGCCGAGGAGATGACCCTGCTCCCACAGGAGATAAAGCAGAACCTTTCTGTCCTCATGATTGACACCATGGGAATCTACTGGTCCATGAAAAGACCAAATGAAAAGGACCGCGAGCTTCTCGATCAGTGGGGACTCAAGCCCCAGGCCATGGACATGCAGTTCTTCATCCCCAAGGGTTTTGTTGAAAAATACAGGGAGGCAGGAATCGATTTCGACTCCCCCTTTACCCTTCCCTGCGGCGAGATAAGCTCCACTGACTGGATTATAAGCTTTGCCTTCAGCCCCATGGACGACTACGGCCTCCTTACAGAGAGGGTCATCAGGAAGCTCCAGAAGAAGGGGTCTGCTTACTCCATACAGGACATCATCAGGACAATAGGGGAGGACACCAAGGCAGACAAGAAGGTCAGGGACGCTCTCATCTCCCGGTTCATGTCAGCAGAGGGCTGGGGCATCTTTGAGAAGGCCGGAACTCCCGTAGAAGAATTCTTCTCACCCGGCAGGATATCCGTGATAGACATCTCCCACTACGTCCGCTCCGGGGCCGGCTGGTCGGTCCGCTCCATGGTGATAGGCCTCTTTGCCAGGAAGGTCTTCCAGGCCCGCCTCATGGCAAGGAAGGCAGAGGAACTCGAGGTGATTACAGGTGAGAAGAAGAAGTCCATACCCATGATATGGATGATGATGGATGAGGCCCACCAGTTCGTGCCCTCCCAGGGCGTGACTGCAGCCACCGAGCCCATACTAACCCTGGTCAAGGAGGGCCGTGAGCCGGGGATATCCCTGCTCCTGATAACCCAGATACCCGATAAGCTCCATCCAGACGTGCTGGCCCAGTCAGACCTTGTCCTGGCCCACAGGCTGACATCAGAGGCCGATATAAAGGCCCTCCAGGGAATCATGCAGAGCTATGCCATGGAGGACATCCAGACCTACATCAACCAGCTCCCCAGGACCAGGGGTTCTGCCGTCATCCTTGACGACAACTCAGAGAGGATATTCCCCATCCAGGTAAGGCCGAGGCTCTCCTGGCACGCGGGCGGCTCCCCCAAGGCCATCAAGGAGAAAGGTCTCTTTGATGATGTCTGACCAGAAACCCCAGAAGTAATTTCTACTTCCTGTAGACCCCCTTCCTGCTCTTGTAGGCCATCCCCGGAAGGCCCCCCTTCTCCAAGGGCTCTCCTATGTAGTCACGCATATCTTTTTCGACGTATTGGGAGCCAATTTCTCCGTAAGCATGGACACCACGAATTTCCTTTTCCTTTCCTAGTGTTTCTTTTTGTTCTTGAGTATAGATAACAGCTAAACTTATCTCTTCAGATGGTTCAAATTCAATATCGGACGGGTAGCCAAGGCTAGTGAAAAATTCCCACAATAACCCCCCTTCCTTTGACAAAGCATAGAGTTTGCAGTTCCAGCTCCCAGCATAAACCCCCATCCTGGTCACTAAAATATGTGCTATTCTTTCCAGAGGACGTTTCCACAAGAGTTTGCCCTCACCATTTAGGCAATATATATGATGACCAAAGGATGAAAAGTAAATTCTATCCCCAAAGACAAAGCATGTGCCTACTACGTCATCTGTTCCAAACCTCCAAAGGAGATTCCCATTTAAATCAATGCAATACATGTTGTAATCAAAGGATCCGATATAAATTCTTCCATTTTTAACTACGGCATCACTTATAATAGGTCCTTGCGTAGGATACTTCCACCCAAATTCTCCTTTCGTCGTAACGCAATATACATTTCTATCTGTGCATCCAAAGAAAAGCAATTCCCCGATAGCCGCTATTCCTGAATCGACATCACCTGGAACATAGTAATTCCAGATTATCCTTCCCTTGGGTGAAATCTTATGAATTCCCCCACGTGACCCTATGTAAATATATCCTCTATGAGCCATCGGATGACTAACTATCTCATGCGTCAGAGATATCTTCCAGATTCCCTCCCCGTTTTTTGCAGAAACCGCATAAAGATTCTTATCTTTTGATCCGAATATTACCATGTCGTCACAAATCAGCGGGGTGCATGCAATCTTATCACCTGTCCCAGATTTCCAGATAAGCCTTTTTCCGTCCAAAGATATACAGTAGACATTTCCATCAAAACATGTAAATATCAATCTTTCTCTCCATATAGCTGCTGAGCTCCAGGCACTAACAATCCCGCCAGCCTTAAATCTCCATAATTCCTTTCCAGTTTTTTCATCAAGAGCATAGAAGTTATGATCATTGGCTCCAAAATATATAATCCCATTATGCTCTATTGGCCTTGAACCGATGCTTCCGCCAGTCTTAACGCCCCAGGGGGAGTCCCTTTCTTGGGACATTATTTGATGAATAAGATTAACCATCCTAAGCTCTGGGAATTGTGATATATCCACCGATTGAACAACCTCAACCCTTCCAGCATCCAATTCGCTGTTTAAATCATACTTAACCATACTATCAGATTAGAATTTGCGCAAATCTTAAAAAACCCCTACTTCCTGTAGTCCCCCTTCCTATTGTCACGGGCAGGCAGTCTGAACTCCCTGAACTCCACCCTGCCCCTCTCGACTAGACTCTTAATCTCCCGCTGCCTCTTTGTGAGGCCTGAGCCCGCTGCCTTGAATTCAACAAGAATGACCCTGTCCGGCTCGAACTGCACCCCATCTATCGGGGAGCCAATGAACCTGAAGTCCTGTTCATTATATGGGTAGCTCTCCAGAAAGGGTATGAACTGCTCGGTCATCCTGCCGTACTTGCTCGAGAGGCTCTTCTTCTGGAAGAGGGCCTCCTGGAGGTCGAGCCTGAGCCGCTCATACCTGACCCAGAGCCTTTTATAGAGAAGCAGCACCAGGCCTGCAAACAGAATCATGGCCAACAGGACATATTCAAGCATAGGCCACACCGAGCAGGTCCCTGACAAACATGCCTATCAGCGAGGAAATCCCTATAACCACCAGGGCCATTACAATGTATTCAAGCATTATCATACCCGTCTTTCTGTTACCCTTTCCGAGCTTCTTTCCCACAAAGAACCCGGTTCCGAGTATCATGGTAAGGCCAAGGACCATGCTTGCCAGGGAGGCTGCATAGAGCCCCATGAATGCATGCGGCAGGACCAGAATCAGGGTAACTGCAAGGGTCGAGAGAAACGCCATGATAGTGGACATCATGACCTCCCTTTGGCTGTGCTCACCTTCGGTCTCCTGGCTCACGTGGATGCCTGCGGCATTGGCAAGGGAGTCTGCCATGCCTGCTATCAGCATGCCTGCTATCACCACGGTCCTGTCACCCAGGACATAGAGACCGGCCAGCACCCCCAGGACAGTGATAACACCGTCCATGACACCAAATGTCAGGCCCTGGGCACCGATAATCCTCCTGAAGAGCATGCTTTATATTGAGGGGCCATGTTAAAAACCCTTTCTATTCTGTGTGGATTTCCACGACATCCCTGTCCTTTAAGATGTAGTCAAGGCCGAGCCTCTGGCCAGGGAACCTGCTGGAGCCCCACACCCTGGCAGACCTCGCCCTGCCCCAGGACCTGTGAATCTTCCCGGCAACATCCCTGATGCTTGAGCCCTTCCTGACGATAATGGGCTCCTTCATATCAGGCTGCCTGCCCGGCCTCTTCATGAATATCCTCATCAGGCCCAGTTTCCTCCAGACAGCCTCCCTGAAGTCTTCAACTCCGGTTCCATGCTCGGCAGAGATGAGTACGCAGTCACCGCATCCCTCCCTCAGCCATTTCAGGCCTGCCTCAGGGACCCTGTCCACCTTGTTGACCACCACCAGGCTGGGTATGTAGGTCCTGTTCCCCAGTATGCAGTCAGTGAGCTGCTCCATATCTATGTCCTGCCTTACCACCACCTCGGCATTGAATATCTTGAACTCATGGAGGGCTTCCTTTACCATCTCCCTGGTGATTCTGGTGAGCCTCACAGCCGAGCCGATGTCAAGGCCCCCGCCAGAACGCTTGGTTATCCTCACATCTGGCCTCTCCTGGCCAAGCCTGAATCCGGCATCATGCAGCTCCCTCCTTATTGTGTCCAGATGCTCTGGCCTGCCTGTGCCCGTCAGGGTGCCTGTGCCCGTCAGGGTATCAGCATCCAGGATTATAACGACGAGGTCTGCATTTCTGACAACAGAAAGAACCTCGCGCCCACGGCCCTTTCCCCGGGATGCACCCTTCACGACCCCGGGTATGTCCAGGACATGAACCCTGGCCCCATGCAGCTCCATCATACCTGGAACTATGTTTAGCGTGGTGAAATCATATTCCCCGACCCTGGATTCAGCGTTGCTTATCTGGTTGAGCAGGGTGGATTTCCCTACAGAGGGAAACCCGACAAGGACAATCGTGGCATCGCCCTCCTTCTTTATCCCATACCCCAGGCCCGCAGACCTCATGCCGGCCCTCTGGCGCTGCTCCCTTAGCCTGGCCAGCCTGGCCTTGAGCCTTCCTATATGGGCCTGGGTGGCCTTGTTATATTTAGTCCTGGCCAGCTCCTCCTCTATCTCTCCTATCTCCCTGGAGATGCCGGATTCCCTCCCCTTCTTGGGGGATTCCATCTTGCCGGAACTTTGCTTCATGCTACCAGTAATTATTATAGGATTTAAAAGCAATTATAATCCATGGCTGGAAAAATCAGGCCTGACCTGAGCAGGGACCAGGCCTTCATGGTGAACCCCAGGGCCATCAGGTGGATTCTGGAACAGGCCAGCCTGAAGAAGACAGACACGGTCCTGGAAATCGGCGCGGGCACAGGCAACCTAACCCGGGAACTTGCAAAATCCGGGGCCAGAATCATTGCTGTGGAGAGGGACATCACCCTTGAGAGGGAACTGAGGAAAAACCTTCGGGGATTCCCCAGCACGGAAATCATTATCGGAAACGCCCTCAATCTCCTCGATTCCCGGGGAATAAGATTCGACAAGGTCATCTCGAACATACCCTATGCCATATCCGAGCCCCTAATCCAGAGGCTGATATTCCACGACTTCGGGTTGGCTGTCCTGACCCTGCCCAAGGGATTTGCCCACCGTCTTATAGCCGCGTCCTGGGAGAAGGAATATTCAAGGCTGTCTTTCACATTCCAGAGGTTCTTCATTGTAGAGGCCTGCCTTGACCTCCAGAGGGACTCCTTCAGGCCGAAGCCGAGGACAAACTCCGTTGTCCTGAAATTCCTGGCAAAGCCCAGGAATTCTGTCTCCTGCCAAATGCTTTTAAGGCCGGATATGAGGGTCAAGAACGCCCTCAGGGAGGCCCTCTGCTCGGCAAAGAAACACACAAAGAGCCAGGCAAGGATAACAATAAAAAGCTTGAATCTGAATAATTTACTGGAGAAAAGGGTCTCCGAATTAACGGTTAAAGACATCAATAGCATTGTAAGAAGGGCAGCAGAATTTCGTGAAGATTAATAAATCTCGGCTGCAAATATATAAAATCAGTCTTGAGGGAAGTTTAAACCACCCTCTTCTGATAAGGTGAATCAGGGAATGACAGATAATAGAAAGACTGCCGAGTCCATGGCGAACCAGGCAAGAGAGATAAGCATATCCGAGTTCTTTGAAAAGAATCGTCACCTGCTCGGATATGACAACAAGATCAAGGCACTCCTAACTATAGTCAAGGAGGGTGTGGACAACGCCTTGGATGCGACCGAGGAGGCCAGGATACTCCCTGACATCTATATCAAGGTAGAGGAAATCAGAAAGGAGAAGTACAAGGTAGTGATCAAGGACAACGGCCCGGGCATAGTCAAGAAGCAGATACCCAGGATATTCGGGAGCCTCCTGTACGGCAGCAAGTTCCACAGGATGCGCCAGAGCCGGGGACAGCAGGGCATAGGGGTGTCCGGGGCTGTCCTGTACTCCCAGCTTACCACAGGCGAGCCCACCAAGGTAATATCCTCCACAGGCGACGGCAAGACACACAAGTACGAAATCAAGATAGATGTCAAGGTCAACCAGCCCAAGATACTCAGGGATGAGGTTGTCGAGGACGGTGACAACAAGTGGCACGGGGTCCAGATAACATTCATTGCCGAGGGCATATACAGGGAGCACAAGCAGTCCGCAATGGAATACATCAAGCAGGTCGCGATATCCAATCCCTATGCCAACATAGTCTTTGACACCCCCAACGGCAGGGTGGAGTTCGCCAGGGGCATTGAGAAGCTCCCGGAGGAGCCCAAGGAAATCAAGCCGCACCTCTACGGGATCGAGGTGGGAATCCTCACCAGGATGCTCCATGAGACCAAGGCCAGGACCCTTCTGACATTCTTGACCTCAGAGTTCTCCAGGGTGGGCCGCCTCTCGGCCGTGCAGATAATAAAGAAGGCAGGAATAACCAGGGAGAATCCCCAGACAGGTAAGGAGGAACCCGAGTTCAATATCTCTCCCAAGAAGGTAGACCACAATATGAGGGTTGCCCTGGTGGACGCGATTAAGGAGGTCAAGCTCAGCAGGCCGCCCACTGACTGCCTCTCTCCCCTGGGGGCCGAGGCTGTGGAGTCAGGGCTGAAAAAGGAGCTCAATCCCGAGTTCACAGCCACCCTGACCAGGCCCCCTGAAGTCTACAGGGGCTGGCCCTTTGAGATTGAGGTAGGCATAGCCTATGGTGGCTCGATAACAGAGTCCAGCATCATGCGGTTCGCGAACAGGGTCCCCCTGCTCTACCAGTCCGGGGACTGCGCCATTACCAAGGCAGTGGGCCAGGTGGACTGGAAGCGCTACGGCCTCCAGGGGGACAGGATGCCCGAGGGTCCTGTAATCGTATTCGTGCACTTTGCCTCGGTCTGGGTTCCCTTCACGTCAGAATCCAAGGAGGCCATAGCCAACTACCCGATTATAATCAAGGAGACAAAGCTCGCCCTCCAGGACTGCGCCAGGAAGCTCTCGCTCTACCTCTCCGGGGTGAGGAGGGCAGCAGCCATCCAGGAGAGGAAGCTGATATTCGAGAGGTATGCCGGAGAGACTGCCCAGGCCATCCAGGAGCTAACTGGCGAGAAGAAGAAGGCTGTGGAGGAGATGATAATCAAGCTTGTGGAGAAGAGATGGGGGGAGATAGTAAAGGAGATGGGCGAGGAAGAGCCAGAGGAGCTCTCTGGCGAGGGCGAGGAAGCCCCGCCACCGGAAGAGAATGAAAAGGAAGAAGGTGAAGAGAATGGAGAAGGAAGCGGAGAAGGAGACACAGAAGAAGATAGTGAATCTGGGAAGTGAGGTGCTCGGCCACCTGAAGAAGGTCAAGAACCCGGACATAAACCTTCCAATCAGGGCACTCTCCAACATCTACTTTGACGAGAAGCACAAGCTTATCAGGCTCGGGAATAAGGTCAGCCACAGGACCTACCTCAATGTGGCGCACACCAGGAAGTTCATGCAGACCCTTATGGTTGCGGCAGAGTGCAAGAAGATTATCGACCAGAAGGTCACCATCTCAATCAGGGATTTGTACTATGCCCTCAAGAGGACAATACCAGACAGCAAGGAGAACACGTTCGATGATCAAGGTGAGTCGGATCCGATTATCGAGGACATCGAGGTTGCTCTGAACACCCTGAGGGAGAAGCTTCACCTCAAGGCCGACAGGAAGGGCTACCTTGCAGGGCCCCTCACAATCAAGGACTCTGGAGACACCATAGACGCCAGCAGGATGGGCTCGTCCGGGTGGGGCATCCCCAGCAATGTGGAGCCAGAGAAGATAGAGCTCGATAACCGCGGGGCCGAGTATGTGCTTGTGATAGAGAAGGATGCTGTCTGGCAGAGGCTCAATGAGGACAAATTCTGGAAGAAGCATAACTGCATCATAATAACTGGCAAGGGACAGCCCGACAGGGGTACAAGGAGACTTATAAATAGACTGCACAACGAGTTCAAGCTCCCTGTTTATGTACTTACTGATAGCGATTTCTGGGGCTACTATATATACTCTGTTATAAAACAAGGCTCAATAAATCTATCTTTCCTTTCGGATAGATTAGGGACACCGGCCGCAAAATTCATCGGACTGACAACAAAGGATGTTCAAAAATTTAACATCCCAAAAAATGTTACGATAAAGCTGAACAAGGGAGATATCAAGAGGGGAAATGAACTCTTGAAATATGTTTGGTTCAAACCAAAGGAATGGCAAGAAGAAATCAGGAACATGCTCAGGCTTGACTACAAACTGGAACTTGAGGCTCTTACTTCCAAGGGAGTAAAGTTTATCTCCGAGAAGTATTTACCCCAGAAGATCGCAGAGAAGGACTTCCTGCCCTAATCGGCTTACGAGAGGCTTCCGTGCCTTCGGCACGTCTCGCCAGCATAGCTGACGATTCCGACTTATGCAAGCCGATACCCTCCGGGGCACAAGTAAGCAACATGCAAAATCTACAAAGGCATTCTGGTAACGTTTAATCGGCTTTTACGACAGCTGCCGCTTGCACAAAGGCCGATACCCCTCCGGGGCATAACCTAATACCCAAGGGGCACAAGAGGTCACAAGCAAGTAAGCAGAATATTCAGATTTTACAAAAACAC
>CAZAEI010000029.1:0-11870 GCA_964484305.1 uncultured archaeon
TTATGAACCTACTTCCTCAAATAATTTTCCAAAAAGTTACGTCGTTTACTATAAAGTCCATGCGTGAATTCCCGGAGGAATTCATTGAATGTGGTTTTGTTTGATGAGCATGATGGTGCCTGCTGATGCCTTTAACATCAAGGTGCGCATCTTGGGGCGTGGGCAATCGCCGCCCCTTATGGTTATGGGATAATCTTATTTTTTTGTCACTATTTTATAGTAAAAATATAGAAATAGGGTATTTAAACTTAACTGTGTGCTGCATTATGCTTTTGAGTCAAGGATGCCAGAAACGGCTGAAACGGCCGTCTGTACTCCGGATGGGCTAGACCAGGGCCGCCAGCCTCACCATGTCCCTGAGGCCGGGGGCCAGGCCAAGAATCAGGACGACAATCTTGAGGAACTTCCTGAACTGGGGGTCCTCGGCGTAGCGGTCGATGGCCCAGAGGGCCGGGAGGACGACCAGGACCTTGAGGAGGAACATGGCATAGGGCCCCAGAAAGGGGAAGAAGAGGCGGGGGACCACGTGCTGCTCCATGTAACCGAACAGGGTGAGGGCCGTCACCGTGGCCGTGGCGTCAAGGAAGTGGGCCGAGAGTATGGCCAGGTTCTCCCTGGAGAGCAGGGTGTGGTAGTAGTTTGAGATTGGAAGGCGGCCGAGGCGGGCCAGCAGGGGCCGCCAGGAGAAGAACACACCTGCCCAGAGGAGGGTGACTTTGCCTGTTATCCAGAGTGGCAGGAGGGTCACGACAGGGAAGAGGATTATGTTGACCAGGGTGAGGGCCGTCCCAGCCACGAGCATGGTCTTCCAGTAGGGTATGCCTGCAAAGCGCTGGATGAGGAGGCTGAAGAGCAGGGTGAAGAGGGCCAGGGTGAAGGTGATTATGTAGCTCCCGGGGGTGGGAAATATGGGAGAGGAGTAGAAGGCGTTCAGTGCCGGGGAGAGCCTCCCAACAAAGGCCGCGTCGTGGAGGACGCGGGTGGTTGAGGCCCAGAATATGAAGGGAAGGATGGCCAGGGCGAAGCGGTTGTCTATACTGACCCGCATCCGGCCGAGGAGGCGGTAGACCAGGAAGACTGCCAGTATTAGGATGATGGAGTAGATGATGGTATTGACGGGGTTGAACCACCCGTTCGCGAGTATGGGGCCGATGAAGTAGTCCTGGATGAGGTTCCACATGGGATATTCTTTGCAGATTAGTTATATAAGGGCGCTCTGGCAAATTAATTAGCATGAAAAGAACAGCTGTATTGCTAACTGCTCTGCTGGTTCTGGCCATGCCGTTTCTGGTTATTGCTCAGGACAACGGCGATTCCGATGGGGCATTAACGGATGAGACGGGACTCGAGGGAGGCGAGGATGTCGAGGTTTCGGAATCAACCACGACGCCCGTGGTGAGTGCCCTGGGTGTGCTGGGGAAGGGCATTGCCGTATCGCCAAGCGACCCCATGGACTTCATGCTCGCCAAGATCGGCCTCGGCTCAGTCAGGGTCACCATAGATGGCGAGGCAAAGAGGGCCGCCATAGGCGTGCTCATCCTTGACGGCGTGAAGTACAGGCTCAAGGAAGTCTCGGTAAAGGACGGCCAGGCCGCCGGGGACATCTATAATGACGACGAGCAGGTCGGTTCCTTTGACGTGGCCTCTGTTGAGAAGGAGGACATCGAGGTCTGGGCAGGAGAGATGGACCTGGACGGCGACACCTACTACCTCTATATAATCGAGGGTGTCAGGAAGATAAGGGCGCCAGAGCTCAGGGACAAGGTAGCTGACTACTGCAGGAACAACCCGGATGACACCAACTGCCGGGACAAGGTCGAGGACTTCTGTGAGAACAACCCCAATGATGCGAGGTGCAAGGCGATATTCAGGAAGTACTGCATCGCGGGAAGGAACATGGATGACATGAGGTGCAGGGAATACGTCAGGGACTACTGTGGAGAGAACCCGAGCCTCAGGGAGTGCGTCACCATGGGCATCGAGAGGGCCAGAACGTTCTGTGAGAATAACCCCGACTCTACCCTGTGCGGGAAGATTGACGACAGGCTCGTGGACTTCTGCAAGGACAACCCGGACAACGAGGGGTGCGTGAGGGCCAAGGAGGTTCTCGAGAACAGGACTCAGACCCTGAACAGGATAAGGCAGTTCGTCACCAAGAAGATATCTGACCTGAGGCCGGTAAGCGCAGTGAATGTGCCACGGCTGACCAATGTAGACCTGGTAGGCAGCGAGGGGGGTTAGAGTATGTGGAAGGTTCTGCTTGCGTGCCTTCTCGTGGCTGCGGTCCTGGTCAGCGGTTGCGTTCAGCAGCCCCATAATGGAGAACAGCCCCCGTCTGACGGGGAGCCGGTTGTGGGCGCAGAGGCCTCGGCATACGACCAGATAGAGCAGGAGATGGAGCAGGCGATAGAGGACATCGACCTCGAAGGCCTGGAAGATGAGTTGATTATATAGCCGCTTCCATGGTTTTGGGGGTTTTATATATTTTTACTACTATTTAATGATATGATATATGGATTATACACAGGATTCGGTGTAGACTGGGGGGTTTGGCCATCCCGGGGAAGGTATTAGTAAGTGTTCTGCCATATATTAATATAAGGATTGTCGATTCGGGTGAGAGCATGACCATGGATATGTTGATAAGGAAGAAGGTCCTGAAGATACAGGAAAGGTTGGGCATGAGGATTGGGATAATGTACGGGATATCGAGGATGCCCGTGGCCAGGACCACAGACCAGGTGCTCAGTGTGCTGAGGGAACTCTATAAGATAGGGATTAAGGCCTTTGTGCTTCCCAGGGAGCTCTTTGCTGATATAGTCACCTCTGCAGACCTCTACAAGGGATTCTACGGGGATTTGCTCAAGATAAAGGACACCGCGCAGAAGTTCAATATAGAGCTGGCGCTTCACTATCCAGAGCTGCCAGAGAATCCGGACGAGGTCATGAAGGTGTTCTGCACCATATGCAACGTCATGGACTGCAGGGCGTTCATCATAACCCCTGACATATACAAGAACATGCCCCAGGAGCAGTCCCTGAGGCTGGCTGTCTACAAGATAAACGAGATCATGACAGGCATGAGGATGCCTGTAAAGATGGGGATAGAGACAACAGGGAAGGTGGGCCAGGTGGGAAGCCTCGAACAGGTAGTCGATGTTGTCAAGAGAACGCAGGGAACCGAGGTTGTCCTTAACTGGGCCCACATACACGCGAGGGGTGCCGGGGCCCTGAGGTCAGAGGACGACTTCAGGAAGGTGCTGAGCCTCGTGAGTTCCCATGTGGGAAGGTCATGGGTGGATAATGCATACTTCCTCTTCTCCGGGGTATCATATGGACCTTCAGGGGAAATCAGGCATATCCCGCTGGCCCAGTCTGATATAAGCCTCAGAAACATGATAAGGCAGAGCGTCTCCTTTGGTGTGAAGGGGACCCTGATATTTGAGGACCCAGACAAGGAGAAGCTGCTTCTCAGGATTCTGGACGACCTGGGGGACATGGTCAGGTAGCTTCAAGGCTCATGTTCTTAAAAGGCCTGCCCCAATAATTAAGGAACAAAACAAGGGTGACCTGGATGATAATCGTTATATGCGGTGAGGCGGGTTCTGGAAAGTCGAGTGTTGGTAGGGAGGTGGCCAGGAAGCTGGGCTATAAATTCTATGCCATAGGGGACATCAGGAGGGAGATGGCCCTGAAGCGGGGGATGAGCCTGGCGGAGTTCAATAAGCTGGGGGAGAGCGAGGACTTCACTGACAGGGAGGTCGACCGCTATCAGGAGGGGCTTGGTAAGAAGGAGGATAATTTTGTCATGGTGGGCCGCACGAGCGCGCACTTCATTCCCCATGCCTTCAAGGTCTTTCTGGATGCTGACCTGGATGAGAGGGCCAGGAGGGTCTTCCAGGACAGCAGGAACAGGAAGGAGGAGTCCTATTCCAGTGTGGAGGAGGCCAGGAAGGCCATAGTTGAGAGGAGGGAGAGCGATGAGGGGCGTTATCGCAAGTATTATGGCATCAATCCCTTTGACAAGAAGGGGTATGACCTTGTTGTAGACGCCACAAAGATAGGGATTGGTGAGGTTGTTGATAAAGTAATGGTAGCCCTGAGGAAGGCCGGGAAAATATAACACTGTTATATAAACCGGAGTTTTCCGTGAACGCTTTTATCAACGAATAAGACTCGTAATAGTTATCTGACATGATGTTAACTGGCGATAAGGGGAGCAGTAAAGGGGTTCTTTTCTGTGAACGCTTTTATGAAAAAGAAGGATTCGTTAAAACTAACCTGCTGTGCGTTTAGCCGGCGGTGAAGGGAGCAGTAAAAGCTAGAGGTCGTCCTTGTCGTCCATCTGGCCTGGCGAGACCTTGCCGGGCCGCTTCTTGAGGAGCTTACCTGCCTCGTGGATGAACTTCCGGACATACTCCCTGTGCATCAGGATCTCCTGCTTCTGGAGGTCCATAACCTTGCCTGCCTTGACCAGCTTCTTCATCTCCTCAAGGCGCATGAGGACATTGAGGTATGTGTCAGGGACAAGCCCCGGTTTTACCAGCAATGCCTCGAAGTCCCTGACAAGGCCTGCCTTGCTGGGCTTCTTCCTGAGGGACTTCAGAAGGGTGAGAGTGGTCTCATTCATTATCTGGTGGGACTTCTCGACTATACCCTCCCTCTTGAGGACCTCTATCTTGACTATGAGACCCTGCATCTTCTTGACAAAGGTCCTGGTCTTCCTTATCCACTCGTCAACATCCCGGCCGGACATCTTCCTTATCTTCTTGTGCTCGACCCCCTTCCTGATGTTTATTATATCCTCCAGGTCCTTGATATCAGAATTCCCGATGAGCTTCATCTCCACAAGGGTCTTCCTGAGCGTGTCAGGGGCGTCGGTGGGCCTCGGGGGAATCCTTCCCAGGAACATGAGAACGGCCTGGGCGCTCTCGAGCATGGCGTAGTAGCAGTCCTCGACAACCATGTATATCTTGGCGTTCTCCACGCGCTTTATCCTCTTGGGGCCGCGCTCTATGTACTTCTCCACGGCCTCCTTGCTGGGGCGTATCTCCCCCATCTGGAGGAGGCGCTTTATTGGAAGGAATATGTCCTTGTCAAAGACAGGCACGCCCTCCCTTATGAAATTGAACACTATGGGGTGACCGTCCCTCACCATGGCCCAGAACTCTGTAAGCAGGTATGGCTGCTGCACAGAGAGGTTCTTGTTGCACTTCTTGGCAATGACGTCGAGGTCGCTCTCTATCTTCTCCTTGAAGGACGGCGTAATCTTGCCCTTGGTGTCGTCGATTATGACAAAGACATCGATGTCGGATTCCATCCTTGACTCCCCGCGTGCGGTGGAGCCGAAGAGGACAATGGATCTCACTATGGGGCCGTACTTCTTGAGGACCTCCTTGGTGAACCTCTTGAGAATCTCGACCCTCTCCTTCTTGCCCACGCCCTTCTGGGCGGGCTTCCTGGCCTTGGTTGGTTTGGCCTTGCTGGCTGTCTTTTTGGGGGGCTTGGCTTTAATGGCCATGATTTCACCGGTAAGTATTTGTCACTTATAGATAATAACATTATCCTATATTTAAAGGTTTCTCAACCGCTTAAGGGTTATTTGTTTCGGGGATTAATAAACCCTGCTGGTCGGTTGATGTAACTACTCACCCATGTCACGCTCTACCCTATAAATAGCTATGCGTTACGCTGATATTCCAGTTCGTCCATAATGTTGCCTCTCTGCAACCCCTGACTAAAGTCAGGGGTTTTATTGGTTCGGCAACAGCTATTGAAAACAAACTATGCATCCATCATCTGTTTGAAAACAGATGTTTTTTGTTTTCAATATAATATATTATTTCATGAGAAATGTCGATTATTTTCCATTTCTGTAATGCAGAATAATTACCAGTATAATTAACCCCCGAACCCTTCCTTCCATTCTGTGTATTTCTCGATGTCCCCTGGCTGGGTACTGGGCTTTATCTTGGCCAGGGCGGCCCCGAAGTCAGCCTCCTCGAGGGGCCTGTGGGCAAGCTTGTATGATTCCAGCTCGCTCACGGTCAGCTTCTGCATGGCCGGGTTGAGCTCGAGAATCATCCTGCTCACAGCCTCCTGGCAGAGGTTTGCCAGGTCGCGGCCGGAGAATCCCTCTGTCTGGCGGGCCAGCTCCTCTATGGATATCCGGGAGAGGTCAGCCCCGTGGAGGTGTATCTGCAGTACTATCTTCCTGGCCACGAGTTCCGGGAGCGGGACATATATCTTCTTCTGGAACCTGGAGATTATGGCGTCGTCCAGGTCCCAGGGCTTGTTTGTGGCCCCCATTATAAGTATCTTGTCCTCGGTGGAGGTGGCAAAGCCCTCTATCTCGGTCAGGAGCTGCCCCAGCACCCTCCGGGTGGCCTCATCTATGTTGGTGTCCCTGGATACTGCGACAGAGTCGAGCTCGTCCATGAATATCAGGCTTGGCTGCATCCTCCTGGCCTTGCCGAACAGGGCATTCACCAACTTGGTTGACTCCCCGAAGTACTTGGACAGGAGACTGGATATCCTGGCCTCAAAGAAGGTTGCCGCCAGGGTATTGGAACTGGCCTTGGCGAGCAGGGTCTTGCCTGTCCCCGGTGGCCCATAGAGCAGTATTGTCCTGGGGCACTTCACATATTCGGGCTTGGAGCCCACAAAGGGGAGGATTATGGCCTCCTTAATCTCTGTCTTGACATCCTCGAGCCCGCCTATATCGTCCCATACCGTGCTGGGCTTCTGGGACACAATCAGGTCCTCGGCCTGCCCGGCCCTGTCATCCTGGGCGGGGGCCCTGGCCTTCATACTCCTCAGGGCCGCGCGGTTTATCAGGGCCTTGGAGAAGCTCTCGTACTGGGATGCCATTCTGAAGACATCCTCTGCGGTGTCAATGGGGGAGTCATAGGCCACCCTCCTGTAGATTCCGGCAGCCCTCATGTAGTGCTCAGAGGCCTCCCTCATCTTCCCCTGGGCCTCGAGGGCCTTGGCCTCCTCAATTTCCCTCTGGAGCTGCATCCTGAGGAGGTTATCCTTGAGGTGCATAGTTAAAAAATGGAGGAGTGATTTTTAAGGATTAAAGTATATAAACAGAAAATTATTATGGACGAACTGGAATATCAGCGTAACGCATAGCTATTTATAGGGTAGAGCGTGACATGGGTGAGTAGTTACAAGCCCTGCGTGGCTAATCACCCCAGCATGAACATGTCATGGGTAAGCTTTTTAAACACCAATCCAAGATTTTGGTATTGAATTCCTGATAAGGATTTCTGGTCAAACAAGGAGGTCTGTACATGACTGAAGGAACTGTAAAGTTTTTTAATGAGCAGAAGCAGTTCGGCTTTATCAAGGGAGATGACGGAAAGGACTACTATGTCCACGTTACCGGATTAAAGGAAGGAACAACGATTACAGAGGGCGACAGGGTTTCCTTCAATCCGGTTGAAGGGGACAGGGGACCCAAGGCCGAGCAGGTTGAAAAATCATCTTCAGAATCTGAGAAAGAAAACCCAGCAGATGATGAATAAGGGCTCTTGAATACAACAACAGGAATGTGCCACTTGAGCCCCTGTTTAAATCTAGGCCCCAACCATCCTAGCCCAGGCTTTTTGAATGGGCCCGCTGGGATGTTCAGCGCTGCTGGATTAGCCATTCTTTCCAACCCGCTTTATAGCAGAGGGTCAGGCATGATGCGTCTGCTCCAGCAGTGCAATCGAACCCAGATCGCAGGATCCGCAATCCCGCATTCTATCCATTAAAATACGGGCCCGTATACCCTTGAATTGCTGATTGCTTTTTATATGGGGTGAGCAGAAATATAATAAAGTGGTTGTATGCTGATGAAGATAAAGGACTTCCTTGCGCCGACCAGGGGAAGGATACTACTCTTCATCACAATATTCATCCTGATTTTCCTGTATGACACAGCGTTCGCTCCCTTCCCGGGCTCCCCTGTGGTTGACAACCTGGGCACCCAGGGTGGGGCCACATCCTTTGTGCTGTATATACTGGTTCTTCCCTATATCCTCTCCTGCCTCATACCGGCCTTCCTTGGCCTTAGGAAGAGGAGGTTCTTCAGGCTGGTCAGTCTCAGGAGGTTCATGCATCCCAGGCAGGCTGCCCATGAGCAGAAGCCGACAAGGCAGCAGACCTTCACCTTCCCTGCAGGGACCCCGGTTGTGGAGAGCGCGCTGCCCTCCCATGCGCCTTCACAGGCCCCCCAGGAGAAGTCAGTCAGGGCACCAAAGGCAAGAAGGATAACCAAAGCGAAAAAGGGATAGCCCCTTCTAGAGAAGAACCCCAAGTATGAAGGCCAGCAGGCCAAGGTTCATCCCGAGCTTTATGAACCTGCTCGCCCTGGCAAATTCCTTCTTTGTGCTGGCCCTTATTATGGTGACAAGAGAGGCCAAGAATACCAGAACAGCGGGGACCAGCATGACTAGGTATGGAAGCCCCAGCACCCCCAGAAGATAGGGCAGTGGCGAAGCAGCTATGGCAGTGAGCATGCTGGCAGCGGCAATTGCCTTGGCCCTGCCCTTCTCTACCCTGAGCTCTGCCTCCCTGCCCTTGATACCGAATCTCTCGGCAACCCTCTTTGCGCCGGAGGCAAGCCTCTTGAGGAAACCCTTCCTGTCACCCTCGAGGTCCTCAAGGTCCTTGACCACCTCCCTTGATATCGTGGAGAACATGGCCAGGAGCATCAGCAGGAAGGGCAGGCAGAGGTTGCCCAGGGCTGCCCCGCCGAAGAGGAAGGTGGAGCCTACCAGATAACCGACCGCTATATTCCCGAGGAGTATCTTGTTCTGGAGGTGACAGGAGTAGACTACAAGCAGAACGGAGTTGAATACAGCCAGGGTAAGGGCGTACCATGTCAGGAATCCGCTGAGCGCCACCCCCGCAGCAAACAGTATTGTCGAGAACCCCAGGGCCGCCTTGGGGGATACCCTCCCGGAGGGTATGGGCCTCCTGGGCTTGTTTATCTTGTCGGCCTCTGTGTCAATATAATCATTTATCACATTGCCGGCCCCTGTTATCAGAAAGACCACAACAACAGCCAGGTAAACCGGGGAGGGGTTGATGAAGATGGTGAGGTTGCCCCCTGATGCCAGGAGGGCCCCTATGGCCACGGCAATCAGGGACATCAGACAGTTGCCTGGCCTCATGAGCTCCAGATAGGCGAGCATAATAAGAAAGGGAAGGGCAGGCTTAAAAAACCTAACCCCTGGGAAGCTGGATGTTTGGCTTACCCCTTTGCAACGCCCATCGGAACCAGTCTCGCAACCTTCAGGGATATCCCTGAGCCATGGGCAGAGTCAATGACCGCCTCAATGTCCTTGTAGGCCTGGGGGGCCTCCTCTGACAGGACCTTGGGGTGGGTGCTCTGGGCTGTTATCCCCTGTCTTGCGAGGTCCTCCTTGACCTTGCCGCCCCAGAACTTCCTGATGGCTGCGTGCCTGCTCATGGCGCGGCCTGCGCCGTGGGCCGAGCTGCCAAACGTCTTCTGCATGGCTGTCTCCGTGCCCTTCAGGAGGTAGGATGAGGTTCCCATGGAGCCTGCTATCAGGACTGCCTGGCCGGGGAATGAGCGGGTAGCCCCCTTCCTGTGGACATAGAGCTTCCTCTTCTCCCCATTCACCGTGTGCTCCTCGAGCTTGACTATGTTGTGAGCCAGTGCATAGACCGTCTGCATGCCCATATCCTCCCATGATTTTCCGAAGACCCTCTCAAAGGTCTCTCTTATCCACTTGGTCATGACAGCCCTGTTGGTAAAGGAGTAGTTCACAGCGGCCTTCATGGCAGCGAAGAAGTCCTGGCCCTCCTGGGAGTTCACGGGAGAGCATACAAGCTGCGGGTCAGGCAGCCATATCTTGTATTTCCTGACGGCCTGCTCCTGAATCTTGAGGTAGTCCGTGGCCACCTGGTGGCCCAGTCCCCGGCTCCCGCAGTGAACCATGACCATGACCTGGCCGGGCTCCTTGACACCCCAGGGGTTTTCTTCGAAGACATCCGAGACCTCCTGAACCTCGAGGAAGTGGTTGCCTGCCCCGAGGGTCCCCAGCTGGGGAGCGCCCCTCTTCTTGGCAAGGTCAGATACCTTGGAGGGGTCTGCTCCATCCATCCTTCCCCTCTCCTCGGTGGCCTGCTTGTCCTCCTTGGTGGCATATCCCTCCTTCACGGCCCAGTCAATGCCATTGACCAGAACCTCGTCCAGCTGGTCAGGGGTCAGCCTTAGTTTGCTCTTGGCCCCCACACCGCAGGGTACGGCGTTGAAAAGGGCCTGTATGAGCTCCTTTATCTTGGGTCTGACCTCCTTGGAGGTGAGGTTTGTCCTGATGAGATTGATTCCGCAGTTTATGTCGAAGCCGCAGAGGCCCGCGGAGATTATACCGTCTTCAGCATCAAACGCGCCCACTGCACCCATTGGTAGTCCGTTTGGGGTATCCTCAGTTTTCACTGAAAACAAATCCCCAGTGCATGTCGGGAAGACCTATCACTGGCTCGACTACCCCGGGAAGCGTGGCCACGTTGGTCAGCTGCTGGACAGCGGCGTCCTCCATAGCGTCCAAGAGCTTCTTGTTTGCTATAATCTTTGCATCGACGTTCATTTTCTCTCTGGAGCCCTTGGGGAGGAGCCACTCATAGTCATTTATCTTCTTCAATTTCTCTTTCATACTATCACCTTAACCTTTCAATCTGGTAATTATGCCAAATCTGACCTTAGTGTCTGCAGGTGACTTCGTCACCTGATTGTGCTTGGTCAGCAGACACACTATCACCTTATGTGGAAAGATATAACAGTGTTATATTTCCCTAGCTTTACAAGATACAAACAGCAGAAGACCTTCCCCTTCCTGCCTTGAGTAATCCTAGGAAGGGCAGGCAAGTACTGCCTTGCACCCGTATACGGAGATTGGGTAACTGCTTCCCCAACCCACAGCGCCGGGTACAACGCTCTGTATAATGGAAAAGGGGGGTTTATAAAGGTTTGTATGTTCATTCGCAGGAATATAACGATGTTATGCCCGCCTCATGATACAGAAGGCTACCCCAGAACCATTCTCTTTAACTTATTGCCATCGAGATAAAAACATTCAGAAGGGTCAACGAACGTGCCATCATCTTCTAGCGGAACAACGGCACAGATTGCATCGGGGTCCTCCAGCCCCTGCAGATACTTCATTGCGGCGGTTCTAGCATCTCCTCCATTAAACATGTAGGCTATCCTGTTGTAGGTTAACAACTCCCATCCACCATCCTTTAAAGCCAGAATCCCGTATTTTTGTTTCAATGCTTGGTCCATAGCAGGATATTGCACCAAATCTTTTAAAGCTTCTACATATCCCAACAACGTGCCAGTCAGATATCCAGGCTCACCCTGGCCCTGTAACCCTCCCCTACCTTCTCCACCATAAACTTGTGATAGGTCACGGCCTTCACCACGGTCTCCCCCTTGGCCGGTTCGGCCTCCTCACCGTAAAGTGTGGCCTTCAGCCCCTTTTGGGAAATCTCCCTTACCTCAAACCTTGAGAAGAACATCCCCTCTGTATCCACCAGTGCTATGAGTTCCTGGAGCCAGTTCAGGAGAAGCTCCTTCTCATCCTTCCCCTTTACCTCGACCTCCATGCTGACACCCTGGCCGACCTTTTCGAGCTGGCATATCACCGAGAACATGGCCTCTGCCGCATTCTCGAACAGCTCCTTCAGACCCTTACCAAAGGCCTCGAACATAACATCCGATGTCAGGTCGTCTATGAACCTGTACTTCTCCATGGGTATCACTATGGATTTGTTATTAAAAACAGCTAGAAATTAATGAAATAAGGGGCGGAGCCCCTTATAATCCCCATTGATGAGGCTCGCTCCCT
>CAZAEI010000030.1:0-10893 GCA_964484305.1 uncultured archaeon
TTTAGGTCTTTTTGCAGGAGACGGATATGCTTATCATGATAAAAGATATAGGCACTATACAATCGAATTTTATTTGCATTCAGAGAGAAACAAAGAGATTCAGAATTTTCTGATAACTATCCTGAATAAATTAGGCTTGAGCTGTTTTGTAATGAAGGATAAAAGATACAGATGTAACAGAATTAAAGTTTATTCCAGAACTTTACTAGAATATCTCAATTCTGAACATAAGGATATGACAACGGACGTCAATATTGGTTTTATATCAGGGTTGATTGATTCGGAGGGATATGTTAATTTCAAAAAGAGTTCAATATCAATAACAAACACAGATTTAGAATTAATCAATGCCTGCAAAATATTCTTGAATGGTATTGGCCTAAATGCTACCATAAGAGAGCGTGTTATGAGCAGAAAGGATAAAAAGAAGTCTTATATACTGCAAATACCAATCAATTTTAAAGCTTTAAATACGAACTCAATTAAAGTAAAGAGTGTTTAAAGACTCTAGGAACTTAGCGGGGATTGTCTGCCTTATGGGCAAATGACCGTAATGGAGCAGCCTGGAGTGCTCGTTGGAGCCTTTCTTTACAGAAGCTTCCACTTTCCCAAGAAACCCTCGGGAAAGAAACGTAAAAAAGAATGGTTGCGGAAGGCTCATAAGGTTGGTCCTGAGAGACCCAAAGGTCGGTGGTTCAAATCCACCCCCCGCTATCGACCTTACTCCGTAGTTAGAGACAACAGGTTCTGTGAGCGAACCTTTTAACGAGAATGTTTAGCTTTTTATAATTCCGGTTCCAATATCCTACCATGCCCAAGGACTTCTTAATAGCAGGAATCGATGAGGCCGGCCGCGGGGCCGTGGCGGGCCCGCTAGTTGTTGCGGGGGTGTGCTGCGACCGGAAGGCAGAGGCCCTCCTCAGGAAGATGGGCGTGAAGGATTCCAAGCTCCTCAGCCCGGCCAGGAGGGAGAGGCTCGCCGAGGCCATCGGGAAGACCGTCAAGGACATCGTGGTCATCAAGGTGGGTTCCTGCAAGATAGACTCCCACAGGAAGGGGGGCATGAACCTCAACCAGATAGAGGCCATCAAGATGGCCGAGGTCGCGAGCTTCCTGAGGCCCCACAGGGTCTATATAGACTCCCCTGACAGGAACATCTACAAGTTCAAGAAGTTCCTGGAGAAAATGATACAGCACGACCCCGAGATTATCCTGGAGCACAAGGCCGATGTGAGGTATCCCGTGGTGTCAGCGGCCTCAATAATAGCCAAGGTGGAGAGGGACAGGGAGGTCGCAAAGCTCAGGGAGGAGCACGGGAACCTCGGTTCAGGCTACCCGAGCGATCCCCAGACCCAGGAGTGGCTCAGGAACTGGATAAGCGGGAACAGGCAGTTCCCGAGCTTCATAAGGAGGTCCTGGATCCCTGCAGAGCTCATGGAGAGGGACAAGCTCCAGGCAAGGCTCACCACATGGTTCAGGGGCAGGCTCTCAGGAAGCAAGCCCTGATGATGGCTTCTGCAGAGGTGTGTCTGAAATTTGACCCTATTTTTACCCTTTAAATGTTTTTGCAGACAAATATATACTATGGGCGGCATCAAGAAGATGGGTAACGTCACCCTTATACAGCTATCTGACATAGACTCCAACATATACGTAATGGGTGACACTGTCATAGACTCCGGTACGGGCTTCAGTTTTACCAGGCTCTATCAGCTCCTTAAGACGATGAAGATAGAGCTCAAGGACATCAAGCACATAGTCAACACCCATGGCCACTTCGACCATATAGGGGGAAACGGCTACTTCATAGAGGCGGATATTGCAATACATGACGCAGACGCCGATATCGTGGAGAAGGGGGACACCAAGATGAGCTATGCTGACTTCTTTGACGGCAGGCTGAAACCCCGGGAGGTCAGGACCCGCCTCAAGGAGGGTGATGTCGTGAGCGCTGGGGGCATGGAGCTCGAGGTCATCCACACGCCCGGGCACACCCCTGGCTCGATATGCCTCTATGACAGGAAGAGCGGCACCCTCTTCACAGGGGACACCGTATTCTCTGACGGGATAGGCAGGACCGACATGCCTGGCGGGAACGATGAGCACCTCCAGGCCTCCCTGGACAAGATATCCAGCCTCCAGGTAAAGAGGCTACTCCCCGGCCACGGCGAGGCTGTTGTTCTGGGCCCCCCCAAGACACTGGGAGAGATTATGTCAAGCCCCACGGCTTCAGAAGAAGAGGACGAGCAGGCTTGAGGCCTGGAATCCAGAGTTCTCCATGCAACACCATCAGTGCCTCAGGGGCACGAATACACACGACAGGACCTCCCTGGTCCTGATGCGGCCCCCCTTCTTGGTTGCCAGGGTAAGCTCTTGGTAGTAGCCGGAGCCCACCGGCGCGACGAGGATTCCACCCTCCCTGAGCTGCTCCTCCCATGCAGGGTATATCCTATCGGTCGCGCAGGTCACGATTATCTTCTCAAAGGGTGCCTTCTCCGGAAGGCCCAGGGAGCCGTCCCCCTGGATGACCTCGACGTTGCGAATCCCGGCCCCCTTGAGGTTTTCCCTGGCCAGCCTGACGAGTTCGGCCTCGAGCTCCACTGTGTAGACCCTCCTTACGAGCCTGGAGATGATTGCAGCCTGATAACCCGAGCCTGCCCCTACCTCAAGGACACCATCAGCCTTTCCGGGCTTGAGAAGCTCGGTCATGATTGCCACCATATGAGGGGCTGATATGGTCTGGCCCGAGCCTATGTGGAGGGGCTGGTCAGAATAGGCATGTGGCCTGTCCTCTGGCCTTACGAACCCCTCCCTGGGAACCCCCATGAAGGCCCTGATTACCCCGGGGTCTCTCAGGTAGCCCTCCTCCCTGAGGTCCTCTACAAGCATTCTCTTTTTATCATTCCAACCCATAATATTTCTATAGGGGTTTCAGTTATTAGATTATATGATGGCTCCGTGCGGGTGGACTCATGGTTTATGCAGACCTTTGCGTGAGGACAGTGGAGGCTGAGAGGGCCCTTGGGCTGGGAGGGCAGCTGGGTCTTGATGCGGTGTGCCTGGTTGCACCCCTGGGCGAACTGGCCAGGCTAAACAGTTTCAGGGAGAAGCTCGACTGGAGGAGGAAGCCCCGCCTGGCACTGGGGACCGAGATTGTGACTGAAACCCCGGGCCAGATAAGGAAGCTCGCGGCCAGGGTGAGGAAGTCCGCTGAGGTTGTGGTGGCCTGCGGGGGGACAGAGGAGCTCAACCGGGCGGCCCTGGAGACCCCGGAGGTTGACATACTCATAAACCATGGCATCGGGGGGAGGTGCGGCATAAACCATGTCCTGGCCAGGCTGGCCAGGAAGAACAGCGTGGCCATAGGCCTTGACCTCAACCAGCTCATGAACTCCTACAGGCTCGGGAGAATCCAGGAGTTCTCGGCCATGGCAGAGGCAGCCGGGGCGGCCAGGCGGTTCAGGGCCCCTATCATCCTTACCTCGGGGGCAAGGGACCCATGGGACATGAGGTCCCCCTCGGAACTCATTGCCATGGGAAGGCTCCTGGGCTTCACAGAGGCCGAGGCCAGGCAGGGTCTCTCTGACAGTATAGTAAGGGAGAACAGGAAGCGCCTCTCGGGCAAGTGGATCATGCCCGGTGTTGAAATCGAAGGCTGATTCTTGCATATTTGGCTTAAGCCTGTTACCGAAGGTAATCTTGCGGCTTTGCCACAAGAGTGCTCTGCCTTCGGCAGGCACTGCCTGACGCTTTGCGTCAGAGCAGATGTGCCACATATCTCGTGCTGTGGCACAAGATCGCCTGTCACGAAGCGACAGTGTGTTTTGGAATTGTTAACTCCTGTAAAGGCTTATTGTTACGTTCCTATCATACCCGAGAGAGCGCCGTAGATGAGTTCTGAGAACACCGCGCTTGACATCAGGGCCACTATGAAGTATATCACAACCGCCACGATTAGCATCTGGCCCACGCTGTACCACTGGGCTATCTTGTTCTCTCCCTCCCCTATCTTGGTGAGGAATATCCCCAGGATTATGATGACCTCTATGAGGTAGACACCCACTATGAGCTGGAACAGCTCAGGGGAGACATTTGACTCCATGCTCATGGACATGCTGAGGCCCCCGACACCCATATCTCCCATGTTCATGTCAGCAAGCATGCCGTCCAGTGTGCCGAGCACGAGGACAATCACCGAGGTCATAGAGACTATGAGGCCGGTTATCATGGGTGTGAGGAAGTAGGCCTGGAACTTCATGCTCGATACGGTCTCAGAGAGCATGTCCCTGATGTACTCCTGGGTCTCCCTGATGTTCTTGAGGTAGCGGGCTATCCTCAGCATGCTCTCGGCAGCGTACCTCACACCCGTCCTGGCGGTGTCTGTCACCACGAGCATGATGTTCCTTATGAGCCTTGAGGGATAATAGAGCAGGGAGCCCCACCTCCTGTCAAAGAGCGCCCCCTCAAAGGTCATGCCCAGGTTCCTTATGTTCCTGAGGGTGAGCCTGAACAGGCCTGCAATCTCAAGGTCCTTCATGTCATCAACACACTTCTCCACCGCAAGTTCGGTCGGGGTCCCGCCCGATATCCTGTTGCCGAGCTGGAACATAGCCATCTCGAACTCGCCCTCGGTCTTCTGTATCCTGGACTGAATCCTGTATCTCTGCATATTGGTGAGTACAAAATAGACGGTAAAGCTCAGGGCCACCGCAAGTATTAACATAAGGGAGTACAGCAGAGTCCAGGTATCATGCTTGCAGACCGTGTTGAAACCAGCCGGGCTGGGGTCGATACAGCTTTCTGTTCCTATCAACAGAAGTCCGTAGTTCTGGAAGAAGAACATGAGCGGGAGCGCTGCTACGGCCACGAAGACAACCACTGCCAGCGGAAGAACGGGTATGCTCCTCCTCCCCACCTTGAATGTCCCCTTCCTTGGGATGCCCGGAATGACAGAGATGTCCACCTGGGAGAAGGTCATAGGCCGCCTGCTCAGGGCATAGTTGATGAACCAGAGGATTGTTATGGGAAGGACGATGTTATATCCGACTATGAAATGGATGGGGCCCACCATATCTGACATGAAGACCGCTGCCAGCGGCGCCATTATAGTCCCCAGTATGGGAAGGACGATGCCCATCATGTGTATGACCATCACAGGCATCCTGAGGTCCTGGGCATAGTGCTTCATCCTGGTCTTGGTTCCCTCGAGTATCACGTCCAGGGCCTGGTCGAGCACCACCCTGGACCTCTCCGGGGGATGGCTCTCGGAGTCCCTTACAAGCCTCAGGGCCTCGGCAAACTCCTCGTTCTCGGGCTTCCATTTTGCTATGTAGTCAGTGAGGGCATCGTTTGCGGAGTAATACTTCCTCATCTCGATGTCCCAGAGCAGCCTCCTCATGTCCCAGGCAAGCTCGCCTGACACATTGGATGCCGCAAAGGCAAGGGCCCTCTCCAGGTTCGGGGAGACCCTCATGGATATCACCATGTAGAGCACAGCCAGGACGACTTGGGAGGATGCCCTGACCCTCAGGGACTTGACCAGGTTGATGGGATACTTGAGGAAGTAGTAGCCCACAAGGAGGCCCATGGCAGCAATCATAAGGCCTGCCCCCATCACGATGATGTTCATCTCCTCACCGGCTGCCAGCGAGCTTATGACACCGTTAAGTGAGAAGGCAGCGCCTGCCACCACAAATGCTATTACAGTCAGGACAAACAGGGACATGACTCCGTCAGGGGTGATTCGCATGCCGGTGAAGGCTATGGATTTCTCAAGCTCCTGCCTCATGCTCTTTTCAGCCCTGACAGACAGGATCCTGGATGCGGTGCGGACCAGGCGCTCGTACCATGTCAGCCTGCGCTTCTCACTCTTCCTGAACAACCTGTACTCCCTTGACGCAAGCCTTATCCTGGGCCTCCTTCCAGAGGGCAGTTGGACCCTCTTTCTCATCTCGATGGGCAGAACGCGCCTCCCTTCCCGCTTCTTTTTCTTCTTATCCCTTCCCCCAAAAAGGCCCATGTTTATATTAACACAGCCCGCTTATTATAATTATTCGGGGGTGAGGGCATGGCATTGAGGTTCTACAATACCCTGACAAGGAGGAAGCAGGTTTTCAGGCCCCTCAGGAAGGGAGATGTCAGGCTCTATAGTTGCGGGCCGACCCTTTATGGATATGCCCATATAGGCAACTTCAGGTCCTACACGTTCTCTGACATTCTCAGGCGATATCTCGAATGGAAGGGATTCAGAGTCAAGCAGGTCATGAATATAACTGATGTCGGCCACATGACCATGGATGATGTGGCAGATGCAACAGGAGAGGACAAGATTGAGAAAAGGGCCAGGGAGGAGAAAAAGAGCCCCCGGGAAATCGTTGAATTCTACAAAAAGGCCTTCTTGGATGACTGGAGGAAGCTGAACATGAGAGAACCCATGGCAAGGCCGCATGCCACAGGTTATGTTAAGCAGATGATAGAGATGATAAAGAAACTGATAAAGAACAGACACGCTTATGAGGTCAATGGTTCTGTATATTTCCATGTGCCCAGCTTCCCGAAGTACGGGAAGCTATCCGGCAACACCATCGAGCAGCTCAAGGCCGGTGCGGGGGGAAGGGTTGAGCACAATCCTGAGAAGAAGAACCAATTAGATTTCGCATTGTGGGTGAGAAACCCAAAACATATAATGCAGTGGGACTCTCCCTGGGGAAGTGGATTCCCAGGATGGCACATAGAGTGTTCTGCAATGAGCATGAGCCTGCTGGGAGAAACTATAGACATCCACACCGGCGGGGAGGACAACATATTTCCCCACCACGACTGCGAGATAGCCCAGTCAGAGGGGGCGAACCAAAAGCCATTTGTCAGGTACTGGATGCATACAAGACATCTCATAATAGAAGGAAAAAAAATGTCCAAGAGACTAGGGAACTGCTATAGACTTGATGAGCTTCTTGAGAAGGGATATTCTCCACAAGCAATAAGGTACCTGCTACTATCCGCTCACTACAGAACCAAACTAAATATGACAGAGAAGAGCCTGAAGGCAGCAGAGGTTACAGTAAAGAAAATCAAGGGTTTTGTCCAGGGCATGGCCTCGCACAAACCCGGGAAATCAGTCAGGAACAACAAGAAGATAGATGGTATTATCAAATCTGCGAGGGAGGCCTTTGAGAAGGCCATGGACGATGACCTGGGGATATCCGATGCCCTCTCGGCCATATTCTCCCTGATGACCAGGGTGAACAGGGAGAGGGACGCGGGCAGGCTGAGCAGGGAGGATGCCAGCAGGGTCTATGGCTTCATGATTGATGTGGACAGGGTCCTTGGCCTCGGCCTTGAGAAGCTCCCGCTCAAGACAGACATACCAGATGAGATAACACTCCTGGCCAGTGAGAGGGAGCAGCTGAGAAGGGAGAAGCGCTTCAGGGAGGCTGACAGGCTCAGGGACAGGATAAGGAAGAAGGGCTTTGTCGTGGAAGACACCCCCGAGGGGCCCAGGATAAGGAAGGCCTGAGTGATTGCCATGAAGATTACCTTCCTGGGTACCGGAGGTGGGAGATGGGTCGTGCTCAGGCAGCTCAGGGCCTCCGGGGGATTCGTCCTGGAGCTCGAGAACGAGGTTATTCATATTGACCCAGGACCCGGTGCCCTGGTGAGGGCCAAGGAGTACGGCGTTGACCTCTGCAAGCTGACCGCGGTCCTGGTATCACACAGGCATCAGGACCACTTCAATGACGCGGTTCCCGTTATCGAGTGCATGACAAAGGGGGTAACAGAAAAGAAGGGGGTCTTTGCCTCAAGCAGCAAGGTCATAAGGGGCGACAAGAAATACCCGCCTGTTCTCGATTACTATCACAAAAAGGCTGTTCAAAGGCTTGAGGTCATGAAGCCCGGGGATTCCGTCATGCTCGGCAAGGTCAGGGTGAAAGCGACCCCGACAAGGCATGGGGATAAAAAGGGCCTTGGTTTTGTCTTTGAAGGGGAGGGCCTCAGGATAGGCTATACAGGGGATGGCGAGTACTTCCCCGGCATGGAGAAGCACTTCAGGGGCTGCGATTACCTTATCATGAATGTCCTGAGGCCGCGGACAGACAGCTGGCCCGGCCACATGAACTCAGAGGGCGCAAGGAAGCTTGTAGCCAGGGCAAAGCCAAAAAGGGCCATCATGAAGCACCTGGGCATGAAGATGCTCAGGGGTGTTGCAGAAAGGGATGCCGCCTGGATAGAGAGGGAGACCGGGATCAAGACAGTAGTGGCCAGGGACGGAATGACAATAAAAGAGGGCCCTGCCGGAAGGGCTGGCAAAGAGGGTCTTGAGAGGTTCCTGGAAGAGAACGGGGACTAGCCCCCGAAAGAGAATCAGGCCGGCCTTTTCTTTATGAACTCCGTATATATGAGCACGCCTACCAGCATGACGACGCCGGCACCTATCATGGTCCAGTAGAACATGCTTACATCATCGAGACCCCCGCTGTCGCAGATGGCCCCCTCGCAGTCCTCATCAACCTCCCCGTCGCAGTCGTCATCCTCCTCATTGCAGCATTCCTCTAGTTCTGGGAGCACAGCACCCGTGCAGTCACTCCACTGGCCGTCATGGCAGGTCTGGATTCCGAATTCACATCTCCCAACATTGGTCTTGCATGTCCTTGTTTCGCCCTCATCACAGCAGTTTGTCGCGCCCTCATCAACCTCCCCGTCGCAGTCGTCATCAATCCCGTTGCACTGCTCCAGCTTGGGATGCCCACCACCATAGCACTGGCATCTTGTCTCACTCACCGATCCCTTTCCATAGATGTTGTCAACTGTCCCATCGCAGTCGTCATCAATCCCGTTGCACACCTCTGCCTTGGGCTCGCTTGCCCCCACACACGGGCCTCCCCACTTTCCATCTATGCACGATATCCTTCCGTCCCTGCACTGTCCGCACGGCCTGGTCTCACCCGCATAGCATATCATGGTTTTTTCAATGCATGTCTGCAGAACACCGTCTATGGTCTGGTTCTCTTCATCTATATATTTGTCGCAGTCATCATCCCGTTGGTTGTCGCATATCTCCTCCATGTTCCCCGGATAGATGCCGTTGTCCGGCTTGCAGGCAAGACCTGTCCCACTGGAGTTGCACACATAGACACCCTTGCATGCGCTTCCGGGCCAGTCCCAGCAGGGGTTCCCCATGTTCTCGCCCATGCCTGCTATGCCATCATCTATAATCCCGTTGCAGTCATCGTCCAGGCCGTTGCAGGCCTCCTCCATGCCAGGGTTTATCTCAGGGTCTGTGTCGTCGCAGTCCCCGTCCTCTGTGCAGTAGCCGTCCCCGTCCCCGTCAGCGCACGTAAAAATCAGGAAGGACTCTTCCCCATAGACCTTCCCCCCATCGCTTATCACTATGGTCATGGTGTGGTTGCCCTCCTCCTGGGTGAGGTCTGATATGTCGATATTGAATGCCCCTGGTTGAGAGGAGAACTCGACCGTGAAGGACTCCTCCCCTGAGAGCATCTTCCTGTCAGCCGTGCCTGTGACAGTGAGCGTCTCCCCTACAGCGTCATAATTATGGGCCACCTCAACAGAGTCGCTCGGGTCATCGTACTCGACCGCGCTGTATGTTACCTGTTCCTTGTTGCATTCATTCTCATCTACATAAGGTGGGCAATCCGGGGCCCCCAGTTTATAGGGCCCCATGCTCTGGTTCAGTTCGCTCTTAAGATAGACCCTGGTGTACGGCTCAAGATACCCTGCCGAGGCCCCTGTTACCTCATAAGAATCACCCCAGGCGCTTGAATTCCGGACCTTGTAGCTTGTATAGGCGCATACCATGGGCCCGTTGGGTGGCAGGTAGAAAGCAACATAATATGCCTTTGAATCAAAATCCTTGAGTATTATCTCCCCTGAGGTTCCGTTCCATTCCACCTGGGTTCTACGGCTCTGGTACACGTAGTCCTTGTATATACCACCACTGGTGTAAATAGTAGTAGCGCTTGGGCCACCGTATTTCCTGTAATCCCTTGTCATACTTGCATCATCAAAACGGTCAACTTGCGGTTCATTGACTCTGCAATCAGTGCCTTCTAACACCCCTGGAATGTCAGCACACGGAAGCCCGCCGAGTGGCGTTATCCCTTTGGTTATCCACCCGTCTCTCGCGGACGGTACACTGTTGTCGTATCCCATCAGGCCGCAGGCGGCCCTCATCGTGACCTCGACCCCGGTAGGGTTGGATCCTTCCGTTACACCCCAGACCACTGAACCAGGAACAGCATTCTCCGGTATGCCGATGCTTTCGCTTGTGTTCTCGATAAACTTGAGCCCCGTCACTTCAGGGTTACCATTCACAGAGTACTTCCTGAAGCTCGTGCGGGATATTGACCAGGGGCATGGATAGGATGTCCCGCAGGGGCAGTTGCATATATCCACGCCGCTGACATTGTCGCACCAGTCGCCGCCGCACAGCCCTGTCACGCTGACCCTGTACCAGAAATCCTGTTCAGGGTATTCATACCAGCTGACACTCCCACTGGCCGTGATATTGTAGCTGAATGTCTGGTTCTGGAATGTGTAATAGCTCTCATCATGGAGGTAGTTGTAGAGGCTGACCCTTCCCCTGGGGCTGCTCTCACCGTTGAAACGGACGTAAAGCTCGGCAGTCTTGGGGATAAGCTCGCTATACTTGACTGTGATGTTGGCGTCCAGATACTGGGCCCCCGGGCCATAGGACCTCCCTGTACCCTCCACCCCGATATCCACAACTGCATAGGATGTTCCTGCAAGAAGAACCGCTGCAATCAGCAGGGGAAAGGCCAGATACTTGATGCCCATGATTATTCTTTGTTTGGTTATTAAATAAAGTTTTGAGCATAATCCCCGGAGCACATTCAGACAGCGAAGTCACCTGCG
>CAZAEI010000031.1:0-10663 GCA_964484305.1 uncultured archaeon
CACGTTAATCGTGGCATATAAGCTGTATTATGGTGGCTGGATTATAACCTTACCCAAATTAAAATAGCGGTCCCTTTTCCTTTGTATTGTCAACTTAACGGGTCATATGTTTTATAAGGGTTTCCTACAATAATTATGCAGTGATTCCGTGGTCAAGGTAAAAGAAATAATGAAGAAGAATGTGATAACAGCAGACCCGGACCTGAGTCTGGCTGATGTTGCAAAGATAATGACCAACAACAGGGTGGGCTCGGTTATTGTTCTCAGAAACAACAAGCCGGTGGGGATAGTTACTGACAGCGATATCGTGACCGCCGTGGCCGAGGGGAAGAGCCCCAAGAAGGTCAAAATAAGGGATCTCCCAAAGAGGAGAAAGGGATTCGTGTTCACAGGCCCCAACGAATCCTGCATGGATGTCACGAAGAGTATGATAAAGAGCGGTGTCAAGAGGATCCCTGTGATAGAGAAAGGCAGACTCATGGGCATGATTTCTGACAAGGAGATACTCCTGCTCTCCCCGGAGCTCATAAACATCCTATCAGAGAAGCTCAAGATAAGGGTTGACCGGGTTGCAGACCCCAGCAGGGAGATATCCGGCATATGCGAAAACTGTGGGGAGTATTCCGACCATCTGGTCAATGTGGGCGGAAGGTGGCTCTGCGAGGAGTGCAAGTAACATTTTTACAAGAGGCAGCATTCCCCTTCCTGCCCTCATTACAATCAAGGAATGGCAGGCAAGTACCCGCCTTCTTCAAAAACGTTATAACGAAAAACATACAGATACTAGTATTCGTAGGTGGAAACCGCTTCGCCTGGCTCGTTTCTCAGGGTGGCGGTGTCACCATCATCATTCCAGACATACCGACTGTCTTGCCAATAGAGATCTGTTTCAGTGTCGTTACCATAACCCCTATGGAGATAGACTCGACCATCTATAATGAAGCCATCAGGAAACTGATAGATGAAATTCGGACCTATATCCTCCAAGGTCCAGCCGGTCATGTCCACATTGTAGCCATCCATATGGACGATTTCCTCGGTCTCATTGATGTGGATTATGTTGACGTCGCCTGGCTCCTCCCCGGCCTCCAAGCCGTTTATCCATGACCTTCCTATAAAGTCCCGGGCTTCCTCACATTCATTACTCTGTATCATTGCCTCTGTCAAGGTATCGGATACGCCGCCTATTGAAAATGTCGCGAGCTCGTCTGCGGCCGCTTCCCACTCTCCCTCAGGCTTCTCAACAGAGCCATTTTCAAGGGTCAGATAAACATCAAAAGTCAGGTCCATGTCACCTGCATTATTTACATAGAGTTCTAGAGTCTGGGTGTCAGGGTTATATTCAGCTCCCTGGATTATTGCCTCTGCGCCTGAACAGCAGATGTAGGTGTACTCGCAGATGTCTGTGGTGTAGTTGTAGTAGTCCACCGTGCACTCGTCACTGTCATCACAGCAGATGTCCACATGGGTGCAGATTTGGTAGTTGGGGTCGAAAATGTCCTGGGTGCACTCATCGCCGTCATCACAACCCTCAAAGGGCAGGCAGTCCTGACCATAGAGCCACTCATAACTTTCATTATAGCTGGGCTCGCAGATTCCATTGCCGTCGCAGTAGAGTATGGTAATGCACTCGCAGGCCTCCTCATCCAGGGCCTCGCAGGTTCCGCACTCCAGCCCACACTCCTCAGGGGCCTCGTAGCCTGTGCAGTCCGGTGTGCAGGTCGTGCAGTTGCCTGTCTCTAGGTCGCAGGTATTCCCGCAGGCCATGACCGTGCCGTCAGGGCAGGTTGTTATTGAGTCGTCGCACACGACGCTTGCGCAGGGATCGACTTCCCCTCCTGTCGCGTTCCCGGCGGCTTCGGGCGCCTCAGAAGGTTCTTCCAGTCCGGAGAGATTGAGGCCGGCCTCCTGTCCAGATATGTTCAGGTCAGTGAATTTTATGACTACGTCGCCTGTCTCCCTTACGCAGCCCGAGGTAATGAGAACGAGCGTCAGTGTTATTATCAGAAGGGGGGCCTTCATAAGACATATTTAGCGCAAAGGCTTATATTTAATTAGTGCAATAAGCACCATAGCACTGCATACAATGTATCTGCCGTGGGGTAGGTATTGGTGTTACGGGCCCGTAGCTCAGCTGGATAGAGCACTCGCCTCCTATCAAACCGCCTTTGAATTAGTGGGAGAAAGCGAGGGGTCGCAGGTTCGAAAGAACACTGCCGCATTAATGGCGGCATGGTCCGATAGTCCTGCCGGGTCCGCTTATAATAACATGGAAACTGCCCCGAAGTATGTTGGTGGGTTGCCCTCGGTGCCTGAAGGGGGTTTGGAATCTTTTTATGCGTTGTTAAACAAATATTAACCATGACCAGGATTATCGCTGTGGCTAGCGGGAAGGGCGGGGTCGGAAAGACCACACTCGTCTCAAACCTCTCGGCCGCCCTGGCTGGTCTGAACAGGTCTGTCATTGCGATAGACGGGAACACCACGACACCCAATCTGGGCCTCCATCTCGGGGTCCCCCTCTACCCCAAGACCATACAGGACGTCATGAGGGGCCGCGCAGGCATCAGGGAGGCCATGTACCAACACAGCGACGGTTTCAGGCTCATTCCCGCTGATATGTCTGTTGAGAAGATGATGACCCCACAGCCCCACAGGCTTGTTGATGCGGTGTACAAGCTCCTGGGAGAATCGGAGTTCATCCTGATTGACACAGCAGCCGGCCTGGGTGCCGAGGCAACGTCCGTCATAAAGGCAGCGGATGAGTTGCTGGTCGTGGTCAACCCTGACCTGGCATCGCTCACAGAGGCCCTGAAGCTCATAAGGATTGCAGAGAAGCATGAGACCCAGGCCGTGGGGGCAGTGATCAACCGGGTAAAGAACGAGGGAATCGAATTGGGCCGGGAGGAGATAGAGGGCTTCCTGGGCATTCCTGTGATGGGCGTGGTCAATGAGGACTATGCTGTCAGGAGGGCCACCGCAGAGAGGTCCCCTGCGGTAACGCATTCCCCGCACTCCCTGGCTGCCCAGCAGTTCATGGCCATAGCAGCGGGCATGGTGGGGGAGAGCTACCGGATAAGGGTTCCCATGCTTGACAGACTATTCGGCTGGCTCAGGGTTTAGGCCTTCCCTTTAGAAGGGACAGAAGGAAATATCTGTGTGATTAAGGGCCTGGTTTCAGGGCCCTCCAGAGGCTTTCTGAGTTGATTTCAAGGGCAGCCACAGGCATCTTCAGGCCGAAGCCATGGAGTGTGCTGGGATGGATCTCGCCAAGGAGGCCGATGGCCCTCCCCCTGAGGATGATGGACACGCACCGGCCCCTGATGAAGCTGGGGTGGCTGTGCTCGGCTGTTGTGAGCCTGAGCGGGAGTGCCTCACTGAAGGCATTGAAGAGTGACATGATTTCAGAGAAGCCGGCATCTGCATGTGAGGTCACGGCAGCGAGCTTCTTGACATTGCGGGTCCTTGTGTCTGCCCCCGGGTCAGGGTGCAGGCACTCCCCGAGCTCAAAAATCCTCTGGGGATAGCGCCTGTGTATGTTTGAGTTGAGGTTCTCGAGGAGGCTCGGGAGCAGCCAGTGCCTGCAGATTACATAATCCCTTGATACGGGATTTGCTATCTCCACTGCTCCGGGGTTCCTGGTGCCCATCCTGGTGAACTGCCTTTCCGGGCTGCTCAGGGAGGGGTTTATGACCTCCTGGAAGCCCAGGCCCACCATGAGCTCCTTGAGCATGAGCGCGAACTCCTCCTCAGGGTTGGGCCTGCCTATTGTTGGGAGGCGGGGAACCTCCGGGACAAAGTCATTGTAGCCATAGGCTATCGCGACATCCTCTATGACGTCGACGGGGTGCATTATGTCTGCCCTGTAGGGGGGGACAAGGACCTGGGAGGAGCTGGGGTCGAAGCCGTAGCCCATCCGCTCCAGACAGTCGCGAATCTCCCTGTCCTTGAGGTTCACCCCCAGCATCCGCTTGACCGAGGATGTATCTATCCTGACGGGCCTGGCCTTGAGGTGGGGATAGCTCCGGTTGTTTATCTTCACGGCCTCGATTTTCCCGCCGCGCATCTCCAGGGCGGAGAGAAGGATGTTGAGGGCCTGGTTCAGGGGGGTCTGGTCGAATCCCGTGATGTCCAGGAATATGTCAGTTGTCTCAGGGGTTACCTTGGTCAGCTCGCCGTTTATTATCGGCGGGAAGGAGAGCACGTCATCGTTCCTGTCCAGAATGACCGGGTAGGTCTTGTTCCCGCTGAAGATGTGCCGATACTGCAAACCCTTGGGGTGCTTCCTGAGTATCTGCTCTATCGTGAGCTCCTTGGAGAAGCCGAGGGGTACAAAGCTTATGTCGCGCGGCCCGACCTCCCTGTAGAAGAAGGGTGGCCTGACCTTGGAGGCGTCATGGACCCCTATCGCTGTCTTGAGCCTGTCGCGGCCTATTGTGAGGTCAATGGCCTCCTGGAGCTGCATGATTGACCTCACCATGGAGTCGCTGAACTCAACCCCCCGGACGCTGCCTGCCACGATTTCAGGCCTCACACCCACGGGCTCCGCGGTAAGGGATATCCTGGGCTTTGAGATTATGTAGCCGTGCAGGCCCCTCCTTATCCCGAGCCAGTACGAGAGCTGGCGCGCAATGCCCTCGGTGCTCAAGAGGTCCGGCCTGTCCGGGGTCACCTCGACCCTGATTTCGTCACCCTCCCAGGACTCGATATCGCACTTTATCAGGGGCAGGACTGCCCTGAGCTGGTCGTCCGGGACCGGCTTGCCTGTCAGGGACTTCAGGTCCGATGCGCTGAGTGTTATCACAGGCATGGTATCACCAGAGTGTGAGCTTCCTCTTCCTTAGCCATTCAAGGTCGTGGTTGAACAGATCGCGGATATCGGTTATCCCGAGCTTTATCATGGCCAGGCGGGCAAACCCGCACCCCCAGGCCAGTACCGGCTTGTCCACCCCGAGGGGCTGGGTCACCTCGGGCCTGAATATACCAGAGCCCACGAGCTCGACCCACTTTCCGTTGACATAGCCGTCCATCTCCAGGGAGGGCTCAGTAAAGGGGAAGTACCCGGGCCTGAAGCGTATCCTCTCTGCCCCTGCAATCTCCCTGCCAAAGACCTCGAGGTAGCCCATGAGGTGCCTGAGGTTCAGGTTCTCGCCCACGACAATCCCTTCGAGCTGGTCGAACTCAAAGGAGTGTGTGGCATCCATCACATCCGGCCTGAACACCCTGCTCAGGGTGAAATACATGGAGGGGTCCTCCACACCGGATGCAAGCGTCCTGGCTGACACGCAGGTGGTCTGGCTCCTCAGGACAAGGTTCAGGGTCTGCTCCTGGTTCCAGCTGCCCCAGCCGGATGAGCCCGTTATCCAGCCATTCCTGTGGGTCCTGGCAACCCTGTCGAGGACGCGCCTGTTGGCAACCGTTCCCTTGTTTGGCTTCTTGAGCCTGAAGACGTCGTGGATGCCCCTGGCGGGGTGGTCCTGGGGCATGTAGAGGGCGTCCATGTTCCAGAACTCCAGCTCTGCCCAGGGGCCCTTCACCTCCTGGAAGCCCATGGTTATGAGCCTCCTCCTGGTCTCGTTTATGAACTGGGTATAGGGATGGAGCCTTGCCGGGGCAAAGACCGGCGAGGGGAGGCTCACGTCATAGGGCCTGAACTTCAGCTTCCTCCAGGAGCCTGTCTTGATGTGGTGCGGCCTGAGCTGGCCCAGGGCCCTGTCCTCCCTTATGTGGGGGAGGAGTACCCTTCCCTTCCTGGTGAGTATTAGCCTCTTCTCCTTGAGCTTCCTTACCCTGACCAGCTTCCTGGACCTGAGTTCAGGAAGGGTATCATCGCTTATTTCGCCCCTGAGGCTGCGCTCGATTGGGATTATCATGCTCAGGGTGTTCCTGCCAAGTTCTGTAAGCTTGAGGGTTTTGCCAGAGACCTCTATCCAGCCCTTTCTCCTGGCCCAGGCCAGGGCGATATTGAGTCCGGGCAGGGCCTTCTTTAGCTGGCTGATTCCTGATTTGCCCTCAGAAACCATGAGCAAAAGTCGCTTCTCAGGGAGGCCCTCCCTGGCGTAGCGCTTGCCCTCCTCCGTGAGCTCTGCCTTTGTCTTGATGCTCTCCTCATGCTCCACAAGGCCCTTGAGCCTTGCCCACTGGCCTGCCTTGTGGACGGCTGCCTCGGGAAGGCCCGACTCCCTGGCCACGTCGCTTGTCAGGGCCTCCTGCATCTTCTTTAAGGCAAGCAGTATCTTTTTCTCGTGTGGGTGGAGTTTCTTTACAAGCCTCTCTGCCATATCATAATCCCCTTAATAATTGGTGGTTGTGGTTAATATTGTGAACTACCACCAAAATCCTAAGCAATTGACGTGATTTTGGAAGTGGCTTCCTGTTTCCATGACCGAACTTGCCCCTGATTGCTCAGGAGTAGAGGCCCAGTCTCCACAGGCGTAGATTCGGGCGGTTCCCGCCCTAATGCATTGTTCAGTATCTCAAGTGCAGAGTTGTAGTCCCTGTCCGCCACAAACCCGCAATGTGGGCAGCTGTGCGTCCTTACGGATAAAGACTTCTCCACCACGTTTCCGCACTGGCTGCATTTCTGTGTTGTGTTTCTCGCACTAACCCTTACGACATGAACACCAGCACACTCAGCCTTGTGTTCAATCATCTGGATTAGTTTGGACCATGAAGCATCCATTATCGACTTTGCGAGATGATGGTTTTTGACCATATTAGTGATGTTCAGCCTCTCCAAGACTATCAAACCGTAGTCGTTGACATAATACCTTGAGAGCTTGTGCAGGAAGTCGTCCCTCTGGTTGACGATCCTTTCGTGAACCCTTGCGACGATTATCCTTTGCCTGTTCCTGTTGTTGGAACCCTTCTCTCTTTTGGATTGTTTTCTCTGAACTCTCCTCAGCCTTTTCAGCGACTTGTTCAGGCATCTCGGGTGATCTGCGCGGTTGCCGTCGCTGTCATAGACGAGGCTGTTCAGTCCGACATCTATGCCGACCTTCCTTCTGTTCCTTGTCGGCATGGGCTTCTCCCGCACCTCGCAGCTTATCAGTGAGAACCACTTCCCGGAGGGGTATCGCTTGATGGTTATCTGCTTCACAATACCCTCAATTTTCCTGTGCACCCGGAGAGGTATCTCGCCAATCTTGGACAGGTGCAGCCTCTGGCACCACTTGCCTGTTGAGATGATCCTGAAGCCGGACTGGTTGTATGTGAATGTCTTGAACCGATTCCTTCCCTTGAACCGAAGGCTGCCTACCTTCTTGCCGTTCTTCTTTAGCTGTGCCAAACTCCACAGGGCAGAGAACAATCGGTATGGCTCGTATTGCAAAACTTTTGAGTAGACGCCCCTCAGTTCTGGATATTGTCCTTTCATTGCAGGCAGCCTGTTCTGCAATTCATATCTATTGGGCTTCTCCTGATTGTTCAGGCCATCAAGCATCTGGTTATAGACGAATCTGCACCTATCCAAAGTCCACAGCATCTGATCTTCCTGCTGACCCGACGGATACATCCTGAACTTGTGTGTCCTTTGCATCTATATCCCCTGCTCAAGAAACTGTTCCTTGTTTCTGGTCAGGCCAGTTACCCCTTTAATGTTCTTTACAGAACCCTGTTTAGGGTTGTATGAGAGTGTATATAATCCTATGCATAGGACATTTCCGTTATTCCGATATGCTGCATGGTGCTGGTTTGTTGTTAGAATCCACCTATGGTGCCAAATTCATCCACCACCAAAATCCCCTATGCGGATGAATAAGATTTTGGAAGCGGACTTCTTTGGCAAAAGAGTTAAACACAAGGAAGGCCTGCTATCTGACCGGCTCCCAGTGGGATATCCTCGGCCTCCTCTTCACAAGGTAGTAGAAGAAGTTGTAGAGGTAGATGGCAGAGAACCTGGGTATGCCTGTCCTTCTTATCCTGCGCATGCTCTCGGTAAGTATGAGTTTCCTGAGGAAGAGGAATCTGCCGAGGCGCGCGGCCCTGAAGACAAAGTCCAGGTCCTCCATGGTGTGCATGTCCTCATTAAAGCCGCCTGTCTTCTCAAATACCCCCTTCCTGATTATTATGCCGTTGTCTCCTGTGCCGCAGGGCTTCATGTGGTAGATGGCGCGCCTGGCCCTGCCCCAGAGCCTGTAGAATGCCCTCTCCGTGCGGGTAGGCCTGGAGTCCGGGCATGGCATGACATTGCAGTTGGCCCCGCAGACGGCCGGGTTGCTGAAGACCGCAGAGAGCTCGTCAAAGAAGTTCTCCGGGACCATGGTATCTGAATCGAGAAAGACCAGTATGTCTCCCCGGGCGTGCATGGCGCCGTGGTTCCTTGCGAGGCCTATCCCGCGCCTCCTAAGGATGTGGATGTTCCTTGTATGCCTTCGTGCTATCTCGAGCGTTCTGTCGCTGCTGCCGCTGTCCACCACTATGGTCTCTGTCCTGTGGCCGCAGCCGGCCCTGTCTATAGAGGCCAGGGTGCCCTCGAGCGACCTCTCCTCGTGGTATGTCGGGGTTATCACTGAAAAGTAAGGCTCTGCCATGTTTATTAGTTTGGGTGGGATAGGAATTTATTCTTTGCGTGAGAAGATAAACCATGCCAAACAGTGAAGAGTGGGGAAACGTGTGGAAGGGTATGAAGCCCATAGATTTCGGCAGGGAGCCCTATATGTGGAGGTTCTATGAGATGCTTCTGGGGGACTATGATTTCAGGGGCAAGAGGGTCATTGAGATGGGCTGCGGGACCGGGATAAACACAATACTCATGGCCAAGAGGGGGGCGAGGGTGACGTTCATGGACTTCACAAGGGATTCGCTTGACATTGTAAGAAGGAACATGGAAAGGGAGGGTGTGGATGGCGAGCTTGTCCTGGGGGACATACTTGACAGCGACTTCAGGGATGAGTTTGACATCGTGCATTCAGAGGGCGTGATTGAGCACTTCACAGGCCCTGCAAGGCAGAGGGTCGTTGATATGCACGCCAAGGCCGCCCGCAGGGGCGGGAGGGTCCTGATAATCGTGCCCCATATAGGCTCCCTCATGTACAGGCTGGGGAAGTTCGCGGCAGAGAAGAGCAGAACCTGGATACATGGCAGGGAGCACCCATATACAAGGAATGAACTGAAAAAGAGGATGGGGAGGACAGGCCTGGATGTGGAGAAAATAGCAGGGGGTGAGCTGTTCTTTGCGTTTGGGTGGATGTTCTCCCCGCTCTGGCTGGGGGACGGGACCATCCTGGAGAGGTCCATAAGGAAGCCTGCGAACAGCAAGGTATTCCGCCTGAACTATGATAACTGGGCGGCAAGCCGGTGGGGTAGGGTGCTGGGAACCGTGGGGGTTAAAAGATAGGTCTCTAATATTAGACATTGTCTAATTATCCAAGGTCGGTATTGAAGATACTTTAATTACAAACCTACCTAATTATTATGGATGAATTAGCCAAGGCCGTCAAGGAATTGTTCTTCGTTAGGGATGATGTATATGCAAGGCAGATAGAAGGGCTCAATGAATATTCAGTGATAAAGGAGGCTGTGACAGAGAAGCTCATAAAGGGCCACCTTAACGGGAGACTGACAATAGGAAGCTTTCAAATCGACCCTAAAAACAACAAGGTAAAGTGGATATGCTTTGATTTCGATGTGGATGAAAACAGTTCGCTTGAAATAGAATTCGAGAAGGCCAAGATTCTATGCAACAGGCTCAAGAAGGGGGGATATCATCCCCTGCTGGAATTCAGCGGCAGGCGGGGCTATCATGTCTGGCTGTTCGTGGAGCCTGCTGATTCATCAATTGCTAGGAAGTTCGCCCTGGACATCTCGCGGGATATAAGGGTTCATGAAGTCTTTCCAAAGCAGGACAAGCTGAATGGAAAGGGATTCGGGGCCATGGTAAAGGTCCCGCTTGGAATACACATGGCCTCAAACAAGTGGAGCTATTTTTATGATGATGGGTTTGAGAGGTTGTCTTCTAATGAATCAAGGGGGGTTTTAACAACAATAAAGAAGAGGGATATAATAAAAACAAGTAATATTAGTGATTTTATTATTCAATAAAACTCTTTATGTTTTTACTCTTTCCGGAAAGTATATCCAATGCCATCGATATAACTTTGCCTGAATTGTGTTCTACTTTTTTCTTGATTGGGTATAGTGCAGGCAGCCATGGATTTCCCCCAGCGGTTATACCTAATGCGAATATGAGATGATAATGAAACCCTCCTTGTTTTTCAGAAGAAACATTTATATTCTCAATTATTTTATTTCCAATGGATTTGAGTTTTTCTTCGTAATATTCTAATAATTCCTGTTTGCTTTTCCCTTTCCATCCATCATCCCCAAAAAAGAAATTCATTTTATCTTCGTCTGCTTTAGATGTATCTGTTTTTCCGCTAACCCTAGGTATTAATGCCGTTGGATAATTTATTATAACATCTCCTTTATGCCTAGCAATTCTTGATACGGTTTCCCAGCTAACATCAAGTCCCTCATTGTCTATGAATGTTAAACATAGCGGATTTCTTGGGAAGTCTTTTATTATATTTTCTATTGATGAATTACAATCTTCATATATCTTGAATTTTGTACCCAGTTTAGATAGTCTTTTATTGAGCGCTGATTTGTATTCTGGTTTATTTTCACAAAGAAACATTCCTGTGAATGGGGATGTAGAAAATTC
>CAZAEI010000032.1:0-10081 GCA_964484305.1 uncultured archaeon
GTTTATTTAAGTTGATTCAGTATAGCATATTATAGCGCATTTTCAGCTTGAAATGGCAGAAAAGAGGCAAGATCATGGCCAAACTCCCCCTGGCAACGGTTGAGAGAATAATGAGAGAGGCCGGCGCAAAGCGGGTCTCCAGGCAGGCCAGCCAGGCCTTTGCAGACTACATCGAGCAGCTCACCAGGAGCCTTGCGACAGAGGCCGGGGAATTCGCCGACCACTTCGGCCGGAGGACCATCACAGAAAAGGACGCCGAGCTGGCCAGGAAGCGTCTCAAATAACACCCTTTTACTCTTAACGGCTTCGCCAGCTAAGACCTTGGCAGATGGTTATAACGAATCCTGATTCTCTCCAAAAGCGTGTACGGAAAAACTCAGACCAGAACCCTTCCGCATTCCATGATTGTTCTGCCCCTCCTTATGGTATAGCTGACCCCTCCCGGGAACCCCATGCCCTCATAGGGGGACCACCCGCACTTGGTCTGATAGGGCGGCCCAACCCTGACAGGCCTCTGGGTGTCCAGGACGGCCAGGTCGGCCAGGTAGCCCTCCTCTATCCGGCCCTTGCCCTCCAGGTTATAGAACTCCGCTGCATTGTACGATGTCGCCCTTGCAAGGTCCTTCAGGTCCATCCCCCTGGCCAGAAGAAGGGCAGCAAAGTTCCCGTAATGCTCAATGCCCGGGACCCCCGAGGGAACATCCCAGAAGCTCTCCGTCCCCTTCTCCTCAAGGGTGTGCGGCGCATGGTCCGTGACTATAAAGGGCACACGGCCCTCCGCAACAGAATTGAGGACATAATCCACATCCCGCCTCTCCCTCAGGGGCGGGTTCATCTTACCCAGGGGACCGAGCCTCCTGAAGTCCTCAAGGTCCAGGAGGGAGTGGTGAATCGTGACCTCAGCCTTGGCCCAGCCGTCCTCCTCAATCATCTGCATGCCCTTCCTTGTCGATACATGACACACGCATAAAGGAACATTGTACTTCCTGGCAAGGACCAGCACATCCCTTATAGACTTTGCCTCTGACTCCGGGGGCCTCGCAAGGGAGTGAATCAGCGGCCCATGTTTCTCATACATGTCCTTATATCTCTCCTTCCCCGTATCGTTCATGGCCTGGTCCTCGCAGTGGACCTTGACAGGCTTCCCCAGGCCCCTGAGCTGGGAGAGCGCCTCCTCAACCTGCCCGAGATTCTCGAGCTTCAGGTTCCCGGTGCTGTCGCACATGAATATCTTGAATCCCGGGACAACATCTGCCATGCTCCCCAGGGTGTAGAGGTTCCCGGGCCCGATCCCCCCATAGAATTCCATGTCTATGACGGCCCTCCTCTCGGCAATCGCCCTCTTCTTCAGGACCTTCTCCCTTGTAGTGGTCTGATGGGGCATGGGTGTGTTGGGCATCTCCATGGCCGTGGTCACGCCCCCCAGGGCAGCGGCCCTGCTCTCGCTTGCCATGTCGCCCTTGTGCTCCCATCCGGGCTCCCTGAAATGGACGTGGCTGTCTATGAAGCCCGGCAGCACGAGCTCTGATTCCGAGAGCCTTATGTTTGCCCTCCCGCTTATAGGCATCTCTGTTATGTACGCTATCCTGCCCCCTTCAATGCCCAGGAATCCCTCACGGATTCCTTCCAGGGGGTCCACGAACCTTCCCTCTATCACAAGGTCATAGCTCATGCCCCAACCCTCCTCCCTGACCTGGAGCGCTTCCTCCTTCCGAAGTCGCCGCCCCTGAGTTGCCTGTAGGTGAATACCGGCCCGTCGACACACACCCTGAAGCCGTCAAGCTCACAGGAGCCGCACAGCCCCCTGCCGCATTTCATGTACCTCTCCAAGGAAAGGACTATGTTCTCAGGGGGCACATACCTCTCGGCCTTCTCAGCCGCAGCAACCATCATCCTCTCCGGCCCGCATATAAAGAACTGGTCACCCCTCCTGGCCCCGAGCCGGTCAATCATGTCCGTGACGAGGCCCTTCACCCCTTCCGAGCCGTCATCCGTTGTTATAAGCGGGCCGAGTTCCCTGAAGGCCGGTGGCAACTCCTCCCTGCTCCTGGCCCCCATGACAACCTGCACATCATGTTCCTTCAGCCTTTCCGCCAGAAAAACAAGGGGAACGACCCCGCAACCCCCGCATACCAGGAACTTCCTTCCCTCCTCCTTTACAAGGGGCATAAAGGAATTCCCGTATGGTCCCCTTATGAACACCCTCTGCCCCGGATAGAGCTTGAACACCTTCTCGGTGAAGGCCCCCCCGTACCTCTTTATCAGGAGCTCCAGGGGCTTGTCATTCATGACCGAGAGCGGCCTCTCCCCAATCCCGGGTATCCACATCATGACGAACTGCCCTGGCTCGCTCTTCAGGGGCCTGCTGAACACAATCCTCCTCAAACCCCTGGCCTCCTCAGCAACCTTGCTTATCTCAAACTGCTCGTGATATTCCCTGCCCATATCCTTCTCCTCACAATCTATGACGGCTCAGGCGACTTCGCCACCTGCATGCACCCTTTCCCCTCGTAATAGTTACGGCTTTTACCCCTTCAGGTCCCTAAGCCTCTTCACACCCTCTCTTTCCATCTCATCCCTGAGCTCCTCCACGAGCCGTTCCATGAATTCTCCAACCTGCCCGGTGCTCTTCAGGTCAAATGCCGTCCCCATGGCCACCGCATCGGCCCCGGCCCTGAGATACTCAACTATGTCCCGGCCCGATGATATGCCGCCCATCCCTATCACCGGGATTTCAGGCGCGGCCTTCCTTATCCTCCTCACACTCTCGATGCCCTTCTGCCTTATCGCGGGCCCCGAGAGGCCGCCGTGAACATTGCTCAGGACAGGCCACCTTATCCTGGACATGCCCGAGTGGGTGGGTCCTATGGTATTGGTTGTTGATATTGCATCGGCACCCGCGTCCCAGCAGGCCTTTGCAATCTGCTCCAGGTTCTCTATGCTCCATGAGAGCTTTGCAATGACCGGCTTCCTGCACGCCCTCTTGGCCGCGTCCACAAAGGCCTCCACCGCTACGGGGTCGGAACCCAAAACCTTCCCAATCCTCTCCCCGGGCCTGGGGTGCGGGCAGGAGAAATTGATTTCAAAGGCGTCGCACGCGTACTGCAGCTCCGAGACCATCTCCCTCATCTCTGCTATGCTCGAGCCGAACACCGAGACTATCAGGGGCTTCCCCAGGGGATAGGCCTCAAGCAGCTCCTCGAGCATGGCCCTGTGCCCGGGATTGGGCAGTCCCACAGCATTGATATACTCCTTCTCCGAGAGCTGCGCAAAAACCGGGTTATCATAGCCCTCTCTCTCCTGGTAGCCGATACTCTTGGTCACCAGGGCCCCGAAATGGCCCTGAAGCCTCTTGAGGACAGGCACAAAGGAGAATATCCCCGAGGCATTCATGACGGCCGGCTCCATCCTCATGCCGCACACCTCTGCAGAAACATCAATGGCCATGTCAAATCTCCTCCACTTCAGAATTGGGGGAAAGAAATAAATTAACTTACCATTCTTAACCCCAGGCTCTATAGAATGAATAAATTCAATGGTGACAATTCCAATAAATCCTTTCCCTGTCATCCAGCGGCGTTTTCTGCATTTCACAGCATCCTGTACTGATTTATTAAATCATATCCTCAAGAATCATCTAATGTTTGTTGTGAAAGGTAATATAGTGGATGTGGAATCCGGCAGGATAAACGAAGGCAAGCTTTTTGTCAGGGACGGCAGGATAGTTCCCCAAACGAATCAGATACCTGATAAGGTAATTGATTATTCTGGAAGATACATAGTCCCCGGATTCATTGACGCGCATGTTCACATAGAGAGCTCGATGCTGACCCCCTCGAACTTTGCCAGGGTCGTGCTGCCCAGGGGGACTGTCGCTGTGGTTACCGACCCGCACGAGATAGCCAATGTCAAGGGTGTGGAGGGAGTAGAGTTCATGATAAGGGATGCGGAAAAAAGCCCCCTAGAGGTCTATTTCACAGCCCCGTCATGCGTGCCCGCCACCCATATGGAGACAGCAGGGGCAGAGCTTGGGACCAGTGAGATTCGAAAATTACTGAGTCACGGCAGGTGCGTTGCCCTGGGAGAGCTCATGAACTTCCCAGGCGTCGTGTCAGGTGACGAGAAGGTTATGTCCAAGATAGCCGCTGCAAAGGAGTCTGGAAAGCCCGTGGACGGGCATGCCCCAGGCCTGTCAGGGGAAGCCCTGAAAAGATACATCCAGGCAGGGATAACCACTGACCATGAATGCACAAGCGAGGGCGAGGCCCTGGAAAAGCTTGGGTTGGGTATGAAAATCATGATAAGGGAGGGTTCCTCCATGAGGAACCTGGAAAGCCTTGTCGGTATTATCAGGGGCGGGAACATAAAAAGGCTTTTTCTCGTCTCGGATGACATACATCCGGAAACAATCATCAGGGATGGTCACCTTGACAGAATCCTTAGGAGGGCCGTGGAACTCGGGATAAGGCCAGAACATGCCCTGCGGATGGTAACAATCAACCCTGCCAGGCACTACAGGCTAGAGTGGCTGGGGAGCCTGAGACCAGGTAGCAGGGCAAGCTTTGCCGTCCTGGATAACCTGAAGGATTTCAGGGTGGCCGCTCTCTTTGTGAACGGCGAGAAGGTTGCAGAGAACGGAAAGATTGTGAAGGATTTTAATGCACCCAGAATCCCCAAGGACATTTTATCATCCGTAAATACAGCCTCCTTTTTAGAGGACGACCTCAAGGTGCAATCCTCAGAGAAAGCGGATGTCAATGTGATAGAGGTCCCTAACAAGTGGCAGATTGCCAGCCTGGATTCAGACGGAGATTTCCTTGTCCCCGACAGTAAGAATGACATCCTTCCCATATCAGTTGTTGAAAGACACAGGGCCACCGGCAACATCGGCCGCGGTTTTGTAAAGGGATTCGGCCTTGAGGGGGGAGCCCTGGCCTCTACTGTCGCACACGATTCGCACAATATGATATGTATCGGAGAGAACTATTCTGACATGCTCTTTGCCTTGGAAAGCCTCAGAAACGCGGGGGGCGGAATTGTATCGGTAAAGGACAAGAAGGCCCTGGGACTGCTCGAGCTTCCTGTTGCAGGCCTGATGTCAGCAGAGGCTGCAGACAAGGTCCAGAAAAAACTGAGCGAACTGCATGGTATCACAAGGAAACTCGGTTGCAGGCTTGACAACCCCTTCATGGAGCTTGCCTTCCTGGCCCTGCCTGTCATACCCAGGCTGAAGATAACTGACAGGGGATTGGTAGACGTAAAAAACTTCAGGCTAATCGATGTTAAGGTTTAATAATGCCTGTCATCCAATCACTGTCTGCCAAGGCTTGAGCGTCAATATCAGACATTCAAATCCTTGTCGTCAATCAGGTAGAAAACGTCATAACCCCTGGTCCTTTTCCTGACATCCTCCGATGACAGGCCACCATCGTTTATTGAGGACATGAATATCATGAAGGCCAGGCCCACAATATCCCCGCCAAGGGACTCCACCATGTCTATGGCAGATTCCGTAGTCCCTCCTGTTGCAAAGAGGTCGTCAAGAATAAGTACCCTTTCCCCCCCTTTTATGGAATCCTTGTGTATCTCGAAATCACGTTTGCCATATTCAATGGTGTTTGAACATTTTATTGTCTCACACGGCAGCTTTCCCGCCTTCCTGATAGGTACAAAACCCGCACCAAGCTCATATGCAAGGGCGGACCCGAATATGAATCCCCTCGACTCGGTACTTACTATCTTGTCAATGCCATTTCCCCTGAACTTGTCAGCAAGGTTATGAATAACCTGCCTAAAGCTCTCTTTATCCTTTAGCAGGGTTGTTATGTCATAGAAGGTGATGCCCTCCTTGGGAAAATCAGGCACGACCCTTATCTTTGAGGCCAGATCCAATAAATCACCTGGAAATATTGTGCCTCACTATTTAAATACCAATACCCTTTCTTGGATATGAGGATAGGGGTTTTCGGCGCAAACATCGAGGATGTCCCAGAAGATGTTAAGGAGAAGGCCAGGCAGATAGGAAGGGAGATTGCAAAGAGGAACCATGCCGTAGTCACTGGGGCCTGCTGGGGGTTGCCCTATCTGGCAGTCATGGCTGCCAGCGAGCTGGGAGGAGAAACAATAGGATTCTCTCCTGCCACCGATATGAAATCCCACAGGAAGGTTTTCAGGTATCCGACCTCTGGCTTTTCCAGGCTGATTTTCATTCCAAAGGAATATGAACACGGGGACAAAGAAAAAATCTGTTACAAGTACAGAAACGTCTCCTCTGTGGCTTCAATAGATGCCGCAGTTATAATCAATGGAAGGAGCGGAACCCTCAATGAATTCTTAGTTGCGTTCGATGCCGGAAAAGTGATTGGCATACTCGAGGGCAGCGGTGGTGTTGCTGACGGATTAATTGGTTCTGTGCTCGATGTCGCCAAGAAGGATACGGGCTCTGAAGTAATATTTGATTTCGACCCTGCCTCTCTGATAGAAAGAATTACGGGCGTATCTAACTATCCACCCAAATAACTAGACAATAAACATTATCCGGGCCGGGAATACTGCGTGGCCCGCTAACCAATGGAACAGAAGGGCCCGCAGAGGGAGCGAGCCGGAACCGCTGGGATCATAAGGGGCGGAGCCCCTTATTTCATGTACTATGTATATTTAAATTTAATCTTCGATATAATGCCCATGGCAAGAATACCAGAGCTTGGAGAAGGATTTGACGCCGTTCTCACTGCAATCGGTAACGGAACAAAAATCTCTCGGTATGGCGATATCTTAAAAATGAAGGTTAGAGAGGTTATAGAGGATGACAGGGATTATACAAAGACCGACATATATCTTCGACTAGTTGAAATCAATCTTAAGTCAATGACAGCGCAGTTTGACCCAAAATACCCTGTACCTGCTCACGTATCAGAGGTAAGCGATTTCTTAATAAAAGAAGGGTACACCATCGACCCGTGACACGATGAGACTAGGTAGAGCGTGTCTAACCATTCATTCGGGGGTTGCATAGGAGCATGATGGTCTTGGAGGGATTATGGTTGATGACACAACAAATTAGAAAAACTCACTTGAATATGGCCTTGATGAAATCTCATGATTTTCTAAAAAGTTATGTCATGTACTATAATTAGACACGCTCAGGTACTCCTGCTTATTCAGAGGATTGCAACAGAGCCACAAAACTATAAATACCTTATATATAATCATTAAGAAGATTTTTATGAAGGGATTCAGGCAATTGCTCACAGAGCGCCAGAAGGAAGTCAATTCTCTTGTATGCGTGGGGCTTGATCCCCTTGTCAGCAAGATGCCCGAGACAGTCCGCAAGGAATTCGAGGGGTCCACTGCCACTGCAATGGCAAACTGGATGATAAGGGTTGTTGAGGCCACTGCTCCATATACCTCAATGTACAAGCCCCAGAGCGCCTACTGGGAGTCCATCCGCTACGGCCGCCAGGGACTCCGGGAAGTCATCAGCCACATCAAGAAGAACCACCCAGGCATCCCTGTATTTCTTGACTGCAAGCGTGGGGACATCGGAAGAACCCAGGAGCGCTACAGGATAGCACACTTCAACCTCGATGGCGCAGACGGCGTGAACTTCAGCCCCTACATGGGCAGGGATTGCATGGAGTGCCTTGTTGACAAGTCAGTCCCGGGCAAGGCCATTGTAGGGCTTTGCTATACCAGCAATCCCTCCTCCCGCGAGGTTCAGGATGTAAGGCTGCCTGACGGCCGGCACTACTGGGAATTCATTGCAGAAACAATACTGAAATGGGCAAAAGAGCTGGGTGTTGCAGATGATGCAGGCATGGTGATGGCAGCGGCCCATGAGCACCCGCCAGGCTCTGGCAAGATATTTTCATGGCACCTCTCAAGGGGCAGGGAGATTGTAGGGGACAGCCTGTGGTACCTCATCCCGGGAATAGGGACCCAGGGCGGCTTTGTCGAGGAGACCGTGAAGGCGGCATACACGGGCCCCGGCTCGGTTGCCATCAATTCCTCATCAGGAATCATATTCGCTAGCTCTGGAGATGACTATGCAGAAGCAGCCGCAACGAAGGCCAAGGAACTGCGTGACCAGATCCGTGCAGCAGGAGGAAATGTTGAATAACACCAGTCTCCGGACTGGCCATAATAAGGATGTTTGAACATGACTGAACCAAACATACTCGAAATGGAAAGGGAGGATGTCCTTGCCCTGGAACCCAGCTCAATCAACAGGAAACTAACAAAGGATGAGATACTCCATATATTCAAGTCACTGGGAGGCTTCTGGGCATATGAATATGAAGCCGGCCGCAGTGGCAGTCCAGGCCTCCATGCCCTACTAAAATCCGGCAGACACTCAGACGGATTCATAAACAGCAAGGTCGTTCTCTGCCATGAAAACATAAGGAAGATATTTGCAAGACAGATTATCCTCAGGTTCAATGAACTGGATATCCCCAAACCTGATTTTGTCGCAGGCATACCCACGGGTGCAACTGGGCTTGGAAAGGATGTTGCAGAAATAATTGGTTCTGAGGTGGCCCAGATGGAAAAGGTCATTGAGGGAGGCAAGAAGGCAATAAGGATGAGAACCAATATCGGTTCCGGGCAGCAGCTCCTTCTGGTGGAAGACTTCTGCACCAAGGGAACCGGACTCTCGGAGGCCGTGAGGGACATAGCCTCAGTCAGTGATGACCCCTCATCCATAATGCCTTACGAGATTGTTATCATAAACCGTGGGGGTCTGAAAGAGATTAAAGTAGAAGGCATCGGAACCTACACAGTAACCCCCCTTGCCGAGCACCGAATAAGCGACTGGGATCCAGAGAGGGGGGAATGCCCGCTCTGCAAACTGGGCTCGGTGGCCATAAAGCCCAAGGACCCACCTGAAAACTGGGAACTGCTCATGAACTCCCAGAGGGCAGCCAACGCCACATAAATCCCGTTTGAGACACCTCTTCACAACCCAGCCGGAATCATTTAAATAACCCCTGCCTCATTATTACTATCTAAAGTGATTCCATGCCCTGCGGAAAGAAGCGCAAGCGGAAGCAGATGAAGAAGCACAAGCTTCGCAAGAGGCAGAAGAAGATGAGGCACAAGAGCAAGTAGCCAGGCTTATCTTAAACGAGCCATCAGGATTCGTATGCGAGTTTGAGAGTCGGCATCCCGAACAAAGTGAGAGACGACGAGATGTCTCGCACCATAATATAATTGGCTAGGCACGAATATGCAGAACAGAAGTATAGTTGCATTATATATTCTACCTGTCCCAATTCTTATACAACCCATGCAACATGACCTTCAGTGATACGATGTCAAGGAAAAAACACAAGAAGAAACACAGGCAAGCTCCCAGGGAATCTCCGAGGGAAGGGCCCAGCAAATCCCCCAGCGAGGCCCCCAAGGAAAGCTCCCAGGAAGCCCCCAAGCAACCCGCCCGGGAGGGCCCCACACCAGGGCCTGCCGGGAGCGAGGAATCCCAGTCAAGGCTCTCCATCCTAATCTACACAGCAGCGGCCATTGCCATGGGCTACGCCTCCCTTATGGTATCCCCCATGGCGGGCAACATGCTGACCATCCTCCTGGGCCTTATCGCTGCCTGGCTTGTCAGCAGTCTGGTCCAGCACTTTGTGGGCCAGAAGGGGATCAAGTGGCTTATCGGAAACGGCCTCTTCATCTATCTCTTTGCCTGGCTGGTGGCCTGGATATTCTTCTTCAACCTGCTCGGTTAAAAGGACACCTCTATTATTAATTATTGCCATATGGTTAACTGTGTAAATATAACAGGCGATTCCATGAGGTTCCTACTCGACACCAACTTCCTGCTCATCCCGGGCAAGTTCAGGGTGGATGTCTTCAGGGAGCTCCAGGGATTCGGCAAGCCCGAGCTCTTCACCCTGGACCTGGTCGTGGCCGAACTCGAGAGGCTGGCCTCGGGCCGGGGCCGCGACTCCAGGCACGCCCGCCTGGCCCTCGAGCTGCTCAAAAAGAAGGGTGTCCTCGTCCTCGAGACCCGGAGAACCAATGCCGACCAGGAGCTCGAGAGGCTGGCCTCGGAGCAGGGCTTCGCTGTCTGCACCCA
>CAZAEI010000033.1:0-9862 GCA_964484305.1 uncultured archaeon
AAATTATTGCAAGACCCTTATTTTGTGAGGATTTTCAAAGAATCAGGCCGCTCTGCAACTCTGCCCGCAGACCTATTCATCATCTTTCTTAATCTCAAACTGAAGCTGGAATGTCATTTCCTCTTTTCAGGTTCCCTTTCTGCATACACAAGCAGGGCCTCCTCATTGGCGTATATGGGCTTCCCCAGCCCGGCTGCAGCAGCAACCACATCGATTGGCCTTGAGTTAATAGCAATCTCCCTTCCATCCTTATTGAAGACAAGCACGGCATGGAATATCCCATCCCTCATTTCGGTGATTACCGCCTTTGTGAGGTCCAGCTCAAGACCGTTAATGATATTTGCTATCAGTGAATGGGTTATGGGCCTCTCGGAGACCCTTCTCCGCATGTTTGAAAGTATGACTACTGCCTCGACCGAACTAATGGGGATTTGAATCCTTCGTTCTCCATCCCCTTCCTTTAGAATCAGCACAGTCCCCTGAACAGAATCCTGACCCGCTCCCTGCGTCGCATCGGCTATTGAAGTCAGTACCTTAGCCTCCTTTAATAAAATCTGTTTCTTCATGGCTTACCTCCCTTTATTTGATTTCTTAAGCAAAGACAAGCATAGACAACATAAATCGAGAATAAAAACTCTGGAGCCAAGGACTGGCCTAGGAAGAACCAAACCCTTGCCTGCCCTCATGTGAGGGTTTCACCTCCTTTCTTTTTGGTTGAGATTTCCCGGGCTGGTTTCCCGTGTCCCAATTCTCTGGGCATCATCGGACTGAAACATGCTCAGTTCGAGTGGGTTTTACTTGACTTTCTGTGAGCGTGATTGTGAAGGGATAACTATATGATTTATTAACTATCAAATAGTGATTAAATTATATTTAAGCCTTTCTGTGAAACCCTCCCTTCGGGGGCGTCCCAGAACCGTGTCAGGCCTTTGTTTGTGAGAATATCACCCTTCCGGCCTCTCTGAGGCCCTTCACGACGAAGTCAGCCCCCTTCAGGTATCCCTTCGGGAGGGTGGATGTAATCGCTATGCAGGTCATGCCGGCGCTCTTGGCAGCCCTGATGCCAAGCGGTGCATTCTCCACTGCCACGGACTCCCCGGGGCTCACGCCAAGGCCCCTCAGGCATTTCAGGTAGGGCTCCGGGTTGGGCTTTGCCCTCCTGACATCGTCCCCTGTCACTATGCAGTCGAACATCCCGGCCTCTTTCCGGCTCATGGTGATATTCAGGGAATCTCTCTTGGTTCCGGTCGCGAGGCCTACCTTCAGGCCCTCACCCCTCAGCCTCGTTATGAGCCCCCTGGCCTCGGGCAGCATCCCTAGGCCCCTGGAGAGCTCCCCGTATATCCTTACCTTGTTCTTCCAGGCATCCTGTATTTCGCGCTCACCCGCGCCCCTGGCCAGGTCATGGGTTATGTCAATTGACTTCATACCCTCCCTCAGGTATAAATCCATGGGTTTAAGCACTGCTATGCCCTTGAAGGCCTTTCTGAACGAGATGAAGTGAAGCCTCATGTTGTCCACAAGGGTCCCGTCCCAGTCGAATACCACGGCCTTTATCATTTCGCTCTCTTCCTCATGAATTCACTTATGAAGTGCCGGGTGGAGTCATTGAGTTCCATCCCCAGGGCCTGTTCAGGCTTGACCCACACAAAGTCCTGGAGCTCATGGTTGAGCTTTACCTGTTCCGGGTTCAGGGCCCTGCAGGAGTAGTCAATGAATACCATGTGGCTGTTTTTGTGGTAATCCCCCGGGAATATGGCATTCTGTATACAGACAAGCTCGAATTCTGTTACATCCAGGTTGGTCTCCTCCTTGGCCTCCCTCTTTACGGCTTCCTCCAGTGTCTCCCCGGATTCAAGGTGGCCGCCCTGGCAGGTCCACTTGCCGCCCCACTTGCTGGAGGTTGTGAGGAGGACCTCACCCTTCTTGTTGGTAATAAGGGAACCTACCACCACCCTCGGATGGTCTTTGGGGCTGTCTTGAGCTGGCATGAGAATCAGTGCTCTTGGTCAGGCATCTATGTTTATGGGCTTGGAGAAGATTCTCCTGAGGCGTCCATTGGGCTTGTTGTATCTTATGTATGCCCTGGGCATCCTGAGGCTGCCCTGGACAAGGGCCTTTATGGGGTAGCTGATTATCCTGGTCTCCTTTGGCTTTATGTCACCGAGCTTCCATATGAGCTCTGTCCCTGCTTCAGAGCGCCTTATCAGGGGCCTGACCATATCTATCTCGTGGTGGAGCACATTGGCCAGGGGGGAGACCCAGTCCCTTATGATTGCATTGGAAAGGTTGTGGTAGAAGGGGTTCCTGACCTCAAGGACAACGTGGTAGCGGTCGCCACCCTTCCTGACATGCCTCTTGATTATCACAGGGGCGGTCGCGCGCCTCATGCCAAGGAAGACCACCATAAAGATCGCGACCAGGATGAGGATGTATGTGGCATATACCGACCAGTAGTCCAGCCTGTAGCTCATGCTTGCGGACTCCCCTGGGGCCAGGTCATAGAAGACATACCTGCAGTTCTTCTCCCCGTTACTCACAAAGCAGTCCTCGGGCTCTGTTACCAGGCCGGTAACCAAGTCATTGTTCGGGAGGGTCCTGTATGTGACATACTGGGGCTCCCTGATGTTGCCATCGTTTACTATGGTTACCTCGTAATCATCGTGCAGGGCAGAGGATGTCTTCTTGACTGACTCAGTGACCATGTGGACAGGCAGGACAGTAAACATGCATTCCATCCTGACAGGGGTCCCGACAAGGGAGACCTCCACATTGTAATCCCCTGCCAGCATGCCCCCGGGAAGGGTGACACTCTCCTCCACAAGCGTGGGTCCGTCAACCCTGGCAGAGAGTGAGAACTCCTTCAGGGTCTCCCCCCCAGAGCTGGTAATCACAAAGTCCATGGTTGCGTCTGTCGGCTCCTTGGAATTTAGGAGTATGTTGAGGTATAGCTCGTCCCCGGACCGGCTCGCAACAAAGTCCTCTAGGTCAAGCGGCCTCATGACATTGAGTGTGACGATGCCAGATGCGGATGCCGAGGAGAGGTAAGAATTCACGGTGATTGTGTATTCAAATGCCCCGGTGGTCTCCCCTGACGGAAAGAGGCTGAATGATGCGTTGGTTTCCTTGCGGCCCGGAAGGTAGACCATGTCTGGTACCTTACTGACCCATTCCTGGGGCCCGCCAGAGACAGCCAGCCAGGCCCTGTCCTCAAGGTATCTGAGGTTGGTTATGGTGACATCAAAGAAGACCTCGTCTCCCAGGTAGGCTGATTTCTCACTATCATTTATGCTGAGTTCAAGGTTGGCACTCGCTGCCGGGGCTGCGGCGAGAAGGAGTATAAAAACCAGCAAGGGTATGAGCGGCTTGTTAAACATGGCACAACCTTCCGTCTTTAGTGATTGTATCGGGTAATTGATTAATAATGTTAAGGTATTTAAATTTAATAGAGCGCATAGTTTCCATGTGTCCCTTGAGGGGCGGATTTATGAAAGCAGAGAAGACTTCATCAAGGAAGCTCGAGCACATAAATATTTGCCTGAATAAGGGTGTTGAGTTCAGCAAGAGCAACGGTTTTGAGAAATACGAACTTGTGCACAACGCCCTGCCCGAAGCCAGCCTTTCAGGGATAGACACCTCAACAGAATTCCTAGGCAAGGCCTTCAGGCTCCCATTCTTCATAGAGGCCATGACTGGTGGCTCCCCGGGCACAGAGAAGATAAACAGGAACCTGGCAGGGGCTGCCGAGGAGCTCGGGGTTGGCATGGGACTGGGTTCACAGAGGGCCATGCTCGAGGACCCTAGGCTTGCCTATACATATGATATAAGGGATGTGGCGCCGGGGATATTCCTCCTGGGAAACATAGGGGCTGCCCAGCTATCCGGTTATTCTATCACTGAAATCAGGGACCTGGTCAGGGGCATAAAGGCTGACGGCCTGGCTGTCCATCTGAATGCAGCCCAGGAGCTCAGCCAGCCAGAGGGTGACAGGGACTGGAGCGGTGTCCTGGAAGGCCTGGAGGGGCTCTGCAGGAAGGCTGATTTTCCTGTGGTGGTCAAGGAGACCGGCTGCGGCATATCCGGGGATGTTGCCAGGAAGCTTGAGAAGGCCGGGGTGTCATGCATCGATGTCGCAGGTGCAGGGGGCACGTCATTCGTAAAGATAGAGCACTACAGGGGTTCTGAGACAGCAAAATCCTTTCTTGAATGGGGTATTCCAACCGCAGAATCCCTGAGGCAGTGCAGGGAGGCTGTGAAGATACCGCTCGTGGCATCCGGCGGGATAAGGAATGGCCTGGAGTGCGCCAAGGCCCTGGCCATGGGGGCCTCCCTGGCCGGGCTTGCGCTCCCACTCCTGAGGCCTGCCACAGAGTCGCGCAAGTCTGTGGTAATGAAGCTTGAGGACCTTGCAGCGGAGTTCAGGAAGGCCATGCTCCTGGCTGGGGTAAGCAATGTAGAGGGGCTCAGGAAGGTAGATGTTGTAACAGGATGATTTTTAAGGCAGCCCCAACAACTATTATAAATGACAGATGATTCCAGCATAGCCCGGTATATAAGGGAGCAGCTTTCTGCAGGATACACCGAACAGGAGATAAGGGATGCCCTCTCAAGCCAGGGCTGGTATTCTGAGGAGATTGAGAAGGAGTTATCCGCTGTCAGGGCATCGGCGCCCGCGAAACCAGCGGCCAGGCCAGCGGAGGGGTCCCCGGCTGCCAAGCAGGGACCTGAAAAGGCAGCCACGCAGCAGCCCAGGAGGATTGGAACAGGGTTCATTCTCTCGCTGGCCGGGGGTGCGCTTGTAATCCTGAACTCGCTTCTCGTCTTCCTGGAGATAGGGGACCTTCTGGGTCTCTTTGTCCCTGGAATAGGGCTGTCGGTTCTTGGCATGCTCGGTATACAGGTATCGTCATTCTATTCCCTTCTGGCAAACATCATAATAGGCGGCTTCCTGGTGGCAGCGGCATTTATAATCCATCTGATACCTGACAAGGCAAGGCTCACAGGGATATTCATGCTGATATTCTCTACAATAACGGTTCTGATAGGCAACGGTTTCCTTATAGGAGGAATCATAGCCATTATCGGCGGGCTACTTGCCATACTGGGAAGGTAGCGGCCGCATCACTTCTTTTCTTAAGGGCTCAATAAGGCCTGCCCTGGTTAACCAGCCCAGAATTCGTATCTTCTGGGCATCCAGCTTCCCTCTGAGCCCCTGTAGGGGCACCTTGTGCAGGACACCCTTAGAGGGAGCTTCCTTCCCCTGAGGTTTCTTGTATAGGTCTTCCTGAGGGTGTGCCCGCATACAGGGCACCTTCTGGGGAGCCGGCCCCTCCTTGTATGAATCTTCATACGTATGCCGGGGGTGTTCAGGGCAATGGAGCGTGCCCTTGCTCCGCTTATGACATAGCCGGGAGAGCTCTTCCTGAGCCTCCTGTTGAGCATATCAGAGAGTTCCCTCTGAGAGCTAGCGCCCCCTCCCTGGAGGGTTTCCCTTAGTAGAAAGCTTATGACATCCTTCTTGGGGATATCCATATTTAATCCATGGATGCATAATTTATAATTATATGCAAAAGAAACCCCTGGTAAATGTCCTTCTGGCAATGCTGCTGCTCTCGTATATGGGCGGCACTGCCCTCGCTCAGGGCCTGGCAGCTATCATGCCCTGCCAGGACGGCCAGACAAGGCCCTGCGGAAGCTCGGTTGGTGTGTGCGAGAAGGGGGTCAGCACCTGCCAGAACCAGCTCTGGGGACCCTGTGAGGGCGGTGTCCAGGCTACAGATGAGATATGCGATGACGGGCTTGATAATGACTGCAACGGCCTGGTTGATGACTGCGGGTTGAATATGGTCCCCATAATATTTATAGGCTCGGGCTGCATGCTCCTTGTGGTGGCCCTGATTCTGAGCAGGATGGGGAAGTAGCCAATCCTGCCGCTCCAGGGATTCTGGACTAGCTGTAGAGCTCCTTGGCCACCCTCCCTAGCATGGCCTTGCCCCGGACCTCTTCCTCAAAGAGCCTGACCTCCAGGACCTTGGTGGAATTGAACTTACGCTTTATCTCGCTGAGGCGCTCGAGCTGGATTTTTCTCTTCCTGCTGCAGAACCTGCACCGGGTGTTCTCGGGGATTATCTGGTTCACTATGATCCTGCCTATGGGTATGTTGCACTCCTTAAGGAAGACGAGCGAGCGCTCGGACTCGTATATGCACATGGCCTCGGGAATCATTACTATGTTGTACTCTGTCCTTTCGGGGTCGCTCAGGATTTCCCTGGCATGCCCTATCCTCTTCTTCATCTCCTCGAGCCGTTCCAGGGCAGTGTCCCTGCCTTCCCCGGTGTCGCCTACGGGAAGGAGCTTCCTGACCATGCTGGTGATGCCCGAGAGCCGCGCCCTTATCTTTATGAGCTTGCCGAGCCAGGAGTCCATGACATCCGGCAGAGAGAGGAACCTGAGGGTGTGGCCTGTGGGCGCTGTGTCAAACACGATTACATCATACTCCATGGAGTTCATGTACCTCAGGAAGGTATCAAAGCTCGCTATCTCATCTATGCCCGGGGTCATGCCTGCCATGTCAAAGGCCTCATCCAGGCCGAAGCCCCTGAGGGCGCTGACCTTCTCCAGCTCAGGGGAGAGCATCTCCTTGTATTCCCTCATGGAGAGTTTGGGGTCTATCTCCATTGCATAGAGGTTCCTGGCAATCTTCCTTACCCTGCCGCCCATCCTGGTGTCAAAGGAGTCGGCCAGGGAGTGGGCAGGGTCTGTGGATATCACAAGGGTCTTCCTGCCCTTCCTGGCCAGCCACAGGGCAGTGGCTGCGGCCACAGAGGTCTTGCCGCAGCCGCCCTTTCCACTGAAAAAAAGATAACGGGTATCCCTTTCCCCCTTGTTGATGAGCCCATTCAGCACCATAGTCTAATATGGCAGGGGATAGGTATAAAAGGCTGGCATTACAGATTAAGCGGAGGCCGGGAGTTGAACCCGGATAACCCGCTCTGCAGGCGGGCACATAACCGATCTGTCACCTCCGCTTGTTCTGCCCTCCACGGCACATGAAGGCCGGGCTTTATTGGATAAAATAGGGCCAGAGGGCTTTTATTTGTTTCTTCTAGGAGCTGCGGCAAGAAGCTAATGTCTCTGGTAATATCCTGCAGCAAAGTCATTTGATTTGCGCCACCTGTAGCGCCTCTCCTGGAAGGCCTTGTAGCGGCTCTCTATTTCAGGGCAGACAGTCTCTTTGAGATTATGCCATTTTTTTTGGCGGGAAAGAACACCTTTTCTGTATTTCCGGGCGTTGTTGGGGTATTTTTTTCTTCCATTCCAACCTGCATTGTACCTCTCCAGAGCGATATTTATGTCACCACCGCTCTTTTCCTTAAGATAGCCCAAATATACATAGCCCACAATCTCGTTCGCATCAGGGTCATATTTGACCCTTTTCCAGACCTCTTTCTTTTCGCCCCGCAGAAAGATAGCATCTTTATTTATAGAATCTTTGTATTTTTCAATGAAATCCCTGTGACGCGACTTGGGGTTGTTAAATATCTCATAGACTTCATCGAATCCTCCTGGGTCATCATTCTTCTTCCCCTCCTTTTTTCGGACCTGAAGCTTACCGACTGCTCCCTTGTGTGACTCAACAGGTTTTCCATGCTTATCGAAATGCATGAAGTCTGATTCCCTGCTTGGTAGGCCATAAGCAACTCCCTCAACACCATATTTTTTTGCCTTTTCATATAAATCCTTGGTTTTGGGGGATTCCAGCCATTTACACTTCTTGCACTGCTCCTCTGTGTATCCGTTCTCTATAAGGAACTCTGCCCTTGTCCTTGAATCAGCCATGCCCGCTTCTGTGGAGAGCCTTGCAAACTCTTCTGCCCCCCTCTCTATCTTGGCAAGCTCCCTTTTCCAGGGCATATGGCTTTTCTCAAACTGCTCCTGGGTCGGCCGGCCTGGGTTAAGGATCCCTGAGAACCTTTCTTCAGCATGGGCTTTATCGGCATGAGAGAGAAATATTAGAGGGGCTACCGCACCGGTGACGGCGATGCTCCTGGCTAAGGGGTTGCTGAAGAGTTTCTCTGTATATTTCTTTGTGTAATTAGACATATTAATCACTAAATAATAGTTAAAATAAGGTATTTAAAGGTTTCCTGTGGGTCTGTGTGGGGGTTTTTTATATACAAATCTGTCCAGAAATGGATATTTCTCGGGGGCTGTCAATTGAAGATTCTGTCTGGTTTTGCCTTGCCCTTCTCAATCCTGGCCAGGGCCACAAGGCTCCCCCTGGAGTCATAAAGGCCCAGGATGCCGCTCCTGGGGGGATTATCGAGCTCTGAGGCATCGAGGGGTATGCCGTTCCTCAAACCCTCCAGGGAGGCCTTCCTGACAACTGCCCCGGGAAGGCCTGTCCTCTCAAGGGCCTGCTCCAGGGTAAGCAGGACAGCCTCGCCCTGGCTCCTGAGCTGCTCCATGGTGACCGACTCCCCTATGGTGAAGGGACCGATTCCTGTCCGCCTGAGACTGGCCATGTGGGCGCCCACACCCAGGGCCTCGCCAATCTGGTGGCAGAGCGTCCTTATATAGGTCCCTGCCTCGCAGGATACCCGGAAGGAGACGTCACGCTCCTTTATGGATAGTATCTCGAGGGAGAAGACCCTTCTCTCCCTGGGCCTCCTGGCCACTGCAGAGCGCCTGGGAGGGGTCTGCACAATCTTCCCTGTGAACCCCCTGATGGCACGGGAGAGCTGGCTCTCTGTGAAGGGGCAGTGCATCCTCATAACCCCATCATAGGCCTTGTCCAGGCCTGCCAGGACCGGCATGGCCTTGGTGGCCTCGTTGAAGGCAATGAGCATGAGGCCGGTCACCCTGGGGTCCAGGGTCCCTGAGTGGCCTGCCCTGCGGGCCCTGAGGAGGCGCTTGGACACCTCGACGCACTGCATGCTGGTCAGCTCTTGGGGCTTGTCCAGCAGAAGGATTCCCCTCTCAAGCATGTATTTCACCATCTCATCGACAGAGGCTGCGGGCATAAGGCCCGCTCCATATATTTAAATAGACAGTTAACTATTATAGAGCTTTACAGGGCCGAAATGGCCTAGGGTGAGCGATATGCCAAAGCACAGGTTTCCTGAAGCAGAGCAGAGGCTGTTCCAGAGGGTCTTTGTCTGCATGAAGTGCGGCGCCAAGATTAGGAGCGACCTTATCAAGGTCAAGTCAGGGAAGGTCAAGTGCAGGAAGTGCAAGTCCAAGAGGCTCAGGCCAATCCACAAGGAGCACAAGACATAAGGCCAGTTAACAGCTAGGTGAAAGGATGCATGCCGTTGCGCAGCAACGGATTTTGTATGTAGAACCAATATCATCAAACAGGTGTAGCATATGGGAAGGCAGTACTACAAGAGGGGATGGACACACACCAAGAGCCGGGGAAGGGAGTCCATGGTAACCTGCAGCTTCTGCGGCAGGAGGGTTCCGAAATACAAGGCATTTCCCACCTTTAAGGGCTTCGGCATCAGCGACCCTGCCATAAGGTCAGAGCTGGGCGAAAGGGGGAGGCACGGCCTCACCCTGATGTCTGCCAAGGTATATGCCTGCCCGGCCTGCGCAAGGCACAGGAACATAGTCAGGAAGAAGAGGTAAGCTGCACAGCATTTTCAACAGTAAGTTCGTATAATGTGCAAAATCAGCGGGTTATCCGCACTCATAGAACAAAAACAGCACAATGCAGAACACCTACTTTCTCCAAGTTCGTATAACCCTTGTTATCTTCAATCGGGGGCCGGTTCATATACTTACCGAACAAATTCGTAAGCTTTTTATTAACTTAATAACAATTAATTATAATGAAAAAATATTTGCCATTGATACTTGT
>CAZAEI010000034.1:0-9576 GCA_964484305.1 uncultured archaeon
GTCTGGAACTTGGAGGACACGACATACTTGTAGGTCTTACCTATCCTCTTCCTCTCGATAAGGCCGTCCTTCATGAGCCTTCTGAGGAGGTTGTTCACGGAGCGGATTGCATTGTCCCTGTTCTTGTATTCCTCGATGTCGAGGGCATCTATAATCTCGGACGGCGTCATCTTCCCCTCCCTAGAGAGGGTATCGAGTATAAGCCTCTGCCTCTCGGGCAGGGTGTCCAGGACCTCTATCGAGAGCCTCTGCTCTGGCTGGTGGGTCTCTTTTATGAAGTCGGTGTCTATGGTGGAGATGTTCTTCTCAATGGCCTGCTTCACAAGCTCATCGCACACCCTCAGGATCTCCCTGGGGAACCCCCCGGTCCTCTGGTAGACGTAATCGAGCGTCCCTGACGTGAAGGGCTTGATGTCATCACCCCCCGTGTGGGTTATCCTCTTCTTTACAAGCTCCCTCGTCTCTGACCTCGTGAGCGTGGTGAGCTCTACCCTGGTACCAACCCTCCTCAGGAAGCTCTCAAGGCTTGACTTCAGGGTGTTTTCAAAGACAGGCAGGGCTGCCATTACGATGTAGAGGTTCTGTATGTGGTCTGTAAGGGCCCGCAGCCACTCCATGCTCTCCACAGAGGATTCCTGGCACTCGTCTATTAACAGAAGGACCTTCTTCCCGGAAAGCCTGTTGTTCACAACCTCACTGAGGTTGTATACGCTCACGCCGTTCCCCCTTGAGAATATCGATTTCAGTATACCTGACCTGGTGAAGTCATGAAAGACAGAGACCCAGTCCATATGGTCCCTGGGCGGCTTCGGGAGATAAATCACGTGGTCGAATTCGCTGCTAAGCCTGTTTATGATGGATTTTATCAGGGTTGTCTTGCCAGAGCCCGTGGGTCCGAGAACCAGGGAAAACTTGTTTCCGCTCTGGAGGCCGTCGACAAGGGATTCTGTCTCCCTCCCGTAGCCTACAAAGAGCTCGGGCAGTATCTGGAATACAAAGGGGTTGGATTCCCAGCTGAAAAGCCTTTCTATGCTTTCTGAATACATTAATATCACTTTTCTTCACATGAAGATATGAAGTTGTGTAACAAGGTATCTTTTGTGGTTTAGACTTAAAAGCTTTTCGTGCCCGCAGGCCCTGCCATGTGTATATAAATCAGGAATCCAAGTGATTGTTATGAGGATGTTTGTAGCAATCGATATGAGCAGGGATATAATAGACAGGTGCATGGAGGTAGTATCCTCCCTGGCTGAGTGCGGGGCTGACCTCAGGACTGTAAGGCCCGAGAACCTTCACATGACCATCAAGTTCCTCGGTGAAGTTCGTGAAGAAGACTCAGTCAGTGTCTGCAAGTCAATAGAAAGGGTTTCAGGGGAATTCAAGCCGTTCAGGCTGTCTCTGTCAGGCCTTGGGCAGTTCGGAAAGAGGGGCTCCCCCAAGGTGGTATGGGCAGGGGTTTCAACTGGCAGTGATGCTGTTTACAATATCTCCCTAGCCTTGGAGAAGGGGATGTCTCATATAAGAAGAGATGACAAGGAGCCAAGCCCCCACCTTACCTTGGCAAGGGTCAGGTCGCCGAGGTTCTCTAATAAGCTTACCGAAACAATCAAGCACCTCGGTGATGTGAAGTTGGGTGAACTTGAAGTGAAGGAGATAAAACTCAAGCAGAGTTTCTTGGAGCCGGAGGGGCCGATATATAGTGATTTCAGGACCTTTGAACTGGGCCATAAACCCGTGTGAAGCAGGGAGTGATGCGCATGAAGGAGAGCGCCCTTATAAGGATTTGCCTTCTTGGCTCGATTGCAGGCATAATCACACTGTATTTCATATCCTTTATGATGGTGGCCGAGGAGCTCGGTGCAGGGGAGATAACCCAGGGATACATCGGAAGGAAGGTGAAGCTTTCAGGAGTTGTGGAAGGGCTTCGCGAGCACATGAGCGGCCACATCTTCTTTGGGATAAGGGACGAGACAGGCAGCGTGGACGTCGTCATCTGGGAGGACAAGGCCGAGCAGCTCATGCTCTCCGGTATGAACCTCAGCAGGCTTCAGGATGGTGTGGGTATTGATGTAACAGGAAGGGTGGAGCGCTACAAGGGAAACCTTCAGGTTGTGCTATAGTTCTGCATGTTTTTCGTACACTCTTTTGAGAAATTGGGTTTGCGCATCAAGCGCTATTTAGAAGTGTTTATGCGCGTTCTTCACAGCCTCGGTGACCAGCTTCACGGTATCCTCTATGTCCTTCATGTCCACGACCTCGCAGGTGCTGTGAATGTTCCTTGTTGTCACGAATACGCCGCCGGATGGTATGCCCTCCCTTATCATAGGTATGGCTGAGGAGTCGGCTGCCCCGCCTGACATGACCTCGTACTGGAGGCTGACCCTGGCCTTCCTTGCGGAATCCTGGAGCCACTTCTTCACGGCAGGGTTCATGAAGGTTATGGCATCCTTTATTCCCAGGGCGGGGCCCTTACCCAGCTCCAGGCAGGCCTCTGAGGGCTTTACCTCAGGGACATCGCCAGCTATGGAGGTGTCCAGGGCGAGGGCAACATCGGGATTGATTCCAAAGGTTGCACCCCTCACGCCTATAAGCCCGACCTCCTCCTGGACTGTTCCCACCGCGTAGAGGGTTCCCTTGAATCCCTTGAGCCTCTTGACAGCCTCCACAAGAACAGTGCAGCCCACCCGGTTGTCAAATCCCGGGCCGGTAACCCTTGTTCCAATCATCTTGTTGAAATCGGCAACCCGGGTAGCGAAGTCCCCGACAGAGATTCCCGCCTTCTCAGCATCCTTCTGGTCCTTGGCTCCCACATCTATGAACATGTCTTTGAGCTTAACCGGTACCTTCAACTCCTCCTGTTCCATGAGATGGGGCGGCTTGGAACCCACCACGCCTATGACAGGCCCCATGGAGCCGTGTATCTTCACCTTGGTTGTGGGAAGGGTCCTGTTGTCCCACCCGCCTATGGTATCGAAGCGGAGGAATCCCCTCTTGTCTATGTGCTTGACCATCAGGCCAAGCTCGTCCATGTGTGCGGCAAGCATGACCTTGGGCGAGCCCTTTCCCTTCCTGGCTATGAGGTTGCCTATCTTGTCTGTCCTTATCTCATCCACATGGGGTTTGAGCTCCCTGGCCATCACGTCCCGTATTGTCTTTTCAAAACCCGAGATGGATTCGGCATCGACAAAGCTCTTGAGCGTCTTCTCCATAACAGAATCACCTTATTTACCCTTAATAATTGGTTTACGTGGTTTATATTTATTTTGCAGGTCCAATACTTCTTCATGACCAGGAAAAGGGTTAAGGGTGCCGGGAAGGCCCGCATATCGAGCTATGACATTGTCGGCGATATTGCCATAATAGAGGTTCCCAAGGGCTCAGAGATTGCCCTTAAGGACGCTGCCGGCGAGATTGTGAAGACCCATCCCAGGATAAAGACCGTCCTAGCCAAGAAGGGTGAGAGGTCAGGGGAGTTCAGGCTCAGGTCCTTCAGGAAGGTCATGGGAAGGGAGACCGAGACCGTTCACAGGGAGCACGGCTTCAGGTTCAGGCTGGACCCCACCAGGGTCTATTTCTCTCCGAGGGAGGTCACAGAGAGGGAGAGGATTGCAGGCATGGTAAGCCCCGGGGAGACTGTCATGGTATTGTTTGCCGGGGCAGGGCCCTTTGGGATTATCATAGCAGGGAAGCAGCCCTGGGTCGGCAAGGTTTATCAGGTGGAGATAAATCCCCGGGGATTTGATTACATGAAGCAGAACATAGCCATGAACAAGCTCAGCCACCTTGTTGTCCCTCTTCTGGGGGACGCTAGGAAGGTCTGCCGGAGATATGAAGGCCTTTGCGACAGGGTGGTCATGCCCCTGCCCAGGGAGGGCCACAGGTTCCTGGGTCTGGCCATCAGGTGCCTGAAGAGCAGGGGCTTCATACACTTCTATTCCGTGGGCAGGCACATGAAGAATTCCCGGGGGATTAAGGCCGAGGAGGAAATCTTCGGTGAAAGTGTCGAGAGGCTGGAGAGGGCCGCAGGGAGGCTGGGAAGGAAGGTAAGTGTCCTGGCCAGGAGAAGGGTCCTGCCGTACGGGCCAGGGGCATGGAAGATATGCATCGATGCAGAGGTGAAAGCGCGTGCGGCTGCCAGGGACAATCAGGCCGTGAACAAGAGGAAGGTGAATGTATGAAGTTGGCTGCCCTTTTTTCCGGGGGAAAGGATTCCTGCCTGGCCGTACAGAGGGCCCTTGAGAGGGGCTGGGCTGTAACAAAGCTGGTGTCAATAACAAGCAGGAACCCGGAATCCTACATGTTCCATTACCCCAACATACAGCTCACTGAGATGCAGGCCAGGGCCGCGGGGATAAGGCTTGTGAAGGGGGTCTCTGAAGGCGTGAAGGAAGAGGAGATTGAAGACCTGGAGGAGATCCTGAGGCCCCTCACCAGGGAGATATCTGGCATTGTCGTGGGGGCCCTTGCATCCAGGTACCAGAGGGATAGGATTGCATCCGTGTGCAGGAGGCTTGGCCTGTCAATGGAGGCCCCGCTATGGGGAGAGGACCCCGGGAGGCTTTGGAGAGAGGCCCTGAAGAAGGGATTCAGTATAATGATAGTGGGTGTGGCATGTGAAGGCCTGGGAAGGGAATGGCTGGGAAGGGTAATCGATTCCAGGGCCTTGAAGGAGCTTGAGAAATTGAGCAATAAGCATAGATTCCATCTTGCTGGTGAGGGAGGAGAGTTCGAGAGCCTTGTACTAGATGCTCCCTTCTTCAGGAAGAGGCTCGTTGTGAAGAAGGCGAAGAGTAAGTGGCAGGGAGACTCAGGCTATTACTGGGTCAAGGAGGCCGGACTGGTGGATAAGTAAATGCCCGTTTTTTAAATACAGCAATAAAATATTACACAAACCTTGGAAGGAGGGATAGAATGAAGAAGGTTTTCGATGAAGTCAGGAAGCAGACACTTACTCTGATGACAGCGGCTCTTGGTTTTGTGGCGGCCCTTGTGTGGAAGGATGCCATCACAGCATGGCTGAAGCCTTTATATGAGGACGCATCCGGACCCATGAACCTTACACTGGCGGCCCTTGGGGTGACTGTGTTGGTTGTGGCCATGGTAATGATACTGACGAGGCTTTTGTCTGGCAAGGAATCCTAGGGGAAGAATCCCTGCTATTATGCAGGAAGTCCGATAAGCTTGGTTACCGGTAAGAAAATTTGTAGAACTTACATAGAGTTAACAGGTTCCCGTTGAATCTGTGTTAGCAGACCGAAACAATTGCGTAGAGGGCGACCCCATAGGGGTCGAGTTTGGCTCGGCAGAAACCTTTCAGAAGATTTGATACTCTCTACGGTGGGTGAGCGGGCGGCTTAATTCTCAGTTACAATGTAAAAGTTTCCTGTTTTCTCACCTACATTTTCATTGTATCACCCCAATTGGGTAAAGATACTTATATATAAAAAATTTGTGCCGAGTAATATTACCGATAACGGACGGGATTCAACGAAGTTCTCGCTAACAGCTATCATGCCTAATACTATAAGCATAGCTATTAGTGCGAGAATTTGGGCAAAGTGCACGGATTGGATAGCTTTGCCGTTGCATCTGTGTTAGCTGACCCCCAGCAATATAACCGTAGGGCTCGAACGAAGTGAGAGAGTTGTTTCGATTAACCGCTATGAACCGTGATTACGAGGGCGCTAACGATATGCTTAAATATCCAGAAAATACTGCATAATAAGGTGATGACATGTTGCGAGCATTTGATATAGCAGTTAATGAAGAATTGATTAGAAATAAGAAGGTGTTTGTATCTCATTGTTTAAACCTGGGTATAGCTAGCCAGGGAAAGAACTTCGAGGAAGCGATAAAAAACATAAGGGATGCCATTAATCTGTATCTGGAAGAAAACCCGCATGAACAGCCAAAGAGGCTGCAAAGACTTCTCCCCCCAATAGCTACAAGGCTATTCCTATGAAACTTCCAATAGCATCGGCTACCAGAGTAATCAAAGCACTCACTTCAATAGGTTTCACGATTAGCAGGCAATCCGGTAGCCATGTAATCATGACTAAGCATGAAGATAATGAGAAGATCACTGTAGTAGTGCCAAAACATAATGAACTGGCAAAAGGCACGTTATTGAGCATTATTTCCCAGAGCGGGATGAGTAAAGAAGAATTTCTTAGACTGCTAGAGTAGACGCCCTCGTAATCTTCAACCAACTATTCGAAACAATTTCTGCTAACGGACGGGATTCAACGAAGTTTTCGCTCGCCGTTAATTGGTTACCCTTTTATATGCCATGGTAACTGTGCAAAATTTTGGGCAAAGTGAACCGATTGGATAGCTTTGCCGTTGAATCTGTGTTAGCAGACCGAAACAATTGCGTAGAGGGCGACCCCGAAGGGGCCGAGTCGTCCGAAGCCGCCGCCGAAAAACTTATAACAACTAACTGCAGTAATTTATCATGGATATCAATCTGAAACAATTAGCCAAATTCTTAGTAGCTGCAAAGAAACAAACATATGCAGGGGATGGAAAAGAAATCAAAGCACAAAGACCTGGTTTTAAAGAATTAGAATTTAAACAAGGAGACTGGTATTACAGGGACAGCTATGTTGGGTTTTTCTTCGCACCAGGACAAGAGATTGTCAGGTATAAAGGAAAACCTATATGGGCGATGGCGTATAGTGGAGGAATGAAACAAAAATATCACGGTAATACAAAATTCGCTATAGAAGTGTTTGATTTCTTGAAAAAAGCATTGAGCAGACTTGTTGTTGCAAGACCATTTAGAGGACCCAAAAGATTAAAGATAGGTAACTTCCTTTATGTTAATAATAGCAAAGGAAACATAAAGGATTTTAGCGGAGAGGAAAAAATATTTTACAAGAATAAGGAAGTTTTTCGGCAATATTATATCGGTGGATTAATTATATCAAACAAGGCGGCGTAGGACGATTTCCGATAACGTAAGCGATTAGGCGAAGTTTTCTCTACATGTTATTTGGTTTCCCATTTATGTGTGTAGTTAGCCGTGAGAAAATTTGGGGCAAATTCGACGTTTACTCTTGTCGAAATTTGCCCGCCTAATCCGTTGTTATACGCAGGCGCTTTCTAAGCGCCGTAGTGGAGGGCTCATCAACGATTATTCTGATTATTCTTAAAGAACCAATTATACACGCCATATGACCAACTAACTGCCATAGCAATACTTACTGCAAAAACTCCTATTTGCCCATTCAAGTATGATGTGATTAACCAAAATGGTTGTGATAACAAACCTGAAACAAATCCCCACCTGTTCTTCCGTGAAACCAGAACAACTGCTAAAATTGATAGCACAAAAACTCCGACTTGGGCAATCTCATCAAGCATATATTATGTTAATGAGAGTCATATATATTAAAACACGAGCCCTCCATTGCGTATAACGCAACAAGATTAGGCGAAGTCTTTGCTAACAGCTATTCTGTAGGAAATCTATACGCGCGGTTATCCGTGCAAAGATTTGGGGAAAGTGTGGAGATTACACAGCTTTCCCGCCTAATCTGTGTTATAGTAAACCAAATAAATAATCTCTACTTGGGTTTGGTTTGCTAGTTGTGCTCTCAACAATTAATAGTCAGGTTTATTATTTGGAGCACTATAAGTGACCGCATAGATTGGATAGAGGGCGACCGAGCGAAGCGAGGGAGAGTTGCAGACGCTCAAGATTCAACATTGGCACAGATAGCGTGTGCTGTGCAATTGGGAGAAAATTCAAGATCATGAAAAAATATGCATGTCCAACCTGGTCTCATAAGGTCGGTTATTGGACCACCATATTGAACACTAACATAAGTACTATCGGCTTTACATCCTCCTCCTATTATCTTTTTTCCTTGTGAGCATTGAGCAAAAATAGCAGAATATTCTCCAGATTTTACAGGTTTTATAGATTCTATGACCTCATAACCAGAAATTCCCGGAGGACCACGCTCTTGAAGAGGTCTGGTATAACTTAAAATCGCAATAAATAAGGCTATAACAGCAATTATAGCAATCACATAATTCAACAAATTTTTCATATTATATTATTATTGATATATAAATAAAAGGAGCGTCTGCAATTTCACTTAACGCAACAAGATTAGGCGAAGTTTTGTTTCACCGTTACTCTCTGAGAGATCTATATCGTATAGTTAACCTTAACAAAATTTGGGGCGCTAGCCAACGCTTGCTTGTTGAGCTGCGCCCGCCTAATCTGTGTTATCGGTAGGCACTTTCTAAGTGCCGGAGTGGGCGTCATAATATATTATCTAATATCTACAAGTAAAGATGAATCAACAATATCAAATTGAAAGTAGAAACCCATTAAGCAAAAGATTCGAGAAGTTATTTGATAGAGCTTTTCATATAAAACGCAAGATGGCTCATTACCATTTAGCGAGGGTGATTCTGTATATATTCGTCATTCATGTAATGGGAGAGTTGTCTCTGTTTTCATGGAGAAAAAAGGTGATATTTATCAAAACAAGAAACTTGTATACATTAACCAAGATCTGTTAAACAAACTTGAATGGGAAATTTTTAATGTGTTAGACAAATATTGTCTATCCATTGACAGCGATTAGACATAACGGACGGGATTCAACGAAGTTCTCGCTAACCGCTATCATGCCTAATTCTATAAGCGCGGTTAACTGTGCGAGAATTTGGGCAAAGTGCACGGATTGGATAGCTTTGCCGTTGAATCTGTGTTATCGGACCGAATCTATTGCTTAGTAGGCGAGCCCGAAGGGGTCGAGTGTAGGCGAAGGAAGACTTAAATAATTAACTGTTAATTGTCGGATAGTGATTAATATGGGAGAAGAATTCGGAAGAAAAAAAGATGTAAATAGTAACGAACATGTTTACATAGGTGATAAAAGTTCTAGAGTATTCGCTGATGGATCGATTATAATTACTGATGTTGTATATAATAGTAAAAAGGAAATTATTAAACAATATGATATTGCAATACCATTAACTGTTTTTGATGTTATTTCAAAATTTTTGCAAAGATAAGACAAGTAATCAAGTCTTCCGTAGCCTGCATTTCCGATAACAATGGGGTTATCAGAAGTTTTCGTTAACAGCTAATTTGCCTAATGCTATACGCTTGGTTAACCTTACGAAAATTTGCGAATCGGCAGCTTTCTAATGCGTAGCCGATTCCTGATAACCTGATGTTATCGGTAGCCGCTCTTGAAGCGGCGGAGTGCCAAAGTAGCAGAAAGAATAAAAAGATTACTGTTTTCAAATAGAACATGGAGCGAGAAATAGACAAATACGTGGATGGGATAGTAAAGAAAGTAAAGGAGAACCCAGGTGTATATGATCCAATGAAAATAAGCGAATTAATAGATGATTTGTCACGAGAATTTGGAGAGGATACTATGGGTCCAATGTATCAAACAAGAATTGCTGCTTCATTACTCAATTCTCATAGAACTAAGATTATAGACGGAAAACTTCACCTCGATGAATAGATTAAACCTACTTTGGCATTACCGATAACGGACGGGATTCAACGAAGTTCTCGCTAACCGCTATCATGCCTAATTC
>CAZAEI010000035.1:0-8808 GCA_964484305.1 uncultured archaeon
TATACGGCCCATAGAACCAATATTAACAATTAACTTTTTATTCAGATATCCGATAGACGGGCAGCACAGGCAAACAATCTATAGAATTAACCATGCGGGCTAAGCCCATGCAAACCATAAAAAGCCTGCCCCCATCTGATATTCATGGCAGTGATATACCTGAAAATCCGCCCCGGGGCCCGGAGGCTTGATGAAGGCTACATATCCAAAAGGATAAGGACTATGTTAATCGAGACCGGCACGCCTGCTGACGTGTCAGGAAGCATGTGGCATGATTATACCATCTCCGGCATCCCCGAGGGCATTGCCGATGCCGTCTATTCAAGGCTCGAGAAGGAGCCCGGCTTCGAGCCCTACCTGGTCATGGAGGGTTAAGAAGGGAGTCCACCTGCTCTAGGTGCTGCTGAATTTTTCATCCCCTGTCTATTCCTTTGGAAAAAACCCCTCAAAGGCCACCTGTTATTGGGCCTGCTGGAATTCTGAAGGCAAACAGTGAAAGCTTTATAAACTAAGTTTGTCACTATCTGATAATTACAATAGTGTTTATCCAGTCATGCTTTCATATCAATATAAGTCACAGCGAACTGAATCCGATTCGGTTCGAAACGATAAACCCAGAGAATTGGGACACTGGAACCCAGCCTGCAAAGCCTTAATTGGCCAGAAAGGGGGTGAAAACGCGACTGGAGATTACGTCAGTCCCATTTGTTTTTCAGGCAGGAGATGAGGCGATTACTGTCGTCTCACGACTTCTCACGAACAACTAACCAAAGGAAGGAGAAAGGATTATGGAAATGCAACTGGCTTTACAGTGTCTGGAAAAAAGGATGATGACCAATTACGATCACCCCGATGGGGAGATGGCCGCGTACCTGAGATTAATCTGCAGGCAGGGGCGTGAAATGCAGAGTAAGCTCTTTGGTCATCTCATCCAGTTCCATGGGATGCTTGAACTCAATGGTGACCGCAACGACGATACCTTCATCGGCAACGAGAAATGGCAGAAGCAAGTCACCGGCATGGAGCCCAAATGGGAAGAGATCCGCGACAAGGTTCTCGGAGCCGAGACCCCCATGATGCCCGAAGGTGTCGGCAATATCATCGCCGAGGCTGTCGAATCCGAGAAAATGGATGTCAAGAAGCGAGCGCTTCTGTCTTGGATTCTCAGACACGACGATTCGGGATTCGTCCCATACGTTGTCATGCCCAAGATTTCCATCAAGACAATGGAACTTGGGACGCTTGAGCTTTATGAGCTGAGCAATTCCGTCGAGGGGGCCCTCAAAAAGGTCAGAGCTATCCGCAAATCACCACTTCTTGCCAGGGGCAGCCTGACAGAATCAGCAGCAATTCAGGAAGTCCTGAGCAAGATCAAAGACCCCATGAAGCGCGCCATTGTATTGAACGATGCATATTCAGACATTTCCAAATACGGCGGATTTGAACTCCCCGTCGGGATTATGAAGATGTTAGGGGATCCCCTTGGGATGCTCGCCAGAATTGGCTCCACGAGGGCACGCGTGCCAGATCTCTTTCCCCACAGATTTGGAGATATGCTCGATTTATAGTGGACGGTGACAGAGAATAGATCCGTCAGTTTGCCTATTGAAGCTTAATGGCCATTGAGTTTCAGCGGGGGTTTGATAGAAATATCGAACCCCCTTTCCCTTTTTACTGTCTATTAAACGGGATAAGTTATTCCGTCAGCTTACGCCTGAAAAATAACTGTCACCGAGCCTCTCGACCCCCTCTGGACCTCGGCCGGCGAGCGGGGCATCCTGGCCGTCCAGCTCTGCCTCTCAGATGAGATCCCCTTCGACCCCGGGCACCACCTCAACCGCGCGGATTACATGGCCTTCAGGGAAATGGTGAGGGGGGTTTGTTAGAGCGCTGTGGGTTGAGGGGCGTTGGTTTTATACCCTCCCCCCAATTATAACCATGAAGCCCTTTGTCGACATCACCTATTTCGTCCACGGCACGTGCGTCGAGAACGAGAGGGGCATTGCCATCGGCTGGAACCCCGGCCACCTCTCTGAGCTCGGCCTGAAGCAGTCCAGGGAGCTGGGCGAGCTGGTAAGGGGAAGGCGCTTTGGTGCGGTGTATTCCTCGGACCTGAAGAGGGCGGCCGACACGGCCAGGATAGCCTTCAGTGACAGGCCCGTCACCCTGGACAGGAGGCTGAGGGAGCTCAACTACGGCGACCTGAACGGCACGGAAAAGGACAGGGTCGACCCGCACCTCCTCGAACACATCGAGGAGCCCTTCCCCAACGGCGAGAGCTACACCGACGTGAGGAACCGCATCCAGTCCCTCCTCGACGACCTCCTGGCCACCTACGCGGGGAAGCATGTAGCCTTCATGTCCCACTGGGCCCCTCAGCTGGCACTCGAGGTCATAACCAACAAAAAGACCTGGGCCCAGGCCCTCGAGGAGGACTGGCGAGCCAACGAACCAAAAGCGTGGCAGGCCGGGTGGAAGTATAGATATGCGAAGGGTTAAAAGGGATTTAATCCCCTTCTCATGAATCAAAAAGAGAGAAAAGTCCCGTCTTTAAGGGCCCTTCTTGTCCAGGCATCATCTTCCGCTGCCATCCTCTCTGCCGCTGCCCTTGCTTTCTGGGTTTCCTGCCCGTCTTCAAGGTCTTTGGCGACGTAAATCCCGATACTCTCCAACTCCCTTTCTGAAAGGACGTAATCACTCATGCCAAACTCCCTTGCCAGATTCCTCGCTGCGATGTCGATTGACCTTAGAAGGGCAGCAACGGCCTGTCCCTGGTCTGATGCGAACAGTGTTGGGCCCTCCCTGCCAAAAAGGCCCCTCTCTGTGCAATCATAAGGGCCTACCATGAACCTGTAAACCCCCAAGTCCGGTTTGCCGTCACGTGTCAATGCCTGGTAATCCTGAGGACCAGCGGTGTCTTGGACCGCCTCCGGTGCCTTCTTCCTGTATAGCAGATAGCTCCTGTTCCCCTCGTTACGAACAACGAAACCGGCTTCCCCTTCTGCATGCCAGAGCTTCTCCACAGCGGTGTTGAATCTGAAGCCATGGTTGCCTTTGTATATCCTGCCCCTCTGGGCGAGATCAAAGCCGAAATCCGAGAAGATTGCTGACAGGCCACCGCCGTCTGGCATGATGATGTACCCGCCCCTTCCGAATTCCTGGGCAATCTCCCTGTAGTTCCTGTCTGTGACTTCAGTAAAATCCGGCATAAGATTAGTCGGAAGGAAAGAATTTAAGGATGTTGTTAAGGAACAGCCCTGACCGGGGGCGCCTGCTTTAAGGAGTTGGGACGGGTTGAAGAACCTTATATCCTTTGACTCCCGTAAGGATTTAATGCTTTTTCATAACATTTATGAATGGCGACTGCCACGTTTGCTGACATCGTGAGGGAGGCGTCCCCCAGGAGCAGGACCGTCAACTGCGGCGGATTGGTAACCGATTCCTATGTCCAGGACGGCACAATTTACGTAAGGAGCCTTAAGCACGGGGGACTGTTCGTCCCGGGCAGCGTATTGGGAATGGAAAAAATCAGGAGTCACCTCGAGGAAACCTATGAAAGGAAGCTGTTGGCCCTGGAAAACGCGGAGCTTTACCGGATGGCGATAATCGATGAGCTTATCCCTGCCGGCTATTTTGAAGGCTCTCATCTCCTGCTGAATCACGATTTGTATTTCTGCAGGCAGGACATGATAAAGATGCTCGGGGAGATAGGATATGGCCCGGCCTGCCCTGAAATAAGGGAGGCGATGCTGCGTGACCTTCGAAACGAGATACGGGAGGAAGCCATTAAGGCTCTCGGGAAGATAGGCGACAAGAACTATACAAAGGACCTGGTTAAGCTGGCAGAGGACGGGAGCAACCCCCTTTCCCGTGCTGCCCTGGCGGCGCTTGGTGACATGAGGGACGAATCGACCCTGCCCCTTCTGGAGGACAGGCTCAATGAGGGGATACGCAATTATTATCGTGGGGTCCTGTTTGATGACAGTGACCTCGTGTGGAAGGGCATGAGTGATACCTGGGAAATGGTCAGGATATTGAGAAGGTTCGGGGGGAAGGCAAACGACATCATCAGGGAGACAGGAAAGAACTATGAGTCTGCAATAACATGGTCCGTTGGCAAGGGAATCGAATATTCCCGGCTGGACTAGAGGGGGGATTGCAATTTGGTTCGTATGGGCCGGCCGGGGTTAAAAATAACTGTCACCTCGTACAATTATTAGCATGAGACTCCTTGCCCCCACACTCCTCGTAATCCTTGCCTCGGGCTGCACCCTTCAGGGTGAACGGGAGGGCACAGGCACCCCGGGCCCCGGGCACACGGAGCTGGGCCCTGTGATGGGCGGCATACTCTTGAGCGAGTCCCCTGACACAGGGCTCTTCTCATCCATGATAGCGAGCCTCGCCGAGGGCGACTCCGCGGGATACCTCAGCGACCTCGCCCTGGCCGAATCCCTGGTGGAACCGGCCCTCCTGACCAGCGTCACCATACCCGGCACGAGGGATGACGGCTTCTACCGGGGGATATACCTCAACGACATGAGGGATGCCCGCTACGCCCTCGCCAACGTGGACATGCTCAAGTCAGCCGGCGCGGACACCATCCTCCTGGAGGTCCAGTACGGCGTGAACTCCTCCGGGGGCATATACGTCCCTGGCGAGGAGGTCTACCTCTTCTACATCAGCGCCTTCCAGAGGTCCGGGTTCAGGCTCTGGCTGGCCATGGGCCACACAGCCTATGACTTCCCCTACAGGCACGACAGCCACAGCAGGATTCCCCTCGGGAACCAGTCCGAGCTCCTCGGGATGGTGAAGCCCGTGATGCTCAGGTGGGCAGGCATAGCCGAGAGGTACGGCGTGGACACCTTCATACCCTCAGAGGAGGCCAACACCATGCTGGTTACAGAGGGCTATGGGGGGACAGACCTCTGCCAGCCCGAGAGGGAGCTCCTGAGCCAGTGGATGCAGGAGATATTGCCCGGCATAAGGTCCAGGTTCTCGGGCAGGGTGGGATTCGCCACCAATGACGGCGGGCCGTGCGAGCGCCTCGATGCCATGGAGGGGTGGATGCTGGAGGGCCCGGACTTCAACTACACCGGCTATGATTTCGTGGTCAGGAAGTTCCCCTTCAGGAGCGTCTTCGAGACCGACGAGGCCTGGGAGGAGATGGCGGCCACGAGCGTGCCTGACATGCTCCGCATATCAGGGAGGGACGGCACCCTGGGCCTCGTCCTCTACGAGACGGGGGGCAGCGTGGGCAGGCCCCTTGACGAGGGCTTCGCGGGCAGCCTCCCGGTGAGGGATGTCGGCGAGGCCCACCAGGGGGAGAGCTACGAGAGAATCTTCGACATAGCCCGGGACAACCCCGGGATAGTGGGGCTCTTCTTCAAGCTCTCGGAGGCCCAGCCCCACGAGCCCTCCTGGAACCCCTTCGGGAGGCCCGCCGAGGGCGTCCTCAGGGCCAACTTCGCCGCGAACGGCACCCTTCCCCCCGAGGCCCTTGACTCCCTCTGGACCTCGGCCGGCGAGCGGGGCATCCTGGCCGTCCAGCTCTGCCTCTCAGAGGAAATCCCCTTCGACCCCGAGCACGACCTGAACCACGCGGAGTACATGGACTTCAGGGGCATGGTGAGGGGGGTTTGTTAGGGCGATGTGTTGGCTGAAAGGGTTAAAAACGCCCAGTTCTACCGGAAAACGGAAAGCTCCTATCCATAAGCCTAAAATAATTGAAACGACATTTAGTGTATGATAAAAAGGATTGACCTTTCCAGCCAGAACCGCAAAATCAGCAATACGCATCTCAGGGCCATCAATTCGAATTTTCCCTTTCCAGAGAGAAGGGGATACCAGACCCGTACCATGAACCTCATCATGGAGGCCTTCTCAGAGGGATACAGGTATGTCTTCCTTCAGGCCCCCACGGGATTCGGAAAGAGCGCCGTTGCAGTCGCCTTATCCAGGATGTACGGGCCTGCCTACATACTGGTCTCCACCAAGAGCCTCCAGAGGCAGTACGTGAGGGAGAAGGCCTTCAAGACAATAGAGGTGAAGGGCAGGAACAACTTCCCCTGCCTCAGGAATCCCAGATGGGCCTGCGACCGGGGGGACTGCAGGCTGGGACTGGCATGCAGCCATCTCCCTGAGCGCGGGGAGCCTGTAAAAAAGGAGTTCTTCAGGAGGCTTGCCAAATCAGTCAAGGGATTCCTGTGGATACGAAAGGGCAGAAGGATTTGCAGCTACTGGGAACAGAAATGCGACGGGATGAACCACAGATACCCTGTTCTCAACTACGACTACTTCATCCATGAGATGAATTTTGCAGGGGACCTCGGGAGGAGGGAGCTCGTGGTCTGCGACGAGGCCCACAACCTGGAGGGCTGCCTGATGAGGTTCATCAACTTCTCAATCTCCGACATGGACCTGAGGCTGATTAACTGCAGGATCCCTGAGAAAAAGCGTGACATGGGATCCTGGATAGAGGAAATCAGCGAATGGCAGAGGCTCTTCATACTGGAGTTCGAGGCCTCCAAGGAGTCCTCGAGGCACGCCACCGGCGAGAGGGCCAGGAACTACATAGAGAAGCTGGATGACCTTGAGAACAAGATAGACAAGCTGGGATTCCTTTCCCAGGAGCTGGGGGAGGACCCGGGAAACTGGACAGTCACCTACGAGCACATAAAGGCAGGCAGGAGGGTGACATTCAAGCCGGTCTTTGTCAGAAAGTGGGCAGGGAACATATTCAATCACGGCAGGAGATTCCTCCTGCAGTCAGCCACCATCATAGACCCTGACTCGATAGCAGGCAGCCTCGGCCTGAACAGTGAGGAGTGCATATACCTGGAGGTTCCCTCTGTATTTGACCCCGCAAGGAGGCCCCTCTTCTACAGGCCCCGCATAAGCATGTCCTGGAGGAGGATAAACGATTCGCTGCCTCTCCTGGCCAGGTCAGTCCGCGAGCTCATGGACAAGTATCCCGACACAAAGGGCGTCATACACACCCACAACTACAGCCCCATACAGGCCTACATTCGCCGGCATGTCAAATCCGACAGGCTCATATTCAACCAAGGCCCTGCTGACAGGGAGAGGGCCTTCAGTGAATTCATCACGAGCCTTGAGCCAAGGGTTCTGGTCACCCCCAGCGCCTACGAGGGTGTTGACCTCAAGCACGACATATGCAGGTGGCAGCTCATAGCAAAGGTTCCCTATCCCCAGCTGAGGGACGAGCAGATAAGGAAGCGAATGAACCTGGACCCTGAATGGTACCAGTGGCTCACCATCCTGAGGCTAGTCCAGACCTATGGCAGGGGCATGCGCGACAGGGACGACTGGTGCGACACCTACATCTTTGACACCTGCTTCGGCCGCCTCTTCAGGCAAAACATGGCCAGGTTCCCGGCCTGGTTCAGGGAGAGCATTAGAACACTTCAATAGTGTCTTATTCCCGGGCCCCGGGGCGGCCTGGCTGTTCGTCAAGCTCCTGAAGAGCATGGAGTAAACCAGTATCAATCGGCTTATCGGAATAACGGAAATGTCCTATCCATAACTTTATATCTGGGATAATGAATCATTATATTGCTGAAAGCTGCCCGTAAAACAGATACCTTTAAATACCTATATATCTATATGTACATATAAGTATATATGCATATAAAAGCTGTGAGGTGTTTATGGGTGGTTACACATTCATGCAGAAAGGCATGAGTGGAATCGGAAAGAAATCTGTGACAGAATGGAAGAGAGAATCCGTCCAGAGCGTTATGCATTACCCGAGGCTCGACACTGTGATTATGGTAGAAAGGGCCATAAAGAAATACGGGCCCTGCACAAAGACAGGGCTTTCAAGAAAACTGGAGAAGAAGGTGATGTGGCCCACACTAACCCTGATACTGGACTATTTCGATACCATGGGCTTCACAATAACAGACCAGGGAGGCCACATAGTCTGGATATACAACCCGGAACTGGCCAGGAAATACTACGCAAGGAAGGAACTTAGATGGGAGCCGAAATAATATTTGAAAACATCAGACTGAAAAGAGACTACGAATCCTTAAGGGACAAGGAAGAATTCAGGAAACTCTATGATTCACTGACCAGGGCCTTTAAGGATATAGCAGAAGACCCGGGAACAGGCATACCCCTGGAAAAGTACAGGATACCAAGGGATTTGGTTTCCAGGGGCTTCACGAATCTCCGGAAATATGAGCTTCCCGGCGCATGGAGACTGATATATTCGCTGGCCGGAGACAAGATAAGGATACTGGCCATCATTCTGGAGTGGTGCGACCACAAGACCTACCAGAGAAGATATAGCGGAAGGAAAGGGAGATGACTGTTTTCAAGGGGAGAGGAGCTGCCGGCACAACCCCGGACACGTCCCGATAACTGGCTAAATAACATGAATACACCCCCCCCGAGGGCAGAATCATGAAGCTCAGGGCCCTGGGCTTCACCCAGGCCGAGATAGCCGGGACCCTGGGAATAACCAGTCGGCCGTCTCCCAGCGCCTCGAGCTCATAAAGCGGCGCACCAGGCGCGAGGACCCCGACAGGCCCTTCTGGTCCCTCCTCCTGGGCCCCGGGGCGGCCTGGCTGTTCGTCAAGCTGCTGAAGAGTCTGGAGTAGGCAGGGAGCAGCTGCCCCCAATGCCAGCAATATCATCCCTGCAGCTTTTATGGGTAGCATGAAATCAATTCAGATGAAAAGCATCAGTCAGAAACCTGAATCCCGTATTTTTCTACAAGCCTTTCCCATTTTCTGTAGTTGGATGGGCTCAACAATCCTCCGGAAGATTCAGCCATTACATTTA
>CAZAEI010000036.1:0-8496 GCA_964484305.1 uncultured archaeon
CATTTCAAGCTGAAAATGCGCTATAATATGCTATACTGAATCAACTTAAATAAACTATACCTGAGTTGATTCGGTAGATGTGAAATGGGCGGTTTTTCTCCTTTTCACATGAATTTTAGCTAATATTTATAAGTCAAGGCTTCAATATGGATATAATTGGCTTTGGCCAGCATTTTTAAGGAGGTTTTTCAATGACAGAGGCATATTGTGTTCGATGCAGGAAGAAGGTGACCATAAAGGATGAACAGAAAATCACCATGAAGAACGGAAGGAAGGCTACAAAGGGCGTGTGTCCGAACTGCGGAACCAAGGTATTCAGAATCGGTGGATAGTCTTTCCGGATGAGAATTAAGGGAAGCGATTGCTTCCCACTACTTTTGTTTATTGAAGGGAGTAGCCTTAGGTGTTGTTACCGGCTTCAATCGGCACTGTGAACTACCCCGACGGTAAATGTGTCGACATCTGCATCAAGGTATGTCTTTGTCTTTGGCGGGAAGATGTCATTCACTCTGTTGTAATCTTTATCCAATTTTCGGAGAGTTGCTCCCGGATTTTCCCATGATACCCTGTCGCCTCCATTTCCGTTGTATTTGGCCATTTTACCACCCCTTAGTAGTTCATAATTGTAACTATAGAGTAGTGACTTTAATGGTTTATAAAGTTATCGGTGGGGTGATTTGTGCCTTTTTGACTCCCAGAAGTGGCCTCCCATAGGGGGTAATCATGCCTTTATACAGAGCATTTCCCTGGTGGCATGGCTGAAGGGAGGCCGGCCTACCTGAACCCGATGGCCGCGTAGGCCACGACCTCGCTCATGTCCCCCGTGGCCTCACCAGAGGAGGTGTAGTCAAGGACCTCCACTCTCTTCCAGCCGAGCTTCAGGGCCGCGGCCATGAGGACCGCTATGGGGGCGTAGCCGCACACCGAGGCCCTGGTCTCGTGGAGTGTCCGGAAGAAGCCCTCCATGTCAAGGTCCTTGATTTTCTCGATGGCCATATGGTCCCTTTCCCTGGCAGCCCCCCATGATATGAAGTGGGAGAAGTCAGAGCTCGCTATGATTCTGGCGTCGTGCTCCTTGGCTATATCTGCGAGGCAGGAGCCGAGCTTCCTGCAGCGCTCCAGGAAGGCCCCGGTGTAGCCGAAGCCCATGATGGAGATGGGTAGGAATGTTATGCCAGGGCCGAAGCGGTGCTGGAGGAAGGGCAGCTGGACCTCGATGGAGTGCTCCCTGGAATGGGCAAGCTCGTCCTCCTCGGTGAGGCCATGCTTCTCCAAGGCCCTGGCCATCCCGGTGTCGATAGGTACCCTGCCTAGGGGTGTCTTCCAGGAACCGGAGGCCATGATGGAGAAGTCCCTGCCCAGGCCGGTGTGGTTCGGGCCGAGGATGATGAAGCGCTTCCCTGGCCTGAGGGAGGAGATTGCACGGGCCGCGGTTCGGCCGGAGTAGGTATAGCCCGCGTGGGGGGAGACCACGGCCTCGTATTCGGGGCCGTCCTTGAGTTTGGAAAAGAGGCCGTCCAGGGTCTTCCTGAGGGTCCTGCCGTCCCAGTCATAGAACATGCCCGCGACAGCGGGCTGCCTTGTTTTGCCTGGCATGTTTAGAATTGCGCGTTTGGGTTAAATTTGTTCCCTGTCCAGGCTAGCCCACATAGACCATCTCTTCTTCCCTGGCGTCCTTCTTGCTCTTTACGCGGACCCTGAGCCTCTCGGCTATCTGCTCATAGAACCTGACCATGTCCTGGTTGATGCTGGGCCTTACATGGGACATGGCCTTCTTGAACTCGGCCGGGCCCACGCTCTTGGCCTTGAAGTCCCTTCTCAGGGCAAAGAGACCGGCCTCCCTGGCAAGGCCCTCGATGTCCGCGCCGGAGTAGCTGGCTGTATCCTTGGCTAGCTTGTTAAGGTTTATGCCCTTGAGGGGCATGCTCTTGGTGTGTATCTTGAATATCTCGAGCCTTGCCTTCTCGTCAGGGGCAGGGACGAGTATCTGGCGGTCGAACCTGCCGGGCCGAAGGAGGGCCGGGTCCAGGATGTCGGGCCGGTTGGTGGCAGCCACGACAACCACGTTGTGGAGGTCCTCGAGGCCTGAGAGCTCGGTCAGTATCATGGAGACCACGTTCTCGGTTACCCTGGTTCCCGCATCCAGGCCCCTTCTGGGGGCAAGGGCATCGATTTCGTCAAAGAAGATTATCGTGGGGGCGACCTGCTTGGCCCTCTTGAATATGTCCCTTATGTGTTTCTCGGATTCGCCAACCCATTTTGAGAAAATCTCGGGGCCCTTTACAGAGATGAAGTTGGCGCCTGACTCGTTTGCAACGGCCTTGGCCAGGAGGGTCTTGCCTGAGCCGGGCGGGCCGTAGAGCAGGACTCCCTTGGGCGGCTTTATCCCGATTCTGTCAAAGGCGGCGGGGTGGTCCAGGGGCCACTGGACAACCTCCTTCAGGTTCTGCTTGGCCTCCTCAAGGCCCCCAATATCGCTCCATTTCACCTTGGGAATCTCGATAAGGACCTCCCTCATGGCAGAGGGCTCCACTATCTTCAGGGCGTTCTCGAAGTCCTTCTTGATGACCTTTATCTTCTCTATGGTCTTGGCAGGGAACTCCTCCTCCTTCTTCCAGCTCAGATCAGGGAGGTTCCTCCTCAGGGAGAGCATGGCAGCCTCCTTGCAGAGGGACTCCAGGTCTGCGCCGACAAAGCCGTAGGTTATCGAGGACAGCCAGTCCAGGTTGACGTCGCCTGTCAGGGGCATGTTCCTGGTATGTATCTGGAGGATTTCCTTTCTGCCCTTCTGGTCAGGGACGCCTATCTCGATTTCCCTGTCGAACCTTCCGGGCCTCCTGAGGGCCGGGTCGAGTGCATTGTGCCTGTTGGTGGCTGCTATGACTATGACCTTGCCCCTGGATTTCAGGCCGTCCATGAGGGTAAGGATTTGGGAGACGACGCGGCGCTCTACCTCGCCCGTGACCTCCTCCCTCTTGGGGGCAATGGCGTCTATCTCGTCAAAGAATATTATGGCAGGGGCGTTCTTCTCGGCATCCTCGAATATCTTGCGGAGGTTCTCCTCGCTGTTGTGTGCGAATATGCCGCCAAACCCGGCCAGGAAGTTCTCGGAGGGGTTTATTGATATGTCATACACGTGTTCTTCTTTTGCGGGAACGTGATTTATTTCCTCTACCCGGTCCCAGTAGATATCATTCTCCAGGAGGCTCCAGAGCTTTTTGTGGTTTTTCTTCTCAGGGTCGATGCCAGATATGAACTCCTTAAGCTTGTCCTTGCCTATGGTCTTTGAGTTATGCCACTCCCTCCCGACATTGTTCTCTTTCAGGAGTGTCCTTAATTCATCAAACATTGGAACCTGGCTGCTTCTTGTCCATTTCAGTTTCTTGGCATATTCCCTTACCATGTCATTTCTTTTTTTATCCATGAAACCGATGCTCAAGAACCTGCCAATGTTATTTGCTCCCCTGAAGCATACCCCGTTCCTGGTGGATTTCCCAACCCTGTTGGAATATACACTGGCGACAATGCCCAGCTGAAGCAGAATATGCATCAAATCATTCGCCAGGCTCTTGCTGTATGTGGTTGCCTCAACTGTAAGCATGCCTCTCTGGTTCGGGTAGACTGAACCGTCTCCGCTGTAGTATCCCCTGAGGAATTCCCTTATCAGGGATTCCTCGAGTGTGAACACGAATCCTGGCATCTTTTTCTTGGTAGAGTATTTGTTGAAACCCAGCTTTAGCATGAACTCTGCAAGGATTTTTGATCCGATAAAGATTGCATTGTCATATATGCCTGCCTTTATACCGAGGCTTTCGCATGTCCTTTTGATGTCCTCCTTTGCAAAGGTATCAGGTGTTGAGATTCTCAGATTCCCCTTGTTTATGTCCCCCTCTGCGAGCCACAGGCCAAAGAGTCTCATAAGCCCGTTATCTATCCTTATGACTGCTGGGAGGCTTCCCCTGCCGAACCTTGCAGTTATCCTCAGCCTTTTCGGGTCATAACGGATTCCGCTCTCATCCACTAGCTTTCTGAACTTGGGAATTCTCAGCCCAATGTCCTTGCCATAGATGTCATAAACATATTTTTTACGGATTCCCAGAATTTTGGCCACTCGCTCGATGCCTATACTCTTCACTGCCTTTCTCACATATTCAGAACAGTTCCTTACAAGGAGCTTGTTGTCATCCTCAAATAACTCCAGAAGGTTGTATTCCTTTTTTCCTGTCCCCAGAATCGGTATCTTTTGGGGTATAGCTATGAATGATTCCCCTGGGACGAGGTCGCTCGTTTTTACGTCTTCCAGTTTGCCATTGTTTAATGCGAACAGTGAGTGATAGTCAGTAACCTTGATTCTCCTTCCTGTTTTTGTTTTAACCTCCAGGATATCTCCATGCAAAGGGTGCTTGAAATACTGCTTAATCCTTGAGAACTTCACCTTGCCCTTGTCATCGAAGGACACGACCCTTACGTCCCTTCTGTTATCCACGATATCCTTTATTGGCATGTGTGTCATGGTGTCGTTATCCAAAACAAACAGATTCTCGTCACCATTCAGTGACTGACCATACCATTTCGACATGACCTCGGGGCCCGCAATGGCAGTGAAGTTGGCGCCTGACTCATTTGCAACGGCCCTGGCGAGGAGGGTCTTGCCTGAGCCCGGCGGGCCGTAGAGCAGGACGCCCTTGGGCGGCTCTATTCCCAGCTTGGTGAAGAGCTCGGGATGCCGGAGCGGGAGCTCCACCATCTCCCTTATCTTCTTGATTTCCTCATGCAGGCCGCCTATATCCTCGTAGGTTAAGGTGGGAATCCTGCCTTCCTCCATGATTTCGACTGCCTCGGGCTTGAGCTCCACCTCGGTATCCTCTGTTATCCTTACCACGCCGTCAGGGCTTGTCGAGACCACGGCGAGCTTGGTCTCCCCTGGAATTGGAGAAAAGAACATGTCAATTTCCCCGAATGCAGCTCCAAAGATATCATCAAAGGGTGATTGGGTCCTCTGCTTGACCACAGGGAAGGGCATCACGATGTCCCGCTTGCTCACGGGTCTCATGAAGAGGTTCTTCTTGAGCAGCTCGGGGTTCATCTGGAGGATTATCCCCTTCTGGGCAGGTGCAAGTGTGACCCTCTTGGCATCCCTGGGTTCGGCTCTGGAGACCTTGATGGTCTCTCCCACACCGATGCCGGCGTTCCTCCTCGTGATTCCGTCCATTCTGATAACATTAAGGCCGATGTCTGCGGGGTATGCCCGCACGGCCAGGGCGCCTGTGAGGCTCTTGCCATGGAGCGCGACTATGTCCCCCTCCTTTATGCCGAGCTTGCTCATGGTCTTGGTGTCAATCCTGACTAACCCCCGGCCGAACTCCTCCCTGTTGGTAAGCTCCCCCACCTTCAGGGAAACCGGCTCTCTCTTTTCTGGCATTCAATCACTCCCTAATCCCCTTTGGTATTATATTGTGCGGGAATTTATTAATTACAACTCCTTTACCCCATCCTTCAAGGTGGGAATTGCAAGATGTAACCCATCATGAACGATAGGGTACTTGATTACCACTCATCCTCGGATTCCTCCCTCTCCCTGGTTCGTGGCTTCTCGCACCTGACTATGATGCTGTGCCTGGTCTGGATTATCTCCATGGGCTCGCTCCTCACTATTCTCATTATCTTGACGTACCTTCGGACAGTCACGTTGTGGAGGCCTGTCCTCTGGGCAATCTGGTTGATGCTCATGGCCTCCCTGTCCTTCTCGAGCATCCTGATGATTCTCTCCATTATCTCAAGGGGGTCCCGCCTCATGGTATCACTCCGGAATTTAATATACAATTATATACCTTATAGTTTATAAAGCTTTCGGTTGTAGTGGTATAGTTTGTATATTATAGTGTAAAACTGAATAATTTGCATATTTTCCGTACACGCTTTTGTGGAAGTGTTAACTCCCGTAAAAGGGTGTGGTGTCAGAAGAACTTGAGGCCCTCGACAGCCTCTTCCTCCCGTTTTGCGGGCTGGGTCTGCTGGTACTGGTAGGGATTGGGAACCTGCTGCGGCTGGTATTGGCTGGGAGGGGCCTGGATATGCCTCCTGTGGGGGCCGAGCTCGTCCCAGACCAGCCTGGAGAACTTCTCCTGGCAGGCCCTGCAGGTGTAGATGGCCTTGAGGACTATCCTCTGGGGCTCTGTCCCCTCGATTACCTTGACCAGCTCCTCATCGGTGAGGAAAGACCCGCCGCTGCACTTGGGACATTCCATGATGTATAATTGGCCTGGAAGGTATAAATAGGCCCGTGGGGCTGCATAACAAAGCCTTAAAAAGAGGCAGGCCATTACAAGACAGGTGGTTAAAAGATGCTCGACAGAGCTAAAAAAATACAGCCACTTCTCAGTATGGATATTGAAGGCGGAGCAGGATTTCATGTATCGTTTTTATGCAATTCATTAAGGCTTTGCGGGTCTTATTGCAGCAGAGAAAAGAACCCTGAGCCGGAACACACAGAAAGTCATCTGAAGACGGTTGTTTCTCAGCTTGATTTGGCTGAAAGAGAGTTATATGATATCTAGAGGAGTCCTGGAATGGCCTCCTGATGTTATTTTATCACGCTGGTGCCGCCCTCGAGGTGGGAGCTCGTGGTCTGGACCTCTAATCGTGCGTTTTCGTAGAGTTCCCGGATGGTCTTGCATCCGGCTGTGCTCAGGGAGCCCCTGAGTGCAAGCATGTCCATGGGGAGCTGGGTGATCAGGCTTCCCTTGTGGAGGACAAAGCCCTCAACCCCCTCCACGACAAAGCTCCTGGGGTCACTGTGGCCGTACCTCCGGATGTTCTTGGCCCGGGGAGAGGCCTCGCCCCAGTAGGGCTTCACAAAGGCGTTTACAGAACCTATCTCGTCTGTCCCGTTTGTCATAACCCTGAAGGGCCTCTCCACCAGGGGCTGGGGGCCCTCGGTGAAGCCGGCAAAGTACTTTCCCATCATGATGAGGTCTGCACCAAGGGCAAGGGCCACTGCCATGTCACCCGTGGAGCTTATGCCGCCGTCCGAGCAGATGGGGACGTATCTGCCTGTCTTGGAGAAGAAACGGTCGCGTGCCCTGGCAATCTCCATGACTGCCGTGGCCTGCCCCCGGCCGGTGGCCTTGACCCTCCTGGTCGTGCATATCGAGCCCGAGCCCTGGCCTATCTTGATGCAGTCCACCCCGAGGTTTGCCAGAAAATCAAAGGCATCAGTGTGGACTATGTTGCCTGCGATTATGGGCTTTCTGAAGCGCTTGTAGTTCTCGATGGCCTCCCCGGCAAAGTCAGAGTAGAGGTCAGAAGAGTCCAGGACAAGGAAGTCTGCCCCTGCCCTTACAAGGGCCTCGGCCCTCTCGAGGTCCTCGGGATGGGTGGAGACAGCGGCTGCAACCCTTAAGCGCTTGTCCCCGTCCACAAAGGCATTGGGATAGGCCATGTGCTCCTTGAGGTCCCTGAAGAAGACCACGGACTTGAGATTCCTGTCCCTGTCTATCAGGGGCAGGGCCCCGATTCCTGACTGGATTACCCTGTCGTTGGCCTCGTCAAGGGTTATGCCCTCATCGCCGACTATGAGCTTGGAGAAGGGAATCATCCTCTGGCTGACCTGAAGGGAGGCGTCCTTCTCGGGGTGGTACCTCTTCTCGGTTATTAGGCCCACAAGCCTGCCGTTTTCGACCACGGGGAAGGTTGAGTAGCCGTGCTGCTCATCAAGCTCCAGAAGGCTGGATATCCTGTCGTGGGGGCCCACGGTTATCACGTTGTAGACGAAGCCTGACCTGTAGCGCTTGACCCTCCTGACCATCTCGGCCTGCTCCTGGACAGGGATGCTTCCCGGAATGACCCCGAGGCCGCCCTGCTTGGCCAGCTCGATGGCGAGTTTGTGGCCTGTCACAGACTGCATGGCTGCGCTGAGAAGGGGGAGGGGAATCTCTGTCTTGTCGGTTATTCTGCTCCTGAGGGAGACATCCTCTATCCTGGTCCGGCGCGTGGTCCTGCCTGGGAGAATGAGGAACTCTGAAAATGTCCTGGAGGTGGAATCCGTGAGTTTTGCCATGTAATAAATGGGGAGAAAGAGATTTATTGGTTACTTGTGCGAGGAGTTTGCTCGTTCAGAAAAATATTATCCGGGACAGCTCACAGAAACCTCTGTTGATTGCATTCCGCCGGCTGTACTAAAGGCATACCTGCAGACTTTAGGATTCCCTGCTGTTGTACAGCCCTCGTCCTTGAAGGTGGCAACTGAAATACTTCCTAACTCATAAACCTCTATAGTTGCCTTGTTGAAGTATGCGTTCATGCTGCCTCCATTATTTCTTGTTACAATTATATCACCGCAGGTTGCAGATATTCCTGTTATGCTGCCCACCCCTGTGCATCCAACAAGGCTTATGGGCTCTGAACCCATGTTAGTCAGGGTTATGTAGGTATCGGTTCCATCTAAACTACCCGCCACTAAAGTGGCGGGGGTTTTCCCCGCCTAGTTAACGTCAA
>CAZAEI010000037.1:0-8369 GCA_964484305.1 uncultured archaeon
CCTGCATTGGCCAGCCTCGAGGGGGCCTCCCCGGGGCCGGGCTTCTCGATAAAGCTCTCTACAAGGTCAAATCCCTCAGCCTTCTTGAGCCTGGCTATCCCGAACCTGCTGACATCCCTCTCAGGGACCTCAAAGAGCAGGACAGTGGCCGCTGTCCCGAGCCTCTTCCTGCAGTTATTGTGATATTCTACCATCTTGGGGAGGTCGAGCCTGGTGAGGTTGTCCCCGTATGCCACCACAATTTGGCCATCCCTGATGTTCATGTCCTGGATGACGTGGAACAAATCCCCGGCTGTCTCCCTCTGGGGGGTGGGCACGGTTCTTACAGGGCTGGGATACCTGGAGTTCTTCAGGTAGCTGTCCAGGCATATTCCGTGCGTGTGGGAAAGAATCCTCTCCTCAAAGTCATTGCCAGTGGTCCCTGAGATGGCAACAATGACCTCCTCTATATCCCTGTGGGTGAATATGTTCCCCAGAACCCAGTCTATAATGGGCTTTCCCCTGACAGGGAGAAGCGGCTTGGGAACCCCGTAGGTGAGCGGCCTCAGACGGGTTCCCCTTCCTGCAGCCAGGACAATCGCCTTCATATAGAACCTACCACTGCCTTGATTTAAATGCTTTTAGGCAATGAATCCCCTTTCAGAAAACCACGCAAAAGCCGATAATGCCATTTGATTGCAATCCCTTATACCCCACCTTTCAGGGTGGGGATTGCAAGAAGTACCCCATACAGATAATCAATGCATGCTCATATACATACTCCATCATTCATGATGGGTACTTGATTACCTGCGCCTTGATTATCACCGAATTCCCAAGGGTTCTCGGCAGCCTGCTGTCGGTCTTTTCTGATATTATCTTGAACCCTTCCAGAAGATCCCTTACCTCTCTGAAGCTGTAATCCCTTAAATGCCCTGGCCTGCCATCATCATAGGTGCGGTCAGCCCTTGCTGCATGGGCAGGGATTCTGCCTATCAGAAATGCAAGCCTGTATCTCAATGAACAGATATTCGGGCAGCTCAGGATAAGATAACCATTGCGCTTAAGGACCCTTCTGATCTCTTGAACAAATCCCCTGGAGTTATAGATATGCTCAAGGATTTCACCTGCCACGATTATGTCTACAGATTCATCCGGCAGGGGGATGCCCCTTGTTACGTCATGTATTATATCAGGATTCGCTTTTGAGTCCATATCGATTGTGATGCTCTTCTTGCATTTTATGCCATGGCTGATGCATTTCCTGCCTGAACCCAGTTCGCATATAACACTACCCTCTGGGTCGCATGAAAGAATAAGCCTCTTCATTGTTTCGATTCTCATTTCAGCACACCCCCTTCCCGAACAGACAATGAATCTTGGAATTCCTGTTTAAATGAATTGCCCTGCCACAGATTTAAAGACGCAAAATTAAAATGCTGTATTATGAATGTCTCAAAGTTCCTGCCTGTAATCGGAATCGTTATATTCATAATCGTGCTGCTGAACGTGAACCTGCCGGAGATAGCGGGTTACATAGCCAATGCAGACCCCCTTTTCCTGGCCCTGGTCGTCCTCCTCCATATACCCGTCATTCTGATGAAGGCAGGGAAATGGAGGGTGATAATAAGGGCCTGCGGGGAGGATGCCCCCCTGCTCCAGTGCGTGCATGCCTGGCTCGTGGGCTTTGTCATAGGGATAACGACCCCGGGAAGGATAGGGGACATATCAAAGGCCTGCTACCTCAGGGAAAGGATGCCCCTGGGAAGGGGCATAGCCACTGTAGTGATTGACAGGCTAATAGACATCTTTACGCTCTTTTTCCTGGCCATCCTCGGAACGGTTGTTTTCGTGTACGCCTACAGCGAATTCCTACAGTCCGGGTTCCTCTCCGTACTCCTGGTTTTCTTCTCTGCCTTCCTCCTCTCTGCCTTCCTTGTTCTGACCAAGAGGGACATTGTAAAGGGATTCGCCAGGCCAATATTCAGGAGATTCGTCCCGGGGAAATACAAGTCCGGGATGAGGATAACCTTCCATGACTTCTACCTCGGGTTAAGGGATATCAGGAAGAGGGGACGACTGGTGGCATTCTCTGTGGCGGTTTCCCTGATTTCCTGGCTGATCATCATACTCCAGGTCAAGCTGGTATCCATGGCATTGTCCCTTGAGATAGACTACCTCTTCCTCCTCTCTGTGATGCCCGTGGTCACGCTCCTTGACATCCTGCCGATATCCTTCTCAGGCCTTGGAACAAGGGAGGTTGCCCTCATATTCTTCCTGGGAATCCTGTCTGTCCCGATGGTGACAGCGGTTTCATTCTCTGTCCTGATATTCCTTCTGGACTATCTGGTGCTCGTCCCCTTTGGCCTGCTGTTCTGGTTCATGAAGCCCATCAGAATAGAGCTCTGAATACAGGACCTACCAGCAGACACCCTCAAAACCGGAAACCCTGTTCGGGTTCAGGGCCTTCCTGCCCTCGATTATTATCCTTTCCCTCATCCCTGAGAAGTCCTGGTCAGTGAGCTCCCTGAACTCAGGCCACTCGGTAAGGACCAGGCAGGCGTCAGCGCCCTTTAGGGCCTCCTGGGCGCTCCTGAAATAGCCCGCCCTGGGCGATACCTTCCTGAAGTTCTCTGCAGCCCTGGGGTCATAGGCCCTCACCCTGGCCCCGTACCTGAGAAGCTCGCTCACGACCTTTATAGCAGGCGACTCCCTGACATCATCTGTCTCTGGCTTGAAGGCAAGCCCCAGGACGGCTATGTTCCTGCCCTTGAGACTGCCTGCCCTCTTCCTGAGCAGGTCAACAATCCTGAGGGGCTGCCCCTGGTTGAGCCTTACTGCCTCCTCCAGGAGCCTGGGCTCGTACCCCAGGGTGATGCCCTTGCGGACCAGGGCCATGACGTCCTTGGGGAAGCAGGAGCCACCGAAGCCTATCCCTGCCCTGAGGAAGTGGGGGGAGACCCTCTTGTCAAGGCCCACACCCTTCATGACCTCATACACGTCCACGCCAAGCCTCTTGGCCATGTTTCCAATCTCGTTTGCAAAGGAGACCTTTGTCGCAAGGAAGGCATTGGAGGCGTACTTCACAAGCTCGGCCGCCCTGATGCTGGTCCTGATTACAGGGGCATCAAAGACCGAGTGGAGCTCCTCCAGGGCATCCCCTGAACGTTTGTCCAGCTCACCTATCACTATCCTGTCGGGCTCGAGGACGTCCTGGAGGGCCGAGCCCTCCCTGAGGAACTCAGGGACCATTCCAACACCGAAGTCCTGGCCGGCCTTCCTGCCGGAGAACTCCTCGAGGTTGGGGATGACCACTCTCTCTGTGGTGTCAGGGACAACCGTGGACTTCACAGCAACGACACGGTAGCCCTCCAGGCCCTCCAGGACCCTGCCCATGTCCCTGGAGACGTGCTCGATAAACCTCAGGTCGATGCTTCCGTCCCTCTTGGATGGCGTGGGGACGCAGATAAAGCCCACATCGCTCTTCTTCATGGCCTCCTCGAGGCTGGTGGTGGCCTCCAGGCGCTCGTCCCTTATGGCTGACCTGATTGCCTCCTCAAGGCCTGGCTCGTATATGGGTGACACCCCGGCCTTTATCTTGCCCACCCTGTTCTCATCAATATCCATGCAGACTACATGGTGGCCCTTCACAGCAAGGCCGACCCCTGTCGAGAGGCCCGCATAGCCTGTGCCTATAACAGAGACATTCATCCTATCACGTGTTAAGTAATATCCAGAAAATTTTATAAGGCTATTTATTTCAGGCCCTGCAATTAATTATCATGAAGGCAGTCACCCTGATTTCTGCAATAGTCTTCATAGCCATAACCATATCAGCCATGGCCCTGATATACCAGACAGGCATGCCCATAATCCAGAGGATGCAGTCCTCGGCGGCCCTGGACAGGATGACCTCGGCCTTCACAGACCTGGACGAGGCCATCCAGAGGGTGGCTTCAGAAGGCAACGGCTCCAGGAGGGTATTTGACCTGGACACCGGGGAGGGGAGGCTCTCCCTGGACCCGGATAATGATGAAATCTCATGGCAGTTCGATGCCGAGAACTCGGTCCTGAGGCCCAGGACAGCCAGATACCTGGGCAATGTGGTTAGCGGCTCGAACCTCGAGGCCTCCCTCTATGAGGGGGTGCACGGCCCGGGCCAGGCTTATATCATGGAGAACGATCACCTCAGGGTTTACCTGAGGAAGCTCCAGCCCGAACAGGCCTATTCCACAGGAGAACTTCTCCTGGATGTCTACCAGAAGGACCTGAGTGAGTGGCTGCCCCTTGACTGGCTCAACATCTCCCTGGACGGCCAGGCCTCTTCCATGAGCGGCACAGGCCACACAGAGGCCGAGAGGATTGGGATAAACCTCCCCAGGGCAAGGGTCACAGCCCTTATGGACTCCAGCTATGCCAACTACTCGGTAAGCTTCACCCTGGAGTCAGGGGCTGACTTCATAACAATAGAAGGGGATGTTCTGTAGCCTGCGCAGGTTTGCCATTACATTCTGCATGCTTTTTGAAATTTACGCTGAAAATGTAGTCATCTTATAGATAAATTATTTAAATATGTAGTCACTAGTATCCATATGCACATTGAAATCCGTAAAAGGGGAAAAAGAAAGGAAATCTACCTCGCTCACTCCTTCAGGGATAATGGCAGGGTCAGGAAGGTCAGAAGGAAACTGGGCGTGGATTTGACAGAAAAGGAGATAGATGCTGCCAGGGAGGGCGCGGAAAGGGCAATATTGGAGCAGATAGAGATTTACAGGAGGATCAGGGACCCCTTGCATACCGTCCTTTCTGAAAGGGAAATGAAGATTGTTGATGAAATTACCCAGGATATTGATTTGAAGATTGAGCATCTCTCTGAAGAGGATTGGTTTGTATTCACAGAAGCGTTTACATATGATACCAATGCTATTGAAGGCTCGGCTGTCACTGCATCAGAGGTTAGGGATATAATTGAGAGGGACCGCTGGCCCATTGACAAATCAAAAGAGGACATATCAGAGACATATGGAGTTGCAGAAGCTGTGAAATATATAAGGGAAACCAAGGAGCACATATCACTTGATTTGTTAAAGAGGTTGCATAGTATTGTTTTCAAGAATTCCAAGGACTTTGCAGGAAGGTTCAGGGAGCCGGGCATTGAGGTTGTTGTTGCAGACAGCAGAGGAAACATATTGCACCGGGGGGCTCCCCAGAGGCATGTGGTGAGTCTCTTAAAGGAATTGATTGACTGGTATAATTCAAACAAGGAGAATTATCATCCAATTGTTTTTGCAGCTGTTGTTCACAACCAGTTCGAGAACATACACCCATTCCAGGACGGGAATGGGAGGGTAGGAAGGCTATTGTTAAACAACATACTATTGAAGCATAAATTGCCTCCAGTAAACATCGAGTTCAAGAAAAGGGGTGCGTATTATTCCTCATTGAGGAATTATCAAAGAACCGGAAACATAAGGCCTACCATTGAATTAATAATTAAGGAATACAGGGAATTGAAGAAGTCCCTGAGAAAGAGGTGACTACATTTCCAGGCCTTGTAGTCACCAGCTCCGCGCGGGGCTACTGCAGGAACTTTGCCTGCCACATCATCCTGGAATCCGGGGCTGACTTCATAGCGATAGAAGGGGATTTGCTGTAAAAATCAGATATCCCTCATTGTTTGTATGGGAGGCCTGAAAGGAGTTCTTTTGTATTGCTTTATCCCTTCTGTAAGCTTATTCAGATTTTCAAATGCAGGCTGGCCCTCCCTCTTGTTTATCAAGTGGCTTGCATAAGCAAGCCCCGCTTCTGTTGGAGGGCACATCTGATAGCCATTAAATAAAATCTCCCGCTCCAGATTTACAGGGTAAGTTGATATTGGAACAATATTCCATACATCGGTCTCCCTGCCCTTTTTCTTTGCGGTCTCATACTGGATCTGTTCCACCTGTCTGAATGTCGGGTCAATTGGAAGATAAGCTACGAGCTCTGGTCTCGAGTGTTTAGAGCCAGCAAAGTTTGTGTCAGAAACAAATGCCATAACATGAATATTCTCGGGGTCAAAGTGTATATCACTCTTCAGTCCAGTCTCCTCTACAATCTCTTTCAGCATCGCCTCTGATGAAGATTCACCTGGTTTGGGACCCCCGCCGGGTGAATAGAGCATTCCGGGATATACAGGAGTTTCTATACCCCTCCTGGTAAGGGGAAAGAACCCGTCAGGGGTCTCCATAAGAACACTCACTCCCATTCCTGCATAAGGGGGTGGCAATCCTTCCTTCTCAAAAACTTCTGCATACTTGGGGTTGAAGCATGCTATCCAGTTGGTGTAGCTTATGGGGTGTGTCCCGATAGCCAAGCCAATATCGTCATACATCCCATATCTTGCAAGTGTTATCGTTGTACCTGCCCACATCCTTTTCCTGCCATTATCCTTCATATCGAACAAGGCATCATTCCCTGTTTCTTCATCATAATGTATCTCATATTCTGAATCTGGGCAGGCTTCCTCCAGAACGGTTTTTCTTTCCAAAAGCCTTTCTTTCCATGTAGATTCCCGTATACTTTTCGCCTCTGGAGGCTCTTCTGTTTCTTTAAGGGGGTATAACCTGACCCTGCTTATAGGCTTGTCTACATACTCAATAGTATGCCATGTATCTGTCTTTATCCTCTTGAATGCCTCACGATCCATAAATAGATGAAGGATATAAACTATTTAAATCTTATATTTAGCTACTGAAAGGAGGTTAAATGTTGATATGAAGGAATACCTAAGACAACTAGGAAACGAGATTTACAAAACCGTACGGCCTTATATAGGTAGCAGGGAGATTCTCGGAAGGGCCGCTGACGGCGATATTCATTTCAAACTGGATGAGGTTGCTGAAAGGGGTATGGAAGCCGCCCTAGAAGGTTTGTCAAGAGAGGGTCTGAAGATTGCATATTTCTCTGAAAAGGATGGAGAATTGGAATATTTAAACAGAAATCCGGAATATATTTTTCTGATTGACCCTGTTGATGGAAGCAGGCCCGCTAGCTGTGGATTCCCATGTTGGTGTGTAAATATAGCAGTTGCCCCATATTCCGAAAGGCCAATAGTGGGTGATGTTCAGTATGCATTCATGAAGGAGGCAGACGGAACCGAATACCTAGCTGAAAGGGGAAAGGGAGCCACAATAATTATTGATGGAACCCCCCATGAAGTAAAGCCATCTGAAAAAACAGAATTGGAAGGCTCTTCTTTGATACTTGAATTTTGTGGAAATGAACAAACAATCGCAGGATTGATATATGCACCATTGCTGGCCAAGGCCTGGCCAACAGGAGTTTCAGTTGTGAGTTCAGGCTCCTGGAGCATAGGTCAGCTTGCAAGAGGAAAGGTTGATGGTTATATCCATCTTGCAAAGAGGATTTATGAAGAATTTCCAGAATACAGGGAAAATATTCTACAGGCAAATAGAGGAAAGCTAAAGGCTCAGTTTCCTTATGATATCGCCCCTCCTGTATTGATTGGAGAGGAATCCGGACTCACCATGACCGATACTAGAGGCAACTCTCATAACAATATGAGCCTAATTGATATCAGCCCAGAGAACCAGAGATGCACAATTGCTGCAGGAACCGAGGAGATTCATGGGATACTAAAGGATACTGTAAACGAGAGAATAGCATGGTTAAAATCCAAACCGCACATACTAAATGAACTGATTTCAGATTGATTCACTGCAGGAACTTGCCCTGCCACATCACCTTGGGCTTCCTAGTCCTGGCTGATTCGAGGACCTCGAGGCCAATCTTCTCGAATTCCTGCCTTGAGATGTGCTTGCCCCCAAGGGAGATTATGAAGCTGCTTATGGGAATCCTCTGGCCGTAGAGCGCGGCCTTTATCTCTGGATAGACAATCCCGCCCCTCCCGGGGGCCAGGTTCTGGTCCACCACACCCACTGCATCGAGACCCGAGAGGGCCCTGACAATCTCCTCTTCAGGGAAGGGCCTGAACAGCCTGAGCCTCAGGAGGCCGATTTTCTTCCCCTTGGCCCTGAGGCTCTTTACAGCGGCCCTGGCTATGGTGGTGTTGGCGCCCATGGTCACCAGGGCGGCCCGGGCCCCATCCATCATGTAGGGCTCCACCAGGCCATACCTGCGGCCGAATTTGTGGCCAAATGCGTCTTGGACCTCCTTCACGATCCTGAGGGCGTTCTTCTGGGCGAGATGGGCCTGGCTCCTGAAGTAGGAATATTCCTTCATGACCCCTACTCCCAAGGCCATTGGCTTCTTGGGGTCGAGATAGACCTTGGGCCTGAATTTGGGGAGAAAGGAGTCCACCCTCTTCTGGTCAGGTATCTCTGTGGGCTCCCTGGTATAGGAGAGTATGAAGCCGTCCAGGTTTATCA
>CAZAEI010000038.1:0-7808 GCA_964484305.1 uncultured archaeon
CTAAAAATTTGCAGCCAGACTATAAGGATATCCATCAGCCATCCTGGATTTCTTTAAGCGAGAATCGGCCATCCCTGTATGGGAAACCTTGGCTTTTCTTCCCTTGTAGGGTGCAGCCTCATCAATACCTTCGTATACTCCATCCATGAAATCCCCATTAGAGATTACTGCATTACAATCTTCCCCGAAGTGCCTCCAGATGTATTTCTGGGCCATTTTTTTACTTCCGGTTCTGCTGCCTTCACGACCTTCTGTGAGGCCTATTGCCCTGCCGTACTGCGTTCCGTGCTCCCTTCCCAGATTATCAATCTTTATGGATGGATAGGAAGAGCCGGTAGGTTTGGTTCCGAATCTGCTCCTGTTTAAACCTGTATAATCCTCAAGCTGTTCAACAGTCATACCGGCACCGCCCAATATCGGATATTTGGTGAATGACTCAAAGAACGGATCAATAACATCATGAGCAAAACCGCCTTCATTGGCATCTGCCCATTTTCCGGTTACAGCATATTTGCCTAAACTAAAAAGTCCTTTTGTAATGTGTTTTCCTATCTTCCATACAGTATTTGGTAAAAGAGCCTGTGTAAAATAAGAACCAATATCATCAATTGGTACGTCTTTCTCAGTTCCGATATCGAATTTCTCAATGACAGGAACGAGATGGGTAAGACCGCCTTCACCTGCTACACTCAAAGCCCCTATATCTATTGTCAGAACCCTGCCCGGAACAGTATAGAGTATCGGAGCTGTCTGTGGTGCGAGCAGCCTCTTCATCGGAACTTTCAAATCAGCCATATCAGTCACCCCTCACCGTCGCATAGGCCGGTTTCGGCAGGTTGAATACATCGGCTATGTCTTCCTTTATCTTGAGGTATTTCTCGTTAAAGCCGTATTTCTGAATGAGCTCCTTGAGATTGGTCATATCTGCAATCTTTTCTGAAAACTTCCTTCCGTGCTGGAGGCCCAGGTCGTGCATTGCAATCTCTGCAAGATGAAGGTCATCGCCCTTGTCTGTTGATTCCAGGTTTTCTATCTCCATGTCTTCATGTCCTATTGAACCCCTGTATGCCTGCTCAAAGGTCTCGTGCTTGTAGATTGCACCCTGGACAAGGCCCTTGGCATATTTGAGCCATGGTTTTACCTTTGTCTTGTAAACAGTAACAGCATCATCTAGAAGGGGTATGTATTTCTTTCCCGTGAGGAAGTCTGCCCAGCCTATGTCGCCACTCTTGTTTACAGAGCTCCCCCTGACAAGCTCCACATCGGGGTCTTTAAATAGTTCCCTTTGAACGTCATTGAATGTTATTTCCATGCCTTCCCCTTAATCGAAATCGAGGTCCCTCTCCTCAGCTATGCCGTAGAGTCCCCCGACTGATTTTCTTAGCCTGCTAAGCATTAAATCCCTTTCGTCCATATGACCCCCCAAGACTAATTGTCACTTATAGATAGTGACATTTAAGGGTATTTAAAGCTTTTGGTGTGCTGCATTATGCTCTTTTGGCCTCCAGAAGGGCCTGAAATCAGGCAAATATGCCCATTCTTGGCCTGATTCTCCAGACAACCAGGGCAGAGGCCAGGCCGATGAAGGCCCCGGCTGCAATGTCAGGGATGGTATGGACGCCCAGGGCCACCCTGGACCAGGCCACCAAGCAGGCCGGGAGATAGAGCAGAAGACCCCTTGGGATGGAGCCCCAGCGCCTTCTTATGAGGAGGAAGGCCAGGGTTGAGACCGAGAATATGGTGGCTGCGTGGCCACTGGGAAAGGAGTAGTCGTCATCTATGCAGTAGATGTTGCAGTTCCCTTCCTTCCCGGCTTGGTCATATTGGGGAAGGTCGGGCAATTCGGGGGGTTCAAGGGCATCCCCGCAGGGGGTACAGGGCCTCGGGAGCTGGGTGGTCACCTTCACCGCGTGCACGGCCACAAAGGCCAGTATCAGGGTGAACACCAGCAGGACTGTCGCGGCCTTGAAGGCCCTTCTCTCGGGAGAGGGCCTCTGCCAGGAGGTATGGCGGAGCATGATGTAGGTTAAGACCATGCCAAGTGATATGGATGCCCAGGCCTCTGGAAGCCCGAGCTGCGTTACGGCAAACCAAAGGTCCATGTATAGATTATTGGGCGGAATAATATATATTCTCAAGATTAAGATTTAACCAAGAGTGTATGCTGTCCCGAAGGGGCAGATTCGTCACCAATAGGAAGGCGAAGGGTATGAACGTTGATTGGGCCGTGGCAATCGGGGTTTTCGTTGTCTTTGTAGGCTGGTCCCTTGTTTACTATACCGGATTCTTTGCAGGGGGTGTGGATATCTCCCAAGGCCTGGATTCCCTGTCAGAGAGGGTGGTGGAATCCCTGGAGGTGGCAGAGTATTCCATGCCTGTCAGGTACGACAGCCCCGGAGGAGGGCCTGGTGTTCTCTATGCAGAGCTGCTCCTGCCCGGAGTGGAGGAGGGCCAGCTCAGGGTCCTGGATGGCGGAGGGTGGCTCGAGTGCATGCTCTCGGGTGACAGGCTCTACTGGGAGGCCGGACTGGAGTCGGGTGATAATGATTTTGAGATAGTCTATTCGGACTTGGATATAGGCGGCTGCTCAGGGAGCTTTGAGACCTCGGGCGCGAACCAGACATTTCCTCTTTCGGCTGTAAAGAGCATGAAGCTCTCACAGGCCAGGCTCCTTGAGATGCAGGCAACCATCTATCAGGATTTCAGGGAGTCCCTGGGTACAGGGGACGGCATAAGGCTCGAGTGGAGCGGGGCCATCCAGGGAAGCTATGGCCCGGAGGCCCCGGGGAACAGGGATGTCTTTGTAAGGGAACTCTCAAGGCCCCTTCTGGAGCTGTCCGGGACGGTTGACATGAGGGTCCTTGCCTGGGAATAGCCCTGCAGGGGGCTATAAATATCAGGAAGGTAAATTCTATACATGCTGAAGGTGTCATGTCTGGGTCTTCTGGCTGTGATGGCTCTGATGGCTGTTACGCAGGGTGTTGCTGCGCAGTCGAACCTTGTCCTGGAGCTCAGGATTAACAACACAGACCACACGGTCTATGATTCCCCGGAGCATTCCTTCATAGCATCATACCTGGCCGGCCTGCTCGTGGGGCTTGCGGCAGGGAGCGGCAGCACCCTCGAAGGGAGCGGCACCGGCTACCACATGATTGGGTTTGAGCAGGGTCTGGGCGAGCCGGTTTTCCTGGCATTCAGCCAGGGCGGCTGGCAGGTTATTGATGAGAGGATGGGTGACATTGAAGGAGGGGATTTTCTTGACCATGTCTCACCCAGCTTTGCCTTCGGTCTGGGGACCTGGCACCCCCTCAAGGTCGCCCTGGGCTACTCCGGGATAGACATCGAGGGCGGCCTTGCTGTAAGCAAGGGTATTTATAAGCTGGTTATCGGAAATAAGGGACAAAGCAGCGGAAGGCCGCTGGTGGAGGTAAGGAACATATAGCTTGGATGGTGATAGGCCGTTGCTGGTCTCAAGGAGACTGGAGGGTGATATGATGTATGATGTCGTGATTATCGGTTCTGGGCCTGCGGGGTGCACAGCAGGGATATTCTCGGTGAGGAGGAACCTGAAGACACTTGTCCTCTCTGACCCAATGAGTCTGTCCATGGTTGAGGAGGCCACCGTTATCGAAGACTGGCCAGGGGAGTTCGGTATAGCGGGCATGGAGCTTGCAAAGAGGTTCAGGGAGCATGCCGGAAAGCTCGGGGTTGAGTTCAGGGAGGACAAGGTCACCGACCTCGAGGAGAAGGGAGTCTGCTTTGTGGTTAAGACCCAGAAGGGCAGCTGTCAGGGAAAGACCCTCATATTCACAACAGGCTCAAGGCACAGGAAGGGCCTTGTCAAGGGCGAGGACGAGTTCGCGGGTAAGGGGGTTTCCTACTGCGCATCGTGCGATGCGCCGCTCTTCAGGGGGAAGAAGACGCTTGTCCTGGGTGGAGGTGACTCAGCTGCCATGTACGCGCTCCTTCTCAAGCAGATTGGCGCCGAGGTTTCAATCGTGCACAGGAGGGACGAGCTCAGGGCCGCAGAGGCCTGGCAGAAGAAGCTTTTCAGGGAGAAGATTAAGGTATTCTGGGACACCGTATGCCTGGAGATAAAGGGTGATAAGTTTGTCAGGTCCGTGGTCCTCATGGACAGGAAGACCCAGAAGAGGCAGGAGTTAAAGGTGGACGGGGTCTTCGTGGCCTTCGGTGAGGTCCCGACATCGGAGCTGGCCAGGAAGGCCGGATTGAAGCTGGACGAGCGCGGATATATCGTGGTTGACAAGTTCCAGAAGACCAACATCCCCTGTGTTTTTGCGGCCGGGGACTGCTGCAACAACCCCTCAAAGAAGATAGTCACCGCGGCGGCGGACGGGGCGATAGCCGCGGAGTCTGCCTACAATCACATAAAGGGACAGTAGACTTTGGGAGATAGGCCCTTGAGGTTTAGCCTATTTTAAAGATGCCCAGGAGCCAGCCTATGCTGTAGTAGCCTGCCCAGGCCAGGGCCAGACCTGCTATTATCTTGCCTGCAATGGTGGCCAGAAGGAATTTCCTGAAGGGATAGTTTACCGCTCCTGACAGCATTCCCACGACGTCGTGGGGTAGGGGGGTGGCTGCAAACAGGATAATGATAAGGAAGTCTCCGTGCTGCTCCATCCAGTCCCTGGTCCTGGTGAGCCACCTGCCGTATTTCTTCTCGATAACCTCCCTGCCTCCCATTCCCAGGCCATAGCCTGTGACCTCGCCGATGGCGGAGCCGATGCCTGCGACAATCCCGACCAGCCAGGGATTGAAGCCGGGGGTTCCGCCGAGGATGAAGTTTATGGCAAAGGCCGGAGCAGGGAAGATTATGGTTGCCGAGCTTATGACCTCCACGATAAAGAGGCCGAGGTAGCCCCATACAGGGATAAATTCTGTAAGTGCCCACTGAACGAATGCTGACATCGGGTCCACAGAAACACCGCTTTCCGAGAACTATCTTTATTGTTTACCATCCCCTGGATAAATATCTATGCCATGTAAAGGCAGGTTGATTAATTAAGTCAACTAGCCAAATATAATCAATGAAAGTTAAGTGGAATTCCATCTCGTTACTCATAGTATTTGTTGTTGTCCTTGCCACAGCCAGGTGCGCCGGGGCAGCCTTGGAATGCGAGGCGAGGTCAGGCTCCTGCCTGTCTGGCTATACCAACATGTTCCAGCTGCAGCAGAGTGACAATTCACATGCCTCCTCAGATAACTCCTATCCGATTAAGATATGCTGCAGGTATGTGAGTCCTAGTATCTCAATATCAGGTTCATGCTCCGGAACCTGTGATGTCATGCTGAGGCTATCTGCTCCTAACAATGCGCATGCAGAGAAAAACACCATGACGACTTCGGGTTACAGTGATATATGTATAGGGAGCAGTGATTCTCGCGTTTACAATGTAGATTGCAACTACAGGGCTGGCAGCTGCGACTCTGGTTATGCATGTGTGGCCAAGATATCCGGGGATATCAATGCACACCTTTCTGACTGCAGCCAGTCAAACGGTTATGAGAGTGTTTGCTGCAAGGCAGATGCTGACATCACAGCGCCCACGACAACAATAGACCCTGACGGCCAGGCATGGACAACCAATGACGTTGATTTCACCCTGACCTGCGACGATGACCCTGTAGGATGCCAGACAACATACTACAAGATTATAGATGACGGACAACCCTGCGGAACAACTGGATACTCATCCGGGAATTCTGGCACGGTTTCGTGTGCTTCGGGTTCGGCCTGTGAGAAGAGGGTGTGCTACTATAGCGTTGACAACGGGGGAAACACTGAGACGACAGAAACCAGCAACGTTTTCCATATAGATAAAGAGGAACCGACAACGACACCAGTAGTTACGTCGGGTACGGCCGGAAGTAATAACTGGTGGCTGTCCGATGTGGATATAACGCTTGGATGCTATGATGGCTCTGGCTCCGGGTGCGACGAGACGTGGCATTGCATAGACCAGTCAGATTCTTGCGGGCCGAACATACTGAGTGCATCGCTGACTGTTACAAACGAGGGGACAAACTATGTCAGGTTCTATTCAACAGACATGATAGGCAATACGGAGTTAGTGAAGTCATTTGAGGTTAAGATTGACAAGACGCCCCCGGAAACGTCTGCATCTGCCTTGGGTACAGTGGGGAGCAATGGGTGGTACATATCAGATGTTCTCATAACTCTTTCATGCACTGATGCTGTTTCAGGTTGTAACGAAATGGTGGATACTAATTACTGCATAGACCAGTCCAATTCGTGCACCCCGAACACGCCCTATTCGGGCCAGTTTATTATGACAGCCGAGGGGACAAACTATGTCAGGTTCAGTTCTGTTGACAGAGCAGGCAATCAGGAATCACCAAATTCCTTGGAGGTCAGGATTGACAAGCAAGCTCCAACAGCCTGGGTAGACCCCCTGCCGGAGTGGACAAATTCCACTGACGGTTCTGGGAACGTGTATTTTCAGGTCGCATGGGGCGGCGATGACGGAACCGGCTCTGGGGTAGCGTCCTATGAGGTGCAGTACAGGATACTTGACAGGGCATCAGGGACCTATGTCAACAATCACTGCGGGGGCAGTGCCTGGTGCCCTTGGCATTCAGATACAGCCTCTGGAACCAAGGTGTTCGGTCCCATTGCGCCAGTGATTGTGAGCAACTTCAACAACCACTCATTCCTCTTCAGGATAAGGGCCACTGACAATGCAGGGAACACACGGCCGTATGATGATGCAGGGCCCTATTCCAGTACAAGCATAGACGTGGTGGCCCCTGTCTGCACTGTGGAGGATCTTCCTGATTGGCAGGCAACCAACACCTTCAATGTCATCTTCAATGCGGTTGAAGGCGAGTCCAGCATGGCCAGGTTCGAAGGCCTTGTAAGGGGCCCCTACGGCACGGGCGGATGGAGAGACATCTCTGATAACTGCATCAACCTGACTCCCATGGATGATGCGGATACTGTCACCCTCGAGTGCACGCTCAATCTAGGGGAATGGGAGTTCGGATGCAGGGGAACTGACCATTCAGGCAACACCGGGATATGGTCCCCGGTGGAGAACACGACCGTGGATACGAACGAGGCCGTTGTCCATATAACAGAGCCTGACTCTGAGTGGTGGTGCCTGGATGAGCTCACCCTCTCATGGTATACCACTGCCTCGGATGTAGACCACTATGATATATATTATTACAACACAGCATGGCCGGACTCGTTAGACCCCCTGGGGTGGCAGCACTGGAACACATATTCCTCCTCTGTCACAAGCACGACATTCGGGGCAGGAGGAACGCCCCCTGTTAATCTTGTGGAGGGCCAGACCTATTATGTAAATGTTACCTCCACAGACTATGCCGGAAACCAGGATTCGGATTATGTTAATCTGACCATAGACAGGACACCGCCTGTCATATACATCAATGTAACTGACCAGGACGGGAACCCTATACCATCAGAATGGATACCATCTGGTTCGGGGGTGGAACTCATAAATATCACTTCAAATGCATCTGATGAGCTATCCGGAATCTTGAACAACACCATAGAATACATGGTCTACGGAGAAGCCCCGTACCATAAGTGGCTGGAATGCGGAGAGGGGCCGTCCCCTGGCTACAGCGTGTGCAGCACCGCAGGTTCCAATCCGTCCAGCTGGGAAGATATTACATATAATGACAGGACATCGGCGAGGTACAGGATATTGACAAAGGACAGGGCAGGCAACGAGAACATTACCAGTTACTACTTCACTGTCTCGCACCCCCTGGCAAATTTCGGAAGCACCAGTCTC
>CAZAEI010000039.1:0-5963 GCA_964484305.1 uncultured archaeon
AATAAAGTTTTGAGCATAATCCCCGGAGCACATTCAGACAGCGAAGTCACCTGCGGACACTCGGGCATACACTCCCGGAGCAAGGTTTATAAGGTGTTTGTTAATAATATATTCTGCGCACAGGGGGCTTTGCAAGAATATAACGGTGTTATATCTCCATACAGTCCCTATATTCCGCCAGGATACATCAGAACATCGGTGGATTAACAACCCCACCCTTTAGAACCAACTTTGCCTATAGGGTGGGGTTGTTAATCAACACGAGGAGCCAACATGCCCAAAGATGTGTTCAACACCCTCCACCCCGACCTGAAAAAACTGGTCTCCCAGAGGTTCCCCTCCCCGACCCCAATCCAGGAGGCAGTGATACCCGAAATCCTGGCCGGCCACAACGTTCTCAGCCTCTCTGAGACAGGCTCTGGCAAGACCGAGGCCTGCCTGCTCCCCATATTCAGCCTCTGGCTCAGGGACGGACCCAAACCCATATCCATACTCTACATAACGCCCCTCAGGAGCCTGAACAGGAACCTCATGAACCGGATAATGTGGTGGTCCGGGCACCTCGACCTCGATGCCTCTGTCCGCCACGGGGACACCACCCAGCGCGAGAGGAGGCTCCAGGTTGAGAACCCGCCTGACATGCTGATTTCCACCCCAGAGACCCTCCAGGCCATCCTGACCGGAAGGCTCATGAGGGAGCACCTCAAAAACATCCGCTACATCATCCTGGATGAGGTCCATGAGCTGGTCTCCAACAAGAGGGGCCTCCAGCTCTCCGTGGGCCTTGAACGCCTCAAGGAACTTATCTCCCCGGGCGGGACCCCCACATCCCAATCAGTCTCCTCAGAATCAGATAAGACCGCAGGAATCCAACCCCAGATGGTTGCCCTCTCCGCTACTGTGGGCACCCCGGACAAGGTTGCCTCCTTCTTCAACCTGAAGCCTGCAAAATCTGCCTCCCTGCGAACAGGCAATGCAGCAAGCACTCCAGAGCGACCTATGTGCAAGATTATCAACACACTGAAAACCAGGAAGACCAGCCTCAGGGTCGAGTCCCCGAGGCCCTCCAGGGGAGACTCAGAACTCGTAAACAGGATGAAGGCCGGCCCTGACGTGGTGGCCCGCCTGAAGAGAATCCAGGAGCTCATCCACACCCGCCGCTCGGTCCTCACCTTCACCAACACCAGGGAGTTCGCCGAGATTCTTTCAAGCCGCCTCAAGGCCCTGGACAGGAACCTCGCCCTGGAGACCCATCACTCTTCCCTCTCCAGGGACGTGAGGATAGCCGCGGAAAGGGGCTTCAAGGACGAGAAAATCAAGTCCCTGGTGTGCACCTCGAGCCTCGAACTGGGTATAGACATCGGCTCCATAGACCTGGTCCTTCAGTACCAGTCCCCCAGGCAGTCAGGCAAGTTCATGCAGAGGGCCGGCCGCTCGGGGCACACCCTCTCCAGGGTCTCTGACGGGATTATAATAGCGGGCGATTCAGGGGACTGCTTCGAATCCACTGCGATAACCGACCTTGCCCTCAGGGGGTGGGTGGAGCCCACCCAGACCTACGGCAAGTCCTGGGACGTTCTCGCCCTCCAGATACTCGGCCTCGCCCTTGAGGAATACAGGATACCTGCCAGACATGCCTTCCGGATAATCAAGCGCGCGAATCCCTTCGGGGACCTCACCTACAGGGAGTTCCTCGAGACCTGCATCCTCCTCCAGAAGCTCCGTTTCATCTGGGTGGACACAAAATATTCCGAGAGCGGCGAACCCCTGCTCAAGAGGAGGCGCAGGGCCTTTGAGCACTACTACTTCAACCTCTCCACAATCCCTGATGTCAAGAACTACATAATCATCGACGCCCTATCAGACAAGCCCGTGGGCACCCTGGACGCCGAGTTCATAGCCCTCCACGGGAGCCCCAACACAGCCTTCATAGTAAAGGGCCAGGCCTGGAGAATCCTGGATGTCGGTGAGGGCCGTGTCCTTGTGGAGCCCATGCCCGGAATCGAGGCAGCCATTCCTGCCTGGGAGGGCGAGCTCATACCCGTCCCCTACGAGGTCGCCCAGGGCGTGGCCTCCCTCCGCGAGGAGGTTCTCTCCCTATCTGAGAAGCTGACCCGCCCCGAGGCCATCAAGGGACTGGCCAGGAACTATCCCATAACCAGGGACGTCGCCCTCAAGCTCTACAAATCTGTCCAGGCCCAGAAGCGCTTCGGATTCGTCCCCACACGGAGGGAAATCCTTGTCGAGCACACCTCTGACGAGGACGGCTCCTGGGTAATCATCCACAGCCCCTGGGGCTCCCTGATAAACGACACTCTGGGACGGGCCCTCTCCCACATACTTACCCCCAGGATGGGATCAGTGGGCCTCCAGACAGACCCCTACAGGATAATGCTCCGCCTCCAGGCTCTCTCGGACTGGCGTGAGGTACTCCAGGCCCTCAGGACACTCAGGCCCCGGGACATCCCCAAGATAATCCATGAATCCCTTCCGGGGAGCGAGCTCTTTACCTGGAGGTTCATACACGTGTGCAAGCGCTTCGGCATCATCTCCAGGGATGCCAGCTTCGGCAAGGGCTACATCCGCAGGATATCTGAGGTCTACCAGGGAACGCCCCCATTCAGGGAGGCCATGAACGAGGTCCTCCAGGAGAAGCTCGACCTGGAGGGCGCAACCCAGGCCCTGAAAGATATCTCCTCGAAAAGAGTCAGGCTCAGAATCCTCCGGGGTCTCTCTCCCTGGGGGGAGGAGGGAATCCGCCGCCGATACGAGATCATGGCCCCGCTGAGGCCCGAGAGGGAGATATTTTCCATATTCAGGAAGCGCCTCCTGGATACCCGGCTCGGCCTTGTATGCACCCACTGCGGCGGCTGGGCCACAATCGACTCTGCCCGGGACATCCCCGAAAGGCCGCACTGCCCCCTCTGCAGTTCAATCATGATAGCGGTGGTCCCCGGCAGGTACATAATCGAGGCCCAGAACCTCATCAAGTCCCGCAATACCGGCAAGAACCCCAGGGGAGACGATGCCAAGCACCTGGACCACATGCTCACCACAGCAAGCCTCGTGGCCTCCTCTGGCCGCGACGCCGCCATTGCCCTGGCCGGACGGGGGGTGGGCCCCTCGACAGCGGGCCGGATACTATCCAAGCTCCTTAAGAGCGAGGACGACCTCCTAAGGGAGGTCCTCAGGGCCGAGAGGAACTACGCCAAGACCAAGAGGTTCTGGAAATAAGCCTAAGCAAGAAGAAGCCTCGCTTGAGGTTTCACTTTTTATTAGAAAGGTTCCCCTTACTTTCAACAAAAGATGAAACATTTATAAATAAGTAGAATCATATATTGAAACATGAAGAAATACGAGCGCGTATACAGGGAAATCCTCTTCAGGACCCTGGAGAGTGGGGAGCATTTCTTTAAACAGATTGCTCTCGCCGGGAGATGCAAAACATCAATAGGCAACGTCCACAAGGCCCTGAGGCCCCTTGAGCAGATGAACTGCATAGAAAAGAAACCCATGGGCTTCGCTGTGATAAATCCCAAAAAGATTCTGCTCTACTGGGCAAGCGCAAGAAACCTTGAAAGGGATATTATATACAAAACACATGTCAGGGGAACTGTCCACGAAACAGAGAAAGGGATGCCTCCTGTCATTTTTACTGCATATTCAGGATACAAATTCAGATTCAACTCAACACCCTCGGATTACTCAGAGGTGCTGGTATACGGGGAAAGGAAGGGGATAGAGGAGAGGTTCCCGCAAAGCCACGGAAAACCCAATCTCATTGTCCTAAAGCCGGATCTGCATCTTGAGACCTTCAGGCAGGCCCCGGTTGCACAGATATTTGTTGACCTGTGGAACCTGAACACCTGGTATGCAGATGATTTTGTAAAAGCCCTGGACAAAAAGATAGACAAACTGATAAGGCGACAGCATGGAATTCTGGAATGACATAGCCACGGAGAAGAGCTGGAGTGTTCTGATAAACCTGAAAGGCGAAATGGATTTCATACTGGTGGGGGGATGGGCCTGCTACCTGTTAACAAAGTCCATAAAAAGCAAGGACATTGACATAATCACAGGTTTCGAAGCCCTGGAAAAACTACGAATTAAATACAGAATCAAAAAGACGCACTTCCTTAAAAAGTACGAAACAGCAATAGATGGGATTTCTGTCGATATCTATGTGCCCTATTATTCCAAGTTCTCAATCCCGCCAGAGGATATCCAGAAGAACACCATAAGCACAGAGGGTTTTGTTATTCCAACCCCAGAGACTCTTCTGATTCTTAAGCAGCAGGCAGAGCTCTCAAGAAGGGACTCTGTGAAGGGTCAGAAGGACAGGGCAGACATACTGAATCTTATCATCAACGGAAAGATTGATATGAAAGCCTATCTGGGTCTCCTAAAGAAATATAATATCTCTCAATACAAGAAAAGGCTGGCAGAGATTATAAATTCTTCAAAAAGGGAATTCGAATACCTCAACATCACGAACCCCAGGGAAATCAAGCTGATTAAAAAGAGGATTCTGAATCAGCTGAGAAACCATAGTGCTCCAAATAATAAACCTGACTATTATAGTAAAGGACATAACAAATTGGAAATTGTCCTTTGCTAGTTGCACCTGACATTATTCTGAAAAGTTATGTCAGGTACTATAATTGTTGAGAGCACAACTAGCAAACCAAACCCAACTAGAGATTATTTATTTGGTTTACTATAGTTCATTCCTCACGAGCCAGTTCCCAGCACACTGTCCCGCTCTTCCACAACCCTAACCCTTTTACGGTTACCTATATCGCCAGTTACCTATATGGCAGATATCAGTGACGAATCCTTATTCGTCCCAACACACTGTTGCTTTGCAACAGGCGGTCAGCATCACCAATTAACCAATATACTGGTTAACTGTTGGTGATGTCTGTCGCCCCAACATAACTGGGACAGCGACATTCCCTTCGGTAACAAGCGTTAACGGAAAAAATAAGCATCTACAATCTCCCCAGTTCCCCCAGGTATGTCCCGTCCAGCATATAAACCCTTGCCTTATCCCTCCTGGCCGCCCTGAATAGCGGGCTCGGGCCCTCGCTATAGAGCCTCTCTATCTCTTCCATCTTGTTGGCTGCTATTAAGCCCGCAAACTTATTGAATACAGGCATCAGGACAACCTCCGGCAGGCCCCCCCGTTCCTTGTGACCTTTAACGGACTGGTTGTTCCGCAACCGAGTGCTTTCCTTCAACTCCTTGTATCTTTCTGCCAGCCTCTTCCTTTCAAGCCCGGCCCTTATCCATACAGGCTCGGTCCACCTGTATCCGAGCTTGTCCCTGAACTCAATTCCCCCATGCTGGTGGCCTATCACAACATGCTCTGCATCCAGGAATGCCCTGTCCGGCCAGGCATGGCCATGACAGAGCCAGACCTTCTCCAGCATGAAACCCGTGCTGGGATGCATGGTCACCTCCCCCGGAAGCAGTCCCTCTATCCCCGCATCATGGTTCCCCGGCGTGACCTCCACCTCCACCAGCTCCAGCATCCTCCTGAAGAAGGCCGGAATCTCCCTCTCCTCCTGGAAGCTCGTGCCCGGCACCTTGTGCTTGACATCCCCCAGTATAATCAGCCGCTTGGCCCTGGCCTTCCTGACAAGAGACTCCAGCCTCTGAATGAGCCTCTCGGACTGGCTGGGCAGGGCTATACCCTCCTTCCTGTACCTGTATTCAATTCCTATGTGCAAATCCGAGACCACCAGGACCCTTCCAATCTTCAGGGCCCGCTCCCCTGTAACGAATTCAATCCCTTTACTCATGTCTTATGGTTTGCGTTTTCCCTTAAAAACCCACCACCTATTCTTATAATTTCCTCCCAATAATCTTCCATGCAAGACAAACAGGAGCCAGAAAAACCTGCCCCCAACAATACACTCCCATCCCAAAGGGACGGGCAGGCACCCGGGGACAGCAGGCAC
>CAZAEI010000039.1:6063-7621 GCA_964484305.1 uncultured archaeon
CACCCGGGGACAGCAGGCACCCGACCCAGTCTGCCCCTGAAGGGGACAGCAGGCACTTGGGAACCGTCGTCTCCAGCATCGAGGGCCCTTCCACAAGGAGGTTCTCCTTTGTGATAAACAAGGACACGATAGTAAGGCGCGGCCAGTTCGTCCAGCTCAAGACCGAGGAGGGAAGCCTCATCGGCAGGGTGGCCGATGTATACAAGACCAACCGCTATTTCATGCGGCCCGAGTCAGTCAAGGAATACCAGTCCTCAGGGAAGCCCATGGACGACATATTCCCTGTCTCTGACTGGGAATACCTTGTAGCCGATGTCAGTGCAGTAGGCGTCTACAAGGGCCCAGGCTTCGGGGACTCCCTGTTCCCTCCCTCTCCGGGGACCAGGGTCGTGGAGCCTGAACACGACATCCTGACCAGCTTCTTCGGCCTTGACGATTCAGGCCTCCACCTCGGGGACATACCCCACCACGATATCGAGGCCAGGATAAACCTCACCCGGCTACTCCAGAAGCACCTGGCCATCCTTGCCATATCAGGCGCAGGGAAATCCTTCCTGGCCAGTGTCCTTATAGAGGAACTCCTCTCCAGGAAGCCCGAACAGGGCCAGCTCGCGACAATAATCCTGGACACCCACGGGGAATACGCCTCCTTCTCCAGGGACCCTGCATACTCCTCCCAGACAAGGGTCTTCCCTGTAAACGAGATACAGATAGGCCTCTCAAACCTCTCGCCATACCAGCTCGGCGAGTTCATGCCCAACCTCTCCCATGTCCAGTTGAGGGAGCTCATGAAGCTCATGAGGGGCATCAAGAACAAGGCCTACGGGGTTTCTGACCTCATAGACATGGTGGAGGAGAATGATGACATCAAGGCAGCCACCAGGGACGTCCTACTCTCTGTCCTTGAGGAATTGAGGATGACCGGCCTCTTCGGGGTCTCTGACTATCCCCCCATGGACGAGATGGTCAGGCAGGGCGGGCTCTCTGTAATAGACCTCTCAGAGACCACGAACCTCAGGAAGAAGCAGATAGTGGCAGCCTACCTCGCCAGGAAGCTCTTCAATACCAGAAGGAACGGACTGATTCCCCCCTACCTCCTTGTGGTGGAGGAGGCCCACCAGTTCGTGCCCGAGCAGGCCAGCAGGGAGGCTGCCATATCCAGGGGCATCCTCACCACCATGGCTAGGGAGGGAAGAAAGTTCCACGCTTCCCTCTGCCTTATTTCCCAGAGGCCGATTCAGCTCGCCACCACGGTCCTGAGTCAGTGCAACACCCACATCATCCTCAGGGTGACAAATCCCTACGACCTCGACCACATCGGCAAGTCCTCTGAGGGCATAACGAGCTCTGTACTGAAGCAGATATCCAGCCTCCCCGTGGGAACCGGCCTCCTCGTGGGCGAGGCTGTGAACTCCCCGCTCTTTGTCCAGATTCGAAGCCGGAAATCCAGGCCCTCGGACAAGGGCATCCCCCTCGAGCAGGCTGCAGCAGAGTACCAGAAGAGGGTCAAGCAGAAAATCAAGGACGCCGAGGGGTTCATGTAAGCCTCTTTTTAAGA
>CAZAEI010000040.1:0-7538 GCA_964484305.1 uncultured archaeon
CGGCCTCGCTGAGGAGGTCCTCGACAGCTGTCTCGATTGTCTGCTTCATGTCCCAGGGGCACCCTCCGGGGGACCTGAGGGTCCTGATTATATTGACTATATCGGCAAAGCTGTTACCTGAATCCGGGGGCTCCCTTCCGGTCATAAGAGAAAGATGGCAGTGGAGATTAATAAATGATGTCATCGGGAATCTGTCAGTAAAGATACCCCAGTGTCAGGACGGCCTCCATGGGCTGGAACATGTAGTCAGCCCTGGATGTGTCATCAGGGACCATGTACATTGAAGCGGCCGCTCTTTCGATGCTCATGTCATCGTCTGTTATGGTCCTGGTGTGTTCTGATGACCAGAGAATGAGCGATGCAAGGAGTATCCCCCAGTCATCCTGGGCCGGGGATTCCCTGGAGAGCCAGGCTGTCCTTCCCAGGCCGCGCGAGACGCCGCGCGTGGCTATGCAGGCTGGACGGCCGTTCGCTGCCTTGAGTACTGTCATACCCTGGGGGTCAGGCATCTTCTGGGCAGGGTCGCTGGAAAAGTCATCGAATGTGCGGGTTGTATTGTATCTGTCCCCTGTCCCGTTGGGTGTGTGAGAGAAATACTTCGGTATGCGGTAGTAGTCGGGGTTTTCTGCCAGCGCCTCGAGGTCAAAGCTGACAATGCCGCTTCCCTGTCTTGCGGAGCTGTCAACGGAAAAGTAATAATTGAGGACAGTCCCGTAATCGGTGAAGTCCTGGCTGACCAGGTCCCTGACCAGGATGAAGCCCCTGTCTGCCGAGAGGTAGTTGACAACACCCGTATCCATTCCCGTGAGAGGCTGGCTGCTGACCATGACATCAAAGATGTTGTTTATTGACGAGGACTCTGTTACAGTGAATCCCGTTTCCATGCCATTGAAGCTCAGAGTTCCTGACCAGGGCAGCGCCCCGGTCAGCCAGCTGCAGAAGCTTCGGCAATCAGCGCTTCCATCACACAGGCAGCCGACTGATACCGATTCCTTGGGCGCGCCGGAAAGCTCCAGCCTGTGCCTCACATTGGTCCTGTTGAATGCGTCCCTGACAAAATCCGCAATACCTTCCTCATATGACCATTCAATGCTTGACTCCCTGATGGAGTACAGGATGTCCCTGCCCTGAACCATGAGGCGGGACTTTCCCCAGTCAAGCTCAGTGCTGGACATTGAAGACATCTGGAATATCATCACAAACATGACAAGGGTTATTATGACAATCTCTATGATGTGGAAAAGGCCTTTCATTTTGGGCATGTTAAAGAATTTGTCTTGGGGATTAAAATAAGTCTTCTGGATTGTAGGCAGGTTGGCATGCTAGCCCTTGAGCGTGCCGGCCTTGGCGGCCGAGAGGACGGCCTTCGGGTCCCTGTAGTAGTCCGAGACTATCCTTCCCACGGCATTGATGTCATTGATGTTCTTCTTGGCCATGCAGTTCAGGATTTTCTTCTTCTCTGAAAGGTCGTCCTCGATGTCCTTCTCGGTCATGCCTGTATAGAGCTTGATGTCAGTCATGGCCCTGTATGATTTTGCAAGGGGAATCACCTTGTCCTCGGCAGCTACCCACTGGTATATGGTGTTGAGATCGATTTTCATCTCCCTGAGGCCGGAGCTGGGGATCAGCTCGGTGAGTTGGAGCACCCTCCTCACATTCTTCCTCCTGTCCCTGTGCATTACAGCCACTAGCTGGAGGCCACCCAGAAGGGCAATGGGTATGTCTATGGGCGGGTTGACCAGCCTTCTGAAGGCCTCCTCTGCGGTGTTGGCGTGGAGGGTGGAGTAGACAGAGTGGCCTGTGTTGATTGCCTCGAAGAGGACCGAGGCCTCCCTGCTCCGCCTGATTTCTCCCACTATTATCCTGTCGGGCCGCATCCTCAGGGAGTTTATCATGATGTGAAGCATGGTAATCTCACCCTTCCCCTCGGGATTGGGGGGCCTTGTGGTGAGGGGAATCCAGTGGAGGAAGTCGGGGAGCTGTATCTCCCTGGTGTCCTCTATGGAGAGTATCCTGTGGTTGGGCGGGATGAAGCAGGTAAGGGCATTGAGGAGTGAGGTCTTTCCGGATGCCGTGCCCCCGGCAATGACTATGTTCAGCTCGTACTGGATGGCCAGCCAGAGGAATACCGCCATATCCAGGGAGAGGGTCTTCTGCTGGATGAAATCGGTTATGGTCCAGGGCCTCCTGGCGAACTTCCTTATGGTCAGTGTGTTCCCTGCCGAGGATATCGGGAACAGGGTCGCGTTTGTCCTGTCGCCTGTGGGAAGATAGGCATCCATGAGGGGATTGAGGTTGGTTATCTGCTCCCCCACACGCCTTCCTATGGATGCCGCGTAGTTGTATATCTGGTTCTCATTGGAAATCAGTATGTTGGTCTTGAGCCACCCCAGCTTTATGTGGTAGACCCAGACAGGATCCCTGGAACTGTTGACAACCACCTCCTCGAGGTTCCTGTCATGGAGCAGGAACTCTATTATCCCGAGGCCGAGGGACTGCTGGATGAGGAGACCCACGATGGTCTGGTATTCACTGAGTTTGAGGCCAGGGAACTCCCCCTTCAGGATCTCCATGGCCTTGTCCGAGAACCTCTCCCTCATAAGATTCATCTCCTCGGGGTTGATTATCTCAGCGGGCCTGAGGTCGAGTTGGTCCAAGAGCCGCTCCCTGATGGAATCCATGGTTGCCTCTGTCGCGTCCTTGACTATGGGGATTATGATTTCATATATGGGCACATAATCCACAGGGCTGGAATATATCCTTATGTTGGCCTGGACATTGTTGGCAACAAGTTTGTAGCTGTCGTGGGACTTCTCTGCCTTTTCTGCCATGTATAGATTATAATCCATTGTGCTTTAAATAAAATTGGTTGTTCCCGGGTGGATCGGAATTCCTTTAAAATACTTACCCCCCATATTAAATGGCCAGTGTAACTGGCAGGCAAGGCGAAGAGGGGTTCTGTGTTTTCCATTGAGGCCATGGTTGAGAAGATATGTGAGCACGCCAAGCTCGAGCCCGAGAAGGTCAGGCAGCTCATATCAGAGAAGCAGGAGGAGCTCTCGGGCCTGGTATCCGAGGAGGGGGCTGCCTACATCGTGGCCAGGGAGATGGGCCTCAATATGATAAGGGAGACCAAGAAGCAGCTCAAGGTGAAGAGCCTCGTGTCCGGCCTCAGAAGCGTTGACCTGGTAGCCCGCGTGGCCAGGATATTCGAGGAGAGGCAGTTCGAGAGAGAGGGAAAAAAGGGCTCTGTTGTCAATGTCCTTCTGGGAGATGAGACAGGCCTCGTCAGGATGTCCCTCTGGAATGAGGAGACCGGCCTCGTCAAGGAAGGCAAGCTCAGGGAGGGCGACACCGTCAAGGTATCCGGGGGCTGGGTCAAGAGCGATAACAGGGACAGCCCGGAGCTGAGGATTGGCCGCGGGACAATAGAGAAGGTGAGCCAGGTTGTGGAGCTCCCCGACACGAAGCAGCTCGAGCAGGACTTCCAGGCAACCAAGAGCATGCCTGTCGGGGATTTCAAGGAGGGCGGACAGTATGAAACACGGGCCGCCCTTATTCAGGTCTTCCGAAGGAACCCCTTCTTCGGGATATGCCCCGAATGCGAGTCCAGGGTGAAGGAGAAGGAAGGTAAGTGGCTCTGTGACGAGCACGGGGAGGTCAAGCCGAAACAGGCCCTGGTTCTATCTGGGATAATCGATGACGGGACAGGCAATATCAGGGCTGTCTTCTTCAGGGAGCTTGCGGAGAGGGTTTTCGGCAAGAGCACAGCAGAGCTCAGGGAGCTCGCGGACAATGCCACTGACAGCATGAGCATATTTGACGATGTCCAGGGGTTTGGGGGGGAGTTCGTGTTCAGGGGCCGGGTCAAGAGGAATTCCTTTACCGAGAACCTGGAGTTCATGGTCAGCAGCATAGAGGATATCGATGTGAAGGGAGAGGCAGAGAAGCTACTCAAGGAGCTTGAATGAGCCGGCTTAATCGGAATGAAGCGGCATGGATTACCCCCTCTTTCTGAAAACCGATAAGAACAATAAAGAAGCCATGAAGGCAATGGCAGCAAAGCTGAACATTCCCTGGACCCCGACAAGGTCGGCAGTTATCCCGAGAATCAGGATGATGGCCGCACTGAACAATTCCTTTGAAAGGTTTGAGATTGAGAGTACTGCAGTGCGGTTGGCAGACCTGATGCTCCTGTTCATTCTGTCCTCAAGGGTTATCCTGTTTAATCCCTCTGCAAACTTCATCAGCAATACCGAGAGGATGATTATTGCACCGAACCCATGGGAAAATCCCAGGAAGCTGGCCAGTATTATCCCCGAGCCGAGGAGCAGCAGGTGCTTGAACTTTAGGAATCCTTCAAGCCTGTGCGTGAACTCTCCCCCCAGTCCCATAATGGCCCTCATCAGGGCATATATCACACCGAAATAGATGACCTCCAGTCCTGATATCAGAAGGAGCGGCTGGATGAACTGGGAACCCATCCAGACGAATGCGGCAGTGACGGTGCTCAGCAGCAGGGCAGAGAAGAGCTGCTTGTTCAGTGAAATCTCCCTGAAGGATTCCATCAGTCTTTTGTTGTAGGAGGAGTTCCTTGCTCCTTTAACCGGCGGCTCGATGAAGAGGAGTGCCGTTATCAGTGAGCCCGTGAAGAACAGGATTCCTATAAGGAAGGGGAGTTTGGGGTCGATGACATAGACAAGGGGAATCAGCAGCAGTATAACCGCGTTAACGGAGTGGGAATAGAGCAGCTGCCTGCCGTTGAATTTCTTGAACTCGGATGCCCTTCCGAGCCTCAAGAGCGTATCATAGAGGAGGGCGTTCCTCGTGCCTGAGATGAATGCCCCCGACAGCCCGTAAACAAAACTTGCAACAAGAAAATATTCAAAGGTGTTCCCGATATAGTAAAGGAACATGGTCAGTGCACCCAAAAGCGAGGCTATAATCAATGATATCTTCTTGCCATGCAGGTCTGTAAATATCCCTCCATGGATCTCCGTGCTCAAGGTCGTAACAGACATGGCCGCGGCCAGTATGCCGATCTGGGTGAAATTGAGGTTGTTCAGGAGAAAGTAGAGAATAATTATAGGCATCGAGACTCTCTTGATTAATATGCTGTAGATGTAAAGCAGGGGGATGTTCCTGTGGTAACTGGGTTCCATGATAGAAGATAACGCTGCCGCTTATATAAATCAGAACCCCCCAATAAAATATGCGTAAGAGCATTGCCAATGTCATTCAAAAGCGGCATGCAGCTGCATAACGGAATAACGGAAATGTCCTATCCATACCCTTAAAAAGGTCCGGGATAAGAATCAATCAGCATATGCAGTCCCAGAGGGACTGACCCGTCATCTATTGGAAGGCGAAGGATATGTTGACAGAGACCATGTTCACGCTCGGAAGGAGGTACGCCCTCGCAGGCAGGGAGGAGCAGGACAGGATAGTAAGGGACGCCCTGGGAAGGATGAACCACTGGATGAAGAGGGAGGGCGATGATATGCTCATGCTGTTCTCATGCTTCATAGAGGGCACAAGGAGCGCTGAGTGTGATGAGTGCATGCTGACTCCATAGGAGTCAGAGGGTGATGGTGTGTTTGCTGACTCCATAGGAGTCAGAGGGTGATGGTGTGTTTGCTGACTCCATAGGAGTCAGAGGGTGATGGTGTGCGCGCTGGCCCTTTAGGGGCCTGGCATGCTGACCCAATAAGGTGATATGATGTCTGATGAGATAGAGAAGCTTGCGGGGGTGGGGGAGAAGACAGCAGAGAAGCTCAAGGAGTCTGGTTATAATGATTTCATGTCCATTGCCGCTGCCTCGGCAGGGGAGCTCGTCTCCTCGGTCGGTGTGGGCGAGGACACCGCAAACAGGATTATAGCCTCTGCAAGGGATGCCCTTGACATGGGATTCGAGCCGGCGACCCAGGTTCTCAAGAAGAGGGAGAACATAGGCAAGATAACCACGGGCTCAAAAACCCTTGATGCCCTTATCGGGGGCGGTGTGGAAACCCAGGCCATAACCGAGACCCATGGGGCCTTCGGAAGCGGAAAGTCCCAGATTGCGCACCAGCTGGCTGTGAATGTCCAGCTCCCCAAGGACAAGGGGGGCCTGGGGGCCAAGGCAATATTCATCGATACAGAGGCTACCTTTCGCGCCGAGCGCATAATGGAGATGGCCAAGGGCCTGGGGCTTGACCCCAAGAAGGTCCTGGAGAACATCCTCGTGGCCAGGGCCTATAACAGCGACCACCAGGTCCTGCTGGCAGAGAAGACCGAGGAGCACCTCAAACAGAACAATGTCAAGATAATAATCATTGACTCCCTGACAAGCTCCTTTAGGAGCGACTACACCGGGAGGGGGACCCTGGCGAACAGGCAGCAGAAGCTTAACAGGCACCTTCACACCCTTCAGAGGCTGGCCGATGTGTACAATACAGCGATTTATGTGACCAACCAGGTCATGTCCAGGCCTGACATACTCTTCGGGGACCCCACAGTTCCCATAGGGGGCCACATTCTGGGCCACCAGGCCACCTTCAGGGTATACCTCAGGAAGAGCAAGGGGGAGAAGAGGATAGCCAAGCTTATCGACTCCCCGTGCCTCCCGGAGGGCGAGACCGTGTTCAAGGTCCTGGTGGACGGCATAAGGGATGACTGAACAGAACCCTGGGATATAATCCCGCCTGTTCTAAGAAAGGGATTTCGCATGCTACCAGAATCACTTTGCAATGTCTTCAGAGTCTTTCAGAGATGTGTTTTTTACAGGCCTGACCTTGACCCCCAGGCTCTCGAGCGTGACCTTGAACTTCTCCAGTGCTGTATGGATGTCCTCAACCCTTCTCGCTCCTGTGCAAATGATCTTTCCCGACCCGAACAGCAGGAAAGCTGCCTTGGGGTCCCTTAACCTGTAGACAAGTCCAGGAAACGATTCTGGCTCGTATTCAGAGTTCTCCAGCTCAAAAGCCAGCCGCTCGAGATTCAACTTGTTCTTGGCGTATATCTGGGTTGATGCAACTATGTTCTCGATTCTTACCTCGAACTCCCTGGGGAGGTCCACTTCTATCTCCCTTATCCTGTCAACGACCTTATGCATGGCCTCCTTGGCCAGCTTGATGTTCCTCGCACCTGTGCATACTATCTTGCCAGAAGAGAATATGAGCGTGGCCACCCTCGGGCTCTTGATCCTGTAGACAACGCCAGGAAACCGCTCTGGCTCGTACTCCACATCCTCGAGCTTCTCAATAATCTTTGTGAGTGAGATATCCTTCCCAAGACTAGCAAAAGCAACTACGTTCTCAACCTTAATTTCGAATATCGATATTAAAACCACCATATGATTGGATGTGTAAAACAGATTCCACCAGCAACGCCGCAGCGCCTCATGTGTTTAATCACTTGGTTAATATTGTTCTTGCATCAATAAATACTCCAAGCAACAAAGATATGGAAATTCGCTTACCCCACTTTTCTATTGGTGCCTGAAACTGGCGGAAATAGTGAACATATCACTGTTTTTCCATCACCTTCCTGATTTTAGG
>CAZAEI010000041.1:0-7405 GCA_964484305.1 uncultured archaeon
TCCTGGGCGTGCAGCAGCGCCCAAGGGTGGGGGTGTTCACCCATCAAAGAGTCACGTTAGCTGGGAGAGGGTTAGGGAGATCTAATCCTCCAGCAATTAAGTACGGTGCGAGCCAGTACGTTCTATATCTTCTGGAGGTGTTGGTCGCCTGAGGGGAAGGGACCTTTAGTACGAAAGGAACAGGGTCCCGTGGCCTCTGGTGTATCAGTCGTGACAAGTGCCTGACGGCTTATGTTCATTGAAACAAGCCGTCTCCGCAGTCGAAGCGCGCTGAGTAGCTACGCCATAGCTGATAAGCGCTGAATTTCTGGACTTGTCTGTTCAGAACAGCAAGGCATAAAGCTCTAGGAAGCTTTATATTATCCGCTAAATCCTCTGGGAATCCCATGCTCATAATCTTAGCTAGAAGTAGGTTTTGTGTCATGTTTTTTCCTAGAGCTTGCCTAACTAAGCGCGAAGCAGCCCCTGAAAAGAGGCAACCATTGCACAAACTGCTAGGCAACAGTCTCTCAGCCAGGGCTGGGTAACTGCCAGTAGCGGTGCGTGCAGGAGGGTCCTGTAGACGACAGGTTGATAGAATCGGGGTGTAAGCACCAAGGTTCGCCGAGGTGTTCAGCCCACGGTTACTAATCCCCTACTGGTCCTAGTTAAACAAGCTTTTTTCAGGAAAAAGCTTGAGCAAAAAGGAGCTTCGCTCCATTCCATTTCGCTCGCTTCCGTATGAGAAAGGCTTGGAACAAAAGGATAGCTCACCTTTAACCTTTCTTTACAAGAGGCTTCCGCCTTCTTCAAGAAATGCTACCGAAAGAAACATGCAAGATTCTTTTGTTTAATTGCTTAGCACTATCTACATATATCTCTTGCCCTTCCTGGTGTAGGGTCCCAGACCGAGTTTGTACTGGGATATATCCATGTAATGGCCGGAAACCGCTCCGTAATCACCAAGGGACTGCCTGTCCTTGTATTTCTCCTCTACTTTCACATCCTCCTTGAAAATCACCTCAAGCCGCGGTTCTGTCTGGCTCTCCTCTGTTTCTTCAACAGATGCAGGATAGCTGAGGCTCGTGTGGAACTTCCATTTGAGCCGGCCATCAAGGGTAATGGCATACATGTTGCAGTCCCAGGAACCGACATAGAGAATGTCTTTATATACCTTGATGGCAGAATTAACCGGACCATTAGTCGTGAATTTCCAGAGCAGCCTACCATCCCCTTCCCTTAATGCATAAATGTTGTCATCGGCAGAGCCGGTATATACCACTCCTTTGTGTATGCAGGGAGATGCATCAACAACACCCTCTGTTTTAAACTCCCATTTCACCTTTCCCTTTCTGACATCAATTGCATAGAAATTGGAATCCCTTGATCCCATGAATGCAATCCCGTTAGAAATCGGGTTGAATGCGTTTCCCATCGGTTTACTGAAACCCAACTTCCACACAAGATTACCTTTCTCTGCGGAAATGGCATATACATTTCCATCAAAACCCCCGAAGCACACAATACCTTCAAATACAGATAGAGTGGAATTTACATGGCAGTTTGTGCCGAATTTCCAGAGAAGCTTTCCATTGCTTTCATTCAGGCAGTAAACATTGAAATCCCAAGAACCGAAGTATATTCTTCCCTTGTAAACAACAGGGGGACATGAGACAGGCCCGTTAGTCGAAAACTTCCAGAGAATCTTTCCTGCCAATGAAATTGCATAAACGTTCCCGTTTCTTGCCCCCACATAAAGGACATCATTGAACATGTTTGGCCCTATTGCCATCGATGATCCTATTTCGAGTCTCCATACCATTTCCCCATTATTAGCATTGAGGCAGTAGACATTCCCATCATATGAACAGAAGTATATCCTGCCTTTATGGAGACAACCAAGATAAGCAACAGGTTCATTTGTGCCAAATCTCCATGCCATTTTCCCGGCATCTATACCTACGGCATACACATTCTTGTCTTGTGAACCAAATATCACGAGATTTTTATGGAAAAATGGATTAGTGGCAACGCTCCCCCCTACCTTGAGTCCCCACAAATAGTTCTTGAACGATTCTGTATAGAAGGTATAGATAGAAACTATCTCCAGCTCCCTGGAGGTCTTCTTATCAAGCCCGGTCTTTACCTCAACATCCCGGTAATCCATCCCAGGAAGGAAATAGCTTGCCATGCAACCAGCCCCTTGAATAATTCAGTACAATATTTATATGATGTCTGGGCTTCAAGTAATGCTTATTATACCCCAGAATAATAATTTAACATGGCCAAGAAGAAGAGAATCCCGCTCCTGCCCTTCCCGCTTCCCAGGGCCAAGAGGGTATCAAGGCGATTCCTTGGCGTGGGGGAGAGTCTCTCCCACATGTTCCCGGGCCTCGGGTTCAACCTCGAGCAGTCAGGCCTCGACTTCGATGCCAGGGAGTGGATGGCCCTGGCCTTCTTCACAGCTATCTTCTACTTCTCGGTCCTCTCCGGGCCCCTGGCCCTTCTCACCCTTGTGGCCAGGATAGAGCCCGTAAAGGCCCTGGGTATATCCTTCCTGGTCGGATTTGTGATAGGCTTCGTATCCCTCATCTACCTGGCCATGTACCCCAGGCTCATGGTGACAAAGAAGGTCAACCAGATGGAGCGCTTCCTGCCCCATGGCCTCCACCACCTCCTGATAGAGGTCAGGTCAGGGGTTCCCCTCTACAATTCCCTGGTCTCCATAGCCCAGAGCAACTACGGCATGCTCTCCCATGAATTCAGGAGGGCAGTGAATGAAATCAACACAGGCAAGTCAGAGATTGCGGCCTTGGAGATGCTCGCCAGGGAGAACCCCTCACTCTATTTCAGGAGGGTGATATGGCAGCTGGTCAATGCCCTCAAGTCCGGGGCTGACATAGGCCAGACCATAAAGCAGATAGTGGACAGCCTGGGGGAGGAGCAGATGATTGCAATCAAGAAGTACGGGGCCCAGCTCAATCCCCTATCCCTGATGTACATGATATTTTGCGTGATATTTCCCACCCTGGGAATCACCTTCCTCCTCGTCATATCATCCTTTATAGGTATCGGTATCGATATCCAGTATCTGCTTATAGGCATACTGGTCTTCCTCATGATGTTCCAGTTCATGCTTATCGGCCTGATAAAGAGCAGAAGGCCCATGGGTGTCTAGCATGAGGTACGGTTTTGAGTTCGTCTCTGTCCTGGGTGGCCTGGCCATGATAGCCCTGGCAAACCTGGTCGTAATCGAGATTCTGCCCTTTGCGGTGCCCATATTCAACATGGTGGGGGGCCTTCTCATGGTCCTTCCCCCTGTGATGGCCCTGTACACGCGCTACAGGACAAAGAAGGAGCTCGAGGAGCAGTTCGTGTCCTTCCTCATGGACCTCACGGATTCCATTGACTCAGGGATGACCCTTCCCATGGCCCTCGAGCAGTGCTCCAGAAGGGACTACCTCTCCCTGTCAGGGCACATCAATGACCTGGTTGCCCAGGTCAACTGGGGGGTTCCCTTCAGGAAGGCCCTGGAGACCTTTGCCAGGAGGACACGCTCTCATCCTGTAAGGAGGGCAGTGAGCACCATAATAGAGACCTACAAGGTCGGCGGAAAGATATCAGACACCCTCAACTCTGTCAGGAAGTCCATGACAACGATAAACAAGCTCGATGCCGAGCGCAGGGCCTCTGTATATTCCCAGGTGGTTACCTCCTACATTATATTCTTCATATTCATCTTCATCATGGTGGTGATACAGGTCTTTATCCTTCCCACGCTGGCTATCGAGAACATCTCGGATGTCGCTCTCTCTGACGCCACCCCGATGAGCCCTGAGGAGTACTCGCAGATATTCACTATCTTCATTATCATACAGGGGTTCTTTGCCGGACTGGCCACGGGCAAGATGGCAGAGGGCTCCATCCCCGCGGGCCTGAAGCATTCCGTCCTCCTGGTCTTCATAGGCTATGTGATATTCACCCTGGCCACCCAGCTGCCCCAGATAAGGCTTTTCTGAGAGCCTGCCAACATTTATATACCGGCTGACACTAATAATAATTAGCATGTCAGGCAGAAAGATGTTTAAGGGTGTGTCGCCACTGGTCGCTGTTATAACCCTTATAGCGTTCACACTGATTATAGCGGGGTTTCTGGCCAACTGGGCGACGCAGTTCACCCAGAGGCAGACCCAGCAGATACAGTACTGCCTCGGCGCAGAGGCCATAATCCAGGGGGCCACCTATGACAGCGGCGACCTGAATCTCTATGTAAACAACCGGGGCGATGTCGACCTCACCTTTGATATCATCCTCAAGTTCGATGACGGCTCTGTTACCAAGCCCTCGGGGACATACACAGCGGATGCCGGGGAGCTCTCGACATTCTCGATAAGCGGCGTGCCAGGCAACCTCACAGAGGCAAGCATACAGGGCCAGGAGTGCAAGAGCGCCCAGGACTTTGTCGGAAGGTCTTGGATTAATGGCCTGTAGGGCCAGGCAGCTTCTTTTAACTCGGCTGTAAAGGCTTATTTCACGCCTTATTCTTCCGTAAATAGTGGAGAACATGCACCAATATTAAGTATTAATAGTTTAGTTTTAATCTAAACCCATGAATCATCTAAACCCGAATGAAGCTCTTGAACATGTAAAAGGGGTACTGTTGGCATCTTATAAAGCAGTGACTGAGATGGGATTCAATAGCAGAATCGTGGAAGATACTTCTCTTGACCTCAAGACTCTTGGAGATGTGTCTGCACAACGGGCCTTACATAATTATTTTAAGGAGTCTGGTTTACCCATAACCCTCTACACTGAAGAATCAGAAGAATCTTCATCTTTCTCAGAAAGGCCAGAATACTCGGCTGTTGGTGATGAAATTGATGGCTCTTATAATCTTAAACACGGTTTAGGAATGTTGCCTCATGGTGGTATATTAGGAATAGCTGACAAACACGATCCACGATTTAAAGATTTCTTGGCTTCTGGTTTCTTGGAGTTTAACAGTGGGAATTTGTTTTATGCCACCAGAAAAAACGGAGGTTATGTTATCGAACACTGGACAGGAGGAAACAGGGAAAGAAAGGAGCTGAAAACATCCGAAAATGAAAACATAAATGCTAAAGATTTGTTTGTGGTTGCAGATATTTACATGCTTGGAGATTTGTCTCGACCTTTAATACCTTATGTTGCACGAAGTGGTGGAGATTTTAAGTCAACTGCTATCCATTTAGCTATGGTAGCTACTGGCAATTGTGATATTTTTGTTTTGGGAGATAACTGCCCGAACCCTAAGAAAAGGAGGACCGGGGAAGAAATTGCTCCAGGTTACCTTATAGTAAAAGAGGCGGGTGGAGTAGGACTAGACTGGAATGGGAATGATCTAGGTAAAGAGAAAGTTGATTTATATAAAGGAAAAACATTCCATGCAGTTTTTGCAGCAACGGAAAAGTTGGGGCATGATTTTTTGGATGAAATGCATAAAATGCCTAAGATAAAAGACTACATGGAAAGAAAGCAACTATAATTCATACATCTTAGCCAGACTACACTGCATGCAAGTTTAAACATCTTTCCACCTACTCTTTTCAGGACCAGGGCGCTGGTATTAATTGACCCTTTCGAGGAATAAAGGCTTTTAATGTTTTTCCGGACACGCTTTTGGAGGAAGGCTTTGGCCTCCTGTAAAAAGGGTGTAAAGGCTTATTTATCCCGGGAACCAATAATATCATATGATTCACAGGCTGATGCCAAGGGCCTACATAAGGCACATAGACGATCTCCTCATATATTCCGGGAGCAGGAAGGGCCCCGCAAGCTTTGTGAACAGGACCTTTGTGGTGAGCATAATCGCTGCTCTTGGCGCTGGCCTTATTTTTTTCGAGAGCTTCATCCTTGCCTTTCCCCTTGCCTTTGTGGCAGTCTTCAGCCTGCTCCACGGCTTCCTCATCCTGGCCGTGGACAAGAGGAGCAAGTTCGTGGAGCAAATCCTGCCGGATGCCCTCCAGCTCATGGCAGCCAACATAAAGTCAGGTTTCATCCCGAGCAGGGCCATGCTTCTGTCAGCCAGGAAGGAGTTCGGTCCCCTCTCTGACGCCATCAAGAGGGCCGGAAAGGAGGCCATGACAGGCAAGAGCCTCCAGGAGAGCCTGGGGGAGATACCCAGGAGCATAAAATCCGATATCCTGGAGACAACCATGGGACTGGTCATGAAGGGCATAAAGGCAGGGGGCCAGCTGGTTGCGCTCTTTGAGGAGACCGCCCTGGACATCCGGAGGCGGGACTCCATAAAGAAGGAGGTCAAGGCCAACATACTCATGTACGGGATATTCATAGGGTTTGCAGGATGCGCCGGGGCCCCTGTAATGTATGCGCTTTCATCCTACCTGGTATCAACCATAGGCAATCTCGGCGCAGCGACCCAGGTCCCTGCAGAATATCAGAGCAGGCTTCCCATAATGAACTTCGGTAGTGTTCATGTCGATGAGGGCTTTCTCTTCCTCTTCTCCATAGCGGCCATACTTATCACAACCGTCTTTGGCGGCCTCATAATAGGCATAATAGACTCCGGGAAGGAGAGGGGTGGAATAAAGTACATACCCCTCATGACAGCGGCGGCCCTGAGCATATTCTTCATAGCGCGGGTTGTAATCTCAATGATGTTCGGCACCCTGATACCTGGCTAGCCGGTACCTCAGAGCGTGTCTAGGTATTCACTCCTGCTATCGTTTTTAAAATGGCATCTTTTGACTCAATGTAGTGCCACACAAAGGAATTCTCATTCTCTATGCATATTGATTCTACACCGGCAGAATCATCCACGCATTACTCGATTAATTAGACACGCTCCGGTACCTCACTAAATTTATATACAACCTTCCACAATAATTAAAGGATGTCCATGAAAGCACAGTCAGCAATGGAATACCTGATGACCTACGGATGGGCAATCCTGATCGTCATAATAGTGGCGGCAGCACTCTATGCACTGGGAATCTTCAACCCGGCAACTTACACAGGAAGAATTCCCACGGGGTTCACCACACTCGGGACACCGGATGACTGGGACCTGGAAACAAGCGGCGATTTTGATATCAAGATAATGAACAGGCTGGCAAGCCAGATAGCAATATACAATGTGACCATCACCATGGGAACAGACAGTGATTACAACAGCACCATGTTAACTGTCGGGCCCGGGGAGGAGTATACATACCCGGCATCCATAAGCGGCCTGAATCTCGGGCCAAAGACACCAGGGGTAACCTACTCTGTGAAAGTAGATATATTGTATAACGCAGGCGGCCTAAACCATACAGAATTAGGAACCCTCACAGGAACGGTCAGTGGTTAAAATTTTCATTCTTCCTTATCTTTGATTTTTCCAGTCTTGAATCTGATTCTCGTGACAGCACTTACTAAAAATGTT
>CAZAEI010000042.1:0-5981 GCA_964484305.1 uncultured archaeon
CTTTTACTTTACCCCTGAGTTTTATTAACCCGCCTAATGTCTTTAATGCTTCAATAGTAGCCATTACCCACTCTATCATTATGATTACTTACGTGGTTTTTTCTCGATTATATGTTCAGAAAAACTAACAATGTTTTCCTTAATAAATACCTTTGAACCGGTTAGAAGGCCGCCCAATTCCATTAAACGAATCTCATCCCCATCTTTGGAATGTTCCCTATTATCAGTATTAGCGTCAATAATAAAACCATGCTTATCTATTTTATTATCTATATCATTTAAAACCTTCTTGAACTGTTGAGAAGAAACAATAAAATCTATCTTACTGTTGTTTTTGATCAAATCACTCCATCTCTCTTTCTCACACTCAACCTTACTATCCATATCTATAGATACTTATCCAAAGATATATAAATGTTTAGAAATACGGCGTCTATTACCGAATCAGCTCACCCTGTCACGGTTATATCAATCTTGCCGGAGCTGTTTTAAATATACTTCACACCAATCCTTCTCCATGAAAATCATAGCCAAGGGAGCCGAGGCCGTGCTCATGAAGGACAGGAGACAGGGAGAGGACATCCTTATCAAGGACAGGGTCAGGAAGGGCTATCGTGCAAAAGAACTGGATGAAAGGATTCGGGGCCAGCGGACCAGGACAGAGGAGCGGCTGCTGGGCCGCGCCAGGAGGGCCGGCGTGAATGCGCCCAGGGTGTGGGGCCCCATGGGGCCCAAGGAGGCCTCGGGCCACGAGATTGTCATGGAGTTTGTTGAGGGCCCCACTGTGAAAGAGAGCCTGAATGACCTCCCCAGGAAGGACAGGCTGGTGGTTTACAGGGAGATTGGCCAGGCCGCTGCGAACCTGCACAGAGCGGGGATAATGCACGGGGATTTGACCACCTCGAACATGATTCTCGCCCCCTCCCGGCCTCCCAAGCCCAATCCGTCCCCTTTAGGGACGGCAGGAAGGTTGGGGGGAGACCGGACAAGATTCAGGGATGGGGAACCGTGGAGTTTGTATGTGATTGACTTCGGGCTGGCCAGGACGAGCCAGAGGGTGGAGGACCATGCCGTGGACCTCTTCCTTCTTTATGAGGCCATGAAGGCCGCCCACTTCCGGTTTCTGGACGAGGCATGGAAAAGCATTATAAAGGCTTATAAACATAATTATACAATTGCTGGTAAGGTCCTGGAGCGCCTCGGGAAAATCGAGAGGCGTAGAAGATACCGGGGCGAGTGAATGCTTACAGTATAGAGAATTGTAAACCGTGAATGATATGGCTAAGAAAAAAGAAGCCAAGAAGGAAGAGAAGTCGGGTAGGAAGGTGTCAGCCAGGCCCATAGAGCAGCGGATTGAGCTGCCGGTCAGTAAAGGGCCTGCTGCAGAGCCTGAACCTGCCATTGAAAAGGAAGATGAGGACGAGAAAGAGATTGTTGTAGAAAAGGAGAGGCCCAGGGAGCCGGCTGCCGGGTGGATTCCCAAGACCCAGCTTGGCCAGAGGGTTCTCAAGGGCGAGTTCAAGACGATAGATGATGTTCTCAGGACAGGGCAGCTAATCCTGGAGCCGGAAATCGTTGACTATCTTGTCCCTGACCTCAAGAACGAGGTTATTTATATAGGGGGCTCCCCCGGAAAGGGCGGCGGGATAAGGAGGACTGCCACCAAGAGGACTGCGAGGATGCACAAGTCAGGAAGGAGGTTCAAGCTGAGCTCTGTCATAGTCGCGGGGGACGAGCGGGGCGTGGTCGGCATAGGCAAGGCCTCCTCAAGGGAGCACAAGACCGCCATAGAGAAGGCTCTGGAGCAGGCCAAGCTCAATGTCATAAGGGTCAAGAAGGGATGCGGCTCCTGGGAGTGCGGCTGCGGCGAGGGGCATTCCATACCATTCAAGACCCAGGCCTCGTGCGGCTCGGTCAAGGTAACCCTCATGCCGGCACCCAAGGGTGTGGGCATAGTGGCCAGTGACCCTGTCAAGAAGGTCCTGAAGCTGGCGGGTGTTAAAGACATCTGGGTCAAGACATCAGGCAACACGCACGCAAGGTCAAACCTCATATATGCTGTCTTTCAGGCGCTGAAGAACCTCAACAGGACAAAGGGTGAGTTGTGATTGGTTCTGATGGCAGGTGATATTCATGTACGCTGTGATAAGGGTCAGGGGCTCTGTCAACGTCTCCAGGGAGGTTAAGGACACCCTGAGGCTGCTCAGGCTCACCAGGGTCAATCACTGCATCTTAATCCCCAAGGGGCCTGATTATGAGGGCATGCTCCAGAAGGCCGGGTCTCACATAACCTGGGGAGAGGTGAGCCAGGACACCCTGGAGAGGCTGGTGACCAAGAGGGGCAGGCTTCCCGGTGACGTGAGGGTTCCTGAAGGGGAGGCCAAGGATATGGCCAGGAAGATACTCAAGGATGGTTCTGTCAGGGACACCAAGCTCAAGCCTGTCTTCAGGCTATCCCCTCCATCAAAGGGCTACAGGTCCGTGAGGCTGGGTTTTCCAAGGGGTGACCTGGGCGGCCGCGGGGAGAAGATAAACGAGCTGCTGAAGAGGATGATATGATTCTGGATGGTCTTTACAAAAGGCTGCGCGGAAAAGAATTCATGGATGTCCTCAGGGGAGGAGACCACAAGCTGGAGACCTTTACTGATTTGATGAATAAGAGCTACATGGAGACAGGAAAAAGATAGAGAAAGAGCAGAAAGGGTTGAAAAAAATTATCCAAGAGTGTGAGGGATATGCCACAAAGAAAGAAGGTTGTGAAGCAGAGGGGGGGCAAGACCCATGGATGGGGCTCCAAGAAGAAGCACCGCGGGGCCGGCTCCAGGGGCGGCCGCGGAAGGGCAGGAATAACCAAGCACAAGAAGCTCTATTTCAAGAAGAGGGGTATCCAGGTCGGCAAGGCCGGCCATAAAAGCATGAAGCAGAAGGGACTCAGGCCCGGGGTGAAGTCCATAAACCTCAGGGATTTGGAGAACCTGGCCAAGGGCAGAAAGGAGATCATACTAAGGGAGTTCGGCTATGACAAAGTGATTGGTGCGGGGAGCATAAAGTCGCCCCTGAAGGTCATAGCCAGGGCCTTCTCGGCCAGGGCAGTCGAGAAGATAGAGGCTGCCAAGGGCCAGGCTGTCAAAGAGGAATAGCGGATTTCGGGTGGCCGTGATTCTGCAGCATCCATGAAAACAATTTTAATAGCCAATCATAATATTCAGAAAGGTGTAATGCCATGCCACTCTCCGATGCCTACATGGGCCTTCTCACGAGGATTCCAGGGATAACCGAGCCTGTCCGGAGTCTGACCTTCAAGGGCAAGCTCAAGTGGACAGGCATTATCCTATTAATCTACTTTACCATGGCCCAGATAATGGTTTACGGTGTGGCGCCTGGAACATTTGAGCAGCTTAAGTACCTGGAGATACTGCTCGGCTCCAGCTTCGGCTCCCTGATAACCCTGGGCATCGGGCCCATTGTCACGTCATCTATTATACTCCAGCTCATGGTGGGCTCCAAGATAATCCCCTGGGATCTCAGGACAGATTCGGGAAAGATGCTCTTCCAGGGGACCCAGAAGCTCCTGGCCATACTCCTCTCCTTTGTGGAGGCGGTGATATTTGTCTCTCTGGGGGCGGTTGCGGCCCAGCCCGGCCTGGAATGGGTTGTAATACTCCAGCTCGCCCTGGGCGGTGTCATAATCCTATTCATGGACGAGGTGATATCCAAGTGGGGTTTCGGCTCCGGCATCTCACTGTTCATAGTTGCGGGGGTTTCCAAGACCATCATAGTCAGGATGTTCAACCCCCTGACCCAGGCAGGGACACTCCCGAGCGTGGGCAACCCGTCCGCGGGCATAATACCCTTTGCCATAGCATCAATAGGGGCAGGGGAGCCGTTTGTGGCTCTTCTCTCCATGCTTCCCATTGTGGCAACCCTGCTGGTGTTCTTTTTGGTGATTTATTCAGGGGCCATCAGGGTTGAGATACCCCTGGCATTCGGCTCGGTCAGGGGCTTCGGGAGGAGGTGGCCCCTCAAGTTCTTCTATGCCTCTGTTATCCCGGTTATACTCATCGCTGCCCTCCTGGCAAACGTCCAGATGTTCGGAAGGATGATGGCAGACCAGGGCTGGACCTGGCTTGCGCAGCTGGACTCCCAGGGGAGAATAGCTGGGGGGCTTGTTTACTTGCTTGTCCCTCCAAACAACCAGGCCCTTTCCATCCTGATGATAGCCATCGGCGTGTTCGCCCTCATTGGTGCCATCGTTACCTATTATACAAGGAGGGAGGGAATCAAGATGGTTGTGTTGTTTGGTGCCCTGGGCGGCCTGGTGTGGTTCGCTGCTGTCTCAGCCATGGGCATGACCTCCCTGATGAACATACCTGCCATGGATGTGACCAGGGTCATCATCTACAGCCTGTTCATGATTGGAGGATCCACCGTGTTTGCGGTATTCTGGGTCAGCACGGCAGGCATGGACGCCAAGGCAGTGGCAGGACAGATACAGTCCACCGGGATGCAGATACCCGGATACAGGAGGGATATCAGGATAATAGAGCGGGTTTTGAACAGATACATACCCGGCCTCACCATACTGGGCGGGGCCTCGGTGGGGTTCCTGGCAGCCTTTGCGGATTTCACAGGGGCCCTGGGGACAGGGACAGGAATCCTCCTGGCGACGCTGATAATCCAGAACCTCTATGAGGAGCTGGCCATGAAGCACATGGAAGACATGCACCCGGCGGTCAGGAAGCTCTTTGGCAAGTAAGTTGCCCGGCTTTCCCCAACATAAACTAGTCGGAAAGAAATGATATTGCCCGGCCCTGGGGGAAAGCATAAAAGGAGGCTTCCCTTATTTCAAGGCAAGGTGATTGAATGGCATTCGGTCTGGACGGCTACATGGAGGTTCTGGCTATATCCGTAATCATGTCCCTGGCGACTGTTCTTGTGTCAAAGTTCGCATCCAACCAGGGGGCCATCAAGAACCTGAAGCTGGAGATGAAGACACTGAATGCGAGGATAAAGAAGGCCCAGAAGGCAGGGGATACCAAGGAGATGAACAGTCTCTCGAGCGAGCTCATGAAGCTTACACCCAAGCAGATGCAGATGAGCATGAAGCCCATGATGATTTCCCTGATGCTGTTCATGGCCGTGTTCTGGTTCTTTGGGGCACACTACACAGAGCTTGTGGTCAAGAGCCCCCTGAACATACCCTTTATCGGGAACCAGCTGGGATGGTTCCACTGGTACCTTATAATAGTCCTGCCGGGCAGCTTCCTGTTCAGGAAACTCCTGGCTGTGGAGTAATCCTGAAGGTTTCCAATGCAGGTTTATTTATAAATGCGGCCACTCTATATCTTTAGATAATCCCGGGGTAGCTCAGTTGGCTAGAGCGCATGGCTGTAGACACTCTAAATGGTCTGTTGAGGGTGGGTCCAATCCAGCCCTTTGGGCTGGCAGGCAATCTGCCCTGTGATAGGCGGAGACCGTGAGGTCGCGAGTTCGAGTGCGCTGCTGGTAGCAGGCATTCTTGTGCATCAGCACGAGAGATGAGGCACATCTCTCAAGGCAAGGCCTCAAGACTCCAGCAATGCTGAATATCTCGCTCCCGGGATTTCTTTATTTTTTGGCACCTGATTATTTTTCAGGCCTTTAGCCCGTTAAGTTGACAGGACAAAGGAAAGAACGACCCCTTTAAAAATCGAGCTGTTCAATCCCTTATGCTGCTAAATTAATCCGGTTTTGTCTTATTTCCAAAGGTCTGGTTTAGAACAGAAGAAAATGAACCACAAAGCAAGTGCATTACCGTAGCGGTAAACTGCTTTATCGTGCTTGCCTTTTGCCACTCTTCGGCGAAGTTCATCAACGGTGATATATTCTGCAGAGTATATTGGTTCATTCCGATCTTTTTTGAGTTCCTCAATCATCTCCAGCTTTACTTCAATGAAGACAAGATTTGACCATGTTGCTACGAAGCTTGGAGCTGGGTTGAG
>CAZAEI010000043.1:0-5921 GCA_964484305.1 uncultured archaeon
CGGGCGGGGCTATACGAACTTATCCTAAATCCCCGGGGGTTTCGATAAAGCCCCGCTTGTAAATAACTGCTAACCTTGTTCTCGGTGCAAACCATAACACCGACCATAGTGAGACAGGCCCAGCTGCCCCAAAGGATATAAACCATAACCTCAATTATTGGATATGGGAGAAGAAGGGCCTCAGAACGGGGAAGGGCCTGATAACAGCGATGTGGTTAGAGAGTCAATTCTGGCAGTCGAGGAGGCCATCGTGGGGGCCGGAATACCACTCGAGGTCAGGGAGTTCCCCGGGGGGACGAGGACCTCCAGGGATGCGGCCGATGCCATAGGCTGTGACATCGGCCAGATTGCGAAGTCCATCGTGTTCAGGTGCGAAAAAAGCGGCGATGGAGTGCTTGTCATTGCCTCGGGGCCGAACAGGGTTGACATAGCCAAGCTCGAGAGGGAGACAGGAAAGGGCCCCCTCCGGATGATGGCGCCCGAGGATGTCAGGAGGCTGACAGGCTTTGCAGTGGGCGGCGTCCCGCCCGTTGGCCACAGGACAGGGCTGATTAAGCTCATTGACCAGGACCTCATGCAGCATGATATCTTGTGGGCGGCCGCGGGCACGCCCAACTCGGTTCTTTCCATAATGCCCGGTGACCTGGTAAGGATAACATCCGGAAGGGTCGCAGATGTCAAGGAGTGATACACTCCAAGGAGGTTTCGATATGAAGACCGTCCCCTCTGTAACCCCTGAACAGATGGCCAAGATAGACAGGATAGTTGAGAATGAGTTTCATGTTTCTCCGGTCCAGCTCATGGAGAACGCCGGCCGGGCTGTTGCAGGGGTTGCCTGCAGCGCGTTCAGGCTTCCCATGAGGGTGGCAGTCCTTGCGGGAAAAGGTAATAATGGAGGGGACGGCCTTGTGGCAGCCAGGCACCTGCACAACAGGGGTGCGGAGGTTTCTGTGGTGCTTGTTGATAAGAATCTGAGGGGCCTCCCCCTGCAGCAGCTCAGGGCAGTGCAGGCCCTGGGAATAAGACCCGGGAGTGATTTAAAGGCCCTAGGGGACAAGCCGGACCTGATTATCGATGCCCTGCTCGGCTTCGGGGCCAGGGGCCCGCCTATGGGGATAGTGGCCAGGCTGATTGCTGATGGCGTGAGGCTGCAGGAGAAGGGCGTGCCTGTTCTCTGTGTTGATGCGCCCTCGGGCCTTGACCTGGAGACAGGGAAATGGTTCTCACCGGCCTTCAGGGGCGCGGATGTTGTGACCCTGGGCCTGCCCAAAATGAACATGGTCGGCAACACCGGGATAAAGCGGCTATTTGTGGCCGACATCGGGATTCCCAGGGAGGCCTACATGCGGATAGGCATAGGGGTGCCTGCACTCTTTTCAGATAGGGATTATATTGAAATCACTGCACAGCACGCCCTGGGCATCTGAGGAAGTGGCACTTAGGGTATAAAATGGTCCTGATATCAACATTTAGTTTTTTCACTGTCTTTTTGATATTTTCAATGGCCGTCTTGCTAACCCACCCATTGTCAAAATGCAAAGCAAGCGGTTTGAAACCAAGCCTCTTTGCAACAAGAATGGTATATGTGCTGTCTCTTCCCCCGCTCAACCTTACAATACATCCGTATTTATTCTTTTTGGCATGTTTTAATATCCTTTTTCTAATTTTATTGAATTGTTTTTTCCCATAGTTGTTGATAGGATATCTCTTATCTAATTTATAATGCAATGCGTATTGATTGCAAATCCCGTTTTTATCAAACCTTATACTTGGTATAGTTGTATCGCAAACGCATATGGTGCAGGTTTTCCTTCTTACCGTATATTCTGTATAATAGTTAATGTTGATAATGAACCTTACACAAAGAGTGCGAATGACAGGCTTATCGGAAAACGGAAAGTTCCTATCCTCAGGTTTAAAATACACGACTCCCATCGTCCCCGGGCCGGCCTACTCGGTCTCAAAGAACATCATGTCTATGAAGAAGGCCGCGGCCAGGAAGGCTATGACAAGCATGATTGCAGCGACCACTATAAGGGAGGAGTCCCAGGTTGAGACAAAGACGAGCATGAATATCCAGAAGGCCAGCAGGAAGGCCACAAAGAAGGCGGCCAGGGAGAAGTATTTTTCCTTTGGTGTCCTACGCCTGGCCCGTAAGTAGGCGACACGCTCCTTCTTGGTCCAGGCCTTGGCGCGGGGCCTGTAGCGCTCGATGTCGCCTATGAAGTGGATTGTTATCTTGCTCTTCTTTTCTTCCTCATCCTTGCCCACTGACTTGACCTGGTAGCGGCCCTCCCCGTACTCCCTGAGCAGGTGGGACTCTATCTTCTCCTTGTCAGAGAAGTCAAATGGTGGCGTTATGTCAGAGTAGACCGTCCTGTAGGGCCCCATGAGGTGGGGCCTCCTACCGTGCCTCTCCTTGAGCTCCCTCTTCTGGACTATGTAGCGCTTGGCCATTCCCTTCACCTTAACTGTTCGATTTGGTAAGCACACCAAATCCGCCTTTCAGGCGGCAGTCACTCCTTCACCTTAACTGTTCAGTTTGGTAAGCATGTTCTGGCCATCACATCGGGACGGTATGTACTCATTCGCTTTGCAACAGGCCTGTTTAATTATTGGAGAATCAGCTATTTAGATGTTTTTGCCTGCCTGCGTGTGCTCTTCTGGGTGTGCCCCGTGGAGTGTGCCCTCTTGTTCGCCTTGGATGTTGTATCCCTTGTGGTGCCCCTGGCCCTTGCAGGCTTCCTGGATTTGCCAGCGGCCTTGTCCCTGTAGTTGAATCCGCACTTCACGCAGAACCTCCAGGGCCTTCTCCCCCCGCCAGGCCTGACCTCTATGAGGTGGAGGCCGCACTTGCAAAGCTTGGGAATGGCCTGGATAAAGCCGTGCTGGGGCAGCGGGAAAGAATTGTGGCATTCAGGGTAGCTGGAGCAGCCCACAAAGCGCTTGCCTGTCCGGTGGGAGTGGATTATCCTCAGGGTCCCCTTGCCGCACTTGTCGCATGCCCCCACGGTGTGAATCTCCTTCTCGTGCTCCCTGACGGCCTTGAGCATGTGGTTTCCTATCTCCTTCTCGTGCTCCCTGAAGTCCTTGAGTATCCTTCCGAGTTCTGTCTCCGCATCCCTTATGGCATCCCCTCTCTTGAGCTTGCCTGCCTCGATTGCCTCCATCTCCTCCTCGAACCTCTTGGTGAGCTCCACTGATATTATCTCAGGCGAGTGCTTCTCAAGCGCGCTCACCACAGCCTCGCCGAGCTCTGTAACCACGATGGACTTGTCCCTGATGTAGCTCCTGTCATAGAGGGTCTGGAGTATCTGGGCCCTCGTGGCCTTTGTTCCTAGATTATTCTCCTCCATCTCCTTGAGGATGCTGGCCTGGGAGTAGCGGCTCGGGGGCTCGGTCTGCTTGTCAAGCAGGTCCAGCTTCCTGTTCATGGCAGGGTCACCCTTCCTTATGTCAGGAAGGAGCTGCTCCTTTATGCCAAGGTAGGGCATATAGAACTCCATCCAGTTGGCCTGGAGGGTCCTGATGCCGTGGGCAGCAAAGTCCTCGCCCTCTATCCTGATTAGCACCCGGGTCTGTTCCCTGACAGCCGGGTCCCCAAAAACCGCCATGAACCTTCTGACTATCATGTCATAGACCTTCCTCTGGTAGGAGGCGAGCTTCCTGGGCTTGTGGCCTGTGGGGAATATGGCGGGGTGTGCGGAGTCCTCCTTCTTGCCCTCGTTGGGCTTTAGGGCTGGCCTGGCAAGGAGCTTTCCGGCAAGCTCGCTGTATTCAAGCTGGCCTGAGAGCCTTTTCAGAATATCCCTGTAGCCTATCTTGGCTGGGAGCTTCTGGCTCGATGTCCTGGGATAGGATATTAGTGCGTGCTCATAGAGGTGCTGGGCAAAGTCAAGGGTCTGCTTTGGCGAGTACCCGAAGCGGGAATAGGCCTCCCTCTGGAGGCTGGTCAGGTCGAACGGGAAGGGGGGGTTCTGCCTGACCTCCCTCTTATCCACTTCGGCCACGGTGCCGTCTTTTCCCCTGCACCTGTTGAGGATTGATTCTGCCTCCTCCCTCTTCCAGAACTTGTCCCTGACGTGGCTGGCCATGAGGCCCTTGCCGTCCACCTCGGCATTGAGCTCGAGCTCCCAGTAGGGCTTGGGCTTGAACGCCCCTATCTCTCTCTGCCTCTTCTCAAGTATGTTCAGGGTCGGACCCTGAACCCTGCCTGTGGAGAGTATCCAGTATCCCCCCGTGTGCTCCAGGGAGAGTGTTAATGCCCTGGATATGTTGATTCCGAAGAGCCAGTCCATCTGGTGCCTGGTCAGGCCGGCCTCTATCTGGGGAAAGTCCAGGTGCGGGCTGGCCTTTTCATAGGCCTCGACAATGTCGCCGGGGGTCAGGGTGGAGAATTTCATCCTCCTGCCGTCCCTGGCCTTGCATATGAACCTGATTATATTAAAGGCAATTACGGACCCTTCAATATCATAATCGCATGCTGATACAAAGTCAGAGGCCCCCTTGACAAGGGCCTCGATGTTGCGGAAGTACTTGGTGGCCCACTTGTTGTTCTTCTCCTCGATTGTGGGTATCCATTTCACGTCAAAGACAGGATAGCTCCACTTGGCCTTGGCCTCTGCCTCTGTGAGGACAAAGAGGTGACCCACCGCAGGGACTACCACTATATCCTTGCCCTTCCTTTTGAACCTGTAATGGGGGGCGTCCCTGCCCAGCTTTTTGGATTTTCCATCAGAAAGGGCCTCAGCTATACGCATTGCTGCGTTTGGCTTTTCCGCTATTATCAGGGTGTAGCCCATAAGATACAATTGGGCGTGTTCTTATAAATGCTTCCTTTATCCGTAGGGAAAGCAATAAAAAGCATTTTCTACAAGGAATAACCATGCCAGAGTGCAAGAAGTGCCCGTATTTCGTGAAGGAGGGCAAGAACCAGCTCAGGGCAGGCCGGGTAATTGTGGGTTTCTGCAAGCTCAGGCAGAAGCACATCTCTGACGTGTCTGTGAACCAGGCCCAGTGCAAGGACAAGGCAGTCATATCGCTGTGAATTTATGCATTAAAGTTATGGAGGTCATACATCTTGTTCAGCTATGGTTTCTCTCCACATTGCTGACAATTCTGATTCATAGGCCTTTAATGCCCCGGTTTCGGTCTCCCCAACCAGCTTCAGACCATCAAGATTTTTTTGGGCCGATGCTTTTTCCTGGCCGTGTCCACTGGTAGAGCCAACTTCCCTGTCAGCTTTATTTGTTGCATCTTCTGCTTTTGTTGCCCTGTCGGATAACCCCTTCCATTCTCCCAGAAGCTTAAGCGAATCCCTGATTTCACTTATGCAGTCTCCAAGGCCTTGGTCTCCCATTTCAAGAAAACTGGCTGCGGCTGTATATGCTGCTTGGGCCCTTTCGAATTCTCTAGCTTCCATGTACTGCCTGGCTTCTGAAATAATGTCGCCTCCAATGCCGTGCTCCCTGAGGAATCCCAAGACCTCCAGTTCGTCTGTGGTTCTCGGTATCTCATAAAAGGAGGCAAAACCATGCTCGATGCCGCGTTCACAAATGATTTTGAGGTATTTGCTGGGTGTTCTGCTTCTTTTCAGAATTCCATAAACCTCGTCATTAAAGACAATTGAAACTTTACCGGGTTCAGAGCCCCCCACCAGGGCTACAGCCTCTCTTGGCACATCCTTTGTGGTGTAGATTGGGACCCTTTCCTCGCACATGCCCACCTGGAGGTATCTCTGGCCTCCCTTGAATGGTATTGATTCATTAAATATTTCCATCTTCATAACTAGAGGTATCGGGTTAACATTTATAAGCCTTTTGATTTTAGAGTCAGATTTTAATCATTTTTTCATGTTGCTTATAGGCTGGTTACATCCCACAGCGCCCGTAAGCCGATTCTGTATTACTTGGGTGTTTTTG
>CAZAEI010000044.1:0-5881 GCA_964484305.1 uncultured archaeon
CTGTGGGCGACTTCGTGATTGTCTCTGAGAAGGACATCCTTTAAACCATTCTTATTTTTTCTCTTCTCTGAGCAAAGAATACGGGTTCCTCTATCTTCTCCCGTTGAGGTGCCTGAACATCCTGTTGCTTCTACCGCCCGAGAGGAAGTGCTCTATCTTCCTTATCAGCGTGCCGCCCGAGACAAAGTCCGGAACGACTACGAAGTCTGCCCCTGCCCTGTAGAGCGCCTCGGCCTCATCCTCTGAGTGCGCCCTTGCGAATATATTTATCCCCGGATTGAACCTCTTGGCCTTTCCAATCACGAACCCAGATATCTCCACATCGGGTATTGTTACTATTGCAAGCCTTGCCTTGTAGAGCCCTAAAGCAGAGAGCAGGTCCTCATTGTCAGCATCACCATACATGGTATATACACCCTTTTCGCTAAGCTCCTTTATGACCTCTGGGTTGTGCTCTGCAACGATCAGTTTCTTTTTCCTTTCAATCAGATAATCCACAATCTTCCCACCCATCACATCGCACCCGAACACCACGATGTGGTTGCTAAGCCTGCTTTCAGGGTGTTTCTCAAGCTTCTTGACATGGTGCGGGGTTCCCAGCCCGTCAGCAAAGGGTACCTTAAACCTCTTTGAGAAGACATTGTATATCCTGTTCCTGGCATTCATGAGATACGGCGTAAGAATCATGGAGAAAATAACCACGCTTACCATAACAGAAAATACATCCAGGAATGCTCCACTAAGTACACCAAAATGCATGAGGGCAAGTCCCTGGAAGGCCAATAGGAGAGAAAACTCGCTCGCCTGGCCCATTCCAAGGCCTATCACAGAGGCTGTTCTGCCGCCGTAGCCCATGAAGAGGTATATCAGGGAAAGGATGAGCGGCTTTATCAGTACAGTAACAAGAAGCAGGGAAATAAAAAGCGGGAACATGCCCAATATATCCACCGGCCTGAGCAGCATACCCAGGCTGGCAAAGAATATCACCGAGAAGAAGTCCCTGAGACTGTGCATCTCCCCGAATATCTCCATATTGTAGGGGAACTGTGCCAGGGCAATCCCCCCAATAAATGCCCCAATGGCTATGGGAAAATCCAGCGCAACTGCCAGCCCTATGAAGGCAAAGCAGACAGCCACTGCAGTAAGGAAAAGTATCTCATGAGACCTGGCTGCATAGTCAAGAAGCCTCTTGAACACATACCGGTTCAGGACCACTGCTATGGAGAAGAGCCCGAGGCCCCTGAATATTATCATTACAGCGACTTCCAGAGAGAAAACCGTCCCGACATTGCCCATAAGGGGTAAAACAACTATTACCAAGAGGTCCTGTATCAGAAGAACTCCTATCATTATCCTTCCGTGGAGGGTCTTTATCTCGTTCCTGTCAACCAGCAGCTTTGCCACTATCATGGTGCTGCTGAAGGCCATGAGCAGCCCCAGATAGACCCCTATTAGAGGTTCCAGCCCCATAAGGATGGCTATCCCGAAACCCAGGGCAAATGTAGCACCCATCTGGATGAGGGCGCCAACCAGCGAGGCAGGCCCCACGCTCCTGAGCCTCTTGAAGTCTATCTCGAGCCCCACAGTGAAGAGCAGGAAGGCAATACCCAGCTCTGCCAGGGTGTTGATATCCTCAGGGTTTGTGATAACCCCGAGGCCCATGGGCCCTATAATCACTCCTGCAACCACATAGGCAACGAGAAGCGGCTGCCTAAGAATCCTGGCGAAATAGGCCAGAAGCGTGGCTATCAGGATAATAAGACCTATGTCCAGCAAGAGGGGAGACGCCATGGCAACCTGTTATATAATTGCGGCCGGGGTGTAATAAATATAGTGAAAAACCTCAAAAATGGTCATTAAAATAGGTTTTTCACAACCTAGCAAATAGCCTTCCTACCAAAGTTTGAGGCTATTTACTATAGCCATAACAGGCCGGGATTATACCCCCAAAACCATGCACTCTGTATATCAGGCAAGAAAGGTTCCTAAACTTATATATCATCTGGCACACATAATATTAAGCAGCCATCCAGGAGGGGAACCGGGATGAAGGTAAGGGACGTATATAAAAAATTTTCAGGCAGTGTGGACACAGTCAATCCAGATACGCCAATAGAGGAAGTAATAGACATTTTTATGAAGAGCAAGCAAAGGAGGAATGTGTATGTAGTTGATGAATCCAACGACCTGATTGGGGTGATAACAGCCAGCGAGATATTCACGTCCGTAAGGCCGGACATTACCCCGAACAAGATTCTATTTTTCCTGGAAAGGGATAGTATAAGAACGGCAAAAGACGTGATGATTCAGCCTGAAATCATAATGCCGGACGATGAACTGGAAGATGCATTGAGAACCGCCAAGGTTTTCAAGATCCAGGATATCCCTGTCTGCGAAAACGGCAAACTGATCGGCGAGCTTGATGCATTCGAGCTGGTCTATGGCCTGATGAAGTCAAAGAAATAGGCGGAATCGAATGGTAGAGAGCATATTCATTGAGCTAAGCACGGTAATCATTCTTGCAGTCATCATTTCCGGAACACTGAGGCTTCTCAAGCAGCCCCTGATAATCGGTTACATAATCACAGGCATTCTTGCAGGTCCCCTTTTGCTGAACATAGTCAAGTCCGCTGACACGGTAGCAGCCCTCTCCCATTTCGGGATTGTGTTCCTGCTGTTCGTTGCAGGACTCAGCCTGAACCCAAGAGTGCTGAAAAGCGTTGGAAAGGTCTCCTTAATAACAGGAATAGGCCAGGTTCTGTTCACCACGTTCATAGGATTCTTTATTGCAAAGTTACTGGGGTTCTCTGACATTGCATCACTGTATATCGCTATAGCGCTGACATTCAGCAGCACAATCATAATTGTAAAGCTGCTTTCAGACAAGGGCGACCTGCAGGTCCTCTACGGAAGGATATCTGTGGGCTTCCTTATTGTGCAGGACATAATTGCGGTGCTGATTCTAATGCTGATATCGTCATCGACCGGCGGTTTTGATGTCATGTCCCTTAACGCGGAGACCATACTTATCGGGGCAGGCCTGCTGTCGTTTATTGCACTTTTCGGGATATTTGCCCTGCCGAGGATTACCGAAACCATGGCAAAGTCCCAGGAATTATTATTGCTGTTTTCCATAGGGTGGCTGCTGTTTCTGTCAGTAGTATTCGGCTATCTGGGATTTTCAATAGAAATCGGGGCGCTGCTTGCTGGTATAATGCTGTCAGCCTCACCGTACCACTATGAGATAAAATTAAAAATGAATATACTCAGGGATTTTTTTATCCTGTTCTTCTTCGTGCTGCTCGGCTCGCAGATGGTCTTCATGAATATCACGGAATCGCTGCTGCCGATTGCAGTATTCTCGATATTTATTCTTGTGGGAAACCCGCTAATTGTAATGATTCTGATGGGCCTGATGAAATATACAAAAAGGAACGGGTTTCTGGCAGGCCTCACCGTGGCACAGATAAGCGAGTTCTCGCTCATACTTGTTGCCCTTGGGGTAAAGGTTGGTCATGTTTCAAATGAGATACTGTCAGTTGTGACGGCAACCGGACTGATAACGATTCTCGGCTCCACGTATATGATAATGCATGCCAACAGGCTGTATCCCCACATCTCCAGGTATCTGGGTGTCTTTGAGAGAAGAGGGAAAAAGGTTGACGAGCATATATATCACCGGGGGAGGCACTATGATATTATACTGTTTGGGTATGACGAGGTAGGCCTCAGCCTGCTCAAATCAATCAAGAATCTTGGGAAGAAGTTCCTGATTATCGACTACGATCCTGATAAGATCACAAGACTCGCGAGGGAAGGATACGATTGCAGGTATGGCGATGCGAACGATACAGAGATGCTGAACGAGCTGGATTTCTCCAGGGCAGGGATGATAATATCGACAGTCCCTGACACCGAGACCAACCTGCTGCTGACAAAGAAAATCAGGAAGACGAACAAGGAAGTAATTATAATCATAGTATCTCACCACAGCGGGGAAGCACTGAAACTGTATGAGAGCGGGGCCACGTATGTTATAATGCCGTACTTTTTGGGAGGGCACCACGCCTCAACCCTGATACAGAAGCACGGGCTGGATATCAGCGAATTCCTCAAGGAAAGGGCAAGGCACCTGAATCACCTAAAATCAGGAAGGTGATGAATGGTGTTACCCGATAGTGAAATATATAAATCATTTGGAACAAAGAATAAATTAAAACATGAATACCTAAAAGCCGAAAATAGAGATATAGTGAAAAACCTCAAAAAATGGTCATGTAAAGGGGTTTTTCACAACCAGCAAATAGCCCTCCTGCCAAAGTTTGAGGCTATTTACTGTAATTTGCGAGAGTTATGACGTGACTGAATGCCAAGATTAAAAAGAAACGTGACATTGTTCGAAGCTACGATGTATTGCTTATGTGTTATCATAGGTGCCGGTATCTATGTTCTGATAGGGGTTGCTGCGGGAGAAGCTGGAAACGTAACATGGCTGGCTTTTCTTTTTGCAGCTCTGATAGCTGGATGCACCGGCCTTAGTTATGCTGAACTATCATCGAAGCTGCCTTATGATGCTGCAGAATATACATATTCCAAAGAGGCATTTAAAAGTAAAAGATTCGCATTCGGGGTCGGATGGTTCAAACTTGTAACAGCAATAATTGCCGCTGCAGCCGTGTCTCTTGGGTTTGGCGGTTATTTTTCAGGCCTGTTCGGTGTAAGCCCATTGATAGGAGCAATTTTAATAGTTTTAATGGCCTTGGTTTTTAACATCTATAGTGTTAAAAACACCTTAAGAATCAGCGCAATATTTGTTGGTATAACTATCCTGGGTTTATTACTGATAATTCTTACTGGGTTTGGGTATGTTGGTTCTGTTAATTATCTTGATTTTACCTTTGGCTGGGGTGGTTTGTTCACAGCAGCAGCTTTGATATTTTTTGCATTCTTGGGATTCGAAGATGTTGCAAACCTAAGTGAAGAATCCAAGAATCCGAGGAAAGTCTTGCCAAAGGCGATTATAATATCAATAATTGTTTCAACCATCATCTATACCCTTGTTTCTTTGGTATCAATAAGCGTTGTTCCCTGGAATGAACTGGCTGTTTCAGCATCGCCATTAACCCGGGTAGCAGAAGTTACAATGGGCCCGTCTGGTTCACTATTAATGTCAGTGATAGCATTATTCGCAACAGGAAGCACTGTGTTTGTTTTGTTTTTTGCATATTCCAGGATGATATTCGGAATGGCTGAAAAGGGTTCATTGCCATTAATATTTTTGAAAATCTCAAAGAAAAGGAGAATACCATATACTGCTTTAATTTGTGTAGGGTTAGTAACAACCCTGTTCATATTGCTGCAAAATCTGAAATTCGTGGCTTCTCTTACAGATTTCGGAGCGCTGTTTGTATTCATGATAGTTAATTTATCATTAATTGTTTTGAGGTACAAGAAAATACATCTTCATGGACAATTCAAAGTTCCGTTGAATATCGGTAGGTTTCCAATATTGCCTGCAATTGGAGCTGGTTTCTCTCTTTATTTGCTTACAACACTGAGCTTGACTGTAGCTATTCTAAGCTTATTGATATTTATAATAGGAATTGTTGTTTTCACTTTGTTTATAGAAAAGAAAGCCCAAAATTTATGAAAAGCATACAGGACTCGGCGGCGGACTGCAGTGCTAGACCCTATGATTAAAACCGTGAGAGAAAGATAATCACGGGCTATTTCCCCAAAGTGGTTTGTAAATGCCTCAACCCTGATACAGAAGCACGGGCTGGATATCAGCGAATTCCTCAAGGAAAGGGCAAGGCACCTGAATCACCTGAACTACCCGCCACTAAAGTGGCGGGGGTCCACGGCTAATTAGTTAGCCGTG
>CAZAEI010000045.1:0-5754 GCA_964484305.1 uncultured archaeon
TTTAGATTTTCTGGGAAAGATTAGCTTCTTTTTATCTATCATCCTCTCCCTGAGTTCGTCGAATTTCCCTCCCATGTCACCCCTGATTCCGCTTATGGGCGGGATAAATATATCTTCTCCGAGTGTAAGGCTCCCTTCATAGAGCATCCTGATGGGTTCTTCAATTGCTGTGTAAGTTGCATCCTTTAGTTGCTTGGGGGTTATCCCCCCTGTTATTTCCCTACAATCATGCGATTTTGCCCACCTCTCTATGCTGCATTCCTGGAATTCCCTGAAATCGCCCATGAATTCTTCTGGAGATTTCCATACCTTCGTTATTTTTTCTCCCAGCATGCAGACAGTGTCCCGGGATATGTTCTTGGCCATTCCATGTATCTCCTCGAGTATCTTTGCATGAGATTTGTTCTCGGCCAGGGGCTTGTCATCATTTTTACCGAGATTGCTCTGCAAAAGAAGCTTCCCAGGGGTCTGGGCAAGAGTCAGCATCTCCACTGACCACTTCTTTGGAATTGACAGCGACCAGAAATATTCCTGGTCTATTGCAACCTCTCCGGAATATGGATAAATTATTGGTTTTCCAGTTGGAATAACGTTCTTGTAAATGAGCATATGTATTAATGGCACGCCATGCCCGGCGTCTACTCTTCCTCCGAGTTTTTCCAGATGGGTTCTCTTAAAGCAGCTCTTGAGAAGTTTAAATGGGGAACCCTTATAAATAAGCGGAGCACCGAGCTGGAAGGGGTCCTTATAGTTTACCTGCTTGTTGTCTGCATCAAAATAAGCGATAACAGTGCCTCTTTCGTTCTCAATGTCTGAGGCTGCAAGGGAACTTAAAGCCATGTTGAGCCCCTTGCCAACGAGCGGCTCTTCCCTATCATCCCTGCTCATCTTTAGGTAGCCCCCCAGATAATCATATACCATTCTGCTCATCTCTCTGTCAAATCGCAGGTGATATATCTCAGGTATAAGGTCTATAATCTTGGAAAGGTCGTCATATATAGAGTCGCTGACTTCCCTCAGCATCTTTTCATCGCTGTAGGCAGTTCTGGAAGGTGACTGGTCACTTAGTATTATCTGGCTGACCCTGAACTTCTCCTTATTTATGCCCTCAAGGAATTTTACAAAGACATTGCTTCTTGCTAGCTTATCTGTTGTATAGAGTAGTGCGCCTTTGCTCTCTTTCCTGTTGGGTATGACGATGACCAGATCCTTGTACTGATCCGGATATCCCCTTTCATCAAGGAAATGCCTAGTGGATGACATCGAGTCTTGTATATCAGCCAACTCATAATGAAAGAGGTTCTCTTCTGTGTACTCCCGAATATCCATGATTAAGATTTTCAGGGAAAACAATTTAAGCCTTCCCTTAAAAGTTTTTCCTCCAATATCTGATTGGAGGGGTTTTCGTGATAACTAGGGTGAGGCTCAGGAACTGGAAGTCCCATCTTGAATCAGAGTTCGAGTTCTCTAAGGGAGTCAATGCGATAATAGGGATAATGGGTTCAGGGAAGACCAGCATAATGCAGGCCATATCCTTTGGCCTGTTCGGGACCTTCCCCGCGCTCCAGACCAGGAGAGCCGGGCTTGATGACCTGATAATGAAGAGGCCCCAGGTCATGGACATGGCCGAGGTCTCCCTGGAGTTCTCCCTGGGGGAGAAGGCCTACTCGGTCATGAGGGCCATCCAGAGGGGGAAGGGGACTGTCAAGGCCGAGCTCAGGGAGGGTGGAAGGCTTGTGGAGGCCACTGTCCAGGGGGTGACAAGGGAGGTTTCAAGGATTCTGGACATGGACTACGAGCTCTTTTCCAGGGCTGTTTATTCAGAGCAGAATGCGATTGATTACTTCCTCAGGATTCCCAGGGGCCAGAGGATGGAGCACATAGACAGGATGCTCAGGCTGGACAGGTTCGAGCGTGCAAGGGAGGGGGCGGTCTCCCTGGCCAACAGGCTCAGACAAGGAAGGGAGGAGAAGCTCAGGATGCTGGCCGAGCTCAGGAAGGAGGGGCTGCCTGGAAGGATTTCCAGGTTGAGGAAGGAGCTCGAGGGCCTCCAGGATGATGCGGGGAGGCTGGAGAAGAGGGCCCGGAAGGCAAGGGAAGAGGTGGCCGAAATTGAGGAGAGGGTCTCGGGTTCTGAGGAGTTCCAGGCCGAGCTCAATGAGGTCAGGAGGGGCCTTGAGGGTGTGGAGGCCGGAATCGGACAGATAGATGAGAGTATAAGGGAGAAGTCCGGGCTGCCGGAAGGGACTGACCTGGAGTCGCTGGTGAGCAGGGCAGAGTCAGCAGAGAAGGAGGTCCGGGGGCTTGAGAAGGAAATCGGGACTGCAAGGAAGGGTATGGAGCGGGACCGGGAGAGGGTGGCCTCCCTGAACACAGAGATAAAGATTATAACAGACAGCTTGGAGGATATACAGAGGCTCGGGGACAGGTGCCCCCTGTGCGAGAGCGAGCTCACACCTGCCAAGAAGAGGGAGCTTGTGGAATCCCGGAGGTTGAAGGAGGAGAAGCTCAGGAAAGAGCTGGCTGCTCTGGCCTCGGGGATTGGGAAGTCGGATAAGGCCTTGTCAGGGCTGGAGTCAGGGCTGGAGGAGGGGCGCAGGAAGCTCGAGGGTCTCAGGGGTGTCATGAAGGATGTCGGGTTTGTAAGGAGCCTGGAGAATAGGAGGGGTGAGTATGAGAATAGGAGGGAGAAGATGCTCAGGCAGGAGAGGGACCTCTCTGAAAGGCTGAAGGGTGTTGATATAAAGGCTGTGAGGGAGGAGCTCAAGAGGGCAGTGAGCGAGGAGGGAGAGCTGCGCACAAGGCTCGAGGCCACGGGGCAGCGGATAGAGGACAGGCAGGAGATGCTCAGGGAGCTGAGGTCCAGGGAGGAGCTCATGGTGAAGTATAACCAGGAGAGCATGCTCGACCAGGAGCTGGTTGAGGGGATGGGAAGGTTCGTGAACGTGGTCAGGCTCACACAGGACCAACTCAGGGAGGAGTTCCTCAAGGGCGTGAACAGTACCATGAACATTATATGGGGGGAGATCTATCCCTACGGGGACTTCACGGGGATAAGGCTGGCCATAGAGAAGGACTATGTTCTCCAGCTGAGGGAGGACAGGGGGTGGGTGAATGTCGAGGGTCTGGCCTCCGGGGGCGAGAGGTCCATAGCTGCCCTGGCCCTGAGGGTGGCCTTTTCCATAGCCTTCATACCCAATCTGAGGTGGCTCATACTGGACGAGCCCACGCACAACCTGGATGACAATGCAATAGAGCACCTGACCAATGCCCTGAGGGAGAGGATAGGGAGCTTTGTGGAGCAGGTCTTTCTGATAACCCATGACGACAGGGTGTCAGAGGGTGTGGGTGGCAGCCTATACAGGCTCGAGAGGGACAAAAACAGGAATGAGCCCACAAGGATAGCAGGGCTTGGGGAAATCCAGCAGCAATAAAAGATTTTCTGGCAACTATCTGTATGCAGGTGTTCTACAGGGGCCAGGTTAATTTGGACGTAATTTATCGTAAGTACAGACGGCTCAAGAGACAGAGCAGTATACCACATGATGTTGAGCTTGGCTGGCATAAAGATATAGGGCCGAATGATTCAGACGTATTAAAGATGTATGACAAAGACCACACAACCGTTTTTGGTTTTATGAATAAATATTATCAGGATTCGAGTGCAGATGTGATTATAGTTAAAGGGAGAATTGACCGGGAATATGCCCTGTCAAAGAGGGTGTTTGTCTGCGAGACAGATGCGTTCAGGGCCAAAAAGAAAGGATTCCCTAGAAAATTTCATGGGTAATGAAGTTTACCTGTATATCATAAGCAGAATTGTCATATGTAGAGACCTAGCAATTTAAGAAACCCCGACAAGAATTCTGCAGGGGTTTGATGATGAAGGTTCACAGAAAGTACACGCCGGTTCTCATGGGAGTGGCAATGGGTATATTCATGTCACTCTTCATGTCCCTGGTTATAAGCATGATAAATGTTGGTATTGTGCCTGACTTTATTGTTGTGTGGATGCGTGCATGGGCTGCTGGGTTTGTCATCAGCGTGCCTATCGCTGTGATGGCTTTCCCTGTCGCGAAGAGAGTCGGGAAAGGATTACAGAATGATTACCTGGCGCCCTCGGCCTCCCTCTCTATCCTGTTGCGCTCGGAGACTGCGAAACTCTTGGAGTCGTTGCTGGAGGCGGCTACGAGCTCGCTGGCTATCACGCTGGCAAGGCTCTGCCTGTTCCTGAAGGATGAGCGGTAGATTCCCTGTGTGAGGTGCCTCAGGGCAAGATCGAGCCTCCTCTGGGGGGAGGTTATCACGGCGTTGCGGGCTATGATTCCGCCCAGGCGGTATGAGGCCACCTCCTCGAGGAGGGCCGAGTTCTCCAGTGCATTGACCAGGATCTGGAGGGGATTCTGGTTGGTTTTCTTCTCGATTATGATGAAGGCCTCCTTTACGATGTTATAGAGCTTGGGTATCTTACCGGTGTGGCGGCCGGAGGTGAGCTTGTGCTTCTTTCCCCTGTGGCCGGATACCATGAGCCTGTTCATAAACCTCTCTACTATGGGCATCCTGTCTTTCTGGGATCGGCCAGAGCCGTACTTGCCCCCTGTCCTGGGCACGACTATGGGGACGAGGTTTATGTATTTTCTGAGCCCCAGGTCATTAACAACAACACCTGAGATTTCCCATCTGTTGAAGAGAAGAATCCTTGCGCCCGGGATGGGCTTGGTCTTCTCTCCTGGCTTGCCCGCCTGCGCCTCCCCGGATGCATCCCCTTTTTTTGGGGCCTCATATACGGGCTTTGCCTGGGCAGGGCTGGCAAGGGCGGGTTGCCCGGGTTTTGACTCAGGTGTCTTTGCAGCAGGTGCCTGGACCTTTGCAGGAACTGGCTTGCCTGGTTGTGAGGCCTCTGGCCTCTTGGCTGCCCGCCCTTCAGCGGACCTGCCTGGCGAGGGCTTACCCTTCTCGGGCCTTGCTTCCCCCTCCTCTTTCTTCAGGGGCTTCTCTTTTGAGGTTTTGTTTTCACCTGTCATGTTTCACCTAGGATACCATTACGAGCAGGGAACCTGCAATCACGGAGAGTACTGAATAGGCCATGTTCCAGAGGGGCATGCTTATCAGGAAGGGCACAAGGAGGAGCATGATTCCGAAGAACCTTACTATAAGCCTCCATTTCCAGGACGGGGAGTCTGAAAGCATATCACGCACCCTTTGGCTTCTCCTTCTTTCCCTTGAGGAGCTCGCTCAGGGAGACCCCTGAGACAGAGACCACCCTGTACTTGATGCCGTGCATGGAACCCACTGCGCCTCCCTGGGAGCCGCCCATGCCCTCGAGCATGACCTCATTATGTTCATCAACGAACTTTATAGCATTGGTCTTGGGGATAAAGGCCGTCACCTGGATACCGTTCTTGATCAGCTGTACCCTGGCCGCCTTGATTATGCCAGAGTGGGGCTGCTTCTGCTCCACTCCCTTCTTCTTGAGGACGATTCCGCGGCCCATCGGGGCCCCCTGGAGGGGATCCTTGGTCCAGAGCTTGAGGAACCTCCTCTTGTGGGTAGTGGACTTCCACCTGAACTTCTTTCTCCTTCTCTTCAGGTCCCTGGCGTTGAACTCTCCCATATTATCGCTTTCCCATCATAACTGTTAACAGTTAATGTCAGTGACATTATCTCTATTGTTACTTAAACATGTTTAAAAAGGTATGCGGGTGGAGCTAGAGCCTGTGCTTTACCGCGACAGAGACGTTTATCCATAGGAGA
>CAZAEI010000046.1:0-5739 GCA_964484305.1 uncultured archaeon
TCTGGAACAGCCAATACTATGTGGATGTGGTTGCCATGGAGGGCCGCTCAAAGGCAGAGAGAGGATGGAACAAGGGATATCCCGGGCGATACGGAAAGGGCCATCAGGTGGTGGGCCTGGATCAGATGGATAAGGGAATAGCCATCTACTTCTCAGGCGTGAGAGAGGATGAAGACAGGGGCCTGGTAACCGACGGCGGGAGGGTCCTCCATGTTATCGCAGGGGATGCCACACTGGAAGGGGCCCGGGAGAAGGCGTACAGGAACATAGCACGCATATCGTTACTAGATCATAATAACGGCGATGCAAACGGTATGCGGTTCCGAAAAAGGATTGGGCTTGAGGAGATGCCTCTAATCCAGTTATGATTCCAAAAGCAGGAATTCATCTTGGGGTTCCTGCTTATCTTGTCTAATTAAAGGGATACAAGAACACCTCAGTCCCGCATGCAAATAAAAACCATGCCCAAATCAGGCTCGGTTTTCTCTCATAGAATCCCGAGTATGGGGACTCGAGCTTAAAAGATTTCCCATTATCTAATAATCATGTTCAGGACGAGAAGGGCCATTAATGATATTGAATCGCTGGGGCTTGATGTCAGCCCCATTGACTCAAAGCACCTCCGCATATGGGACAGTTCGGCCCAGGGAAGGTACCTCCTCTCCGGCTTCATAAAAAGGAGGAGGGGGAATCCCGACATCATAGCATATATGGGAATCGATGAAGGAAAGAGGGGAAATCTAAGGGGAATCGCAGGAAAATACGGCCTCTCATTCAGGTGCGTGCTCAGTGCCTCTGACGGCATGCTCGTCTACGAGAGGGACGGTGAGATAATCGAGGAAGAAGGATTTGACGGCAAGACATGTTCCAGGTATCTTCTGAGCGATTAGATGCCACCTACCTATACATCCGTGAGCCAGACCATGGCACCTGCCCAATAAAGTTATAAGCAACATCTGCCAATACATATCCATGGAAGAAAGGGAAAAGGCATCAACAACAGTGGAAATCGACAAGGAGATACTTCTGAAGTTCAAGAGCATCTGCGTCCTCAAGGAAGTGACAATGTCAGATGAGATAGAGGATATGGTGCGGGACTGGGTGTCTAGGAACGAGGGTGCAGAACCCGCGGCCCCGGAACCCGGCGGGGAGGCAGCCCAGGGTGATGAGTCCCTAATGGCCCAGGAACCCAGAAAGAAGGCCTCTGAAACCGATGAAATCAGCGACGAGATTGAGAATCAGGTAGAAGGGGACTGAAGGATTGCCAAAGCTTTTAAATCTGCCTCTCCAAACTATATTCATGAACCCCGGCACGACAACCACCATGACAACACGATTTTGTTAGTCATTGGCCTGTGCTGGGGTGGTCTGGTTCTGGTTGCCAACTGCCTCATGCAGGACTATAACCATGCCGGAACGGGTAACGCAAATATAACCCCTAAAAACCAATATATTAAGAACAGCATGGTGAATCAGAATGAAGATATTACTGCTCCACTCGGACTTCATAGAGTGGGAGCCCAGGAAGAAGGCCATCCCAGGGGCCGAGGAGGCCGAGAAGAAGCCAGTCAGGGTCAGGGAGGCCCTTGCTGTGTTCAGCGCTGTGGAGAAGCCTGACAGGGAAAACCTAGAACAGGTCGCCGAGAACACAGTAAAGGAGATTCTCAAGGTCTCCAGTGAGGTAAAGGCCAGGAATATCGTTATCTACCCCTATGTCCACCTCTCTCAGGAGCCCTCCTCCCCGGACACGGCCCTCAAGGTCCTTGACAGCATGGAGGCTCTGCTCAAGAAGGCAAAGAAGAAGGTCTACCGCGCCCCCTTCGGGTGGTACAAGGCATTCAACATCAGGGTCAAGGGTCATCCCCTCTCCGAGCTCTCAAGGTCCATCTCTCCCAAGGGGGTTTCCAGTGAAAAAATTGGTGAAGTCTCCGAGGCCCTCAGAAAGGAGAAGGCCCTGAAATCCAAATGGTTTGTTCTGGAACCAGGCGGGAAGATGCACAAGATTGAGATAAAGAATGGAAGGCTTCAGGGATTTGATTTCTCAAAGCATGAGAATCTGAGAAAGTTCGCACACCATGAGATGGCCAAGAGCAGGAAAGTGAAGGAAGAGCCTCCCCATATCAGATTGATGAGGAAGCTACAGCTGGTTGATTACGAATCCGCTTCTGACCCTGGAAATTTCCGCTATACCCCTTATGGGAAACTGATAAAATCCCTTCTGGAAGAGTACGTGACAAGGAAGATGATAGAGAACGGTGCCATGGAGGTGGAGACCCCCATAATGTATGACTACGAGCACCCCGCACTCAAGGACTACCTCAACAGGTTCCCTGCAAGGCAGTACACAATAGAGACTCCTAATAAGAGGGTATTCCTGCGCTTCTCTGCCTGTTTTGGACAATTCCTAATACTGCATGATTCAAACATATCCTACAAGAACCTTCCCATGTGGCTGTATGAACTCACCAGATATTCCTTCAGGGTGGAACAGAGGGGTGAACTTGCCGGACTAAGAAGGCTCAGAGCATTCACCATGCCAGACTGCCACGCATTTACAAGAGATATGCTCCAGGCCAAAGAGGAAATGATGAGAAGGTTCAGGATTTCTAAAGAGATTCAGGTGGGCATGGGCATCTCGCCAAAAAAAGACCTCGAGCTCGCAATAAGGATGGTAAGGGATTTCCATAACAAGAACAAGGGTTTTGTTTCAAAGATGGTAAAGGAGTGGGGCAAGCCTGTGCTTGTCGAAATGTGGGATAAGAGACTCTTCTATTTTGTAATGAAATATGAATTCAATTTTGTGGATGCACTTGATAAAGCAGCTGCTCTGACAACTGACCAGATTGATATAGAGAATGCAGAGAGATACGGAATCCGATACACTGATGTGGACAACAAAAGAAAATATCCCATTATTCTTCACTTATCTCCTTCAGGAGCCATCGAAAGGGTAATTTATGCTCTTCTTGAAAAAGCCTACATGCAGATGCAGAAAAAGAAAAACCCGGTTCTTCCATTGTGGCTTGCACCCACACAGGTAAGGATATGCCCAGTATCTGACAAGCATCTGGATTATGCCGTGAAGATTGCAGAGGATATATCAAAACATGATATAAGGGTAGATGTGGAGGACAGGGACGAGACAATTCCAAGAAAGATACAGAATGCGGAGTCTGAGTGGATAAGCATGATTGTTGTGGTAGGCGATAAGGAAAAGAAATCAGGGAAGCTTGCCGTAAGATTTAGAGAAACCGGTGAAATCAAGAATATTTCTAAGGATGTTCTGATAAAGGACATCAGGGACAAGACAGCGGATTTCCCCTTCAGACCGCTCCCGGTTCCCATGCTTCTGAGTAAGAGGCCTGTGTTTATTGGTTAATATGGCTTTTCAGGGCTTTTTCCAGAACCCCTTTCTTGTCCCATCTTCCATCTTCTGCCAGAACCCAGTCATTGTTTTTAACCCCGGGTACCAATAATAGATTAATGCCCAAGAAAAAATCCCCCACCCTTCCTTTACATAACAAAGGCAGGAAGGGAAAGCACTCCCCCGAGCGCCTCATCTTCACAGACCTTGACGGGACCCTTCTCGAACGCGAGAGCTACTCCTGGAGGGCTGCTGAACCTGCCCTCAGGGGGGCCGAGAAGGCCGGAATCCCCGTCATATTATGTACGAGCAAGACCCGCGCCGAAATCGAGTTCTACAGGAAGCGGATTCGCAATCATCACCCATTCATATCAGAGAACGGCGGGGCAATATACATCCCCAGGGGATACTTCAGGCACGACCCCCCCGGCACCACGAAGACCAGGAAATACCTGGTCAGGGAGCTCGGCAGGCCCTACAGTGAACTGAGGGGGGCCTTAAGGGCCATGCAGAAGAAGGGCCTGAAGGTAAGGGGCTTCAGTGACATGTCCGCTTCTGAACTCAGGAAGCTATCGGGCCTCTCCCTGAGGGAGGCCTGCCTTGCAAAGAAGAGGGAGTACGACGAGCCCTTCATTCTGGGTGACCCCAGGCAGGATACCAGGCTCCTGGAGATGACAGGGAAGCTTGGCCTCCAGTGCATCAGGGGAACGCGCTTCTACCACATCCTGGGAGACAATGACAAGGGCCTTGCAGTCAAGGTTCTCACAGACATCTATCAGCAGGAGGCTGAGAGGCCCATGGTGACAGCCGGCCTGGGCGACTCCCCCAACGACTTTCCCATGCTCAGGGCAGTCCACGTGCCCTACCTCGTAAAGGGGTCTGACGGCGGTTACGCCTCCAAATCCCCGGCCTTTGCAAGGGCAGACGGGATTGGCCCCGAGGGATGGAACTCCGCTGTCCTCAAATTCATCGAGGAGGAGTTCTGATGGAGCAAAGGAAGGCAGAGGCCCTCTACAGGAACTCCATAAGGGTTCTCAGGAGGGCCCAGCTCAGGTCAGGGGGCTACCTGGCCACTCCCAAGGGCGAGCGCTACCCATATGTCTATCCCAGGGACAACGCCCTGTGTATCCTGGGCTTTGTCTCAGCAGGCCTCTTCAGGGAGGCCAGGAAGGCCCTGGACTTCATACTCCACACGCAACTCCCATCAGGGGCCTTTCCCCAGAGGGTTGACACCGACGGAAGGGATGCATCCTACAAGCCCATCCAGATAGACGGAACCGCCCTCAGCCTCTATGCACTCTCCAGGTATGTGGCGGAATCAGACGACACCCGCTTCGCCCTGGAGAACTGGGAGATTGCGGAATCCGCAGTTGAATACATCATCAAGAACATCCACTCCGAGAAGGATCTTGTCTACACCCCGAACTCTGTCCACGAGTTCCCGCCCATGGAGGAGGGCCTGGAGATATGGGCCAACGCAACCTGCCTGGCCGCATTAAAGCAGGCCTACGAGCTTGGAAAGAGAATCAGGATGGAGAGGCCGAGGTGGTTCGAGGCCACGAACAAAATAAGGAGCGGGATAAACAACTACATGTGGAACTCCCGGGTCAATGGCTTCATCAAGACCATAAGGCTCAAGGAGTCCAGCTCTGTGGAAACCGATGCAGACACCTCCTGCCTGGCCCTCTGCGAGTTTGGGGCCTTCCCTGACAGGGACCCGAAGATAAAATCAACGATAAGGAGAATCGAGGAATCCCTGTGGAACAGGGAGCTGGGCGGCATCTGCCGATACCCCAAGTACCAGGGAAGGAATAATGGAGGATGGGGCCCCTGGCCCCACTTCACCCTGATTCTGGCCAGGCACTACATCCGCCTGAGGGACCGAAAAAGGGCCGACAGGCTCCTGGACTGGACCATCAGGACGGCCTGGAAGAACGAGCTTCCCGAGCACATTGCCACTGTTGAGGAGTTCGAGGAGTATGTAACAGACTTCAAGGACTCAGGCATCCTCAGAAAGGACCGCCTCCTCATGATAGAGAACGCCCGCAAGCATCCCATGTTCAGGAAGGGCGTCGCCTACATAACCCTCCCCCTGGCCTGGCCCCACGCCGAGTTCATCCAGACCTGGAACCTCTACAAGAAGACCTTCGGGAAATCGGCGGTGGGGCACCATTAAGTATATAAAAACTACATAGAGATAACATAAACCCCACGTTTACTTGTGTGGGTTTGCCCTCCTAACAGGTGTTAGATGCAGGCGCTCCTGAAGCGCTGGAGTTCGTTTGCGTGAACCAAAGAAATATATTATCTGCTTCGATTAGATTAACATATGAAAACACTTTTCTTAGCATCGTATGCGGCATACACGTTGAATA
>CAZAEI010000047.1:0-5618 GCA_964484305.1 uncultured archaeon
CACGGCTAACTAATTAGCCGTGGACCCCCGCCACTTTAGTGGCGGGTAGTTCAGGCTCTATTGATTACGATTTACAAAAAATCCTAAGATAAAATGTGCTAAGCCCTCGGATATTTTTTAATTGTCATTATGAAGATTTTTTCTTACAAACATACGTATATGAAAAGGCATTTCTAAACTTCTCTGCTATGATAATTTCAAATCCAACTTCTCTAAGAGTATCAACAATATCATGATGAGTAAACGCACCTGCTATATGATAATCATGCACTAATTCTTCATTGATAATGAAGTAATTATCGAAAATAATGTGATTATCTTTCTGATTGTACCTTGTTAGGTAAACTGAAATAATATGTATATTATCTTCTTTCAATTCGTATAAGAAATCCTTCTTTTCAATGCCTGCTGATTTTTCAAATGCATCAAAAATCAGTATCCCTCCATTATCGAGATGTTCCTTGAAGTTGATTAGGGTTTTCTTTATTTCCTCTTTATTGAGATTATACAGGATTGAATTGTACATACAGATAACTAAATCAAACTTCTCATCCAATTTGAAATCCTTCATGTCACCAAGAACATACTTAATTGACTTGTTCTTCTTCCTTGCCTGTTCAAGCATATAGTTGCTTTTATCGATACCGACTATGTTAAATCCCCCTTTCATAAGGAGATTAGCATGGTTACCTGTACCACATGCCACATCAAGAACATTTTTCTTACCTGACTGATTATGTTTCTTGAACTGTTTGATAATGAAATCTACCTGACCCTGATAATTCATGAAATGATGCATCTTATCGTAGTATTTTGCCAATTTACTATACATCCGTGTCTTTTTCATGCTAATAATTAGTACAACAATTAAAAAAACAAAATTCAATAATGTGCCATGCCCCCGGATTTCTGTGCCGGGCTCTCCCGGGCTTGCTTATTTTTTAATCCCAGGGGAATTAGATAATAATGGCCTTCTTTGTCTACATCCTGAGATGCAGGGACGGTTCCCTCTACACGGGTATCGCCAGGGACCTGGAGAAGAGGATGAAAAAGCATTCCCGGGGCAGGGGCTCCAGGTGTGTCAGGTCTCGGCTGCCCTTCAGGCTGGTTTACTCCGAGGAATTCACGACCCGGTCCGAGTCCATGAGGCGGGAGAACCAGATTAAGGCACTGGCCAGGGCTGAGAAGGCCGGGCTGATAAGCAGGGGGGCTCTCCATCCCTCAGATTATTAGGTTGAGCAGCCCGCCGACCAGGAGGGCCATGGAGAGCATGATGGCCGTGGACTTGGCCATGTCCCTTATCCCGAGTTCCCGGGTGAGGACCATGAATGTGGCCACGCAGGGGAAGTACATGGTCAGGACGACGCTGGCGATAATCAGTTGCTTGAGGCTCAGGCCGAGGGGTAGAAGCATACCCACGGCCACGTCCTTTCTCAGAAAGCCCACCACCAGGGCCCCCACGGCATCCCCGGGGAGGCCGAGCACGCCCACCACGACCGGGGCCGCCGCCCGGCCTATGAGGGAGATTATGCCCGAGGAATAGAGCACGTTTATGAGGAGAACGCCCAGGAGGACATAGGGTATGGCCTCGCGCAGGAAGGCCCACATCCTCATCCAGAGCTTCTTGAGGAGGGAGCCCCAGTAGGGGACCTGGTAGGGCGGTATCTCTATGAATATCTCGGGGCTCTCTCCACCCATGACCCTGTTCAGGGCCAGGCCGAGGAAGACCCATACCAGGAAGAGGGTGCCGAAGACTATCCCGAGGCCGGCTGGCCCGCGGCTTCCCACCAGGCCGATGACCATGGCAATCTGGGCCATGCACGGGACGGCTATGGCCATGAGGGTGGCGGCGATGAACCTCTGCCTCCTGGTCTCGAGTATCCTGGTGGCAAGGGCGCCCGGGACGTTGCACCCCAGGCCGAGGAGCATGGGTATGACGGAGAGGCCGTGCATCCCCATCCTGTGCATGAGGTTGTCCATAAGGGTCGCGAGCCTCGGGAGGTAGCCGCTGTCCTCGAGGAAGCTCAGGACGAGATAGAAGGCAAGGATATAGGGCAGCACCATGGCCAGGGGCACGTAAAGCCCCGTGGTGAGGAGGCCCATGGACTGCACGTAGTCTATCTCTCCCTCTATAAGCCTGCCGATAAGTATGTCGTGAGCGAGGCCCTGTCCCAGCAGGCCGCTCAGGCCCATGGCCAGAAATGAATAGACAGTGAAAAGCGGGTCAAGAATGTATGTGATGAGGCCCTCCCCTATCAGCCTTATTAGGAGGAACGAGGTTATGATTACGGCGAGGGCGATGGGTATGCCTGTCAGGGGCCTTATGCTGGCGTCCCCAAGCCTCTCTGAAAGGGTTTCCCTCTTGCGTGTTATCCGCTCCGTCCGCTTTATTATCCTGCCTATCCTGACCCACCGCTTCTCGTCGCTCTGCCTCAGGGCATGCGCCCTTGCATCATCAATCCTGGAGACCAGTTCCTTTATGCCCTCCCCTGTGACAGCCACCGTGGGGACCACAGGGACCCCCAGCATCCTTTCAAGCCCCTTTACGTTTATTTCAATCCCCCCGCGAAGGGCCTTGTCCCAGAAGTTGAGAGCCACAATTACGGGTATCCTCCTCTCCAGGAGCTGCAGGGTCAGATAGAGGTTCCGCTCCAGGTTGGTCGCGTCCACGACGTTTATTACAGCGTCGCCCTCCTCAAGCATCCTTACCGCGACCTCCTCTGCCCTTGAGGTGGATTCCAGGGTGTATGTCCCGGGAACGTCCATCACATCGGCTGTCTTGCTGCCGAACTTCAGTCTTCCCTGCCTGAACTCCACAGTCGTTCCTGGATAATTGGAACTGGTCACGTTAACGCCGGTCAGCCTGGAAAACAGGGCGGACTTACCCACGTTCTGGTTCCCCATAAGAAGAAGCTTCATCTCAAGACCTCTACAAGAACCTTCATGGCCATGCCCCTGCCCAGGCTGAGCCTCCTTCCGTCGACCTCTATCACCACAGGGCCCCTGAAGGGCTGGGATGCTACCTTTCTGACAGCCTTGCCTATCCTGACGTTCAGGGAGGAGAGCCTCCTCTGGATGGCCAGACCTCCCTCTATCCGCACTATCCTTGCGCTCTTTCCCACGCCCATATCAGCCAGAGAAACTGCCATTTCTGTTTCCTCTTCCTTTCCTTACAAAGCTCTGCATCCTGTCCAGGGTCTTCCTGCTGAGAATGTGCTCAGCCAGGCACGCGTCATGCAGGGCGGTCTTCTTGTCCACACCAAGCAGCATAAAGAACTCTCCCAGAAGCTTGTGTTTTTCATAGACCCCCATGCCTATCCTCCTGCCCTTCGGGGTCAGCTCTACCGGGCCGTACCTCTCGCAGTGCAGAAGCCCCCTGTCAGCAAGCCTCTTCACGAAACCCGTAACGCTGGGAAGACTAACCCTGAGATGGGACGCGATGTCGCTCACCTTGACCGCGCCCTTCTCCCTGCCTATGACGTATACCGCTTCGAGGTAATCCTCAGCGCTCTTTGAGAGCTTCATGCCAATCGCCTGCAACCGGAACCGTGACTTTATACCCGCGGATTTAAATTGCCCTTATAAGTGACCCTTAACTATTAGTCACACCCAACCTTTATAAATATTAGTCTCACCTAACTTTTATAAGTATTTGATAGAAGTGTTGAAACGGGATTAAGGGATTGGATTTGGAGGGGTGTAAATATGCCTTGGGTAGATCAGGAGAGGTGCATCGGCTGCGGAATCTGTGTGGATATCTGCCCCACCGGGGCCATATCGGTTAAGGAGGGGAAGGCCGGAATCGATATGGAGAAGTGCATAAGGTGCGGCAAATGCCACGACGCATGCCCGCATGAAGCGGTGAGGCACGACTCGGAGAGGATACCCCTTGAGGTCAGGGAGAACATCAGGGAAACAATGGAGCTGATGAAGAACTTCGGGGACAGTAAGGAGAAGAAGGCCTTCCTCGAAAGGATGGCCAAGCACTTCAAGAAGGAGAGGGCTGTTGCGGAGAAGACCCTTGAAGAGATGAAGAAGATAGTGGTGGATGATGAAGAAGAGCTTTGATGGCTGGCTTTTCAACAGGATGGAAACGCTCGGGGACAGGGAATACAACCACGTCGGCTGCGAGGGCGAGGACAGGGAATTCGGCGATTTCCTGGCCCAGTTCGTGCCCGAGGTGGGCATGAAGAGGAGGGTGAGATTTACGATAGAGACGCTTGAAGGTGATGACTATGGCAAGGATAGATAAGGAAAGGTGTGTAGGCTGCGGCATATGCGCAGGCATGTGCCCGGATGGCATAGAGATGAGGGACGGAAAGGCTGAGATAAAGAACGACAAAGTGGGATGCCTTAGGGATGCCGCGGAGTCATGCCCCCAGAGGGCAATCTTGCTGGATGACAAGGGAGCTGGAAACAGTGATACAAACAGGGATTCCGGCCGGGATTATGGTCAGGGCGGCTGGGGCCAGGGCTCCGGTCAGGGCAGGGGAATGGGCTCGGGCAGGGGAAGAGGCCTCGGCAGGGGTCCCAGAGACGGCAGGGGCAGAGGCATGGGCGGCGGGGGCAGAAGAGGATTGTAAACCGAAAGACAGGCCCCCGAATCCGCTTTTATTATCCTTGTGGTAATTAATGGTTATGGAAGTAAAGCAGTCCCTTGAGGGCCGACTGAAGAGGATGCAGAAGAACACCTCTGATACCGGAATCAAGATAGCGGTGATGAGCGGGAAGGGCGGCGTCGGAAAGACCACCGTGGCTGTCAACCTGGCTGCCTGCCTTGCCAGGGACAGTGCTGTGGGTCTGTTTGATGCAGATGTTGACTGCCCAAACATAAACAAGTTCCTGGGCATAAATGGAAGGTTCTCCATCAGGGACGGGAAGATAGAGCCTGTTGACAGGTTCGGCATAAAGGTCATATCACCGGCATCGCTACAGGAGAGGGCAACCGATCCCATTATCTGGCGCGGGCCCATGCTCTCGAATGCCATAATAGAGCTCCTGGACAAGACAGAATGGGGAAACCTAGATTACCTCATTATTGACCTCCCTCCGGGGACAAGCGACGTGCCCCTAACAGTGATGCAAAGCCTGAAGCCTGACTGGGTAATAATAGTCACGACGCCCCAGGATGTCTCGGTCACGGACGCAGAGAAGGCCGCGAACATGGCCAAGGAGCTGGATATCCCTGTCCTTGGCGTCATTGAGAACATGTCAGGAGACATTTTTGGGGAGGGCGGCGGCAAAAGGGCAGCAAAGGAGCTGGGTGTGAACTTCCTGGGAAGGATAGGACTGGACAGGAAAATCTCTGCCTCGTGCGAACACGGGAAGCCCGCGGTCCTTGAGGACTCTAACCTTTCGGGTGTCTTCAGGGGGATTGCAGAGGGTACGGGCCTGCTTCAGAAATAGGCAGGTGCCTCATTTCTTCAGCAACCAGAGGGCAACAAGGTTTACTATACCCAGGATGGTTGGATAAAGAAGGTACACCTTGAAGTCGTTTACAGCTATGGCTGTGGAGGAATAGGCAAACAGCCCCAAGGCAACGGCCAGCACGAGCCACAGCGCATTTTCCATAATATAGATATTGCCTGGTGCTATAAATTGATTTCTGAATTTATTTT
>CAZAEI010000048.1:0-5277 GCA_964484305.1 uncultured archaeon
TTCTGGCACCGAGCCCGTAGCCGCCGATAAACTGGCGCCCCAGCTCCTCGCCGAGCGCCTCCTCCTTGAGCCCATTCCGGGAAAGGTCAACCCACAGCATCTTGCCCATAAAGCCTCTTGCCATCGCTTGCCTCCTTGGTTTAGTTGACAACCACCAAGCCTATTTTAGACCCGCCGCCACCGATGGTCAAACCCACCCCAGGAACACTAAAGAAAGCTAAACAGGCGGCTTCTATTCCCCTTTTTCCTCTTTGCGGGGGTAAGACGGCATCACGTAGCCCCCCTCCCGGGGATAATCGGGGTAATCCGGCGGTATGTAGGCTGACCAGTCAGCCACGGCATTGGGGTCCAGCATCTTCTTGAGCTTCCTCAACCAGAGATCGTAGTTATCGTAGCGTTGCCCCCAGTTCTGGTGGACGTGGGTGACCGACTCAATCTGCAGACAGCCCCCCCGCGCCGGCACCCCGAACCGCTGGAACTTCCCGCGGGGGTCAAAAAGCTCGCTGATAAACCTCCGGGCCGCCTCCAGGGAAGACGGGTCATAGGGGTCATAGAGGGCTACCGAAATACCCTGCGCCCCGGTGGAAAGGTTCTCCTCGGGCCGCCAGGTTATCTGCCGCTGTCCGGTATCACGGCGGAAAAAGGCGCCGCTGCGCTCGTAGCGCTGGACTATCTCCCCCTCCCGCAACGCCAGGTTTTTAAGCATGTCCGGCGAACCGTCGGGGCTGGAAGAAGACGGCAGAAAGTCGCCGGTAACCCGCAGCGCCGGCACGCCGTTAGACCATATCATATCAACAAAAGAGCGGGCTAGCGCCGCCGGCTCGTTAAATTCGGGCAAAAAGCGCCCGCCCCGCTTTTCGGTAATGGCTAATACGCACTTTTCACGGTATTTAAGCTCCCGGGAGGACTGCCCGCCGATAACCAGCACCAGCGAACTCTTAACCTCCTCGGCAAGCTCCGGGTCGGCGGCCTGCATCATGGCCCATTCCTCATCGTTGCCCTCGGCGGGGACGTCGGTGCCCAGCAGACTGATGGAAAGGGAGTATAGAATTTCGGCGTGGCAAAAATCGGCAGCCGCCTCCAAGGCGGCATCTATATTGGGGAAGGTGGGGATTAAGACCTTATAACCGTCGGGCACTTTGGGCAACTGCCCCCGCGACGGCGGCTCCCCGGGCTTTTTCTCCTGCTCCCACTCCGCCGGCCCGTACCAGGGGTAGAGCTTGACGCTGGCTTTGGTGATAATGCCGTGCCCGCCGTTAGCCCCGGTGCGCCCCCGCAGTATTCCCCGCAGGCTGAAGCCGGGCCCGTCGGCGGAAAACAGCTCGCCGCCGCTCTCGCCGGTGCCCATCTCCAGCACCTCGCCGGTGGGCAGCACCCACTCCACCCCCAGGACATTGCGCCCGTAGCCGCTGGTAAAGACCATGGTATGCTGGCAGCCGTGGTGGCAGCACTCGGCGGCAACCACCCCGGCGCTGTAGCCCACGCCAATCCGCCCGGTGTACAGCCCGTGCTTAGCCGCCTCCAGCTGAAGGCGGTAAACCGAAACGTAAGGCTCGACCACCGCCCGCATGTTCTTGGCGTCTATCTCCAGGACACGGTTCATCCGCTTCAGGTCAAGCAGGATGCCCTTCTCCTTCTCCAGAGCCAGGGAAAGGTACTCAAACCCGGAAGAGAAGGCTTTAAACAGGATGCCGTACTCATTGCACACCCGGACAATAGCCTGGATTTCATCGGTGCTGGCCGGCAGCACTACCGCCGAGGGGCGCGTCGAGTGCTTTTCGTCAAAGAAGAACTTGTTGCCCCAGACCTGGTTGTAGGTATCCAGGATAACCAGCTCCTGGGTGATATACTCCCTGCCGACGATATACTCCAGAGCCTGGTATTCCTGTTTAGCCAGCTTCACCTTAAATTCTCCTGCCTCATCGTTTAAATTGCCTTCTGCACCAGCTCTATCAGGTCATAGACCTTGATATCGTTATCGGTCTCTCTGGCCGCGTCCAGGAAATTCCGCTTACACCAGGGGCAGGCGCTGACGATAGCCTCCGCCCCTACCGCCCCGGCCTCCCTCAGCCTCTCGGCGGCAGTCCAGAGGGCGAAGTCGGGATAGGCGTCAATGACGCCGCCGCCGGCGCCGCAGCACCAGGCATATTCCTTAATCCGGTACATTTCCACCAGCTTCAAGCCGGGGATGCTCTTTAAAATATTACGGGGTATTTCGTAGACGCCGTTGGCGCCGCGCCGGTACTGCTTGGGCGGGTCGTGGACAATCATCTGCCCCTGGACCTTTACCTCTTTCCCCTGCCAGTGCACCCAGGGCTCAGCCAGGCGTCCCAGGTGGCAGGGGTCGTGGTAGGTAACCGTCAGTGGTACCTTCTTGGTCAGCTTTAATTTGCCCTCTTTGAGCAGGCGTTCCAGGTACTGGGTAATATGGAACACCTCTATCCCCAACCCCTTGCCGATTTTGTCGTAGAGGACCTTAAAGCTGGCGTAGCAATCGGCGCAGGGGGTGACCAGGGTACTGACCCCGGCGGCGCGGAAGGTTTCCAGCTGGCGCTGGGCATACTTTTCCATCTCATCGGAGCAGCCCAGCTCGTAGGCACGCCCGCCGCAGCAGACTTCGTCGGCGCCCATAATACCCACATCAACACCGGCCTTCTGGAGCAGGCTCAGCCCGGCTCTGGCTACCGGCCACAGCTCTTTATCATAGGAGTAGCGGCAGCCGGCGTGATAGACAACCTCGGCTTTGTCAATAGCCAGGTCTTTAACGTCCATATCCCCCGCCCACTTGCCCCGGTCGGATTTTGGCGCCTGCATCATGTTATCCTCTTCCCGTAAGCCCTGAATAACCGTCTGGTGGGGCTGAGGCAGCTTGCCCTCCTCAACGCATTTAATGCGCAGCTCCTGCATCAGCTGCAACGGTTCGATGTCCTGCTGGACCTTGCAGGATACATCGCAGCTGCCGTCCATCTGGCAGCGGTAGAGCACATCAAGAAAAGTATCGTCAATATCTATCCTCCCCTTGAGCAGGGAATAGGCCATATTGAACTTGCCGCCGGCGGCATAGGCGTGCCAGTTATACCGGGCAACCGATGGGCACCCCTCGATAAAATCGGTATTCCGCATGTACCTGTAGGGTATCCATTTACAGTAGGAACAGCGGGTGCATCTCTGCATATCGTGGGTATAATCCTGCCAGCTCATTTCTTTATCTCAAAGCACAATTTCCCCGGGTTGAGGATACCGTTGGGGTCAAAGATGCCCTTAACCTTTCGCTGCATTTTCTGGGTGCCCTCGGCCGAACTATAGGCGGTGTCCCGCCAGGCGCCGTAAGGCCGGGAGAAAAAGCCACCCCTCCGTGCCATCTCCCCGGCGCCATGCCCCACCAGCCACCGGGCGGCGTCGGCTTCGGCACGGTCGGCAGGGTCATAATAAAGATTAAACTCGCAGTGACAGCTGGTTCCCTGCACTGTCGGCTGCAGATAAACGCCGGTGTTTTCCGGCGGGGCCAGCTCGGACATGGCGGTGATGAAGTCAGCCGTCTTGTCCAGCGTGGTCAGGAAGAAGATATCCTGGAACCCGCCCTTAAACCTCAGCTTCCAGTAAGGCTCAGGCGATGGCGCCAGCCGCGCCAGCACCTCTTCAGCCTTAGCCCCCGGGATACTGGCCGCCGGCTTTAGGTTACATTCTCTAGCCATATCTTTGAAATCGGCGGTCTCGTAGGCTACTTTATCTTCGGGCAGCACCCCGTAGCCCTCAAAGCTGACAAATAAAACCCAGGGCGGCAGAGTCTTCTTTAGTTTCTCAATCTCTTCGGAATTCTGGCCCAATAGACAGGCCAGGTTAAGCCCGTTCAGAATAAACTGGCTGGCTCCCAGCCGGAATCTCACCAGACGGTAGCTCAAATCAATCAGGGGCTCGATATTCTTCGACGGCACCAGAAAAGCCTTTTTCAGCTGGGGCAGGTAATGGCATTTCAGAGTTGCCCAGGTTACGATGCCGATGGTGCCCTGAGCCCCCGATATCAACCTCTGAAAATCGACGTGGCTGTGGCCGAAGGGGTTCATCTGCACCCGGCCCAGCTCCCACTGCTCCTCAACCGTATCGGGACCCGAAGCCTCGCCGGTGCGGAACTTATCGCCGGTGCCAAAGACAACCTCGGCGCAGAGCCAGGGGTCAGTGCTGTCCCAGTGATGGGCCGGCATGGTAATCGGCTCCCTCTCCAGCACACTGCCTATCACCGACTTGTTGCCGCGGGGAGCCAGAGGCATGTAGGCGGATAAACCGGCCTCGGCCAGCTCCGCCTGCAGCTCAATAAAAGTAACCCCCGGCTCGACCATAGCCACCTTGTTCCTGGGGTCAACCCTTATAACCCGCTTCATCTGGCTTAAGTCAACGATAACCGATCCACCAGTACCGGGCACGGTGTCCCCCCGGAAATGGGGAGCCCCCGAGCTTACCGGCACCAGGGGGGTAAGGTTGCTGTTGGCCCACTTAACCAGCTCCTGCACTTCCCCAACATTACCCGGCTTGACCACGCACCGGGGCGCCACCGCGGGAACAAAGCTCAGGTCCCGGGAATACTCCTTTATGACCTCTGTCCCGCTCAGGACATTGCCAGTGCCAACTATTTCGGCTAGTTCCCTTTCCGCCATCTCTAATTCCCTTTTACCAGCCCCACCCCGCGTAGAGCGCCCGTTTCAGGTTAAGGATAATATTCAGCATAATCACCCGGCGAGGCTGTATCAATGTGGATAAACCCATAATGCCACCGCCGTTAAAGTTCTGTCAAGCCAAAGGGACTTTAGTCCATATTACGGCACCTACCTTGGTATCCATACCCTCCAACTAGGACTATAGTCATCGGACTAAATAGTGACCCCAACCGTACTTTTGGGGGATTCCAAATTCGCCATAAGGCGAACATAATTGACACGGGTTGGACATAGTTACAGAGATAATCTGAGAGGTGACGCAACTATGACGGTGAACATGAGAGGAAAAACCTACTACAGAACCGCCGAAGTATGTTCCATGGCCGGTATAAGCCGGTCGACCCTATTCCGGTGGCTAAGGAAAGGTATCCTCGAGGACGTGTCTCACCGGGACAGGCGGGGCTGGAGACTGTTCACTGACCGCGATATCGGCCGCATCACCGAAGAATCCAACAAGGTCAAATGAGGGGGGATAAGGCAGACAGATGAAATTAGCCGACCTTAATCAAGCCATCAAAAGCGTACCGGTCATCATCTTCGCTTGTGCCTTCCTGCTGGCCACGTT
>CAZAEI010000049.1:0-5244 GCA_964484305.1 uncultured archaeon
CATCTACGGGCTGAAGCCCGTAGGGTTCCCGCCCTATGCGACTAGCAGCCTAAAAGTTCTTTACCTGAAGAAGTTGCAATGCATATCTTATACTTGCCTTTAACTTTCTGGTAGAACTCTTCAAAACCAGATATGAATTTCAGCCCCCTTTCAAAAAGGCCCCTTACTATCGCTATACGTTCCTTGGCAAGTTCTTCAGGGTTCCCCTCAAAGCCATAAACTTCTTGCATCACCCGGACTCCCTCAGCCAAAGACCTTCCAGTAATCAGATGCTTAATCCTGTCTCTATCATAAACGAAACCTCTTCTCCTGAGAAATTCTATTGCTTCTTTATCCCAGAGGGTTTCGTTATCTATAACTATACCCTCTGCATCAAAGATTATCGTATCAATCATAATTAAAGTGAGATGTATATTTTATAAATTATTGGCATGCTGATGTTAGCTCAAACAGCCACCCTTCGGTAGTCGGGGCTGCCTATCCCCAGCCTGATGGCCTGGGTGATGTGGCCAATATCCTTGGGCTCGAGGCCCCCGAGCTCTGGGAGGATGTTTCTGATGAGCATGAGGCCTGCACAGTCCAGGGCCACGGGGTCCTGGCCGGCGAACATGTAGCCGAACCTCATGGCCTTGCCGCCGTGCCGGAGCTCATTAGCAGCCCTCATGGTCCTGGCCCCGTCCATGATGGTCAGGTTGGCCTTGAAGACATTGTGGAGCTCTGCGATTCCCCTGTGGATGTTCTTGAGCCTTGAGCGCATGAGGATTCTCTCCCGGTTGTGGAGGAAGCCGAAGTGGTTCTTGAGGGAACCGGTTATCGTTGTGTCGGGGTGGTATTTCAGTACAGGAAGGGATATGAGGTACTGGTATGAGAAGGGGGCCGAGGAGACCCTGAGCTTGTAGCCTGCCCTGGTCATGACCTTCCTGAAGGGCTCATCGTGGAGGTTGCAGAGTTCTGTATCGAACTCCCCGCACACCATCTGGAGGGGGTGGTGCTCGATTATCTGGTTTGAGTCACCTGCATCGGGGGCGGGCCCGTCCCCGACCATGACCTCGCAGCCCCTGTCTGTGAGGGCCTTCAGGACCTCCCTGAGGACATCCGGGTGTGTTGTCGTGGGGTAGCGCTCATAGGAGACTATGTTGGGCTTGACAAAGACCCTCTTGCCGGACCACTCCCCCTGGAAGCGCCTGAGGATTGCCTTGGTGAAGGCCCTCCTGTCATCGGTTTCCCTGACAAAAACAGCTGGCTTCATAGTTTATTTATTGCTTTATGGTTAATATACTTTCTATGACTTCCGGGGATGCGGATTCTGATGCCGTGAAGAAGGTGCTGGAGCTTTCGGGTTTCGATAAGCCGAACCCTGTCCAGGAGCTCGCCATTGAGAAGGGCCTGCTGGGGAAGAGGAACATGGTTGTGGCCGCCCCCACTGCCTCGGGCAAGACCCTGATTGCGGAGATTGCCGCGCTCCGGGCAATAAGGGAGAACCTGAAGGTCGTGTATATCGTCCCCCTCAAGGCCCTGGCCAGCGAGAAGTATGAGGAATTCAGGAAGAAGTACGAGCCCCTGGGGATAAGGGTTGCCCTGTCTGTGGGTGACAGGGACTCGTCAGATACGTGGCTTGCGAAGTACGACATTATAATAGTCACCAGTGAGAAGCTGGACTCCCTCCTCAGGCACGGGATAGGGTGGGCAGGCCAGATAGGCCTGGTTGTTGCTGATGAGATACACCTCCTGGATGACCCCTCCAGGGGGCCCACACTGGAGGTCGTCCTGACCAGGCTGAGGCAGGGCGCAGACCCCAGGATTCTTGCGCTGTCGGCAACGATAAGCAACCATGAGGAGATTGCGGGGTGGCTGGACGCCTCGGCTGTGAAGTCTGAGTGGAGGCCTGTGAAGCTCCTCAGGGGGGTATGCTTTGATAACAAGGTCAGCTTCTTCCCAAAGGGCAGCATAGAGCTAGACCCGGAAGAGGCTAACCTCAAGGAGCTTGTGGAGCAGGCCCTGGCAAAAAAGAAGCAGGCCCTGGTCTTCATATCCACAAGGAGGAACGCGGAGTCAGCCGCAGAGAAGGCCAGCAGGTTTGTGGGAAAGGGCCTCACAGCCGGGGACAGGAAGGAGCTCGGGAGGGTGGCGGAGGGGGTTCTCCATGCCCTTGGGCACCCCACTATCCAGTGCGAGAGGCTGGCGGGATGCATAAGGAGCGGCACGGCCTTTCATCACGCAGGCCTCACCAGCGAGCAGAGGGGGAGTATTGAGAAGGCCTTTAAATCGGGGCTGATTAAGGTGATTGCCGCCACACCCACACTGGCGGCTGGCATAAACCTGCCCGCGTGGAGGGTGATAATAAGGGACATGAGGAGGTTCAGCGCCCATTCGGGAATGGACTTTATCCCCGTTCTGGAGATACAGCAGATGTGCCTTACAGGAGATGCTGAAATACTGACCGTAAATGGAACGTATGAGAAAATAAAAGATATCATTAAGAATGATGTGTCTGTACTCTCACTTAACACCAATACAGGAAAACTCGAGGAAAAACCGATTACAGAGAAATTCTCAAGACATTCGAATGAGTTGGTATGTCTCAGAACAAATTCCGGAAAGGAGCTGAAAGCTACCCCTGAGCACCCTGTTCTCGTCTATCAGAAAGATATCTTATGGAAACAAATTGGCGATGTAAAAAAAGGTGACATGATCGGCACACTGAATAAAGTAAATGTTTATAGAAAGGTACCGAAATTCATGGACTATCTGGATAAAGATATTTATGTGAAAGATGGCAGAGATATAATTCGTTACCTTTACAGACATACTGGCAAGGGATACAAGCATTTTGCACATACATTATCTATCCCTTACAAGACGATCAAATCTTATGCATACAACAAATCAGTACCACTTAAGCATATACTAAAGCTGTCAAGAACCCTTGGCATTAAAGAGGGTGATATTTACAAGATGTTAGAAAATCGCAGATTTAAAACAAAGTATGGTTCTCAGGTTGTTTTACCAATAAACATCACAAATGAATTTGCATGGCTTTTGGGTATCATAGCAGCAGAGGGTAGTATTACGGAATATACTGGCCACGGAAGATGGAAGGGTACCAGATATTCGAAACTGAAATTATCAAACACCAACTCATCAATCATAAAGAAAATAAAAAGCATCCTTGAATCACTTGGGATACGATATTATGAATATGTCGGTAAAAGTGGTTTCTGTCCAGATAATCATGTATGGAAAATTGATGTATGTAACCAGACAGTAATAAAGTTGCTAAACAGATTTGGCATACAAAGCGGAAAGAAGTCGTATACAATCGAGATGAAAGAGGTGTTTGAGTTACCCGACAATCTTGTCAGTAACTTCATTGCTGGACTGTTTGATGGTGATGGTAACTTCTCTTCATCGATGCCAGGTATAAGACTGAGCTCCATAAGCAAGGACCTGATAAAGAACTGCCAGAGTATGTTTCTCCGTTTTGGTATAAGAAGTACAGTTCATAAAGAAAAGAAATCATATTGTCTTGCCATTTCCAGGAAGAGTGATATAAACAAGTTCTTCTCCAATATTCCTTGTGTGAGAATCAAGTCAAAACGTCTATCCCTGAAAAGGGATACTAGACCAATGAAATTCTTTGGGGATGTTGTTTTTGACACAGTTGACACAATCGATAAAAAGATTCTAAAGAAACCTATTACTGTCTTCAATATGTCTGTATATGGTAACGAGAATTTTGTTTGTAATAATTTCATTGTACACAACTGCGGAAGGGCAGGGAGGCCCAGGTATGACACCGAGGGCCAGGCCATACTGCTCGCGGGGAGCGAGGCCGATGCCAGGTATGCCTGGGAGAACTACATAAAGGGCGAGCCCGAGAGGGTCTATTCCAAGTTGGGGGTCGAGCCTGTCCTGAGGACCCATGTGCTGGCCCTGGTCTCGTCAGGGGTCACACCCACAAGGTCAGGGCTCATGGAGTTCTTTTCAAGGACGTTCTATGCGCACCAGTACGAGGACTCGGCAGGCCTTGCCGCCATCATGGACAGGATTATCCTCATGCTTGAGGAGTTCGGATTCATCACGACGAACAGTGCCCAAGAGGATGCGGGGCCCTTCCAGAGCGCAGCCTCCCTGGGGAAGGATATCGAGCTCAGGGCCACGAGTATAGGCAGGAGGGTGTCTGAACTCTATATAGACCCCCTCACCGCGAACCATTTCATAAGGAGCCTGGATATTGCCAGGGAAAGGCAGCCAGGCCATATCGGTTATCTGCAGGCCATGAGCAACACCCTTGAGATGTCACCCATGCTTCCCGTAAGGAAGGGGGACCTTGAGGCCATAAACGACTTCCTGAACAGGGAGGAGAAGAGCCTCATACAGAAGCCCCCCAACCCATGGGACATAGAGTATGATGACTACCTCAGGTCAGTCAAGACCGCCATGCTCTTCCAGGAGTGGATGGAGGAGGCAGGGGAGGATGTCCTCCTGGACCGGTTCAGGGTCACGCCAGGGGAGCTCAGGGTGAGACTGAGCAATGCGGACTGGTTGCTCTATTCCATGCAGGAACTCGGGCTCCTCCTGGGCCACATGGGCATTCTCAAGGACCTGAGGAAGGTCAGGGTGAGGGTCAGCTACGGGATCAGGGAGGAGCTGCTCCCCCTTGTGAGGTTAAAGGGGGTTGGAAGGGTCAGGGCCAGGATGCTTCATACATCCGGCCTCAGGGGCCTTGAGGACCTGAGGAGGATTCCCCAGGCCAGCCTGGAGAGGATTATGGGCCCAGGGGTGGCCAGGCAAATAAAGGGGCAACTATAGAAAGGTGAATCCATGATTATCAATAAAACAAAGGGGACTATCCTGTGCGAGAGCCATGAAGTGGCCGGGACAGGCTGGCAGAGGACCAGGGGCCTGATGTTCAGGAAGGCCCTGCCCCAGGGCCGCGGCCTGCTCATGGTATTTGAGCCGCCCAGCCGTCCGGGGATATGGATGCTCGGGATGCGCTTCCCCATAGACATAGTCTTCCTTGACCCCGGCAGGCGGGTCATCAGGGCTGTGGAGAATGCGAGGCCGCTGGGGTTTTCCTGGCGGACATGGAGAATCTTCTTTCCGCCGGGGCCGGTTGGTTCTGTATTGGAGCTCCCCGCAGGCAGGGTAAGGGAGAGCAGAACCCGGGTGGGAGATGAAGTGGAGTTCTAAAAATTTGCAGCCAGACTATAAGGATATCCATCAGCCATCCTGGATTTCTTT
>CAZAEI010000050.1:0-5031 GCA_964484305.1 uncultured archaeon
TAAAGAAATATTTTGAGGTCAATCCGAGGTTCAGAATTGTTGGAGGCACTATAAGGATGATAATAGCTTATAAACAGTTATATGAATTCTTTAGAGATTTGGGATTTCGAGATGGAATAAAGAATAACATTGTAAGTATTCCTGAAAAAGTTTACAAATCAGACATTTTAAATTTTGTTGTTAAAGGTATATTTGATACAGATGGATTCTTTTTCCTCGATAAAAGAAAAATCTATAGAAAGCCTTATCCAAGAATGGGATTTTCGACCAAAAGTGAAAAACTTTTCTTTCAGATAAAAAGATTGTTTTTAAAATCAGGTTATAAAGTTTATACCAGAGTAGGCTTTGTGTAAGAAGTACACTGAAGCAACAAGATATGCGAAAATGTTAGTTACTGAGCACAATATGTAACTAAATTTGACCCTTTATACACAAAGCCACCAGAGTAGATAAACGCGCATTTATATATCATCTGGAGATTTACGGGAAAGAACAAATAAAAAGATGGTTATACGAATATGGGATAACAAATTACAAAAAGAAAAATTTTGCCTCGGTAGCTCAGTCGGTAGGATTCCGGCGGGAGTTGGGCTTCCCGATAAAGAGCGTCAGGGGTCTCTCATGCTCTGCCTGTAAAGGAGATGGCCTCCGCTAAACCTTGGTAAGGTGAAGGTCGCGAGTTCAATCGCACTGCTGGAGCATGCCCCAAAGGGCACAGGTGCGCATCCAGCGGGGCTGAATGTCTCGCCCGGGGCTTTAAATAATAAAATGAATATAAAAGACGAGGTGATTAAATGAAGGCAACTGCAATTGCCAATGCAAACATAGCCCTGACAAAATACTGGGGCAAGAGGGACAAGAACCTCATGCTTCCTAACAATGGAAGCGTCTCCATGACAGTGGATGGTATGTCTACCAAGACCACAGTGGAGTTTTCACCTGATTATGACAGAGACATATTCATAATCAATGGTCAGGAAGTTTCTGAAGGAGAACCTTACGAGGAGACCGTGGGCCATCTTAACCTTATAGGGGAGATGGCAGGAATCAGAGAGAAGGCCAAGGTCATGACCGAGAACAACTTCCCGACCGCGGCCGGCCTTGCGAGCTCTGCATCCGGGCTTGCTGCCCTGAGCCTCGCCGGTTCCAAGGCAGCCGGCCTGAATCTGGACAAGAGTGAGCTCTCGATAATGGCCAGGAGGGGCTCCGGCTCTGCCTCGAGGTCCATTGAAGGTGGTTTTGTGGAGTGGCTAAAGGGGGATAAGGAAGACGGCTCTGACAGCTATGGAGCTCAGATAGCACCGCCCGACCACTGGGATTTCAGGATGATTGCTGTGATAACGTCCAAAGGGGAGAAAAAGGTCAAGTCCCGGGCTGGGATGGCACAGACCGTGGCAACCTGTCCATATTACAAGGATTGGCTGGCTACGGTACAGGATGATATAGATTCTGTCAAGCAGGGGATTATGGAAAGGGACTTTACCAAGGTGGGCTCCACAGCAGAATATAACGCCCTCAAGATGCACGCAACCATGATTACAACAAAACCCCCCATAATCTACTGGAATCCCGCTACAATGAGAATTCTTCATGCTGTGATGGACTGGAGAGATTCTGGCCTGGAGGCATACTTCACCATGGACGCAGGCCCGCAAGTCAAGATAATGTGCATGGAGAGGGATGTCGGAGAGATAACCACTAGACTCAAGGGGCTTGAGGGTATTGAGGACGTTGTGGTCTGCAAGCCCGGAGGCCCGGCAATGCTGGTGGATGACCACCTGTTTTAACAACGGCGGGTTTTTATGAGCAGTAAAGCGGGGATAGAGGATTTTGTCAGGAAGAACATAATCGACTGTACCCTGACGCATGACTTCTCCCACTTCAGGAGGGTGGCTCTAGGGGCATCCTGGCTCGTGAAGCTTCTCGGGGGTGATGAGAAGGAACAGGACCTGGCTTATATAGCGGGACTGCTGCACGACTCTGTGAGACCGGACACGGAGAAGGTGGATCATGCACAGGCCAGCGCAGAGAAGGCCAGGGAGATTCTTGAGGGATTCGACCTTGAAGGTGGAGTCATAGAAAGGATATGCCAGGCCATAGGGAACCACAGGAAGCCTGTTGCATGGATATCGCCCCTCCATCAGTCTGTCTACCTGGCTGACAAGATTCTTGAGCAGATGGGGCACTACGTGGCCTTCAGGCGGTGCATTTATGTGGGTGAATGCAGGGACTATGTGGGGAAGCCTTTTGAGGAGTCCATAGAGGAGCACTTTGCCTACAGGATAGCGAAGTTCGGTGTGGAGGATTTTCCTCCAAGGTTCCGGGGATTTGTCAGGGAGATGATGAAACCGCTCCTGGAATTCCAGGGCTATTTCATGAGGAGGGAGGCCTGGGCCCTTTCACTGGCGAGGTTCTGTTATGATGCCGGAAGGGCCAGGAACATGACCATGGACGAGGCCATCCGGGGCTTCAGGCCCGGGGGTGAATTGGCAGAGTTATGGAAGAGGGAGGCCATCGATTACATGGATGGTAGAAAGTTCGAAGGGTGGAGTAGGATTCTGAGTTAGAAACTTAAATATCTTGCATATTCAAATAAAGTGATAGAAATGAAGGCAAGCGCACCTGGAAAGCTCTTCCTGTCAGGGGAATGGGCTGTACTGGAATTGGGTAATCCGGGAATGGTCGCAGCAGTCAACAAGTGTGTCTGGGTTGACATAGAAGAGGCCAATGAGATATCGGTTTCTGTGGATGATTTCAAGATAAGCGATGCCAGGGGTGAATTCAGGAATGGAAAATTCGAGTGGGCAAGCGAGCTTACTGATGAGCAAAGGGAGAAGCTGATATTCTGCAGGGGCGCGATAGAAGCTGCCCTCAGATATCTCGGGGAGTTCAAGCCATTCAGGATAAGGTCGTGGGGAGAGATGTCCCAGCTCGAGGTAGATGGTGAGATGAAGAAGATTGGTTTCGGCTCATCGGCTGCCTCTGTCGTGGCCTTTGTTTCTGGCATACTCAAGATTAACGGGAGAGATATAGAGTCCAGGGAGGTCAGGGATATCATATACAAGCTATCAACAATAGCACATTACTTTGCACAGGGAAAGGTCGGCTCTGCCTTCGATGTTGCTGCATCCGTCTATGGAGGGATTTTTGTTTACAAGAGGTTTGACCCCAAGTGGCTTGTGAGCCAGATGGAATCCGGCAGACCTGTAAAGGAGATTGTGGAGCAGGACTGGCCTGGCTTCGAGGTCGAGGAGCTGGAAATCCCCGAGGGGTTTGACCTGCTTGTGGGATGGACCAGGGGCTCTGCCTCCACCTCAGCCATGGTGAAGCAGATGAACGGCTTCAAGGAACAGAACCCTGAGGAATACAGGAGGCTGTTTGACCAGATTGCCGACCTCGTCAGGGAACTTGTTCCTTTATGGAAGGCCGGGAATAAGGAAAGGATTCTTGAATGCCTGAGAAAGAACGAGGATTATTTGAGGGAACTTGGTGAGAAATCCGGGGTGAATATAGAGACCCCTGAGCTAATGAAGCTTAGCGAGGTGGCCAACCGGGCAGGAGGGGCAGGAAAGCTTTCAGGTGCAGGCGGCGGAGACTGCGGGATTGCGGTGTGCTTCGAGCCGGATGTTGCAGAAAAGATAGAAAAAGCATGGCAAGAGGCAGGGCTCTACCTCGTTGATGCAAAGGTGGACCATCAGGGAATAAAGATTGAGTAATAGGTAGATTACTGTTCAATTCGGGCTCCCTCTGCTCCAAGTTTTGTCTCCCAGGGGGTGTAGCCCGCATCCCTTATTACCTTCTTGAGGGCCTCCTTGTCTTCGTGGTAGGCCAGCATGATTCCTCCTCCGCAGGCCCCGCAGAGTTTGGCAGCACCGCCTGTTTCCCTGACCCTTGCGATAAGGTCATCGGCCTCGGGGATTGAAAGTCCCAGCTCAGAGAGGTTCTTCCAGGCCAGGTTTATGAGTTCTTTAACCTTCTTGAAGTCCCTGTCCTTGAGGGCCGCTCGCATCTCATGTGCTGCCCTGCCTATGGCCTTAACCCTGGACTCCCTGACTGACGGGTCAAGGGCCCTGACGTGGGAGACCAGCTCGCCCGTGGTCTTGGCAGGCCTCTTGATGTAGGTGAGGATAAAGTTATCGAGTTTGTAGGGGATTTCTTCTTTCAGGGATTCCAGCGTTGGCTTGTCTCCCGCGCCCTTTTGGAACCATACAAGCCCGCCGTAACATGATGTTGTGTTGTCGCCTCCCGAAGGGGTTCCGTGCACCATCTTCTCTATGTCAAAGGCAATCCTGTTGACATCCTCCTGGTTCAGGTTCTTCTGATAGAGCTCTGATATGGCATTCACGAGCGCGACTGCAAACGCGGCGCTGGAACCAAGCCCTGAGCCGAGTGGGATTTCGCCATAGGTTGTCATGTTTACACCGGAGTTTATGTTCAGCCTGTGGAGAATGAGGCCGATTGCGACCTTCTTGAAGTTCTGGCCGTCCTTGACAAAGCTGAACAGTTTTGAAAAGTCCTTATCTTCGAAGCCATTCATCCACATGGCCTGGGCCTGCATGGCAGAGTCGATGCAGTCCTCAACCACCCACTCGGCTCTCTGGTTCTGAGTTCTGGAATGCACCATGACCTTGCTCTCGTGCTTCTCGGCCTCCACATATACCCTCTTGCCAATGGCTGCAATTATTGCGGGCTCGCCATAGACCACGGCGTGCTCGCCAATAAGGTGGACCTTCCCGGGCGCGGATGCCTTAATCATGAAAAAGAATGTAGCAGGCAAGTTTAAAAGCTTAAAAAGCTTACCCCTGTTCTAGATTCTATGCAAAGAATACTTGCAATTAACTGGGATGTAGATAAGGTATGGTATAAGAATGTTTTCACGGCCTATGATAGAGAAAGTATTGTATTCGATTAACCGGTTATTGGATGATTATATGCCCGACAAATATCAGATTGATGATTCGAGGATGCCTCTAAGGCTGGGAAGCGCCCTGAGGGTACCCAGTTACGCATTTGAGAACTGGGGAATAGCTC
>CAZAEI010000051.1:0-4942 GCA_964484305.1 uncultured archaeon
AGTCCCGGGAAACCGGGATGGAGGCTCGCTACCCGTGTTGAGATTCAAACCTGCAAAGCCTGCCGGGTTAATTGGCTAAGCAGGGAATAAATCGCTGGGGTGACCTGGGACTAGGGGTGAAAAGCCAATCGAGATCGGTGATATTGCCATAGCGGTAGGGTAAACGGATAATGTGTCCTTATTATTCTATCGGAATAACGGAAATGTCCTATCCATAGGTTAATAAGGACACCTAACAAACCCTTTATATGAAGGCAGAGGTTCCTAATCTCTTGCAGGTATTTAGAGGTCAGGGAATCTATATTAGCGGCTGCAGAGAAGTCCTGAAAGAATACAAGAACGAATTGAGGAAGCACTGTAAACGCTCTATAATCCATTACTATTTGAGCGGAAAATCAGCAGTTCCTTTGAACCTGATATTTAGGATTTCGGAAAACAACCCTAAAATTATCGAAGAATGTAGCAACCATATGACTAGGTTTTCTTCAAGAGCTAATAAACCGCATAAGGTTCCTAAAGAGATATCATTTAATCTTGCATATCTCATTGGGTGCCTGAGAGATGGCTACCTTGACCCTTACAGATATTCAATCTCAATAACACAGAAAAAATCAGCAATTGGTTGGATAAAGATATTGAGTAATATATTCTGTGATGAGTTTGAAATTCAACCGAGAATAAGGAAGTTCAGAGATTGCTTTGAGTTGACAGTGAATTCAAAACCGATTACCATCTTCTTCAAAGAGATAATCGGTATGCCATCGAATCAAGAGTATTGGGAAACACCGAATATAATCAAGAACAATAGACACCTCTGGGTACCGTATATATCGGGATTCTTTGACGCAGAGGGTCATTGCACAAAACCCGCAACATTCTTTAAGACTGGAAAAAAGAAGATATGCATGCATCAGAATAACAGAGAATCCCTTGAATTCATAAGAAGTGTCTTTGACGAAATGGGTATTAAAAGCACGATATGTCTTCAGAGAGACAGAAAATGTCATGCTCTTTATATTCAATCTCGTGAAGGGATTGAGAAATTTGAAAGGAATTTTAAGCCTTTATTAAAGGGAAATGAGTTAAGGACTATCCGTTCTATCGCTATGGGAACACCAAAGCTGGTTCCTCTCGAAATGTGTCACAGCTCAGCCTCGCCGGAGACAGGTGAAGGGGTATAGCTACTGATTGGGTAATTGAGGAGGGAAACCTCCGGTTGCGCTGTCAAACTCGGAATCCTTCATCATCTTAGATGGCGGGAGTGAGGATACGGGGTAAGCTCGTTATCCGAGAGGGAAAGAACCCAGACCAGGGTTAAGGTCCCAAAATGCGTGTTAAGTGAGAAAGGGCGTCCGCAACCTCAGACAGTGGGAAGGTTGGCTTAGAAGCAGCAACCCTTCAAAGAGTGCGTAATAGCTCACCCACCGATGGTTGTGGGCCCCGAGAATGGACGGGACTAAACACGCTACCGATACCCTGGATGCAGAAATGCATATAGTAGGGAGGTGTTTCGCGGGAGCAGAAGCCTGTGTGTAAATTTGGGTGGATCCCGTGAAAACAAGAATCTTGCCGATAGTAACAGCGAAGCACGGTGAGAATCCGTGCCACCTTAAAGAAGGTTAGGCATTAGTCTAACTTTTGAGGATGGGCTAGGGTTCCTCAGCAACGATCAACGATAGATGTCTTATATGCTAGCTAGGCATCTCTCGGTCGAGTCGACTGAGGGTTAGGCGATCCTAAGGCATGCCCTAACAGGAACATGTCGAAAGGGAATACGGTTAATATTCCGTACCTGGAAGAATACGTGCGGCGACGCAAGGCGCATTCCTGACGCTTCGGGACAGGCCGACTGCGGATACGTAGCTAAGTGCCGAAGCCTGCGGAGAATCTTAATGATGAGAAGCAGGTGAATGCATGAATGGCCAGCAATGGTTCGGCCGATTTCCGGAGCCCGTGAAAAACTCGACGGCTTACTTTGGTTTAACCAGGCCGTCCTGTGCATACAGGGAACGCGCAAGGATTTCTTCCATTCGTACCGAGATCCGTCAGGATTTAAGGCATTAAATATAGTTCGGCACCTATATTGTGTTTTTTCCTCTCATGAGGTCGGGCTTTGCCCTAAAAACACATATAGGTGCCTCACCAACAATAAACCATGAAAATTAAAAATTCTGAAATAGAAAATTTCATAGAGAATAGAGTTTTTAATTTACATAACAGTGAACTCGATAAAGACTGGAGAACATGGATAAGAGCATATGGCAAAAACCTTCACAAAAATCTCAGGGAATTCCTAAAGAACTACAATTTACAGAAATTTGCAAAGGATTTCAGTATAAGCTATAAAATGATAAAGGACTGGAAATCAGGAAGATCAGGAATTCCACTTTGGTTCTTAATGGAATTGAAAGGGAGATTTAGCAAGGATTTCACAAAGGACATTGAATTCTTAGGAACCTATAGAGCTACTGAAAAATCAAGATACCTGGAATCAATGAAAGATTGATTGAAATCCTAGGAAGGCATTGTGGTGATGGTTCGTGCACTTATTCAAAAGGAACATATAGAATTAGATTACAAGAAAATCTATCACTAATACAGCAACATTCAAAAGACCTTTTAAACACGTTTGGAATCAGACCAGTGATAGTAAGAAAAGACGATAACTTTGTATCAGATGTGAAATCCAAAACCTATTTCAGAATTTTAACCGAGATATTCAACATCCCAACAAGCAACAAGACATATACAGTGAATGAGCCAGAAATAATAAGAAAATCTCCCCTTAATATTAGAAAATATTTTGCAAGGGGATTAATAGATACCGACGGCTCAATATATTATGACAAATCAAGAAGGGGTTGGACGTTAGAATTTCATTCGATAAATGAAAATCTAATATTATCGGTTTTTGAAATACTTTCAAAACTTGGCTTCAACCCAAGAACAAAAATATCAAAATATTCAAAGGTTGAAATCACAGGGAAATTAAACCTAGAAAGATACCTAAAAATTGTTGGTTCTTCGAACTATCGTATTTATTCAAAAATGCCTTGAATCCCGGGAATCTGGTGCCCCACGCTGAAAAGGCGAAGGTGTGTTGGGTGAGATCAGTCTAGGGAATTCGGCAAATTAGCCCCGTAACTTCGGAATAAGGGGTGCCTACTGCTCCAGCTAAGCTGGGACCAGTAGGTCGCAGTGACTAGGAAAGGTTAACCTTTCCTGGCTGTAAACAAGGAGGGCCCGACTGTTTAACAAACAGTTGGACGGCTTATGCTGTATTCAGCGAGCCGTCTCTGGTTATTAAACGTAGGGGAGTGCTAATCCGAAAGGATGTGTATACTTCCTGAGGCCTGCCCAGTGCGAGTGTGTCAAGCCCGGGTTCAACTGGGTGAAGCCCTCGTAAACGGCGGCGGTAACTCTGACCGTCTTAAGGTAGCGTAAATGCTACTGTTAAGCCGCTTTGGGCATAACAGAGCCATCGCTAGATCCCTTGCCGATTAATTGTCGGCCTGCATGAATGGCTTAACGAGCCCCTCACTGTCCCGGACTGATGCCCAGTGAACTTAATGTCCTGTGCATATTCAGGAGTCCTCCAGAGGGACGAGAAGACCCCATGGAACTTTACTGCAGCTTGATGTTGCGGTATGGTGACGAATGTATAGCGTAGGTGGGAGCGTTGCACCCAGGTCGTGAGGTCTGGGGAAGGCACCAATGTAACACCACCCATTTGTTTTCATATCGCTTATCTTTCGGGAGACATCATCTGGCGGGCAGTTTGACTGGGAGTTTAGTAGGAATTATTTGACAACACCCACATCATCCATAAACTTGTCAAAGTGCTTAATTCCAGAAACAAGGACGGCTTTTGGTTTTTGTCTTGCTTGAATTCCTAAAGAAGATATACATGCTATAATCTGCTTCTTTAGGTACGGATGATAGCAAGCTATCTCAATGGTGTAGATTCCATGTTCCTTGTTTATATAGATTCCACCATCTCCAGATACAAATCCACGCAGAAATGCCCTGGTAAATATTGATTCAGAAAAAACAGACTCATGAATTCTGGAAGGTGGATAATCTATATCACCAGATTGTAATGGTCTACATTCAGATAAACAAGAGAATCCATTACAAGCAGGGAAAGATTTACACGGAAGCGTCCTAAAACTCGGGGAGTATCTGAAAAGGATTTCAGCAATCCGCTTTGAAAATACCCTTAAAGAGACAGCGTTTTTGCATGGAATTTCATAAAACTTTTTAACATCAAAACAATTCCTCATCAAATCCTTGAACAGATTTCTGAGTCGAGACGATTTATTTGTGAACTGGATACAATAAGTCTTCTTTGATTTGTCATAATAGACAGAGCCGTCTGAAAGAAGCAATCCAAGAAGGTTTGCAAGGCTTTCATTCATGTTTAAACTGGAATTTGTGCCTTTATCAAGCTATGGATAGGACATTTCCGTTTTCCGTTAGATTCCTACTAAACCAGTAAGCGGTACACCCTTGACAGATTATCAAGGGTGCCCAAAGGTTTCCTCATCAGGGTCAGAAATCCTGAGAAGAGTGTAAGGGTAAAAGGAGGCCTGATAGTATCCCTGACAACCACGGATGCTAACGCGAAAGCGTGGCCTAGCGACCCCCGGTGCCCGATTAATTGCGGGCCCGGTTTGTCAGAAAAGCTACCCTGGGGATAATGGAGTTGTGGCGCTCGAGAGTCCACACTTGTTTTCTCGTTCGCAAAAAAATGAGGAATTGGCTGTTGAGCAGCAGCGCGAGCTGTTGCGATGAGAGAGTCCGAGAAGTGCGAAGCATGTCGATTCATCGGGAATGCAAAGGTCAAATCGACAGCGTTCATTGCTTCTCCGCCGTCGGCTCGACTCTTCCTGGGCGTGCAGCAGCGCCCAAGGGTGGGGGTGTTCACCCATCAAAGAGTCAC
>CAZAEI010000052.1:0-4185 GCA_964484305.1 uncultured archaeon
TTTAGCCAATCCAATCTATTTGGCATGAAGAAGCCAGCAACAGCAAGAACCGCCACAGGGCCGGGAATCACCTGGAAACATATCATTCTGTTTGCTGTCCTTGTGGCAGTCAGCTTTGCGGCCACCTGGCTCTGGCTCACCATGCCCAGGGAGGAGGCCTATGCTGTCCGGAACGGCCTGCTCTCCTATTCCAGCCGGCCCCCGGTGGAATACGGCCAGGGAATCTGGAACGAGACCGATGAAAGGATTATCTACAGGGTATACTTCCCCAGCCACGGCAACGCCACTGTCTACGGCCTCCTTGCAATTCCCAAGATGGACGGCCCGCTCCCGGCCTTCTTCGTGCTTCCCGGGGCCAGCGTCACCAAGGAAGGCGAGCAGGGCAGCCTGGGGGATGCCCTCAATGAGTTCGGATATGTCACCCTGATTCTTGACCAGAGGAGCCATGGCGAGACCAAGGAGTCAGGGGGTGTCCTGTACCGGTTTGAGGACGACTACCAGCTCTGGCTCCAGGGCTATGAAGCAACGCACCACATGGCAGTATATGACGGGCTCCGGGCCTTTGACCTGCTCCACCAGCTCCCTGGCATAGACAGGAGCAGGATTTACGCGGCAGGAGAGTCCATGGGGGGCAACTACGCCATGATTGCTGCAGGTATAGAACCAAGGATAAGGGGCCTCATGCTGATAAGCTCCTCTGGATACAAGTTCGAGCCCCAGCCCGACCCCAAGACAGCTGAGTTCCTGAAGTCCATAGTGGGGGACAGCTACATAGGCATGCTCCCCCCGAGACCGCTCCTGATGCTCCACAGCGAGGGCGACAAGGTCGTCCCATACAAGGATGCCGTGGACACCTTCCAGAAGGCCGGCCAGCCCAAGACCCTCCTCACAATAAACTCCTCCAGCCATGCCTACAGCCCCGAAATGAGGGAAATCTTGGAGCAGGGCCTCCGGGATTGGTAGCTAACCTTTACAATATCTATCGAATTTGTAGAGTTTGCATGTTGCTTATCAGCTTGCAGAAGCGGCAGCTCTCGTAAGCTGATAAAGGCTTAAATATCTCACCTTTAAATATTATTAGCATTTTTCAGATGAAACCGACGAGGGTTACAGATGGTATTGAAAAGGCTGCGAAATCTCGCTTCCATAATCAAGGGGCTTTTCAAAAAGAAGAAGGACATAAAGATAGGGCTATATGGCCCTGTTAATTCTGGCAAGACCACCCTGGCCAACCGGATATGCATGGACTGGCTCGGGGAGGAGATGGGCAAGGCCTCTGTCATACCGCACGAGACCAGGGAGATCCAGGTAAAGGAGAGGGTCAGCATACAGGAGGACGGGAAGAACCTTACCTTCAATCTGGTGGACACGCCAGGGATTGCCACAAAGATAGACTTCGAGAACTTTGTTAAGGCCGGACTCAAGAGGAAGGATGCCAAGCAGCGGGCCAAGGAGGCCACCAAGGGTGTGATAGAGGCAATCAAGTGGCTCGACAACATGGACATGGTCCTGGTGGTCCTGGACTCTACCAGGGATCCCATAGACCAGGTCAACATAACCATACTCGGGAACCTGGACGCAAGGAACATCCCCCTCGTTCTCGTGGGCAACAAGACCGACCTCAGGAGCGCTGACATGGCCAGGATTCGCAACGCCTTCTCCAAGTACAACCTTGTAGGCGTCTCCGCGAAGACCGGAGAGAATATCAATGAGCTCTACCAAACAATACTAAAGGAGTTGTAATGCTCAGGATAAAGTTTGTCCCTTATGAGAGGATAAAGGAGGAGAGGTTCAAGAGGATTCTCAAGGACCTCGCCGAGAACACCATAGTCCTGGTGGACGCCAAGCTCGATGCCAAGGAGGAGGCAGCCCTCATAGCCGAGACCATGAAGAGCGTCTCTGACAAGTTCTCGGGAATCGAACTGAGCTCAATCGAGATGAAGGCCAAGAAGGACAACGGCCACTACGGCCGCTTCAAGAACGCCCTTGTGGAGCGGATAATAGGCAAGAAGAGGGGCATGACCGTCCTGGGCCCGGCCAAGGTCGTTCAGAAGATAAAGAGGAACCCCGAGGAACTGCTTCTCTACATGTAAGCCTTTACAGAAGGCCGAGGCGGAAGGTTCTGCATATTCTTTCGTACACGTTTGCTTCCATGAGGAGCTGCCTGTGGCAGCAGTGCACTTGAGAAAGCGGAAGCTTCTGTAAGAAAGGTGTAAAGGCTTAAGCCAAATGTTAATATTCTACAAACGAAATCTACATGTAGGCTGCCCTGCGGCCCGCGGCAACATTTAAATTCTATCCCCACAATTACATACAAGGCATGGTTCCAGTATGCCGTCGCCAAAGGCGACGGGTTTTGAATTAAGAGCCAATATATGCAACCAGGTGAAGGATATGCCGAATAAATGCACCCGCTGCGGGAAAATACATGCTGATGACTCTCCCTGCCTGGTGACGGGCTGCGATGTCTGCGGGAGCAAGTTCTTCTTCTACATCAGGCAGGAGGCCATAGAGAAGGCCGACAGGGAGCTCAAGGACCTGAAGCCCAAGGAGATAGACGAGATAGAGAGGGACATCAGGGACATCATCCCCAGGGAGGTTGACAGAGACGAGACCGTGGTCCTGGACCTCGAGGCCATAAGGGTGATAAAGCCAGGCAAGTACAGGATAGATGTCTCCAACCTCTTCACCCAGCGGCCCATAGTAATCCGGGTCGGCCCCGGCCGCTACGAGCTGGATCTCACCACCCTCATGACCAAGTTCAGAAAGAGGATGAAGAAAGAAAAGAAGGAATAGTTCAGTCCAGATATTTCAGAGTGGCTTCCAGGATGAGCCTGGCTGCCTCGTATTTATCTTTCACCATTTCCCTGGCCTCTGGGAGGAGGATTTTGTTCTCCCATCCCCTGTTTACCTTTCCGAGAACCCACTCAATGGCTTCCTTCAGGCTGCCGGTTTCCCTGAACTTGAAGACAATCAACAAGGGGATTGTGTCATAGTGAGCCATGGCATCCGCGCTTGCTATTATCTTTGCCTCGATCGTCTTCGGGGGCCCGTCCCTTTCCACGCTCCTGTGGGTGAGTATGCAATCCCTTACGTGATTTATGGTCTTCTCCGGGTAGCCAAGACCTCTGAGTATCTTCCCCGCCTCTTCTGCGCCCGTCTTGTGGTGGTCCTTGGGGCCAATAGTGATTCTTGTCAAATCATGCAGCCAGGCAGCCAGCTCAACAACCTCCCTGTCTGCCCCGGTAATATCGGCCAGCTTAACAGCATAGTCACGGACAGGGACAATATGCAGGCTGAACTGGCCAGGGCTGTTGCTTTTCTCCAGCTCCTTCTTCACAAGTTCCCTCACAGCAGCTATCATGTCCATCACTTTAACTTGCAATCAGATATTAATATCTTGAATCCACCAGCTGTTTATGGCCCACGATAACATCGAGGTGGAAATCAAGATACCTGTTGATGAGAAGACCTTTGCCATTGCAAGGGAGAAGCTTGTTAAGGTTGCCACCAATAAGGGCATCTCAAGGCATTCGGACACGTACTTCACGCCCAGCCACCGGAACTTTGTCGAACTTCGTTTCCCTTCCGAGTGGCTCAGCATAAGGAGAAGGGGACACAGGGCAATACTCAACTACAAGCACTGGTACCCGGAGAACAGGGAATTCAACACCCACTGTGACGAGTTCGAGACAGTGGTGAGCAGCCCCGAGCAGCTGGAAAGGATACTTTCTATCCTCAACTTCAGGGAATTGGTAACAGTGGAAAAGCAGCGTGAGGTCTTTGTCTACAGTGATGAATTCGAGATAGCCCTGGACGTAGTAAATGACCTTGGTCGATTCATAGAGATAGAGGCCCTGAAGGACTTCGGGGGAGTTGAGGAAACCAGGAAGAGGCTAATCGATTTCTCGGCAAGGATAGGAATCCCCGACCCGAAGATGGACAAGAGGGGCTACCCCTACGAGCTCATGAAGAAGAGGGGCCTTATCAAGCAACCTAGATGAACCAAATCTATCGGAATATCGGAAAGCTCCTATCCATAGTATTAAATACTTGCTTATGTAAGCCAAGTCAATGAGTTTCAATAACATATCTTTAAGAACACTAGAAGATAAGGAAATGGGATATCTTTTAGGTCTTTTTGCAGGAGACGGATATGCTTATCATGATAAAAGATATAGGCAC
>CAZAEI010000053.1:0-3965 GCA_964484305.1 uncultured archaeon
GGCCCTTCCATTCAATTGGTTAACGGGCCACGCAGTATTCCCGGCCCTGTATAATTTAAATGTTGGTACCGATACCGGACTACGGAACGGTAAACGTTCCTGCGTATAACATCAGGTTATCAGGTTGCGCTCGGCAGGTAAACGCTCTCGCTCCACCCAAATTTTCGTAAGGGTAACCAAGTGTATAGATTTAGGCAAATTAGCGGTTAACGAAAACTTCTGATAATCCCGTCCGTTATCGGAAATTCACCTACTCGCCTGTTAGTAGGTTATATATACCTTGCATCGGGCCAGTGTTTTTGTAAATCCTTAAGCGATGCTGTTGTGTAGTTCGGTAACCATATCGCACCTTCTTTTCCACAACATTCCGGGTCTACAATTAATACTGGAGTATACGCATGTTGGGTCTCTTGGTGCCCTGGTTTGCCTTCGGATATTATTCCTGACTCATAAAGAACCGAACTACATTTATTGCAAATTTCTAACTTCCCCAGTTCGTATTCTTTTCCTTCTATAACTACAATTTTTCCCAAATCTTTAGGTTGAAGCATTGATTCATTTATGAAAACAAGTTATAAAAAGTTATTTAGGCGAGCAGGTGAACTCTCGCTCACTTCGTTCACTCGCCCTCTATGATATCGGTTAGGGTCCGATAACACAGATTCAACGGGAAAGCGGTTATATGCCTGCACTTTCCCCAAAATTTCTTACCGATAACCATGCTTATCGCTTTTGGCATAGTAACCGAGAAAGAAAACTTCGTTGAATCCCGTCCGTTAAATCCAATCGAGGTCGGCTCGCACGCATTCGGGTAGAAACCGAAGGTTTCCAGTAATCTTAAATAATATCATAGTTTAATAATAAATATGAAATTACATGTTATTGGTGTTATTTCTTTGACTCTAATAGTTCTAGTTAGTGGTTGTACCCAACAACCAAGCACTAATAATGGCAGTAACGATTCTGAACAATCCGGATCAACAGATCCTGGGCAATTTTGTGAAGTTGACACAGATTGCGTTGGAATGACCCATGCTGTCCCTGTTGGGGATGCCGATTATAAAGATGTGACAGGATGTGTGAATAAAGCATGGACAGAAACCATAATTGTTAACAATCCGGGTTATAGGATTAATGAGACTGTAGACTGTGTGTGCTGGCAGTACGGAACAGAAAAGATATGTGAACTCAAAGAGTGGCATCAATAGAAAGATTTACGTAGCTCGCCGACCTCGACTTCTTCGCCCTTCGGGCTCGACCCTCATTAATACAATCTACGTCGGGGGATTTAACACAGATTCAACGGGAAAGCGGTTCAATCCCCGCACTTTCCCCAAATTCTCGCACTAATAACTACGCTTATAGCATTAGGCATGATAGCGGTTAGCGAGAACCTCGTTGAATCTTGTTGCGTTAAATCCAATTCGGGCTGGTCAGAAAATAAGACTATGATTTTGTGAAGTGTTTATTTAATACTTCTTCAATTTGTTCCCAATAATATTCATCTTTCTCTATATAACCATCTGCACCAAGATCCAATGCTGTTTGTCTAGTTGTCTCTTCGCCTCCTGCAAGCATATAGATTGGAATTGATATATTTGTTTCTCTTATTTTCTTGATAGCTTCTAATCCAGTCATTTTAGGCATAGTATTATCAGTAATTATTAAATCATAATTCCCACTAATTGCCATGCTTAATAACTGTTCACCATTATTTGTTTCATCTATATTTACATCAATATGATGTTTTTTGAAATATAGCTCCATACTCATACTTGTAGTGGCTCTAAAATCATCATCATCTTCTGCGTATAATAATTGTGGCATATTCTCACCTGTGTATTGATTAATCGATAATTTTATAAGCGTGAAACCAACCCGAACTTCTTCGGGCTTCGCCCTCGACCCTTATTTGCATAATCTACGCCGGGGGATTTAACACAGATTCAACGGGAAATGTCGCACTCTATGCCATTTCCCCAAATTTTCTTACCGGTAATTATGCTTATAGGACTTCTGGCAAAGTAACAATGAAAGAAAACTTCGTTGAATCCCGTCCGTTATACGCAATTCGATTTGCGGGTGCCTTTTTAAATTTTACTATTAAGTTTGTTTTGTGAGAATATGAGAAATTATATCTCAAGATATATTGTACCGATATCTGCTATTACTACTTTACTTGCTGGAATTGCTTTATTTAATTTTGGGGTATATTATGGGACTAAAGATGAGCTTATTAATAGAGCTATTAATGGGGATGATATTACTTTTAAAGAAACTGTTAATCCAGAATACAAATCACCGGTTAGTAAATTAATTGAGACTATGTCGCCTTCTTTATGTGTTGGTGATGATATAGCAAATAAAAGATTTCAGGGTGGGAGATTTAACGATATTATTGAATCGCATAGAAAGTAGATTAGGCACCCTCCGCTCGAACTACGGCACTGTAAACGTGCCTGCGTATAACATCAGGTTAGACGGCTTCGCTAAACAGGTAAACGTTACGCTCCGCCCAAATCTTGGCACTGTTAGCTATGCGTATAGGTTGTCAACAAATTAGCGGGTAGCCAAGACTTCGTCTAACCCCATAGTTAAATCCAATCCGCTTTCGGAATATTATTTTTTCATTAAGTCCAGTTGTTGTTTATATAACTCTCCGAATAGAATCATATCTGGAACAGTTGGTAATTCATCCGACGAATAGTGACCATCATCAATCAACTGGTTTCTTACAATACTGGCAGCGGTGTGTTCGACATTTCTACTGCTCGTTATATGACCTAAACCATAGTGTTTTAGAGCTTTGTTGATGTCTCCCATAACTCTATATTAACCATTAATTTTATATTTGGCTCTCCTCAAGCGGACTTCTTCGGGCTTCGCCCTCGACCCTTATTTGCATAATCTACGCCGGGGGATTTAACACAGATTCAACGGGAAAGCTATCCAATCAGTTCACTTTGCCCAAATTTTCTTACAATTAACTGCCAATATCAAAGATTAGCCAATTAACCGAGAAAGAAAACTTCGTTGAATCCCGTCCGTTATCTTCAATTGCCTGCGCCTCTTAACTCCCCGGTGGGTGGGGGGGGGGAATATTATAACAATATTCAGTTAACATATGTGCTCGGCAACTTCCTCACCCTTCGGGTTCGGACCCTTATTTGTGCATTCTAAGCTGGGGAAGATAACACAGATTCAACGGGAACCGGTTTAATCGGAGATAGTTCCCCAAATTTTCTTACTGATAACCACGCTTATAGGGCTCTGACATAGTAGCGGGGAAAGAAAACTTCGTTGAATCCCGTCCGTTAGGCGTAATTCGTTTGCGTGGTTTAACTGATAATCTTTACGTCATCACCGTGAACAAGAACCGCTTGGTTATCTTTGAGTTTGATAACCTTGAAAGGTGAGTTGTCTATTTCGTCTATTATTTCATCGTATTTTGGTTGAAACTTTTCATTTCCGATATGCGGCAATACAACGAAATCTACAATGTTGAGTCCTTTGTGTGTTTTGAGTTGGGGAGCTTTTAACGGGTCATCTACCGTTCTTACAAGTTCTAGCGTTGGTCCAACAAAAACAGAACCTGCGCTCGACCCGACATATATTATCCCTTGATTAACTAACGATTTTGTTAGTTTGTCAAATCCGCTAGCAATTGCTTTTTCTAATAGATAGAATGCGTTTCCCCCTGCAACAAATATCATATCAATATCCTTTAGGTCATCGGCTAATTGTGTTTCTGTTTTTGTCTCGATATCAATGTCCCTTACATTGAATCCTAATTCGATTAGTTTGTCCCTATCTTCATCAACAAACCATTTGTTTTCATAGGGTCCCGCAGCAGTTGGTATAAATGCGACTATTAATTTGTTTGGTGGTTTTGGGAGATAATCCAATAACTTATTCAACGTGTATGCCGCATACGATGCTAAGAAAAGTGTTTTCATATGTTAATC
>CAZAEI010000054.1:0-3888 GCA_964484305.1 uncultured archaeon
TATCTCGTAGAGACCACAGGCCACATCCCGGTGGAATAAAGATTTTAACCCGGAGGGGAAAGAATACTCATGGTCTTCACCATCTACAACCTTGTTGAGGCCCTCTGGCTGATTATCCCGGCCTATGCTGCAAACGGACTGGCCCCCCTTATGGGCCTCAGGAAGAACCTCCATCCCATCGACAGCGGCCGGATGCTCGGGAAATCCAGGCTCCTGGGAAATGGAAAGTCCTGGGAGGGTCTTGCCTTCGGTATTGCGGTGGCGACTGCGATAGCCCTGGTCGAGATGCTGGCTTGTCCCTACCTGCCCTGGGGACTCTCTGATGCCCCGCTCCTGATCGTTCCCATGTCACCCCTACTGGGCCTTGCCCTTGGCCTGGGCGCCATGCTCGGAGACGCTGCAGGGAGCTTTGTCAAGCGCAGGCTCAGCAGGCCGAGGGGCTCCCCTGTCCCCCTCCTGGACCAACTTGATTTCCTCCTGGGGGCATTCCTACTCGCGGCCCTTGTTGTTCCCGTCAGGCTCGAATGGATTCTGCTCATGGTAGTGATAACTCCCATATTCCATCTCTTGGCCAACCTTATCGGGTTCAGGCTGGGTGTCAAGAAGACGCCATGGTAGAATTTATAAACAGGGAAACCAATTATAATTGATAGAATGCCGAAAGTAAGAAATAAGGGGAATGCCGACAAGAAGGAGAATATAGAGACAGAAGGCACAGCCCTGTCGGGAACATTCTGGATAGACATCAGGATAATCTCCATTCTGGCAGCAATCTACATTATAGGAATAGCAGTGGTCCTGACTGTCCCCCACCTTGAGCCCGCCCTTATACCGGCTGAGACATTCTGGCTTTTTGGGCTTTCCCTGCAGGCCATCATTCTCTTGTTCGGGACCGGGATTGTCATTCTGTATAACTGGTTCAGGAACCCATATCCCCCCCTGAAGGTCTGGAGCGTCTCATTCGTCATATACTCCCTTACCTTCATTGGCCTGCTGCTCTCTTCGCTCGGCGCTGTGAGCGAGAAGATTCCCGTTGTTTTCTTCCTGTTCAGAAACTCCATGATTATATGGGCAGCAGGAATGATTTACGGCCTGGCTACCCACCTCGGGTTTGACAGGAAGTTGAAATACGTGGTTTCATCCCTGATTATCATATTCGGGTATGCATGGTTTGCCTGGGGGCTGCTCCTGGTCGCGGATATCGAATACACAATGTACGGCTTCCTCTACTTCATCTTCATACCTGTCTGCGTCTATCTCTCATGGGCCTTTTACAGGGCTGCAGAGACTACCGGGTTCACATCCTTCAAATACATATCCCTGGGAATGGTGGGCCTTGCCATAACCTACGGGGCATGGGCACCCTGGCACCAGAATTATATATACTCTGTATGGTTCTTCATGTTCAACCTGTCCCTGGTCCCGATATTCGCTGGCTTTATCGGTCTGTTCCAGGAATCCAAGTATCTGAAGCTAATCAGGATGAGCATCTGATTTATATTCCAGTTTCTTAATTATCGAGAATGATAAAGGCAATCCTGTTTGATGTCTGGAACACCCTGGTTTATGACAAATCAGATGCAAGGCCGAATACTGAATTTCTGGATTTTGTCAAGAGCCATGGAGTAAAGAATCCAGCTGACTTTGCAGATAAGCATCTCTGCACAAGGGAATTTGCCAGTCCACGGGAGGCCGCCGAGCGTGTATTCAGGGAACTTGGATGCCACCCAGAGGAGCTGGAGCCAGTCCTTCAGAGATATGATTTGATTGAACCAGCACCCTTTCCGGATGTCGTTCCTGTCCTGAAGAGGCTGGGGAAGAAATACAGGCTTGCCGTAATATCCAACATAGGCCTCAGCCTCAAACCCTTCCAGAGAGCCGGCCTTGAGAGGCACTTTGATTACACCTTCTATTCCTGCAGGCTTGGCATGATAAAGCAATCAGGCCTCTTCAGGTATGCCATCAGGGAGATGGGCGTGAAACCCTGGGAGGCTGCAATGGTCGGGGACTGCAAGTTCGCGGATATAGACCCGGCAGAGGGGTTGGGCATAAAAGCAATCCTGATAAAGAGGGAGGGCTTCCCCCTCCACTACAGGGAAGGGAAATCCTTCAAGAGAACAATCAAAACCTTGGACGGGCTTGACAAGGTGCTGGCCGGTGCTGAAAGCACCGGAATGTGCTGATATCTCAGACCCTGAGAATCTTTCTGATGTCCGCAAAGACCTCCTCTATGGGCCTGTCCGCTTCAACCACATACCACTGCCCGAAGGTGTTGTTCTTTATAAGATAATCATAGGAGTCTAGGACCCTTGATATGAATTTCTTGTCAGATTCGTTCCTGTCCAGGCTCTCCTTCTCCCTGGCCTTCCTCTCCATGGAGACCTCTGGGGAGACCTTGAGATAGATTATGAAGTCAGGCCTGGGAATATCGAATATCTCTGCGAACCTGAGGCAGTTCTTGAGCCTGACACCCTGCATGCTCTGGTAGGCCAGGGTGGACGTGAAGTAGCGGTCCAGGACGACAACCCTGTCCTGCTTCAGCCAGGCCCTTATCTTGCCCGCGTCCTTGACCATGTCGGCCCCGTAAAGGAGTAGCAGCACCTCTGGCGGGAAGTCATGCTTCTTATGCAGGAAGTCGTGTATAAGCCGGCCTATGGGCCCGCTGTAATCAGGATACTGATGCCTCTCTGCGGGGATTCCCCTCTCCTTTAGGAGTGTAAGTAGGCGCTTGGACTGCTCCTCTCCCCCTGCACCGTCCGCGCCCTCTATAACAACGAGCCTTCCTGTCATGTCAGGACCTTCCCTTCACGTGTTCCCTGATGGCATCCATGACCCGCTTGTGCACAACCCCGACATCGCCCTCTGCGCTGACATCGATAAGGATGCCCTTCTTCCTGTAGTGGTCTATCAGGGGAGCGGTCTCCCTCTCATAGACCTCGAGCCTCTCCTTCACCACTTCGGGCTTCTGGTCATCCCTCTGGTAGAGCTCTCCCCTGCACCTGTCACAGACACCCTCCACCTTGGGCTTAATGAACAGTGTGTTGTATATGGCCTGGCAATTCCTGCAGGTCAGGCGGTTGCTTATCCTGGCTATGATTGTTTCATGTGAGGCCTTCATGTTGACAACAAGTTCTATCCCTGTTATCCCCTCAAGGGCCTCTGCCTGCTCCGTGTTCCTGGGAAACCCGTCCAGGACAAATCCTTTTGAGCAGTCCTCCCTGCCGAGCCTCTTCCTGAGAATCTCAATGACCATTCCGTCAGGGACCAGGATGCCCTCTTCCATGTATCCGTTCAGCTTCTTCCCCAGGTCTGTTCCGGCCTTGGCCTCCTCCCTGAACATCTCCCCTGTGGATATCTTGGGCATGCCGAACTCCCTGGCAACACTGCCTGCGTGCGTGCCCTTCCCGACTCCTGGCGGGCCCAGGAAAACCATTCTCATACCATGCCTCCTTATGCAAAACTGGCTCGTCCATAAAATTGGTTAATATTTGCGCGCAGGTTTATAAAACTGAAACGGTGTTTCTCAAAAACCCGCACATGAATTTGGTTCAGAAAGGCCTTTAGATTCCATATCTTTTAATTTTTTTATACAGATTTGACTGACCTATGCCAAGAATCCCGGCAGCCCTTGCTATATTACCGTGTGTCATGGCAAGTACCTTTCCAATTGCTTCCTTCTCAACGGTTTTCTTTATTTCAGGTAAGCTTATGCCTTTCTCAAGGTAACCGCTAAGGAAATCCTTTTCCATCACTGTTCGAGTCCCTCCCCCCTTTGAATATTTCTTAAGATGCTCTTCAGTTATTTCATCACCCTCCACCATAGTTGCAGTTCTTTTTATAGTAAACGACGTAACTTTTTGGAAAATTATTTGAGGAAGTAGGTTCATA
>CAZAEI010000055.1:0-3618 GCA_964484305.1 uncultured archaeon
TCAGCGAGGCCGGTGAGGTCAGGGAGGCCCTGGAGAAGGATGATATGGAGAACCTCAGGGAGGAGCTGGGGGACCTGCTCTGGGCCATAGTCTTCACAGCCAACATATCCAGGGAAAAGCATTTATTCGACATCGAGGATATATTAAGGGACGCCAGGGCCAAGATGATAAGGCGGCATCCCCACGTATTCGGGGACGCCAGGGCCGGGTCGCCTGAGGAGGCCATGTGGCATTTCCAGGATGCAAAGGAGAGGGAGAAACATGCGATGGCTAAGGGATAGGGACAGGCCAGTGCTCCCCGGAGAGGAGCCCGTGAGGGTGAGGCTCCCCAGGGGGAAGCAGGTGATGGGCGAGATAGAGCAGATACTTGGGGCCTCCAGGTTCAGGGTCTCCTGCAGGGACAAGAGGACAAGGCTCTGCAGAATCCCCGGAAAGTTCAGGAAGAGGATAACAGTAAGGACAGGAGACATAGTCATAGTCGAGCCCTGGATTGTCGAGGGGGATGAGAAGGGTGACATTGTCTGGATATACAACAAGACCCAGATGGCCTGGCTCAGGAGAAGGGGCTACGCCTAAAAACTCTGCGGGAGCCTTGTGTCCTGCCATTCTCTGACTTGTCTATCTGTGCCGAAGACCACAGGATTGGACTGGTTTGGCAGGAAGTAAGGCACTCGGCTTTCTCAATACCCTGCAGGGCACAAAACGTTCCCGAGAGAGACATGATATTCTGTTGAAGACCAGGGATTGGTCCCATGATAGAGGAGGTCAACATACCCGATGAAAGGAAGGGCGTCCTGATAGGCAGGGATGGCTCTGTCAGGGCCGAGCTTGAGAGGCAGAGCAGGACCCGCATAACCATAACCGAGGGCGTTGTCATAGAGGGGAATGACCCCCTGATGGTCATGGGGGCTGCCGAGGTTGTAAGGGCAGTGGGAAGGGGCTTTTCTCCTGACAAGGCCATGCTCCTTTTGAGGGATGACTATGAGCTCAGGGTAGTGAGCCTCCAAGGAGAGTCAGAGAAGGCTGTAAAGCGCCTTATGGCCAGGGTAATTGGCAGGAAGGGGGCCACCAGAGGGATTCTCGAGCACGACACCAACTGCCTGATTTCTGTCTATGGCAAGACCGTCGCCATAATAGGCAGGAGCGACGGGGTTCCCGCTGCCGAGGAGGCTGTCGAGGACCTCCTGAAGGGCCGCTCTCACAGCTATGTTTACGCAAAGCTCAGAAAAAAATAGTATGATTATCCGCCTGTATCCTCGCGGGTGGCTTCCTTCTCAGGGGCTGCCGGCCTTTCAGCTGCGTCCTCTGATGGCTTCCCTTCACCCTGTTCCGGACCATGCCCCTCAGCCTCAGGCCCTTCAGGGGGCTTCTCCGCTACCGGGGTTTCCACATGCCTCTTCTCGAACTCTGTGTATCCACACTTCCCGCAATAGAGTCTTCCCTTGTGCTCTGCAAGCCATGCCCCTGGCCCGCACCTTGGACATGACTTCCTCTTCCTTGTAACAGAATCGCCGCCTACCTCATAATACTCGTGAACCTTGACTGACATGTGCTTCTTGCCTGTCCTCTGCTTCTTCTCCCTTCTCTTTGCTTCCTTGCCCTTCTTTCCCATAAGAATCACCCGGCCCCTTCTTCAGGCCTGTCTTTTTCATGCTTCTTCTCTTCAGGCTGGCTGTCCTCGCCCGGCGATGGGGCTTCCTCTTTAGCCTCATGGGACCTCTCCTCTCCGGGGTTCTCTTCAGGGGCCTTCTCCCCTTGTGCAGGTTCCTCCTGCCCCGGCCCTTCAGCCGGCTTTTCCTCAGCAGCCTTCTCGGGCATCTCCCCCTTTGGAGGTTCCTCTGCGGCCGTTCCCTCTTCAGGGGATCCCTGGCCGGCTTCTGCCCCGGCCCTCTCCTCTTTGGCATCTTCCTTGCTCTCAGTAGGCCTTGGCTCCTCCCTGGCCCCGGCGGGCTTCTCCTCAGCCTTCTTCTTTGCCTTGGCAAGCCGCTGCTCCATCTTCTTGAACCTCCAGGCAGGTATGTCCTCCTTTCTGGAATAGGCAAGGACCCTTGCCTCGGAACTCGCCCTGCCTCCTGGCGTGATTATCCTGTCGATTATGATGTCCTCTGGCCTGGCATTGAGAAGCCTGGCCACCTCGGCAAGGACCTGATTCCTGTTCGGAGTGGCCTTTCCTCCATGCTCCATTGAAACCACGGCCTCCTCCCTCTTCATGAGGGCATTCCTCTTCTGCTCCTTGATTTCAAGCTTCATGATTCATCCCCAATCTCTTCTACAGTTCCAGATCCCGAGAGTATTCTTGTAACACCATCCTTGAGTTCGGATGGAACATCAAAATCATATGCGCCTTTCATCACATTTCTTTCTGCTCCGGCATATCCGATATCGAATAACATGAGCTGAAGGTGCTGCAGACTGTTCTGAAATCCTTCATCATCAGCTATCTGAAGTCTTAATACTACATCCATGTCACTTCACCCACAGCGTATACTTGCCAGGCACCTTGATGTCCAGCAGCTGGGCTATCTCTGAGCCGTTCGGGTCGTTTATGATCACGATTCCCTTCCAACTCCGCGAGAAGTTGCTCTGGCTGCATACCGGGCACTTGGAGCCCTCCACAAACCTCTTGCAGTTCCTGCACACCTTGTCTCTCATAAAAACACCTTAACAGTATATGGTAGGGGGCGGTTTTAAATAGGTCACAACGAGTTTAAAAAGCTTGGCCAGGAACACTCGGGCTATTTCTTCCCCTTCTTTGTTCTCTCTTCCTTCTTCGGCTTCTGCTCTTTAGCGGGCTTTTCCTGCTTCTTCTCTGCCGTGACCTTATGCTTCTCTTTATCAAACCAGGCCAGCACTCCCAGGCCGGGCTGCCTTGTGGTGAGGCCTATCTTGTACTGGCCAGAGGCCATAGAAATGGATATTACCCTGGCCCTGACAAGGTCGGACTCCTTGAGTATCCTCTTGGTGTCCCTTCCCATGAAGATTGAATTCTTGTTGTCATAGGAGACAAAGTCGTCCATTATCTGGGAAACGTGGACCATGCCATCCAGGGGGCCCATCCTTATGAATATCCCGAACTCTGTCACATCTATCACGTAGCCCTTTATCAGCTCGTGCATCTCCGGATAGTACACAAGAATTTTGAACTCCACCGGATAGTGTAGTGCTCCGTCCCCTGGGAGTATGACACCCTCCCCCACATCCTTTATGTCAGTCACAGAGAGTATAATGCCCAGCCTCCTGTCTATTATGCCCTCCCATCTGTCCTCCAGGCTGGCCTTGAGGGCGTCCTCCATGCCCAGGCCGAACTTCGAGGGCGGAACCCTCACCCTGTCCTTTACCGTGAGAATCTTGTACATCAGAACACCTCAATAACCCTTGCCCCCTTCTGAATAATAATTATTGGCAGGTGTTGTTTAAATATATAAACCCGTATTTGCATGGCCTCGCCAACCCAGGCAGGTGTGGCAAGGGCCGGCAGGGCAGGAAAGCAGGCTAAAGCATATATACTCCCTTAACCAAATATTAACAGAGATTATGAAAATCGAGGTCAGCATAACCAAACAGCATATCCTTTCCCTGTTTATTGCGATAGCGATAGTGGCGGGCATAAGCTACGCA
>CAZAEI010000056.1:0-3496 GCA_964484305.1 uncultured archaeon
TCTCGGCGGCCCCATTGGACCAATTAAGTAAATTAGTCAGAGGGGGATGAGGCCAGGAATCCGTTCGGCTACAGCCAGCCCCTTCTCTTGAAATATATGCACATGGTTATAGCGACTAGAATCATGACCCCCCATACTGCGAAATAGCCCCAGGGCCATTCGAGTTCGGGCATGTACTCGAAATTCATGCCGTATATGCCTGCAATGAAGGTCAGGGGGATGAAGATGGTCGCGATTATTGTCAGGACCTTCATGACCTCGTTCATCCTGTTGCTGATGCTTGAGAGATAGGTATCCAGCATCCCTGAGACGGTGTCCCTGAGCGTCTCGATGGTGTCGATTACCTGGATGGTGTGGTCGTACACATCCCGGAGATAGACGATGGTACTGTCTTTGATTAATTTTGAATCTCCTCTCGTAAGACCGCTGACAGCCTCTCTCAATGGCCAGACGGATTTGCGTAAAAGTATCAGTTTCCTTTTCAATGAGTGAATTGCCTGCAAGGTCTCCGAGGACGGTTTGGTCAATAGCTCCTGTTCGAGGTCCTCGGTTTTCTCTCCCATCTTCTCAAGAACTATGAAATAGTTGTCGACGACTGCATCCATAAGGGCATAAGCGAGATAATCACTCCCCCTTTTACGTATCTTTCCTTTCGACTTCCTTATCCTCTCCCTTACCTGATTAAACACATCACCTTCCCTTTCTTGGAAGGAGATGACAAAATATTTCCCTATGACCAGGCTTACCTGCTCTGTCCTTATTTCATTCGTTTTCTCGTCGTAATTCAGCATCTTGAGGACCAAAAAGAGATAATCTTCAAAACCTTCCATCTTTGGGCGTTGGCCTGTATTGACTATGTCCTCGAGAACCAGTGGGTGTATCTTGAAATGCCTCCCGAGGCTTTCTATCAAATCCAATTCGTGCAACCCGTCAACATTAATCCAAGTAACAGTTCTCTTATCCCTGTAGGGAAAGCATTCCTCGAGTTTCTTTACCTCTCTCTCCTGCAGCTCCTTTTCGCTGAAATCTATAATACTGATTTTCGGCTTCTCTATTTTTCTATCCCCTATGTGGACAAGTGTTCCGGGAGAAAGCCCTGATTTCCTTGATATCCTTTCCATCTTTCTGGCCATTGGTATCATTGAAGATTTCAATCCCCGGCTTAAATACCTAATCCCGGACATGGTTGTTAACCAAAAGGGGGTGGTACCGTGGTGACAGAAATAGAAACGAGCAAGCGGAAAGCCCTTGCAGGCTTTGCCTTGCGGGTCATCTTATTCTTCTTCACTATAACTGTAGTCGGAGTGGCGGAGCCTGTCGTAGGCAGAATGCGGGGTCTGGGAGGTCCCCGGCCGGTAGGGCTGCTGGCCAGGGATAAGGGGTTCGGGGGCTTTCTTGGTCTGTGCGGGTCCTGTCCTGACTGATGACTTCCTCTTCAGGAAAATGACTACAAGGACTATCACGGCGAGGATTGCAACAACCGCTATGATTATCCACAATGTGTAGTCCTCCAGGCCGGCTGGGGGGACTATGTTGCAGACCCCGCTGGAGCAGCCATACTGGCAGGTCTCCTGGAAGACCCAGGCGCCATTCTGGCAGAGCTGGAGGTCGTACAGGGAGCACCTGGTCTGGCCCTCGGTGCAGGCTGCTGCAGGGGCCTCCTCAAGGGCCTGGGTATAGACCTCCCCGGAGAAGCTGTCGATTATGTCCTCGCTGACTGTTGCCCCGACGGAGTAGGTTATCACCACATCCTGGCCGGGGTCGAGCTGGGGGTAGGTGAAGAGGTATTCGGGGTCGGTCTCTACTATCTCCACTGCTGCACCGGAGGCTGTGACAGTTATGTTGTCGGAGTGCCGGGCGAAGTTCTTGGGAACGGTGTCAAAGAGCATGAAGTTCCTGGCCCTCTGGGTGGCCTCATACCTGAGCCTGGTCTCCATGGTGGAGGTCCTGTTCGCTGACCTGAAGTTCCTTTCCAGGCGTACCTGGCTTGAAATGCTCGCGGAGAGCCTGAGCATGTTCTCCCTGGCCTGCTCGGACATGTTGGCAAGGCCGAGGACCCTCTGGATGGCTGCCTGGAGCCTGGTGTTGTTCTGGAGGCCGATGCCGGGGTTCAGGGCCTGCGTGCGGGTGGCGTTCTTCTCGCCTGGGGGGCCGCCTCCGCCAGGGCCGCTTGTGCCGTCCCCGTTGCCGTCCCCGCCCCCCTCACAATATGAGTATAAACTGCAGATGGAACCGTAGCAGCACCCTGAGGAGCAGTGAGAACTGCTCGTGCATACGTAGCCGTTGGGGATAGAGGTCACGGTCTCTGTGGTGCACTGGGTTGTGTCAGAGCCTGCGTTATCAGAGGTCACAATGGCCGTGAATGTATAGGTTGTCGTCTGGGTTGTGCTCAGGGATGAATAGGTCTTTTCTCCGGATTCACCACCGTCTATGGAGGATATTGTCTGGGGATTGGAGATGGAGATGTCTGAGGGGTCAGAGGAGAGGTCCATGGATATGCCCGTGGCCTCGAGGTCTCCCAGGTTCTGGACGGTGACTGTTACAGAGAAGTCTGACTCTATGACCTTGGAGTCCGTGGCAGAACAGGACACGCCCCCGACAATGGTGGCAGGGGATTTGACAAGGACGCCCGTGGTGTCCTCATTCTGGGCTGTGTTGGTTCCCTGGGTCGTGAGCTCTATCTGGCCGAGGTAGTTGCCTGCAACGTCTCCTGATACGGTCCAGCTGACATCAGCCGAGCTTCCGGGGCTGAGGGAGGCAGATACGGTTTTTGTGAGGGAATCCATGGTGGAGAGGCCCGAGGGCAGGGAGAGCGTGGATTCCACGCTAGTAGCAGACTCAGAGGAGCTGGAGGGGTTGAGCACATTCAGCTCCACCGTGAAGCTGTCCCCCTCGGTCACGTAGTAGTTCCCGGAGGCGTCCTGGGATGCCCCGTCTATGTCCGGGGTTGTGGTCAGCTGTATGGTCACTGCCCCTGACGGGGTTGCAAGGATGGGTACCAAAAGGACCAGTGTTAGAAGGGTTGTTAGTTCTTTCATGACTTCACCTGGAACATTGCTGTTGCATAGGCTATGCCTGTGCTTGACTCCAGCCTGAGCATGTACCAGCCTGCAGAGGATTTCTGGGATGCCGTTATCGTGACCGTTGGGGATGCGGGCAGGCTGGCCTTGGAGCCGTCAGGGGTTATCATTATTACTGAGGTGTCTTGGGGGACCGATGGTGCTATGTCAACGTAGACTGCCTCGGAGGCCTTGAAGTAGTTCCTGGTGTTCGTGGAGTCCCTGGTCGTAAGGTTATAGGCAATCTGGGACTTCACACCGAACTTTGATGTTGCTACGGACCTGTTCCCGTTGTCTGCCGTCACTGTAATCTCTGCCATGTAGGTACCCGGGGTCATGTTGAGGAAGGTAAGGGTGACGTTGCCCTGGATGGATGACTGGGTGAGGTTGACCTCCCCGGCACCCTTGCGGAAGAGCCCTATCTCAAAGCTTCCGTC
>CAZAEI010000057.1:0-2618 GCA_964484305.1 uncultured archaeon
GTGCCCGCCTTGGGCACGAAGGGGGATATATTCAGGGTCAGGCGGGTGCCGGGCTGCTTGCTATCCAGCAGGCGCTTGCAGTTAAGGCTAAGATTTATAATCTCCTCTATATCCTCGTCGGTCTCCGAGGGCAAGCCGAGCATAAAGTAGAGCTTGACCTGTTTTATGCCCTCCCCCGCCACCATTTCCATCGCCCTGGCTATATCGCCGTCGCTGATGCCCTTCTTTATCAGCCGGCGCAGGCGCCCGGAGCCGGCTTCGGGGGCAAGGGTAACGGTCCTGGCGCCGCCTTTAGCCAGCTCTCTCAATACCACGCCGGAGAGGGGGGCTATCCGCAGTGAGCTTACCGATAGCTTAGCCCCCATAGCAGTTAATCCGGTCATCAGCTCTTCGATGTGGGGGTGGTCGGATACGGCGGGCCCGACCAGCCCCAGCCGATTTCTGTGTTTCAGCCCCTCCTCTGCTTGGCTAATCAGGCTGTCCAGTGAGCGGTAGCGCATGGGTCTGAAGGCTTGACTGACCAGGCAGAAGCGGCAGCCCCGGTTGCAGCCCCTTTCTATTTCGATTAAATACAGGTCGCCCAGCTCGGTGTCAGGGGTAAGCACCACCGAAGCCACCGGAAAATCGTCCAGGTTTTCGGCAAACTGCCGCGCCACCGGCTTACCCGGCTGATACTGCGGGACATAGACGCCGGGCAGCGCTGCCAGCGATTTGAGCAGGTCGCCGCGCTCGCCGCCGATGCCCTCGGTTATAACGGGCAGTATTTTCGGGACTATGGGCTCAGCCTCGCCGATGCCGAGGCAGTCAAAGAAGGGGGATATGGGCATGGGGTTGGCTATAACGCAGGGGCCGCCGGCGATAACCAGCGGGTGCCTCCGGTCGCGGTCGGCGGCATAGAGGGGGATGCCGCTGGCTTTTAAAATACGGGCGATATTGAAGTAGTCCAGCTCATAAGAAATAGAGAAGGCGATAACGGCGAAATCCGAAAGCGGTCTCTGGGATTCCATAGATATGGGGGGTGACTGGCTGTCTTCTGCTTCCCGGAAGGCCCTCTCGGCGACGACCTTGTCATGGCCGTTGAGCAGTTTATAGAGGGCGTGTATTCCCAAATTGGACATGCCCAGATAGTAGCTGTTGGGGTAAACCAGGGCGATGGGGATTCTACCTCCCCAGTCCTTGACGACGGTGCCCTGCTCCCGGGAGAGGCGCCGTCTGGCTTTTTCCGCCTGCTGCCAGGTCATTTTTTCTACCCCACTATCAAATCGACGAAGCGGTTTTCTTTAAGATTAAACAGCCCCGATTCACAGATGCGGAGGAAGGGTATTGCCGGGGAGGGGAGGGTAGCCAAAGTAAGCCCGAAGTTGGGCGATTTAGCCCCCAGCCCGGCGGCGGCCTCCTGGATACGCTTAAATTTTTCGGCTATGGCCTCCACCGGCTCGGTGGAGATGGACCCCGCTACCGGGAGGGCTATTTCAGCCAGTATTTTGCCGCCGGCGCAGAGCACCACCCCGCCCCCCAGCTCTTTAATGCGGTTTACCGCCTGTGCCATGTCGCTTTCATCGGTGCCGGTGGCGATGATGTCGCCGCAGTCCCAGGTGGTGGTGGTAGCCATCGCCCCCTTTTTCAGTCCCAGCCCCCTGATTAAGCCGGTAAAACGCTTACCTGTCCGATAGGCCCTCTCGATGGCGGCTACTTTTAATATATCTTTACTGGCATCGGCCTTGAGATGACCGTCCGAAACCGGCATATCGATAAAAGCCTCCCGGGTGACCAGGTTGGTGACCTGCTCTATCAGCCGAACTTTGACCTGTCTGCCTTCCGCCGGAATGGCGAAGTCGTCGGCGGTGAAATCCCTGTCCAGATGGACGGTGTTCAGCATCGATTGGGGGTAGCGGTGCTTCCGTGGCTGGATAAGCACCCTGCCGTTTTGGGCGATAACCCGCCCGCTGCTGATAACGTACTCCGCCTTGATGGTCTTTAAGTCCGGGATAACGGCGATATCGGCGTACTTGCCGGGGGCGATGCCGCCGATGTTATCGTCAATGGCGAAGTGCCGGGCGACATTGACCGTTGCCATCTGCACCGCCCTGACGGGGTCAAAGCCGAGGTTGATGGCTTTCTGCACCAGGAACTCCATATAGCCGCTGCCGACCAGTTCCTCCGGCCCGATGCCGTCGGTGGCTATAGCCAGCCGGTTGAGCAGGGCGTCATCGTCCCTTATAGGGGCAATGGCTTCCAGCTCCCGCCTCACCACGCCTTCCCGGATTAAGACAAAGAGCCCCAGTCTTATTCTTTCCCTGACCTCTTCGGCGGTGATGGGCTCGTGGCAGGAGGAGACGCCGGACGAGACGTATGCCTGCAGCTTAGCGCCGGTGGCGCCGGCGCTGTGCCCCTCCACCTTTTTGCCCCGCCTGACCGTCTCGGCGATGAGGTCGAGGAGTCTCCGGTTGCCGTTGACCACGTCGCCCCAGTAGACCTCGCCTAGGCCGAGGACTTCCCGGCGCCGCAGCAGCTTGCGCAGCTGGGCAACGGTGGTGGCGTGCTCTTCGGTCACCGGGCTTAGAGTGACCAGGGGCGGGGCGGTGATAAAGATTTTTATGGGCTGATTTTTAGCCGAC
>CAZAEI010000058.1:0-2540 GCA_964484305.1 uncultured archaeon
TGGAGAGATAGATGGAACTTGATGAGATAACTATATCCAGAGCCATAACCGAAACCTTCATGAAGGACTTCCGGGAGGCGATGGACGTCGAGGTAGCCATTGGCGGTGCCGGACCGGCCGGTATGGCGGCAGGTTACTACCTGGCCAAAGAGGGAATAAAAACGGTCATCTTTGAGAGAAGTCTCCGCCCCGGCGGGGGGATGCCCGGCGGGGGTATGATGTTCAATACCATCGTGGTACAGGAGGAAGGCAGGGAAATACTGGATGAGTTTGGTGTCAGCACCAGAGAGTATGAAAAGGGCTACTATACTGCTGACTCTGTAGAGGCATCCTCAGCCATTTGTCTCAAAGCAATTCAGGCAGGAGCTAAGATATTCAATTTAATCAGCATCGAAGATGTTATGATAAGGCAAAACGACCGGATAAGCGGACTGGTATTAAACTGGAGCGCGGTTGATTTAGCCGGACTGCATGTTGACCCCCTGTCCATACGCTCAAAGGTGGTAATTGACGCCACCGGCCATGCCAGCGAAATTTGCCACATAGTGGTGAACAAGCTCGGCGTAAAGCTGAAGACGGAGGGGGGCGGAATACTAGGTGAAAGGTCTATGTGGGCTGATATAGCCGAAAGGAATATAATAGACAATACCAGAGAGGTCTATCCCGGCTTGATTGTTGCCGGTATGGCCGCTAATGCCGTTTGCGGTGGTCCCAGAATGGGCCCTATCTTCGGGGGTATGCTTCTATCCGGAAAGCATGCCGCCAGGGTCGCTGCGGAGATTATAAAAAAGTAGGCGTTCAGACAGCCGGAGCAATTATAGATTGGAGGCAAGATGGACAGCGCCAGCCAGAACCCGAACCTGAGTGAAGCCGCCAGCCGCTTTTTAGCCAGCCTGCCCGCCGAAGACGGCGAGAAAAGCCAGCAGGCGGTATACGGGTTTGTGCGCTGGTACGGGGGGAAGATTTCCCTTGCCGAACTGACCGCCCACGAGGTGGAAAACTACGCGGCGCGACTGCCGTCTTCCCAGGCTAATTATTTAGATCAGGTGAGAGCATTTCTGGCTTTCGCCAGGAAGCGGGGCTGGAGTAAAACCAACCTGGCAGCCCACCTCAAGACCAGGAAAACCAAAACCAGACTGTCTCCTTCGGGCCGGCGGCGGGCAGCCAGCACCCCTTTAACCCGGCAGGGCTACGCCGGGCTGGAAGCCGAGATTGCCAAGCTGAAAAAGCGGCGGCTGGAGGTTATCGAGGAGGTGCGCCTGGCGGCGGCGGATAAGGACTTCCGCGAAAACGCCCCTCTGGACGCCGCCCGGGAGGAAAAGGGGCACCTGGAGGGGCGCATCATGGAGCTGGAAGAGACACTGAAATCCGCCACCATCATTGACCAGACCAAAAGCGCCGGGCTCAAGGTAAGCGTGGGGGATAGTGTTATCCTGATTGACCCGGATTCCGGGGAGGAATTGCACTACACCGTGGTCAGTCCCCGGGAAGTAGACCCGGTCAAGGGCCGGATTTCCAATAATTCGCCCATAGGTAAAGCCATTATCGGCTGCGCCCAGGGAGAAACGGTGGAGATAACCGCCCCGCTGGGCAAACTTTGCTACCAGATTAAACAAATCGAACGCAAACAGCCGGATTAACCGCCAGAGAACTCATCCCCTACTATTGAGGTATTGACAAAGAGGTCAATGCTACTTAAAGTATTTAGACAAGATTTGAGGACTAAAAATGGTCAGATGTCGTAACTGTGGTCAGAGAACCGAGGGTGATTACTGCCAGTGGTGCGGTTACCCGATACTGAGGGGGCGTCACCGAAGGACGCGAAAATCAGCCGAAGAAGCCAAGGCTAAAGCAATAAGAGAGGTCGAGAAGGCTAAGGCCAGGCTAGAAGCCGAGGAAGCCAGGATAGCCAAGGAAGCCGAGAAGGCCAGGGCAATAAGAGAAGCCAAGGAGGTCAAGGAGAGGACCAGGATAGAAGCCAAGGAGACCAAAGAGAAAGCCAGGCCAGAAGCTGAGGAAACCAGGTTAGCCAGGGAAGCCGAAGCTAAAGCGATAAAAGAGGCCGAGGAGGCTAAGGAGACAGCCCGGATAGAAGCCGAGGAAGCCAGGCTAGCCAAGGAGGCCGAGGCCGGGGCCGCCAGAGAGGCTGAGGAGACCAGGAGAGAGGCCGAGGAGGCTAAGGAGAAAGCCCGTCTAGAAGCCGAGGAAGCCAGGCTAGCCAAAGAGGCTGAAGCCAGGGCAGTAAGGCAAGCCGAAGCCGCCAAGAAAAAGGCTAAAGAGGCCCTGGAAGCTAAAGGAGATGAGGATAGAGCCCGGAAAGCCAAGGAGGGGTGGGAAAGAGTAAAGAGAGAAGCCGACCAGGCTAGAATCGAAGCCCAGGAAGCCAGGGATAAAGCCAGAAAAGCCAAGGAGGGCTGGGAAAAAGTAAGGAGAGAAGCCGAACAGGCCAGACTGGAGGCCCAGGAGGCCAAAGAGGCTAAAAAGGCCGAAGAAAAAGCCAGAAAATCCAGGCAAGACTGGGAGAACGCTAAAAAGGAAGC